>NZ_CAJPNR010000005.1 GCF_905372115.1 uncultured Streptococcus sp.
ATCGCGTTTGGAGTTTTTTTGGTATAACCTTCGATGCGCACCCGCATAGCGGGTGGTTTATTTGTCTCGCACCTTACGGAGCGAGACAGACTGAAAGTCACAAATTAAACCACACCCGCAAGTCCAAACTCGCGGGTGTTTTTATCAAAAAATAAAGTCCAATCTTGAACACAGACCTGTGTTTTATTTGGTCTTTTTTTATCCCTTGAGGCGGACTATACTAGAAGCATAGAAATCAATCAATTTTTGAGGAGGAATGGACTATGCCAAACGTGAAAGACATTACCAGAGAATCTTGGATTTTGTCAACTTTTCCAGAATGGGGCACTTGGCTCAATGAAGAAATTGAAGAAGAAGTAGTGCCAGAAGGCAATTTTGCCATGTGGTGGCTGGGCAACTGCGGTGTCTGGATTAAGACGCCGGGCGGTGCCAATGTCGTCATGGATCTGTGGTCTAACCGAGGAAAATCAACCAAGAAGGTTAAAGATATGGTCAGAGGCCATCAGATGGCCAATATGGCTGGTGTCCGCAAGCTGCAGCCCAATCTGCGCGTGCAGCCGATGGTTATCGATCCTTTTGCTATCAATGAACTAGATTATTATTTAGTTTCTCATTTCCATAGCGATCACATTGACATCAATACCGCAGCGGCTATTGTCAACAATCCTAACTTGGACCATGTTAAGTTTGTCGGACCTTATGAGTGTGGCGAAATTTGGAAAAAATGGGGTGTGCCTGAAGAACGCATCATGGTAATCAAGCCAGGTGAAAGCTTTGAGTTTAAGGACATCAAGGTGACAGCTGTTGAATCATTTGACCGTACCTGTCTGGTGACTCTGCCAGTCGAAGGTGCTGAAGCTCAAGATGGGGAACTGGCGGGACTGGCTGTGACCGATGAAGAAATGGCACGCAAGGCAGTTAACTATGTCTTTGAAACACCAGGCGGAACCATCTATCACGGTGCAGACTCTCACTTCTCTAACTACTTTGCCAAGCACGGTAAGGACTTCCAGATTGATGTAGCTATCAATAACTATGGTGACAATCCTGTCGGTATTCAGGACAAGATGACGTCTATCGACTTACTGCGTATGGCTGAAAACCTGCGGGCCAAGGTCATCATCCCAGTTCACTATGATATCTGGTCCAACTTTATGGCTTCAACGGATGAGATTTTAGCCTTGTGGAAGATGCGCAAAGAGCGCCTTCAATATCAGTTCCATCCATTCATCTGGGAAGTGGGCGGCAAGTATACCTATCCTCTGGACAAAGATAGAATCGAATACCACCATCCTCGTGGCTTTGATGACTGTTTCGAGCAAGAGTCCAATATTCAATTTAAAGCCCTCCTTTAATATTCTTTGAAAATCTTTAAACCTTGTCAGCCCTGCCATGCTGTTTTCAAATTCAGTCCTTGGCTAGCTTTCAAGTTTGCCCTTAGATTTTCATTGATTATAAAATGTTTTTCTACTTGATGAAGCAAAAGTTCAAATGGATAAAGGCTTCAGAAAGTATCCGATGAGATTATCCCTATCTTGCGATATAGGGATAATTTTCTTATAATAGATATGAGACAATTTTTATCGTTTCTACGACCATTGTTTATCCTGTTCTGATGTCAGGACAGATTTTAGTAAAAATAAGGAGAATCCAATGTCACAATTATCAGTTAATGCCATTCGCTTTTTAGGGATTGACGCGATTGAAAAGTCTAAGTCAGGTCACCCTGGCGTAGTCATGGGCGCTGCGCCGATGGCTTATGACTTGTTTACTAAACAACTTCGTATCAATCCAGAAGAGCCAAACTGGATTAACCGCGATCGCTTCGTCCTGTCTGCAGGACATGGTTCTATGCTGCTTTATGCCTTGCTTCATCTGTCTGGCTTTAAAGATGTCAGCATGGACGAAATCAAAAATTTCCGCCAATGGGGTTCTAAGACACCAGGTCACCCAGAGTTTGGTCACACAGCTGGTGTTGATGCCACCACTGGCCCACTGGGACAGGGTATTTCTACAGCTACTGGATTTGCTCAGGCAGAGCGTTTCTTGGCTGCTAAGTATAATCGTGAAGGCTACCCAATTTTCGACCATTACACTTATGTCATCTGTGGTGATGGTGATTTGATGGAGGGGGTTTCAGCTGAAGCTGCTTCTTATGCTGGGCTGCAAAAGCTGGACAAGCTGGTTGTTCTCTATGATTCAAATGATATCAACCTAGATGGAGAGACCAAGGATTCCTTTACAGAAGATGTTCGTGCCCGCTATGAAGCATATGGTTGGCATACTGCCTTGGTAGAAGATGGAACAGACCTTGCAGCGATTGATGCAGCCATCAATGAAGCTAAAGCTTCCGGCAAACCATCTTTGATTGAAGTCAAGACGGTTATCGGTTACGGTTCTCCAAACAAGCAAGGAACGAATGCAGTGCACGGTGCGCCTCTGGGAGCAGAAGAAGCGGCAGCTACTCGTAAAGCCTTGGGCTGGGACTATGCGCCATTTGAGATTCCTGAGGAAGTCTATGCTGACTACCGTCAAAATGTGGCAGAGCGTGGTGCAGCGGCATACGATGCTTGGAAGCAGCTAGTAGAGGACTACAAGCAAGCCCATCCAGAGTTGGCAGAAGAAGTAACAGCTATCATTGCTGGTCAAGATCCAGTAGAGATTAAGCCAGAAGACTTCCCAGTGCTTGAAAATGGCTTCTCTCAAGCGACCCGTAATTCTAGTCAGGATGCTCTCAATGCAGCAGCTAAGGTGCTTCCAACTTTCCTCGGCGGTTCTGCTGACTTGGCTCATTCCAATATGACCTACATCAAGGAAGACGGTCTGCAGGATGATGCCCACCGTCTCAACCGCAACATCCAATTTGGTGTGCGCGAGTTTGCCATGGGAACAATTCTTAACGGTATGGCGCTTCATGGTGGGCTTCGCGTTTACGGTGGAACCTTCTTCGTCTTTTCAGACTATGTTAAGGCAGCTGTTCGTTTGTCTGCTTTGCAAGGCTTGCCAGTGACTTATGTCTTCACACACGACTCTATTGCAGTTGGTGAAGACGGTCCGACACATGAGCCGATTGAGCATTTGGCTGGTCTGCGTGCCATTCCAAACCTGACTGTTTTCCGCCCAGCAGATGCGCGTGAAACTCAGGCAGCTTGGTACCTGGCCCTTAAGAGTCAATCCACTCCGACTGCTCTGATCTTGACCCGTCAAAATCTGACAGTCGAAGAAGGAACAAACTTTGACAAGGTAGCTAAAGGCGCTTATGTCGTTTACGAAACAGGAGCAGATTTTGATACCATCTTGCTGGCTTCTGGTTCTGAGGTTAATTTGGCAGTTGCAGCTGCTAAAGCACTTGCAGCAGAAGGCGCTAAAATCCGCGTTGTCAGCGTGCCATCAACAGAGCTTTTTGATGCTCAAGATGCAGCCTACAAAGAAGAAATTCTGCCAAATGCAGTTCGTCGCCGCGTAGCGATCGAGATGGCAGCCAGCCAGCCTTGGTACAAGTATGTCGGTCTGGACGGTGCAGTTATCGGAATCGACCAGTTCGGTGCATCTGCTCCAGCAGGCAAGGTTCTGGAAGAATATGGCTTTACAGTTGAGCATGTAGCAGAAGTTGTTAAAAATCTTAAATAAAAAGACATAAAATCAGGGTGTTAGTCATCCTGATTTTTGCTTTTTAAAAAATGTGGTTAGGCCAGTCATGCTTCATCCGACTTGAGACGGACTTTGCCTGAAAAGTCAGAATCGTCTTGTAAAAATAAGGGAAATCTGCTATAGTAGTTCATATATGACATTCGAAGGAGAAAAGATATGAATCCAATTATGCTTATTGTATTTGCGGTTGTACTGGTAGGGATGACTTATTTCCAGATGCGTGCCCAAAAGAAACAGGCTCAGCAGCGTATGGAAAGCCTTAACAAGCTGCAAAAGGGTTATGAAGTCATTACCATCGGCGGTTTGTATGGAACGGTAGATGAAGTGGACACAGACAAGAAAACAGTTGTTCTGGATGTGGACGGTGTTTACCTGACCTTTGAACTGACAGCAATTAAGACCGTACTGCCATTAACGGAGGGGATTCCTGCTGTTGCTGGTGGTGAAGGAAGCGTTGACGTTCCTGAGGAAGAATCAGCGATTGAAGAGTAAAGAAATAAACAGCTTGCGGGCTGTTTTTTGTTTTGACTCATACGTTTAGAAGGTGTCTGGTTTCAAGCTTATTGGCCTCGCAGTTTGGACAGGCTGGGTGAGTTTGGATTTTTAGTTGACATTCTGTCCTTATTTTATGCCCTCAGGCTTGAAAAAGCGGATGAATTGCCCACATTCCAAGGATTTATGATATAATGAACTGACAAAACTTTAAATAGGATAAAAAGTATGTTTAGTTTTAAGAAAAAAGAAAAGCTGAACGCACCGCTGAATGTTCCCAAACACATTGCTGTTATTATGGACGGCAACGGCCGCTGGGCCAAAAAAAGGATGCAGCCGCGCGTGTTCGGTCATAAGGCTGGCATGGAAACCTTGCAAAGGGTGACGATTGCCGCCAAGGAAATGGGTGTTCAGGTCTTGACTGTCTATGCCTTTTCAACGGAAAATTGGTCTCGGCCGGAAAAGGAAGTTTCCTTTATCATGAATCTGCCGGTTGAATTTTACGACCGCTATGTGCCGGAGCTGCACAAGAACAAAGTTAAGATCCAGATGATTGGTGACACGGCTAAGCTTCCTAAGGCGACATTTGAAGCTCTGGAAAAGGCTGAAAGCCTGACCAAGCTCAATACAGGTTTGATTCTCAATTTTGCCCTAAACTACGGTGGCCGATATGAGATCAATCAGGCGGTTAAACTGATTGCTCAGGATGTTCTGGATGCCAAACTCAGTCCTGGTGACATTACTGAGGAAGTCATTGGCAACTACCTCTATACCAGCAACTTGCCTAAGATGCTACGCGATCCGGATCTGGTGATTCGGACCAGTGGAGAGCTGCGCCTCAGCAATTTTCTGCCTTGGCAGTCAGCCTACAGTGAGCTGTATTTTACGGATATCCTCTGGCCTGACTTTGATGAGAAGGCTTTGAAGGCTGCAATTGCAGAATACAGCCGTCGGAATCGACGCTTTGGCGGTGTTTAAGGGAGAAAGTAATAGAGTATGAGTAAAAATTTACAAAAACGTCTAATCTTTGGAGGAATCGCTCTTGCTATTTTTATTCCTCTGGTATTGACAGGAGGCGTCATCTTTCAGATTTTTGTGGGACTGCTGGCCATGCTAGCGGTGCATGAATTTCTCCAAATGAAAGGCCTGCCGACAGCGACAATCGAAGGTGTCTTGGCTATGCTGGCAGCCTTTGTCCTAACCCTGCCCCTGGAGAACTATCTGAAGTTTCTGCCGGTTGATGGCAATGTCGTGGCCTATGGCTTGGTCGTCTTTCTTCTGTTGATTTCGACCGTTCTAGGTTCCAACTACACCTTTGAAGATGCGGCTTATCCGATTGCAGCTAGTTTTTATGTCGGTCTTGGTTTTAATGCTTTGATTGATGCCCGCTTGATGAATATTGACAAGGTCCTGCTAGCTCTCTTTATCGTCTGGGCTACTGATAGTGGAGCTTATCTGGTCGGGGTGCGTTTTGGTAAAAGAAAGCTGGCGCCGAGAGTTTCTCCCAATAAGACTATTGAAGGCAGCCTGGGCGGCATTCTATCAGCCGTTCTAGTGACTGGAATCTTTATGTTGGTTCGACCGCAAGTGTACGCACCTTATAATGTCTTTGTCTTTTTGATTCTGGCAGTGCTCTTTAGTATTGCAGGCCAGCTAGGTGATTTGGTCGAAAGCTCAGTCAAGCGTCATTTCGGGGTCAAGGATTCTGGTAAGTTCATTCCTGGCCACGGCGGTGTCTTGGATCGTTTTGACAGCCTTCTCTTCGTCTTTCCGCTGATGCATTTCTTCGGCTTGTTCTAAGACAGTCGAGCATAGCTGAAAGCAAGGGACGGTATGTTTGTCCAAAGACCGCACAATCTGAGAAGGAACTGGGATTTGGAGCTCAAATTTTTGAGAGGAGCTTCTACCCTATTTTCAAGAGTGTCAGCTATGCAGGGGCGGGAAGCTCGGTATTTGGCCGTTTTCTGCTCCTTCTTTGATTTAAAGAAAAAACAAGATTTCTAGGAAAGGTAAAATTAGAAGTCCATGCAGTTTATAACCTTTATTATTATTTTTGGGATCATTGTGGTGGTCCATGAGTTCGGACACTTCTACTTTGCGAAGAAGTCCGGCATTTTGGTCAGAGAGTTCGCTATCGGTATGGGACCCAAGATTTTCTCCCATATTGGCAAGGATGGGACGGCCTATACGATTCGGATTTTACCCTTGGGGGGCTATGTGCGCATGGCCGGCTGGGGGGAAGATTCCACTGACATTAAGGTGGGGACACCGGCTAGTCTGACCTTGGATGCAGAGGGCAAGGTGGTTCGCATCAATCTCTCTGGCAAAAAGGTTGACCAGACAGCTCTGCCCATGAATGTGACTGGCTTTGACTTTGAGGAAAAGCTGGAAATCACAGGTCTAGTCCTTGACGAGCTCAAGACTTATGCAGTAGATCATGATGCAACGATTGTTGAAGAAGACGGCACTGAGGTGCGGATTGCACCGCTGGATGTTCAGTATCAGAATGCTAGTATCTGGGGTCGTCTCATTACCAACTTTGCTGGGCCTATGAATAACTTCATCCTGAGCGTGCTGGTATTTATGCTACTAGCCTTTGTTCAGGGCGGCGTTCGTGATGAGAACAGCAATCATTTTCAAGTCATGGATGGTAGTGCTATAGCAGCTGCTGGGGTTCAAAATAAGGACCAAATCCTTAAAATTAATGACTATAAGATTAGCAACTGGGCGGATCTAACCAGCGCTCTGGCGAAAATCACAGCCAAGAGCAAGGAAGCGCCGACCTTGTCAGTTACCTACAAGCACGGCAGCGAAACGAAAGAAATTACCGTACAGCCTAAAAAAGACGGCAATCGATATCTGCTAGGCGTATCCCCAACAGTCAAGACAGGCTTCTGGGACAAGGTCATTGGCGGATTTACTGCAGCTTGGTCTACCACAGTTCGCATTTTGTCAGCTCTGAAAGATATCATCTTCAACTTCAATATCAACAAGCTGGGCGGTCCGGTCGCTATTTACAATTTCAGCAGTCAGGCTGCAGAGCAAGGCTTGCCAGCAGTCCTCAGCCTTTTGGCCATGCTGTCGCTCAATATCGGTATTTTCAACCTGATTCCTATTCCGGCCTTGGACGGCGGAAAAATCGTCCTCAATATTCTGGAGGCTATCCGCAGAAAACCGCTGAAAAGAGAAACGGAGACCTATATCACTCTGTCTGGAGTTGCTATTATGGTCATCCTAATGATTGCCGTTACCTGGAACGATATCATGAAATTATTCTTCTAGGAAACTAAAGTTCTTAGAACTATGAAAAAGAAATTATTCAATGAAAGTCAAGGAGTTTTGTTTTTATGAAACAAAGTAAAATGTTAATTCCAACCCTGCGTGAGATGCCTAGCGATGCTCAAGTAATCAGTCACGCTCTGATGCTGCGGGCTGGCTATGTCCGTCAGGTTTCAGCTGGGGTCTATTCTTATCTGCCGTTGGCTAACCGCGTAATTGAAAAAGCCAAAAGAATTATGAGGGAAGAGTTTGACAAGATTGGTGCAGTGGAGATGCTGGCGCCGGCCCTGCTCAGTGCAGACCTCTGGCGCGAGTCTGGCCGTTATGAGACCTATGGTGAAGACCTTTACAAACTGAAAAATCGTGAAAAATCTGACTTTATCCTAGGGCCAACCCATGAGGAAACCTTTACAGCTATCGTCCGTGATTCGGTTAAATCCTACAAACAGCTGCCGCTCAATCTCTATCAGATTCAGCCTAAATACCGCGATGAAAAGCGTCCTCGTAACGGGCTCTTGCGGACGCGTGAGTTTATCATGAAAGATGCCTACAGTTTCCACGCTAACTATGACAGCTTGGATGTAGCTTATGATGAATACAAGTCTGCCTATGAGAAAATCTTTACCCGCAGCGAGCTGGATTTCAAAGCCATTATCGGTGATGGTGGTGCTATGGGGGGCAAGGACAGCCAAGAATTCATGGCCATTACGCCGGACCGGACGGATTTGAACCGCTGGGTGGTCTTGGACAAGTCTGTAGCCAGCTTTGATGAAATTCCTGAAGATGTTCAGGAAGCTATTCGGACAGAATTGACCAGCTGGATGGTATCTGGTGAGGATACTATTGCCTACTCCAGTGAGTCTAGCTATGCTGCCAACCTTGAAATGGCGACGGATGAATACAAGCCGGCAGGACGTGTCGTGACTGAGGAAGAAGTAGCCCGCGTTTCAACGCCTGACTGCAAGACCATTGACGAAGTTGCTGCCTTCCTTGGGCTAGATGAAAGCCAGACAATCAAGACCTTGGTTTACATGGCTGACGAGTCTCCTGTCGTAGCACTTTTGGTCGGCAATGACCAGCTTAATGAAGTCAAGCTGAAAAATCATTTGGCAGCGGATTTCTTTGACGTGGCGAGTGAAGATCAAGTTCGTCAGCTCTTGGGAGCAGGTTTTGGCTCACTAGGGCCAGTCAATCTGCCAGAAGGCGTGAGAATCATCGCTGACCGCAAGGTGCAAGACCTGGCTAACGCTGTAGTTGGCGCTAACGAAGATGGTTACCACTTGACCGGTGTCAATCCAGGGCGTGACTTTACCGCTGAGTTTGTGGATATCCGTGAAGTTCGCGAGGGTGAAATTTCTCCGGACGGTCAAGGTGTCCTCAAGTTTGCTCGTGGGATTGAGATTGGGCATATCTTTAAGCTGGGAACTCGCTACTCTGACAGCATGAACGCTAATGTCTTGGACGAAAATGGCCGAGCAGTACCGATGATTATGGGGTGTTACGGTATCGGTGTCAGCCGTCTCCTGTCTGCTGTTATGGAGCAGCATGCCCGTCTCTTTGTCAATAAAACTCCTAAGGGTGAATTCCGCTATGCTTGGGGCATCAACTTCCCGAAAGAGCTGGCACCATTTGATGTGCACTTGATTCCGGTCAATGTCAAGGACGAGGAAGCCTTGGCTCTAACTGACCAAATCGAGGCTAACTTGCTAAGTGCTGGTTATGAGGTCTTGGTGGATGATCGCAATGAGCGAGCTGGTGTTAAGTTCAGCGACAGCGATTTGATTGGCCTTCCAATCCGTGTGACAGTTGGTAAGAAAGCTGCAGAAGGCATTGTCGAAGTCAAGATTAAGGCTACTGGCGATACCATTGAAGTCCATGCCGATAATCTGCTAGAAACTTTGTCTATTTTGACAAAATAAAACAAACTGCCAGTTTTATCTGGCAGTTTTCTTTTGCTTATTGGAGGTGAAAATGCTATAGTAGGAAAAAATAGATTGGAGGACCGATTGATGGGATTATTCGGCGGTTTATTAGGCAATGCCTCTCAGAAAGATATTGAAAAAACAGAAAGACAATTGGAGGATATTCTGACAACAACAGAGAATGTAGAACTGGCTTTTAGCCTCATTCGTGACTTGATTGTCTTTACAGATAAGCGGTTAATCTTGGTCGACAAGCAGGGAATGACTGGCAAAAAGACTTCTTATAAGTCCTTTCCTTATCGCTCTATCAGTCGCTTCTCAGTGGAAACAGCCGGCCATTTCGACCTAGATGCCGAGCTGAAAGTCTGGGTTTCCAGCGCTCAAGAGCCAGCAGAAGTCCTGCAATTTACTAGCGACCGCAGCGTCATAGCCATTCAAAAGGCTTTGGCAGAAGCGGTCTTGAGATAGCGTATTGTCTTCTTGGTTCTTTAAGATAGATAGAAAAAGCCTTCTGAGTATTAACTGTAAAGTTAAATCACTCAGAAAGCTTTTTTATTCTTCTTTAAGTCCTTGCCCCTTCAAATAATCAAAGACAACTTCTGGTTTATCTTGAAGTTTCCTGAAGAAAGTCTGACTACTTTCAGAGTCACTTGCTGATTGAATCAACTGTTCTTGATCTATTTTGCTGAGATCAAAGTCAAAAATGGCTATAGCGTTTTTCTTGTCTTCAGAAATTTTAAGATGAATTTTAAGTCCTTTTAGCTTTTCTTGATCTTCAATCATGGGACTTTTCTTAAGATCTTCTCTATAGATTTTTGTTAGTTCTTCGACGCTCATTTTTTGATTTTCTTCAGGGATGGCCTTGCTGGAAATAAGCTGGAAAGATAGGATCTTGTCTTTAGTATAGAAAAGTTTAACTGAATTAGTATAATACTCATCGATTTTATTAGAAAAAGTTTTCGTCTTTGTCTTTTCTTCTTTGGTTTTGCTTTGATTCTGATTTTGCTTGGGTTTGTTTTCTTGCTTATGCTGATTAGGCATACTGCAGGCAGTCAGGGTCAGCAGACAAGCGCTGGCTAATAGAATTTTCTTCACAATTAAGACTCCTTTTGATAAATGTTCTGTTCTATTATATCATAACTTAGTGTCAAGAAGAATGCATTGACAATTGTGTAGGAGTCGCGCTTTGCCCTACTCTTTTTCTGTCGAAAAAAGTGCTGATTTATGGTAAAATAGGGTCACTACTGTACGAGGAAATGTCATGTCAAACAAGTTTGAAATTTTAATGAATCAGCTAGATATGCCACTGGAAATGAGAAATTCAGAGGCCTTTTTGAATGCTGAAATTGAGAAGGTTCTGGTCCACAAGGTCAGTCGGGTCTGGGAGTTTCATTTTTCTTTTGCGAATATTCTGCCCATTGAGATTTTTCGGGAATTGCAGAAGCGCTTAGCTCAAGAGTTTTCTAAGACGGGCAATCAGGCTGTTTTTGAAATTCACTGTCAGGCTCCTCAGGTATCGGATGAGCTCTTGCAGGCTTATTACCAGCTGGCCTTTGAGGAAGGTCCATGTGCCAGTCATGGCTTTAAAAGCCTGTATCAGGATTTGCGGGTTCATTTGGATGGGGACAAGCTGCTGATTGAGGGGGCTTCGACCATTGATACGGAGCATTTTCGCAAGAATCACCTGCCCAATCTCAGCCAGCAGCTGGTCAAGTACGGCTTTCCTCAGCTGACCTGTCTGGTTCAGCACAGCGATGAGCTGACCCAGCAGCAAGCGGAGAATTTCCAAGCGGAGAATGACAAGATTGTCCAGGCGGCCAATGAAGAAGCGCTCAAAGCCATGGAATCCCTCCAGCAGATGGCACCGCCGCCGGAGGAAAAGCCAGCCTATGACTTCCAAGCTCGCAAGGCTGCGGCTAAACCAAAGCTGGACAAGGCAGAGATTACCCCTATGATTGAAGTTCAGACTGAGGAAAACCGTCTGGTCTTTGAGGGAATGGTCTTTGATCTGGAGCAGAAGGTCACTCGGACCGGCCGGGTCTTGCTCAATTTCAAGATGACAGACTACACTTCCAGCTTCTCCTTGCAGAAATGGATGAAAAATGAAGAAGAAGCCAAGAAGTTTGACATGATTAAGAAGGGCGCCTGGCTGCGCGTGCGCGGAAATGTGGAGATGAACAATTTCACCCGCGACCTGACCATGAATGTGCAGGATGTGCAGGCCGTTACTCACTATGAGCGCAAAGACTTGATGCCTGAGGGCCAGAAGCGGGTTGAGTTTCACGCCCATACCAATATGTCTACTATGGATGCCCTGCCTGAGGTGGAGGAAATCGTGGCAACGGCCGCCAAGTGGGGCCACAAGGCTGTCGCCATTACCGACCATGGCAATGTGCAGAGCTTTCCCCATGGCTACAAAGCTGCTAAGAAAGCTGGTATTCAGCTGATTTACGGTATGGAGGCCAATATTGTAGAAGACCGGGTGCCCATCGTCTACAATGAAGTGGACATGGAGCTGAGCGATGCGACTTATGTAGTCTTTGACGTGGAAACAACAGGGCTTTCGGCAGTTTACAATGACTTGATTCAGGTCGCTGCCAGCAAGATGCACAAGGGCAATATCATCGCTGAGTTTGATGAGTTTATCAATCCTGGGCATCCTCTTTCGGCCTTTACGACGGATCTGACTGGGATTACGGATGAGCATGTCCGCAATGCCAAACCACTGGAGCAGGTGCTGAAAGAATTTCAGGAATTTTGCCAGGACAGTGTCCTCGTTGCCCATAATGCTACCTTTGACGTAGGCTTTATGAATGTCAACTATGAGCGCCATGGCTTGCCGAAAATCATTCAGCCAGTCATTGACACGCTGGAATTTGCCCGCAACCTCTATCCAGAGTACAAGCGTCATGGTCTGAGGCCTTTGACCAAGCGTTTCCAGATTGCTCTGGAGCACCATCACATGGCCAACTATGACGCGGAAGCGACGGGCCGCCTCCTCTTTATCTTTATCAAGGATGTGGCTGAAAAGCATGGTGTGACCAATCTCAAGGATTTGAATACGGATCTGGTCGATGAGAATTCCTACAAGAAGGCTCGGGTCAAGCATGCGACCATTTATGTAAAAAATCAGACGGGGCTCAAGAATATTTTCAAGTTAGTCAGTCTGTCCAATACCAAGTATTTCGAAGGTGTCCCTCGGATTCCACGGACCGTGCTGGATGCCCATCGTGAAGGCCTGATTCTGGGCTCAGCCTGTTCAGAAGGCGAAGTCTATGATGCTGTTGTCTCTCAGGGGGTGGATGCGGCTGTCGAAGTAGCCAAGTATTATGACTTTATCGAGGTTATGCCGCCGGCTATCTATGAGCCACTGATTGCCAAGGAGCAAATCAAGGACCAGGAAGAACTGCAGACCATTATTCGCAATCTGATTGAGGTCGGAGATCGCTTGGGCAAGCCTGTCCTTGCGACGGGGAACGTCCACTATATTGAGCCGGAAGAAGAGATTTATCGTGAAATTATCGTCCGGAGTCTCGGTCAGGGAGCCATGATTAATCGGACCATTGGTCATGGTGAAAATGCCCAGCCGGCTCCGCTTCCTAAGGCTCACTTCCGGACCACCAATGAGATGCTGGATGAGTTTGCCTTTCTAGGCGAGGACTTGGCTAAGAAGCTGGTCATCACCAATCCAAATCAGCTGGCGGAAACTTTTGAGCCGGTAGAGGTGGTCAAGGGCGACCTCTATACGCCTTTCATTGACAAGGCTGAGGAGACAGTTGCCGAGCTGACCTATCAAAAAGCCTTTGAGATTTATGGCAATCCGCTGCCAGATATCGTGGACTTGCGGATTGAAAAAGAGCTGACCTCCATTTTGGGGAATGGTTTTGCCGTGATTTATCTGGCTTCGCAGATGCTGGTGCAACGCTCCAATGAGCGGGGCTATCTGGTAGGCTCGCGGGGGTCTGTCGGATCCAGCTTTGTTGCGACCATGATTGGGATTACCGAGGTTAATCCTCTATCGCCCCACTATGTCTGTGGCAAATGCCAATACAGCGAGTTCATTACAGACGGCTCCTATGGTTCTGGCTTTGATATGCCGGATAAGGACTGCCCAGAGTGCGGCCACAAGCTGAGCAAGAACGGTCAGGATATTCCATTTGAGACCTTCCTTGGATTTGACGGAGACAAGGTACCCGATATTGACTTGAACTTTTCCGGAGAGGATCAGCCGAGCGCCCACTTGGACGTGCGGGATATTTTTGGTGCTGAGTATGCCTTTCGGGCTGGTACCGTTGGTACCGTTGCGGCTAAGACGGCCTATGGATTTGTCAAGGGCTACGAGCGCGACTACGGGAAGTTCTACCGGGACGCCGAAGTTGAGCGTCTGGCGCAGGGAGCTGCCGGAGTCAAGCGGACGACTGGACAACACCCGGGCGGAATCGTTGTTATTCCTAACTACATGGATGTTTATGACTTTACACCGGTCCAATATCCAGCTGACGATGTGACGGCCGAGTGGCAGACCACCCACTTTAACTTCCATGATATTGATGAAAATGTCCTCAAGCTAGACGTTCTGGGACATGATGATCCGACCATGATTCGGAAGCTTCAGGACTTGTCTGGCATTGATCCTAATGACATTCCTATGGATGATGCTGGCGTCATGGCCCTCTTTTCTGGGACAGACATTCTGGGTGTAACTCAGGAGCAAATCGGCACGCCGACTGGTATGCTGGGGATTCCGGAGTTTGGGACCAACTTTGTACGGGGTATGGTTGATGAGACCCATCCGACGACTTTTGCTGAGCTCTTGCAGCTATCTGGTCTCTCCCATGGTACGGACGTTTGGCTAGGAAATGCTCAAGACTTGATTAAGCAAGGGATTGCCGACCTGTCTACCGTTATCGGCTGTCGGGACGACATCATGGTTTACCTCATGCACAAGGGCTTGGATCCTAAGATGGCCTTTACGATCATGGAGCGCGTGCGGAAGGGCCTTTGGCTGAAGATTTCTGAAGAAGAGCGCAACGGCTACATCGCAGCCATGAAGGAAAACAATGTGCCAGAGTGGTACATCGAGTCCTGTGGAAAGATCAAGTACATGTTTCCCAAGGCCCATGCGGCAGCCTACGTTATGATGGCCCTGCGGGTGGCCTACTTCAAGGTACATCATCCGATTTATTACTACTGTGCTTATTTCTCCATCCGGGCCAAGGCTTTTGATATTAAGACCATGAGTGGTGGTCTTGATGCCGTCAAGCGCCGGATGGACGAAATCGCTGAAAAGCGCAAGAACAACGAAGCCTCCAATGTAGAAATTGACCTTTATACGACTCTGGAAATCGTCAATGAAATGCTGGAGCGAGGCTTCAAATTCGGAAAGCTAGATCTCTACAAGAGTCATGCGACCGAGTTTCTCATCGAAGGGGACACCCTTATCCCGCCATTCTCTGCCATGGACGGTCTGGGGGATAACGTTGCCCGCCAAGTGGTCAGAGCGCGGGAAGAAGGCGAATTTCTCTCTAAGACAGAACTCCGCAAACGCGGCGGCCTCTCTAGCACCCTAGTCGAAAAAATGGACGACATGGGTATTCTAGGAAATATGCCCGAGGATAACCAGTTGAGTCTGTTTGATGAGTTTTTTTAAGAAGGATGTTTATGGAAAATATTACGGAACAATTTAATGCGGTTGCTTTAGAATATGATTGGGTAACTACTCTTTTGGAAGGCAAGCCCGATTATCTACTGGATAATTTGCCTGACCGTAGAGTTTCCGCTTTGGATATTGGTTGTGGCGGAGGGAATACCTGCATTTTTCTGTCTTCATATTTTCAACATGTGACAGGAATAGATCTTTCTGTGGATTTTCTGCAGATAGCAAAAGATAAAGTAGAAAAAGAAGATTTACAGAATGTAGAATTACTGCAGGATGATTTTTTAACCGCTGTTTTTGAGAAACAATTTGATTTTATTTTCAGTCGAACGACATTTCATCATTTGGACATCCCTGAAGCTTTGGAAAAATGTAAGAAATTACTAAAGCCAGGTGGCATCCTGTTTGTTATGGACAATGTATCAGAAAAGCCCACTCCTTCAACTTGGACCTATGTTGTAGGTGCCTATTTAGATTTTCCTCGACACTGGAAAAGATTCGGCTTGAAAAATGCCAGAAGAATCTTCAAACATAGCACCTCCAAATCTTGGCTCAATCATTTAGCAACAGATCGCTACCTTTCTAAAAAAGGATATGAAGAGATTTATGGGAAGTTGCTGCCAGGCTGTAAATTAATTCAGGATGGTTGGAATATGAAAGTCATCTGGCATCATAAACCAATAGATGGTTAACAAAGGAAAGGACTCTCTCATGAAACTTAGAATAAATGCCGAAGATAAGCCTGCGCAAAAGGTGTTTGATTACCAGCTGGATCTTGATCCAGATACGATTTTGAAAATGACTTCCTTAATTTGCGGAACAGTGGCAGCGGTTAGCCTGCTGTCCTTGTTTAAAGAGAAATAACAAAAGAAAAGGAGAAGCAGCATGGTTCTGCCAAATTTTAAAGAAAATCTAGAAAAATATGCGAAATTATTGGTTGCGAATGGAATTAACGTCCAACCTGGTCACACGGTGGCGCTCAATATTGATGTGGAGCAGCGTGAGCTGGCTCACTTGATTGTCAAGGAAGCCTATGCTCTGGGTGCTCACGAGGTCATCGTCCAGTGGGCGGATGATTTGACGACGCGGGAGAAATTCCTCCATGCGCCGATGGAGCGCTTGGACAATGTTCCAGACTATAAGGTGGCTGAGATGAACTATCTCCTCGAAAAGAAAGCCAGCCGCTTGGGCGTTCGTTCATCTGACCCAGGAGCTTTGAATGGCGTGGATGCCGAGAAATTATCGGCTTCTGCTAAGGCTATGGGGATAGCCATGAAGCCGATGCGGATTGCAACCCAATCCAATAAAGTCAGCTGGACAGTCGCTGCAGCAGCCGGTACAGAGTGGGCTAAGAAGGTCTTTCCAAACGCAGCCAGTGATGAGGAAGCGGTAGACTTGCTTTGGGATCAGATTTTCAAAACCTGCCGTGTCTATGAGAATGATCCAGTAGCCGCTTGGCAGGCGCATGAAGAAAAACTCAGCTCAAAAGCTAAGGTTTTAAACGAGGAGCAATTCACAGCTCTGCACTACACAGCTCCTGGAACTGACTTGACATTGGGCTTGCCCAAGAACCATCACTGGGAGTCAGCTGGCAGTCTAAATGCTCAGGGCGAGTATTTCATTGCCAACATGCCGACAGAAGAGGTCTTTACAGCACCGGACTTTCGCCGGGCAGAAGGTTATGTGACTAGCACCAAGCCTCTCAGCTACAATGGCAACATCATCGAAGGCATCAAGGTGACCTTCAAGGATGGCCAGATTGTGGATATTACTGCTGAAAAGGGAGACCAGGTTATGAAGGATCTTGTCTTTGAAAATGCTGGTGCGCGTGCTTTAGGTGAGTGTGCCTTGGTGCCAGATCCAAGTCCGATTTCCCAGTCAGGCATCACCTTCTTCAATACTCTTTTTGATGAAAATGCTTCTAACCACTTGGCTATCGGTGCAGCCTATGCGACTAGTGTGGTCGGTGGAGAGAATTTCTCTGAAGAAGAGCTTGAAGCAGCGGGTCTCAACCGCTCGGATGTCCATGTGGACTTTATGATTGGCTCTGATCAGATGGATATTGACGGTATCCGAGAAGACGGCAGCCGTGTAGCAATCTTTAGAAATGGAGACTGGGCAATCTAAGATTTCGAGTTGCCTTAAATGGCGCATTCCATAATGATAGCTTCCACTTGCTTCTTTAGAAGCCTTGCTAGAAATATAGAAAGAAGGGGAATATATGATTGGTAGTATGTTTGTCGGTTTTATTATTGGCCTTATCGCCGGGGCTATTACCAGCCGTGGGGAGCGTATGGGCTGTATTGGAAAAATCCTTTTGGGCTGGTTTGGTTCCTTGATTGGTCAATTTCTCTTTGGCCATTGGGGACCAATGCTTGCTGATACAGCTATTGTTCCATCAGTGCTAGGGGCAGTTATCCTCTTGGCTATTTTCTGGAGACGGGATAGTTAGATAGAAAAAATACCTAGATATGAACTATCTAGGTATTTTTGATAATGATATGCAAGTTATTTACTCAATCACTAACATGCCGTCTTTGACTGCAAACGGGTCTTTTTCATTGATGCGGTCATAGAACATAATGCCGTTGATATGGTCGATTTCATGCTGAACGACAATGGCGTTATAGCCCTTGAGCTTGATACGATGCTTTTGACCGTCCTTGTCGAAGTAATCCACGGTCACTCGTGCATGCCGAACCACGTAGCCCGGTACTTCTCGATCGACTGACAGGCAGCCTTCACCGTCAGCTAAGGCAGCATCCTGAACGGAATGGGCCACAATCTTAGGATTGTACATCAAAGTTTGCAGGCTATAAGCTTCCTTAGGCGGATTTCCCTCTTCGTCATCAGGATTGGGAACTAAAACAGCGATGAGCCGTTTGGAAATATCCAGCTGGGGAGCAGCTAGACCAACACCGCCGCGCAGCCCCATTTTTTCTGCTGTGACTGGGTCCTGGGAATGCTTGAGAAATTGCATCATCTTCTCGCCCAGAATGATTTCCTGATCTGAGAGAGGGAAGCTGACTTCCTCAGCGATAGCGCGCAGGGTCGGATTGCCCTCGCGGATAATGTCCTTCATATCAATTAAATGGGCTGGTTTGGTTAATCGTTCAATAACAGATGTTTTTTCACTCACAGACATGATTCTCTCCTTTTTCTATCCTTCATCATAACATAAAACCTGCAAGAAATAAAGGCGGGAGCGGTTTTGACTGGCTGGGGGTGCCTGCTTTTTGATGAAGCCACAGCGACCCATAATATTCCTGACAAAGAAATTGCGTCTTGACCCAAAAAACTGTATGATAGAGGTAGTGTGAATTTTAAAGGAAAATAGAATGAAAAAATTGATGGAAAAGGTGAGTATCCTCTCGCTTTCTTTGATTCTGACTACGGCTTTTTCGATTTCCAGTGCCCAGTCGGCCATGTTTGCTTTTTATAAAGGGATTCCAGAAAGTTGGGTAGAACTATTGGTTTCCTTGCCTTCGGCTGGGATTATGCTGATGTTGCTGTTTAATAGGGTCATTGAAAAATACCTGACAGAGCGTCAGATGATTGTGAGCGGACTTCTGATCTTTTCGTTCTGCGGCCTTCTTCCTCTTCTTAATCAGTCTTACTGGCTTATGTTTGCCTCTCGGCTTGTCTTTGGGATGGGAATCGGTCTGCTCAATGCCAAGGCGATTTCGATTGTGAGCGAGCGCTATAAGGGACAGGAACGCGTCCGGCTTTTAGGACTGAGGGGATCAGCAGAAGTAGTCGGGACAGCCCTCTTGACTTTTGGAGTCAGTCGGCTTCTTCCTCTCGGCTGGCAGGCTGCCTTTCTCGTCTATACCTTCGGTCTGGTGGTTTTAGCGCTTTATCTGCTTTTTGTCCCTTATGACAAGGTCTCTGAAAAGCAGCAAGAACAGTCTGAATCGACTCCTAAGCTAAGCCGGCAGGATTGGCAGCTGAGTCTAGTTTTTGCCTTTGTGGCGGGGGTCATTGTGCTGACTTATATTGCCATCAATGTGCGCGTGCCGGGGATTGTAGAGAAGTCTGGCATGGGGACGGCCCAGACTGCAGGAGTGATTCTTTCCTTGATGCAGTTGATTGGGATTGCAGCGGGGGTCAGCTTTGCCAGTTTGACACGTGTTTTCAGAGACAAACTGCTCAGCCTTTCTGGTCTGATTTTTGGATTGACTCAGATTATCATTGGCTTCTCACCTAATCTCTTGTCACTCAGCATGGCTACTATTAGCGCTGGCTTTGTCTATAGTGTCGGTCTGACGACCATTTTTTACACCCTGTCCGAGCGCATTTCCGCCCACCTCCTCAATCAAGCCACTTCTATCGTGATTTTAGGCTGCAGTATCGGAGCAACGGCCACTACATTTGTCCTCAGTTTCATTGGGAGATTCTCCAACGCTCCAGCCTTTATCTTCAGCGTTTTGGGGCTGGCTATGATTCTGACCTCGCTCTTTGTGCTAAGATTTAGAAGAGAAAAGAACGGAATAGCTCCAGAAAGCTAGGAGGTTATATGATGCGTCTGGATAAATTTTTAGCAGAAAATGGTCTGGGCTCACGCGCCCAGGTCAAGCAGCTCCTAAAGAAAGGGCTGGTTTTGGTCAATAGCAGAGCAGAGAAATTACCTAAGACTCAGATTGATGAGACAGCAGATGAGATTATTGTTTCTGGCCAAAGGCTGACCTATGAAAAATTCGTCTACTACCTTCTCAACAAGCCGCAGGGAGTCATTTCGGCGACAGAAGATGACCGTCATAAGACGGTTCTGGACTTGCTGGACGAGACTGCCCGTCAGAAAGAAGTCTTTCCTGTCGGCCGTTTGGATATTGATACCCACGGCCTTCTCCTTCTGACCAATAATGGCAAGCTGGCTCATGCCATGCTGTCACCCAAAAGGCACGTAGGAAAAATTTACCGAGCTCAAGTGGCAGGACTGATGAAGCAAGCAGATGTAGAGCGATTTGCTGCAGGAATAGAACTGAAAGACTTCACCTGCCAGCCAGCTCAGCTCAAGATTGTAGAGCTGGACGAGGCAAAAGAGACTTCTCTCGTAGAAATTACCCTAGCGGAAGGTAAATTCCACCAGGTCAAGCGCATGGTGGCTGCCTGCGGAAAAGAAGTCACGGATCTGCAGCGCCTTACGATGGGGCCCCTACAGTTGGACCCCGCACTAGCTCTTGGAGAATGGCGGAGATTGACCGAGGCAGAAATACTTTCTTTAGAAATCTTCGGAGTTGAATTGTAAATAACTTAGTAGTTTACAGCTAATTTTTTACATCTCACATAGTTGTAATCTATCAAATGCTAGCCCAAGTCACAAATTTTTTCACTAGTGAATGTTTTTCTGGTTAATATATATGGTATAATAAATTTCAAGATAGTAAATAGTTAGTTTGCTAGCAATGAGAATTCACGGTTAGAATCATTATAGAGGAGGATGTTATGAATCAGAATGAGTGGGTTGCGCAGTTTGAAGCTACTTATCATCGAAAACCAACAGCTCAAGAGTTTCAAGCGGCAAAGACAAGTGGGCAGTTTGTAACTCAAGAAATTCCTAAAGCAACAACGATGCTTCAAGCTAAGAACAAGCGCCGTAACCTTATAGTGGGGATTTCAATCGCTGTTACAGTCTTAGGAATTTTGGTGTTCGTCCTATTTGGAATGGGACCGAAGATTTCGGATCTTGATGGCGTATGGATTAATCCAGCTGACTCTATTTCTTTTGTTTATGAACTGAATGATAAGAAAAAGCTATTTAATGGTAAAAAAGATATTGAAAAATTAGCTGAAGGAGACAAAGCTAAGGCTGATTTTGAAAAATTTATTAAGGCAGAAAACGATCCAAAAATTAAGACCTTAGCCGATTTTGATAAGCATTTCAAACTCAATACCAAGGCTATTTTTTCTGCTTATATTGACGAAAACAAGATTTACCACCTTCTGCAAAATGATGGAAGTATGATTATTTATGATAGTCGTTCAGGTATCAATAGTTCAAATGACTCACAGTATATCAAGCGTCTTCGATTTTATAAAGTTCAGTATCCTAAGGCATTTGTTGGTGAGTGGAAAATTCGTTATAAAAATAGTGAAAATTCAAAGAACGTAAGTATTTCTGATGTTGGAATTGTAAATATAGAATCCGATCATGATGAAGAATATAATTCTAGTGATTCGAGTAGATTGGGGCTCTATCCCTTTGTAGAATATACGAAATTGATTGCTGATAATTCTGAAGAGAAACTGAGTGAAAAAGAAGTCGGGGAAAAGATTGCCATGATTAAAGAATCAGTCGGAGAAGAAGGCTATCAAGTCAAAAGTAATAAGGATATCTACATTGAAATCAATTCTAACAATTATTTCGTAGTAGTTCAAAATGGTAAGAAAATACTTATTCTTGATACTGGCGGTACAATCAGAGCAAGTTTAGAAAGATAGATGAACTAAAGTTTTTTAACCAGTCCTAGGAGGCTGGTTTTTTATGACTATCCTGAGCAGATTATCTTTTTATTTGCTTGCTGGGGAATAGCTGCTTATGCTTGGCTATCTCGAAAAAATTACAATTTAGATGGGAAGAAGATGGAGTAGAATCATTTGACAAAGGTAGACCTTCTTGGTAGAATAAGTATGTCGTAAAGACAAATAACTTCTTCTTGGTTGCAGGCCATGCCAAACCTGTCACTCGGATGAAGCGTAAAGAAAAGGAGTATATCATGGCAATCTCAAAAGAGAAAAAAAATGAAATCATTGCACAATACGCACGTCACGAAGGTGACACTGGTTCAGTAGAGGTACAAGTTGCTGTCCTTACTTGGGAAATCAACCACCTCAACGACCACATCAAACAACATAAAAAAGACCACGCTACTTACCGTGGCTTGATGAAGAAAATCGGTCGCCGTCGTAACCTCTTGGCTTACCTTCGTAAGAACGATGTTAACCGTTACCGCGAGTTGATCAACTCTCTTGGACTTCGTCGCTAATCTTGCGTCTAAAACGTTTCTATACTTCGTTGACTTCGCCTCGATGTACCATTAGTACAATCTTCGCCTCGTCGCCTAGTTTATAAACGTTTTATCCAGCAAGAATCATGATGCTAAGGGCGTCAAAAATCCGTATGAAAATAGGGAAAAGACACCGTGTTCGATGAACACAAGGAGTTTCATCTTTTTCGCTAGGATTTTAGCCCGAGCTCAAATTGGCTCTCTGACTCCAGGGAGCTTTTTCTGTTACGTCACCTTACCTCGATATACCTAAGTATTATCTTCGGTTACGGTTCCTAGCATTGTAAGGAAAAATAAAACAGAAATCTCCCTTCGGGGGAAGTTTTGTAGATGAAACTAACAATTATGAGCAATTTCTTAATACTTAATTGAAAGAAAAAGTCTTTAAATTAGGAAATTTGTTAGAAAGGAGAAGAATATGTCAAAAGATAAAACCTTTGAAGATTCACTTAACACATGCCTCTTTTTTACGGTGAAAAAATTAGATCGTATTTTAAATACTTATGCAGATGTTGCTTTTGCCCCAACAGGTTTGTCACCAACCTATGGTTTCATTTTATTAGCTTTGGAGGAAAAGGATGGGTTAAGACAGGAAGACTTGAGTCAGTTGTTACACTTAGCTCCGTCTACATTGACGCGTTTTATAGAAAAACTGGTCTATAAGCAATTGGTTAGTACCCAAACCCAAGGAAGAGAAACAAGTGTTTTCTTAACAGAAAAAGGTCATGAAATGACAAAAGAAGTTAAAAAAGTTGGGATTCTTTGCATGATAGATATTTTGCGATATTAGGAAAAACGTTGGGTGATGACTTAGCTATTACACTCAATGATGCAGCTGAAAACTTGAAAGAATAGTTATGAAAGAAGGAGTTTCTGCTCTTTCTTTTTATTTATTTTGAAAAAAATCAAGCAAATCAATTGTATGTACAACGAATTTATGTTATCATATTTTTTCTCCATTAAAGAAATGGAGAAAAAATATGATAACAATGAATGCAATTAAATGGCCTAAAAATGAGCCGGAGGAGTCTAGTGAATTGCCCTTCTTTATTTCACTGAAGAACTATATTTGGGGGAGAAAGAGCCGGTTTAGACGAATCAGATATTGCAGCAGTTTATGATTATCTAGAAAGAAGAGAGAAGATTAATATGGATAGAGAACAAGTTCTTTCCTTGCAACACCAGCGTTTTGCAACGAAGCAATATGACCCCAATCGACCTATTTCTGATGAGGATTGGGAAACTCTTGTTGAGGTCGGGAGGTTAGCTCCTTCCTCAATGGGATTTGAACCATGGAAAATGCTTTTATTGAAAAACGAAAGCATGAAAGAGGAGTTAAAATCGATAGCTTGGGGAGCGGTTGCTAGTTTAGAAGCTGCGAGTCATTTTGTTATCTTTCTTGCACGAAAGGGTGTCACTTATGATAGCGATTATGTTAAGGAATTGATGAGAGAAGTTAAACGTAGAGATTATGACCCAAACTCGGACTTTGCTCAAAGAGTAAAGAGCTACCAAGAGCAGGATGCTCAATTGACGGATGAGCGTTCTTTGTTTGATTGGGCCAGTAAGCAGACCTATATTCAAATGGCAAATATGATGACAGCAGCGACTATGTTAGGGATTGATTCTTGTCCGATTGAAGGATTTGATCGAGCGAAGGTGGAGGCTTATCTAGAAGAGAAAGGTTATCTAGACACAGAAGAATTTGGTGTGTCTGTGATGGCTAGCTTTGGATACCGCAATCAAGAAATTACTCCTAAAACTCGTTGGCAGACGAATGAAATCTATGAAGTGATTGAATAATTAGTGAGGTTAGTTTTAGAGAAGAGATACAGAAAAAACTTTGATCAAGTGTCAAGGTTTTTTTAAAATCTATTTTCTCAAGTAAAATGTTAAGGCCATGTGCAATGACCATGATTGGAAATGTTTATTCTTGTAAGCACGAAGAGCGCTGGTCATACTGTAGAGTTATTTATCATTATCTGAGACACTGTACTCTTCGGACAAAGCATTGATTGATTGATCCTTGCTGTTCTTGTTAGAGGATGTTGGTATAGTTTTTGGTTGGGCTTTTCTCTAAAATACTTTGTTTGCTTGTTAGCCTATATCAATTGATTTGAATATCAGTATTTTTTCTATCTTCAGACAATATTTCTAATTTTTCCAAATAAAAAGTCCTTCTATTTCTTTAGAAGAACTTTTTCGATTAGCAGCTTTACTCTTTCAAGAATTTTTGGATCGCAGGAGCGGCAGTGATAGCAAATCTTTCGTCAATGCGATGTTCCCCACCTTCTACAGTGACCAGCTTTGCATTTGGAATGGTCTGGCTCGCTTCGACCGCATACTGGTAGGGCACGACTGCATCATCAGTGCCGTGGATAATGAGGGTCGGAGCCGTGATTTTGGCCTGCTCTGCTTGGATGTCAATGTTTAAGGCATCGATTAGATAAATCTTGCCCAGAGTAGTATTGTGGTGTGTCAGGCTGTCTGGAAGTTGATCGAAGTCAGGGCTCCCTAGCTCATGATAAGTCGCTTTGGCATCGTCGAAAAGAACGAAAGCTGGAAAGATAAGCATGAGTTTGTGCACGCGGTTCGGATAAGCAGCAGCATAGAGACTGGCAACGACACCACCTTGGCTAGCACCGAATAAATTCATTTTGTTCTTATCTACAAAGGCCTCAGAACGAAGCTTTTCCATGACTCGAGTCAAGTCTGTGAGTTCGGTCTTGACCGACATATTCAGCATATCTTGTCCACCGCTTTTCGATTGGCGACTGCCACCGTAGAAATCAAAGCTGTAAACCAGATAACCTTGCTTTGCCAACAGCTGGCTGTACATTTCATATTGCTCAAGGGTGTTGTTCAATCCATGTGCGATAACAATAGTCGGCAATTTTTTACTCTTGTAGTCAGAAGGAGCAGTAATCTTTCCGTAGAGTTGCTTGTCATCGTGTGAAACGCTGTACTCTTCAGACACAATGTCATCAGTAGGAGTCGGTTGATTGTCGCTCTTCTCGCTAGAAGCTGTCTGCGTGATTTCTGGCTTAGGAGTGGTAGGATTCGATTTAGTCTGGGAGTGCCAGAAGAAAAGACCTAATCCAGCCAAGCACAAGGCTGCTAAAAAAGCCCAAATATACTTCATAGTTCTCTCCTTTCAGTATTTGTAGTATTATAGCGGAAATGAGTGTATTTTACAAGGAGAGAGATATCTTGTTTTTGATTTTTCTGGATTTCATACAAGAAAATCCAATTCAGTCATCTAAGCGAGATGCCGATAACCTTGAGTTTTTTAGAAAATCTTGCTAGACTGTAGCTACTAAGATAAAAACACAGCTCTGGTTGGTAGTCCAGACGCAAAAAATCCATTTTTTGTCAGTAACCTTCCTCCTTGGTTGTCCATTCTTAGGAATTTTTAAAGGAGGGGCTGTCATGGATAAGATTTCAATGACGCTGACAGTTTATTTTGAAGAGGGATTTTGGCACGGTCTTTTCGAGCAGGAATATGCTCAATCTTATAGAGTTTGCCGAGTCACCTTTGGTGCAGAGCCTAGCACGCAGGAATTGTTGGATTTTTTAAACCGTTATTATCATCGGTTGCAGTTTAGTCCTAGCATCAGGGTGAAGGAGAAGACTAAGTCGGTCAGTCCTAAACGCCTGCAGAGACAGGCTAAAAAAGAGCAGCTTGCTTCACGATCTTCAAAGTCTCAGGAAGCGCTGAGTCTGCAATTAGAAGAGCAAAAGATAATTGCTCGAGTCAAGCGCAAGCAGCAGAAAGAACTGGCTAAGCAAAGGAAATTCGAACTCAAACAGCAAAAACGATTGGAAAAGCACAAGGGGCATTGAGCCTGCTTTTTCTTATTTCTATGGAAAGGTCTTCCGATGGGAGGCTTTTCGTTTGTTAGGAAATCGGTGAGTGGCTTGAAAAGCGAAGTGATTTCTCCAAGTCGTTTTATTTGACAGATGTAACCAAACCAATTACAATATAATCATAAAATAAAAATTACAAGCGTAGTTTTGAAAAGGAGAAGTTATGATTGAAATCACATATTTGGATGCTGTCAAGCAGGAGCGGAAGATGACCTTTGAGTCTTATCAGGAGTTTGAGCAGTCCCAGCAAGCCTGCTTGATTGGAGTGGCAGATTATTACCCAGTTAAAAAGTTGACCTATAAAGGCCATGATTTGAACTACCAGGGTACTTACGGCGATGTCTTCTTTTTCCTGATGAAGCAGGATTTGACAAAGTTTGACTAAGAATAAAGGAGAAAAATAATGGTAAAAGCAATCACAGATGCAACATTTGAGCAAGAAACAAAAGATGGTTTAGTGCTCATTGACTTTTGGGCCACTTGGTGCGGACCTTGTCGGATGCAGGGACCAATCCTTGACAAGCTCTCAGAGGAACTTTCCGAAGACGAGCTCAAGATTTTTAAGATGGATGTGGACGAAAATCCAGCTACAGCACGCGCTTTTGGCATCATGTCTATCCCGACCTTGCTTTTTAAAAAAGACGGTCAGGTCGTCAAGCAGCTAGCGGGTGTTCATACAGCCCAGCAGATTAAAGCTATTGTGGCGGAGTTGGGATAAAGTAAAATTACGGTTATATAGACCTGTTTTAAAATGAGACTGCTCTTGTTATAGAGCGGTCTTTTTTATTGCGATTATAACAATAATGAGTCAATTTAAAAATTTTGTTCGAAAATTCACTTTTTAAGGTATAATAAGTAGAGGTAAATTTTCCAATGGATCGCGCTAGAGATCTGGGTTATTTAAAACATGATGGGAATGAGGTAATGATTATTATTGAGTTGCTAAAACATCTTTTATTTATCTTTATGATTTTTACACCATTCATCGCTCCAGCGGCTTTGTGTTTCTTTGTGGGGTGGATGATTCCTAGAGAGCAGATCACGCAAAAAAGAATCATACTAGTATTAGCCTTGTTGATTCCTGTTTTGCTTTTAATTTCGTATTTTGCCCCTCAGATATTAGGCCTCGTGTTTTGGAGTTTGATCTGGTTTTTCATCGGGTTGCTGCGAATGAAGAATTATACTAAGTCACAGTACTGGATAAGATGGCTTATATTTATCGCTTGTTTTAGTGCCTATATTTTACTTTATCTCCGCTTTTTTGGATCGCTTTATTTTTATTGAACTATTTAAAAATCAGCTTGAAGATTTGCTTCAAGCTGATTTTGTTTATTCTTTATTTCCCTAAATCCTCGCTATAAACAATAATCTGATCGACTGTGTAAGACAAGAATTGGATGGTGTAGCGGAGTGGTTTGTCTGTCTTGTGCATATTTATTGATGGGAACTGAACAAATTTAGAAAAGAATAGATGTTACCATTCTAATCCTGCATTTGCTATTTCTTTTTTTGAAGCGAACTGGCCGTTAGGACGATGCCACCTGCCATTAGAATCTTTAAAATATCCACTGGCAGTTACTGTTTCTTGTTGTTCTGCCGCTTGTCTTTCCGCTGCCTGTCTCTCCGCTTCTTGGCGTGCTTCCTCTGCAAGGCGTGCTTCTTCAGCCCGTTGGTTAATTGCATTTTGAACTCGTCCGATGCGATCCGTCAAGTTAGATTTTGTAGTTGGATCTGAAACGCGTTCGACTGCTGCCTGTGCCGGAGAAATATTTTCTGCGACCTGATTATTTTCAAGCTGTTGGACAGCCTGATTGGCTTCTTCAACAATTTTCTTAGTCTCTGCTTCTTTACGTGCTTGTTCCTCGCGAGCTTTTTTCTCCTCTTCCTGCTTTTGTTTCTGAGCTTCCTTTAGCTCTTTTTCTTTACGTTCTTTCTCTTTTTTTACTGCTAGATGCTGTAGAGCTACTAGTTTGTGATGACGATGAGCTAGTTGAGGAACTATTAGATGTAAATTTTGTTACCTGGCTTTGTTTTGTCTGCTCTTTAATAACATCAGGAGTTAACTTCCCTACTGCATAGATTCCTAGTATCCCGACAATAGTGACGGCAATGGCAATATTGCGCTTTTGAATATTCGGTTTTCGTTTAGTGAAGCGCCAAATACCAAAGCATCCTCCTATGAACATCAATGGCATGGTGATTGGTGCAAGAATGATGATGAAGAGAACTGCCAGAACAAGCAGTATTTTCTTCAAGGTTGGCTTTTCAAAAAAAATTTTCATATTAAAACTCCCTTCGGATATTTATCCAAGGACATCATATCACAAAACGGAAGCGTTTTCAACAAATATTTTGTAGTAATTGAAAATACAGATTTAATTTTGTTTTTTAAAAGAAAAAAATCAGACTCAGATGCATAATCTGAGTCTGATTTTAAAGATATAGGCTTATTCCCCTAACTCCTCGCTGTAAGCAATAATCTGATCAACTGTGTCTGACAAGAACTGGATAGTATCACGGAGTGGTTTGTCAGTTGAGATATCTGCTCCGATAATCATGGCTGACTCAAGCGGAGTCTTGCTGCCGCCAGATTTGAGCAGTTCAAGCCAGTCACGGGCACCATTTTCGTTATTTTTCAGGTGTAGATAACCGGCGGTAGAGATGACTAAGCCTGCTGAGTAAGTATAGCTGTAAAGCCCCATGTAGTAGTGGGCTTGGCGCATCCAGGTCAGGGCAGCATCGTCGTCAATCTCAACGGCATCGCCCCAGAATTCTATCAAAACTTCTTTCATGATAGCGTTGAGTTTGCTTGCACCGAAGGTTCCGCCTTCTTCAATCAAAGTATAGACCTTGCGTTGGAAGGCAGCTTCCAGCAAGTGAGTAATGAAGTTGTGGAAGTAGGTATCCGTCAGACGGTGAGCCAGGGCAAAGCGTTTCTGGCGTGGGTTATCAAACTGGCGTTCCAGATAATCACTGAGCAGGAGCTCATTAAAGGTAGACGGTGCTTCCACATAGTAGGTGGACATGTGGGCGTTGAAATAGCTTTGGTGATTGTCAGAGAAGATAAACTGACCGGAGTGGCCAATCTCGTGAATCAGAGTATAGACATCACTCATACGTCCAGTCCAGCTCATGAGGACATAAGGGTGAACCCGATAAGGATCAGCAGCATAGCCTCCAGAATCCTTTCCAGCATTGGCCGCAAAGTCGACCCAGCGTTCTTCCTTATAGCGGGCAACTTCTTGGCAATACTCTTGTCCGAGTGGCTCGACTGACTTCATGACGAGGTCATAGGCATCATCAATGCTGACTTCGGGATTGAGCTCGCTGTCCAAGTCCAGCTTCCAGTCGGCAAAAGTCATTTTTTCAAGTCCGTTTACCTTAGCGACATGCTTGAGGTATTTCTGAGCTACTGGGGCAAATTCACTCATAATCAAGTCAATCTGCCGGTCAAACATAGAGCGATCAACTTCTTGCTCTGCCAGCAAGTAGTCAAAGACAGACTCATAGCCCTTCATGTCAGCCAGTAATTTTTCAGACTTGACCTGAGCTAGATAAGCAGCTGAGGCAGTGTTTTGATGCTGACGAAGCCCTTCTGAGAAAGAGCGGAAAGATTTTTCGCGGATTTCTGCATTTTCATGGTTTTGGTAGAAATTCTCATAGGTGACAAAGCTGTTTTTGAAAACTTTGCCGTCTACTTCAAAGTCAGCCATGGCAAAGTCGCCGGCCCGCATCTTGGTGTAAATATCCTGTGGACTGTAAAAGACTTCACCTAGATTGGTCAAGGCTTTTTCGACATCTGCTCCCAGATAGTGGGCTTTTTTGATTTTAGCCTGGCGAATGGCTGAGGTCAAATGGGGCTCTTGGCCTAGTCTCTCTAAGACAGACTCATCTGCACTGACCAGAGCGTCGTCAAAGAAGCTGAGTGCGACATTGGCCTCGGTCTCAAACTCCATGGCTGCTTGGGCAATCTGCGCAAAGCTCTCGTCGCCAAAGTCAGTGGTCTGTGGCATAAAGCCGTAGTTACCAATGTGGCTGATTTGGATATAAATCTGCTCTAACTCAGCAAATGCCCGCTCAAAATCTTCGAAAGTGCTAAGCTTGCCTTGATAATCACGGACGAATTTCTGGATGTCCTCTCTGGCCTTTTCGATGGCCCGCAGGAAGTCCTCCTGGTCTTGGTAAAGGGCTGTTAGGTCCCAGAGTTCATTTTCTGGAAATTCAGAACGATGTTTTTGTTCCATAGTCTACTCCTTTTGTCGTATATAGAAATAGTATAGCAAAAAATCCCCCAAAATGTCTTTGGGGGAGAAGGATAAGTCAGTAATTTTTAGCTGTTTATCAGATCGAGGATAAAAGTCAATGTTTCTTTGCTGCAATCCTTTTAAAAAGCAGTAAATAAGACAAGAATACGAAGATAACCAGGCCTAATAGCAGGGTGAAGACGTTTTGAGTTCCTTTTGTCATATTGGGAGCTTGATTAGCGATGACGGCCGTTACTGCGGTACCTATAGCACCCGCAAAGGTCTGGGCCAGCTGAAACAGCGCGGTCGTATCTGCAGTCTTTCCTTTATCAATTTGAGTCGTCGCTAGGGCAAGTGTGTTATTGAAGGCCATGTTTCGTCCCAAGGTAAAGCAAATATAAATCGCAATAACAGCTGTTAAGGTAAGTTCTTTTGTAAAGATAAGGAGCAAGAGTACAGCCAGGAAAAGAAGTGAATTTCCTGTAAAAAGGGTTGGTTTAGGACCATTTCTATCATAGAGCTTGCCAAAGACAGGAGAGAGGAAGGCTCCGAGCATGGTTCCTGGAAGCAGCGCAAAGCCTGCCTGAGCGGTTGAAATGTCTTTTTCTATGACTAGGAAGTTGGGAATCAGAAAATTAGCTGATAGGTTGATAAATTGAAAAATAAAGAAGGGTAAAATAGCCAATAAGACTGTTGGTTGCTTTAAGATACGAATATCTAGGAATGGATGATCAATCTTTAAGCTCCGATAGATGAAGCAAGCTAGTGGTAGTAGACAGAGAATAAGATAGGGCCAATCGATATGTCCTTCTTCTAAGCTGGAGATGGCTACAATGGCAAAGACGAGTGAGCTTGCTAAGAGGATAAATGAGGGGAGATCGAAGGCACGTTTCCTAGACTTCTCGGAATTTCTTAAAAAGAAAAAGCCAAGGATAAAGGAAATGATTGGGACAGGAAGAATAAAGGTATAAATCATATGCCAGTCAAAACGACTAATCATAAAACCACCGTAAGTCGGACCAATTGCTGGTGCTAGGCTGACCACCATTCCAGATAAGCCCATGTAGGTTCCAATTTTTTGCTTAGGAACACGCTCAACAATCAAGTTAAAGAGCAAAGGAATGGCTAATCCAGTAGCTCCTCCTTGTAGGATCCTCCCTATCATCAAGATGGGAAAGCTTGAAGCCAACATGGCAATCAGAGTTCCCAAGCAAAAGTTGGCCAAAGCGGTAAAGAGGATGGTTCTTTCTTTCCAATTGTGGGCCAAGGTTGCTCCTAAAGTAATCGTAATGGCCACTGCTAACAAATACCCTGTCGTAATCCATTGTAGCGTTCCCAATCCTAATCCAAAGACCTTGCTTAGGTGCGGGAAGGTTACATTCATACTGGTTTCAGATAAGATGCCTGCAAAGCTGACTAAGGCTGTCGCAAGGAGTGAGAAAAAATCTTTCTTTTCAACTGTTTGATGTTCTGGCACGATTGTCTCCTTTATATGTTTGAAATGAGTCACTGTATTTATTATAAAGCAAGAAGTCCTCTTTGAAAAGTGAATAGTGGCTATACCGCCATCCTATTTGACGAATCGAAAGGGAAAAAACGAACTCTGACAGCCAGCTATAATCAGCTATAGAAAAGAAAAATAGGTTTTCAGTACTTTTATAGAAAAAAGCCATTTTCAGACTTTTTCTTTTGGCTGAAATTGTGGTAAAATAAGGTCTGTACGTGCTTGATACAAAGATGAGGATATAATAAGCTACTAAGACCATGATATTAAAGTCAAAGTGCTAACTGAACACGTCCTAGGTTTTTTGTAAAAAAAGATAAATCTATCTAGGAGCAGTCGCTCCGTCGTTCGCTTTCCTATTTTTACTTTGCTTTTTGACGGTCTTAGTATCTTGATCTTTGTAGCCAAGGCGTATGAAAAAATTTGAGCATGTGCTCGGCAAGGAGTCTTTATGACAAAACAAGTTTTTAAAACCGTTTTTGCAGGTCGTGAGCTGGTAGTTGAAACCGGTCAGGTTGCAAAGCAGGCAAATGGCAGCGCCGTTGTTCGATATGGAGAAAGTACCGTTTTAACTGCGGCAACCATGTCTAAAAAGATGGCTACTGGTGACTTTTTCCCATTGCAGGTCAACTATGAGGAAAAAATGTATGCAGCTGGGAAATATCCTGGTGGCTTTAACAAGCGCGAAGGCCGTCCGTCAACGGATGCGACTTTGACTGCCCGCTTGATTGACCGTCCGATTCGCCCTATGTTTGCGGAAGGCTTCCGCAATGAAGTTCAGGTTATCAATACCGTTCTTTCTTATGATGAAGATGCTTCGCCTCAAATGGCAGCTATGTTCGGTAGCTCTCTGGCTCTTTCTATCTCAGATATTCCTTTTAACGGTCCTATCGCAGGAGTTCAAGTTGGCTATGTAGATGGTGAATTTATCATCAACCCGAGCAAGGAACAAAAAGAAGTTTCACTTTTGGAACTGACAGTGGCTGGTACCAAAGAGGCTATCAACATGGTAGAGTCTGGAGCCAAGGAGCTGTCTGAAGATATCATGTTGGAAGCTCTTCTCAAAGGGCACGAAGCGGTCAAAGAATTGATTGCCTTCCAAGAAGAAATCGTTGCGGCAGTCGGCAAGGAAAAAGCGGAAGTAGAATTGCTGCATGTTGATGAAGAGCTGCAGGCAGAGATTGTCGCAGCCTACAACAGCGACTTGCAAAAGGCTGTTCAGGTAGAAGAAAAGCTGGCACGTGAAGCAGCGACTCAGGCTGTCAAAGACCAAGTCACAGCAGTTTATGAAGAAAAATATGCAGACCACGAAGAATTCGACCGTATCATGCGTGATGTGGCTGAAATCTTGGAGCAAATGGAGCATGCAGAAGTGCGTCGTTTGATTACCGAAGATAAGGTCCGTCCTGACGGTCGTAAGGTTGATGAAATCCGTCCACTGGATGCGGAAGTGGATTACCTGCCGCGTGTGCATGGTTCTGGTCTTTTTACTCGTGGTCAAACCCAAGCCTTGTCTGTCCTGACTCTGGCACCAATGGGCGAAACGCAAATTGTTGACGGCTTGGATCCAGAATACAAGAAACGCTTCATGCACCACTATAATTTCCCGCAATACTCTGTCGGTGAGACAGGCCGTTATGGGGCTCCTGGCCGTCGTGAAATCGGACACGGTGCTCTTGGGGAACGTGCCTTGGAGCAAGTATTGCCTAGTTTAGAAGAGTTTCCTTACGCTATCCGTCTGGTAGCAGAAGTCTTAGAGTCAAACGGTTCTTCCTCACAGGCCTCTATCTGTGCGGGTACTCTGGCTCTGATGGCAGGTGGTGTGCCGATTAAGGCACCGGTTGCCGGAATTGCTATGGGCTTGATTTCAGATGGCAGCAACTACACGGTTCTGACGGACATTCAAGGTTTGGAAGACCATTTTGGTGATATGGACTTTAAGGTAGCTGGTACTCGCGAAGGGATTACCGCCCTGCAAATGGATATCAAGATTGAAGGAATTACAGCGGAAATCTTGACAGAAGCTCTGGCTCAGGCTAAGAAAGCCCGCTTTGAAATTCTTGATTTGATTGAAGCGACGATTCCAGTTCCGCGTCCTGAGTTGGCTCCAACTGCTCCGAAAATCGACACCATCAAGATTGATGTGGACAAGATCAAGATTGTCATCGGAAAAGGTGGGGAAACCATCGACAAGATTATCGCTGAAACTGGTGTCAAGATTGACATTGATGAAGAGGGTAATGTGTCCATCTACTCCAGCGACCAAGACGCGATTAATCGTGCTAAGAAAATCATTGCTAGCTTGGTCCGTGAAGCAAAAGTGAATGAAGTTTACCATGCCAAGGTTGTTCGAATTGAGAAATTCGGTGCCTTTGTTAATCTCTTTGACAAGACAGATGCACTGGTTCACATCTCAGAGTTAGCTTGGACTCGGACTAATAATGTCGAGGATGTCGTACAAATCGGTGATGAAGTGGATGTCAAGGTGATCAAGATTGATGCCAAAGGCCGGGTAGATGCTTCCATGAAAGTATTGCTGCCGCGTCCACCAAAGTCTGATAAGCCAAAACATCATCATGACAAGGGACATCATCCACACAAGGAGCACAAAGGTCACAAAGACCATCAAGAAAGCCCTAAAACAGAAGAATAAGAGGTCGCTTATCCCTATAGACCTCATCAAAAATCGGCAGAGGCGAGCCTAGTTCTCGTCTCTCCTTGTTTAGAGAAGGAAGGAGGCTAGCATGGGTTGGTGGAAGGAATCTATTGATATTGTAAAAGAAAATGACCCGGCGGCACGGACGTCGCTGGAAGTCTTGCTAACCTATCCAGGCATCAAAGCTTTGGCGGCCCACCGCCTCTCGCATTTTTTGTGGCGGCACGGCTTTAAGCTGCTGGCGCGCATGCACAGTCAATTCTGGCGTTTCTGGACCCAGATTGAGATTCATCCTGGCGCTCAGATTGAGTCAGGTGTCTTCATTGACCATGGCAGTGGACTGGTGATTGGAGAAACGGCCATTGTGGAGAAGGGAGCCATGCTTTACCACGGTGTGACCCTAGGCGGTACGGGCAAGGATACAGGCAAACGCCATCCGACCGTCCGTCGGGGTGCCTTGGTCTCTGCCCATGCCCAAGTTATCGGACCAATTGAGATTGGCGAGAAGGCCAAGGTCGGAGCTGGTGCAGTTGTTGTAGCTGATGTTCCAAGTGATGTGACGGTGGTTGGCGTACCAGCCAAGATTGTCCGTGTTCACGGTGAGAAAGACGAGCCAACCATTCACGAGGTAGAGGAAAAACGGGAATACTATCTAGACAAGCTAGAGCATGCCCGTGAAGCCAGCCATCATTCATCAAGTCTGTAGAAAAGGCTAGCAAAGTTATCTAAGTAAAATATGACGGGAGGAACCGACATGTCAGATTTATCAGATGCTATTTTGAATCAGGTAGTCCTTGAACTGAAAGAAGGTTTGGACGGTCTTGCCAAGGAGCGCTTTACCAAACTACCGCCTAGCCACCAGCGCGAATGGGCTCGCTATATCAGTGAAGCCAAGAAAGATGAGACCAAGCTGCGCCGCATAGAAAAGATGAAGGCGGATTTGCTGAATCCTTAAAGAAAGAGAACTTATGCTATTAGAGGAATTTGAAGATATAGCAGCAGTCATTGAGCCAACTGAAAAGCCAGTCCATGACAAGGGTGAAGTATGCAAAACCATCATCCTGTCCTTTAATGGCGAAATTCTGAAACGTTTGATTGAGTCAGAAGAAGTCTATCCAGGAGGCTATTTGAAAAGCATAAACGGACAGCATCCATGGTATATTTACCGCCAAGGTCCTAGCAAGCTAGCAGTTATGTTGGCTCCGATTGGGGCTCCCATGATAGTCGGCCAGCTGGAGGAGTTGGTGGCCAGAGGCTTCACGAATTTCATCATTCTAGGTTCCTGTGGCGTTTTGGATCGCTCAATTGAGGCGGATAAAATCATTCTGCCGGCTGCTGCTTTGCGAGATGAAGGGACTAGCTATCACTATGCCCCACCGGGTGACGAAGTCGCCTATAACGAATCACTGTTGATTAATTTGGAAGCCATCTTTGATAAGCACAATATCGAGCATATCCGCACCAAGTCTTGGACGACTGATGCCTTTTATCGGGAAACGCCTGATAAGGTCAAGTGTCGCTTGGCTGCTGGAGCACAAGTGGTGGACATGGAAGCTTCGGCTATCATGGCTTGGAGTCAATTTCGCAAGAGTAAAGTCTATCAGTTCTTCTACACAGCTGACTATGTGGATCATCATAACCGAATCTGGGATGCCCGCCATGAAGAGCGGACAGCTGATGCCATGACTTTTTTCACTATCGCTTTGACAATAGCAAAGGAACTAGAAAGGTAACTACAAGAATGGCAGTATATTTTTACGGCTGTATCACCATGGATGGCTACTTGGCAGACAGCCAGCACAGGATAGACTGGCTGCATCAGCTTGGTTCTGTAGAGGATACAGGCTATGATGACTTTTACAGGCAAATGGATATCACCATCATGGGCAAGCGGACCTTTGAGGAAATCCAAGATTTGCAAGATGTAGAAAGTTTTTATCAAGCTACGGAAAACTATGTCTTTACGCATGATAGGCACCTGCCTGTCAGCAATTACCAGCCAGTAGCTGGGGATGTGGTGGACTTTGTTCACCAGATTGACAAAGGAAAAAATGTCTTTGTGATTGGTGGTAATTCCTTGGTAGGACCGCTCTTGGATGCGGATCTTTTCGACCACCTCATTATTCAGATAGCGCCCCTTATCCTAGGAAAGGGGGTTCCCCTCTTTACCCAAGAGGAAGGACAGCGCTTTTACCAACTGGATAGCCTCAGACAATTTGGCCCTTTTGCAGAGCTGGTTTTCAGCCGAAAAAGTCAGAAATAGAGAAGGGAGTGGACCGCATGATTAAAATTTACGACACCATGACCCGCAGCCTACGTGAATTTGTGCCCATTGAAGAGGGCAAGGTTCGCATGTATGTCTGCGGTCCGACGGTTTATAACTATATCCATGTCGGCAATGCCCGCTCAACAGTAGCTTTTGACACAGTTCGTCGCTATTTTGAGTATCGGGGATTTGAGGTCAATTATATTTCCAATTTTACAGATGTAGATGATAAGATTATCCATCGAGCCAAGGAAGAAGGCATCACTCCCAAAGAAGTGGCTGACAAGTATATCGCAGCTTTTCGTGAGGATGTGACGGCCTTAGGTGTTAAGCTGGCTACTCAGCATCCGCGCGTGATTGACTTTATGGAGGCAATCATTGACTTTGTGCAGACTTTGGTGGACAAGGGCTACGCCTATGAGTCAGAGGGCGATGTCTATTTCCGAGTGGAAAAGTCTCACAATTATGCCAAATTAGCCAATAAAACCTTGGCAGACTTGGAGTTGGGTGCTTCAGGTCGTACCGATGAAGAAACGGCTCGCAAGGAAAATCCTGTAGACTTTGCCCTTTGGAAAGCTGCAAAACCAGGCGAGATTTCTTGGGACAGTCCTTGGGGAGCAGGCCGTCCGGGCTGGCATATTGAGTGTTCGGTCATGTCAACGGAGATTTTGGGTGATACTATTGATATTCACGGTGGAGGAGCAGACCTAGAGTTTCCTCACCATACCAATGAAATCGCCCAGTCAGAGGCCAAGACTGGTCAGACTTTTGCCAACTACTGGATGCATAATGGCTTTGTCAACATCGACGATGTTAAGATGTCCAAGTCTTTAGACAATTTTATCACTGTTCACGATGCCCTCAAGACCATTGATGGCCAGGTGCTGCGTTTTTTCTTTGCTACCCAGCATTATCGTAAGCCAATTAATTTCACGGAAAAAGCAGTTCATGATGCAGCGACCAATCTTAAGTACTTGAAGAATACTTATGAGCAGCCTTTCACTGGTCAGGCAGATTCTGCTCAGCTTCAAGCCTTTCTAGACAAGTTCACCGCCGCTATGGACGAAGATTTCAATGCGGCTAATGGTATCACAGTTGTCTTCGAGCTAGCCAAGTGGATCAACTCTGGCAACTACACCTCTGAAGTTAAGGCAGCCTTTGCCGAGCTCTTAGAAGTTTTTGGTATCGTCTTTGTAGAAGAAGTCCTAGACGCGGACATTGAGCGCTTGATTGAGGAACGCCAAGCAGCGCGGGCTAATCGAGACTTTGCGACTGCAGACCGTATTCGGGATGAATTGGCCACTCAGGGCATCAAGCTTTTGGATACAAAGGACGGAGTGAGGTGGACCCGTGACTGATGTCAACCTGATTAACGGCATTGCCCTCGCCTTTGAGGGAGATGCTGTCTACTCCATGTATATTCGGCGCCACCTGATTTTTCAAGGGCTAACCAAGCCAAATCAGCTGCACAGGGAAGCGACCAAGTACGTTTCTGCCAAGGCTCAGGCTAATCTCATCTCTCTCATGCTGGAAGAAGGGATCCTGACGGAAAAGGAAGAGGATATCTACAAGCGCGGCCGCAATGCCAACAGCCACACCAAGGCTAAGAATACGGACATCGTCACCTATCGCATGTCTACCGGCTTTGAGGCAGTCATGGGCTACCTGCATATGACCGAATCTATTGAGCGACTGGAAGAGCTGATTGGTTGGTGTATTCGGAAGATTGAGGCCTCGTTCTGATTATGAAAGGAACTAATTTATGAGTGATTTCTTACAATTTGATAATTTTAATTTCAAGTTGGCTATTATTCAGGAGTTAATGTATGAACAAAACGTGCTTGAACCACGATTTGACGTTTACAGTTTTTGTGAATCTGAGAAATTATCTATAGATCCAGAAGACTTCTATGAGACACCAATTCCTGAAGTAGAGGCTTATTTCGAACGATTGGAAATACCTAAAGAGTATGCGCAGAATGTGGAATGCCTCTTCTTTGATGGAGGTAATGATATCTATGCGCAATTAATCCCTTTATGGGATGGTGAAGATGATCAATTTGATTTGGAAAATGTGACTGAAAAAGAGCTATCGCAGTTTTCGAATTTAAAAACCATTGACGGAACAATCTTTCCATTTTCTAAAGAAGTACGTGATTTATTTGAATCCAAAGGAATTGATATCGAAGAGTAATATTATTGAATAAAGGAATCTTATGAAAAAATTTATATTGTTTGCAGTCTGCTTGTTTAGTCTGATGACACTTAGCGCCTGTATGTTTGTCCCTCTTTTCAGACGAAGTGGCAATACTTCGTCGTCATCTAGCTCTAGCTACTCAAGAAAACAGAGCTCATCTTCGAAAAAAGAATACTCTGATGACGACTATGACTATAGCTCATCTAGTTCGTCTTCTACAATTGAAGATGATCCATATACTCTCTTTAATGACTTTGGTCAATCTTTGGACGCCCTTACTGATATGCAAGATATTGATAAGTGGGAAGAATTTAAATCCATCAATCTCATTTATTTTGAAGAGGAGTCTGATAGGGTTGCTACTAAAAAGGATGAAGTACGTGCTAAGCTGGGGCAGCCAACTTCAGAGCTAAGTAGTGGAGGTGACCTGTGGAAGTCGGATAATTATACTATCCTTATTGCTTATGATGAAAATTCTGTTGTTATGAATAAGCTTATTACATTCACTTCCTCTAAACAGGTGGAAAGTTTAAGCGGTATTTCCAAAGGAATGTCAGCCCAAGATGTTGTGAAAAAACTAGGGAAACCACGTGGTCTGGATGTGACTGGTATGTTTACTCGCTTCGTTTGGGCGGACGAGGATGATAAGGACTATTACGTCTATTTTAAGGGCAACAAGGTTTATGACACTAAGGAACCTAATTAAAAAGACATCAGTTATATAGCCGATGTCATGAAATGAAAACAAATTATTTTAATTCGGAGATAAAGGTGAATAAAGGCCTTTATCTCTTTTTTAGTTTTAGTACTTTATTTGCTAAACAAAGCAACTAGTCTTCTTTATATTTTTCGTAAAATTCCACCTTAATTCTAATAAAGGTCTCCAAGTCTCGCAGGAGCTGCAGGAGCATGGCGCGGGTTTCAAATTCCTGACGCGTCTTAGGGAGTGGCCTCTCACGAAAAACGGTCAAATAGTTGTCAATCTCGCCCAAGAGGTCTCGGGCGGGATTTTCTTGGCTCAGCTGCTTAGCGGTCTGGGAGAAGAGGCGGGCTAAAATTAAGCTTTCGCTGGCTGCTAGATAGCAGTTATTGATATTGCTGGCCATGTCTTGCAGGATACGGTTTTGGGTCTGCCGCATTTCGAAATAGTGGATATGGTAGTTGGTCTGGTGAAAGAGGTGGTTGGAGTGATCCAGATAGACCAGCTGCAAGGCCTGCTGCAAAATCTTGTCCAGCTCCTTGATCAGAGCTGCATCATTTCGGCCGTCTCCAGATTTTAAGAAATATTCAAAGCGCAGAAGAATCTTTTTCAGTTGTTCCTCCACTTGCTCGTGGTAGCTGTCAATCTCTTGCTGACGCGAGGGCATATAGAGATTGGCTAGGAGGGCAAAGCCAGTTCCAATAAGAAATAGAGCTAGCTCATTGCCAAGCAGAGACCAGAAGGTGGATTTTTCTAAGAGCAGATGGGTGACCAGGACGGTGCTGGGTGTGATGCCGATTTCCCAGCCAAGCCGAAAGGCCAGAGGCACATAGATCGCGATATAGATGGCCAATGCTCCGAGATGAAAACCTAGAAAGTGAAAGGCTAGGCTTCCGATAGCCAGAGCCAGCAGGGTAGATAAAAAGCGATTGCCAGCTAGCTTTGCAGTGCTGCGGCGGGTATTGGTCACGCTGAGGATGGCAATAATTCCGGCTGAAGTTGAGTAGGCCAGACCTAAAAAGTCAGCCAGCCAAGCAGCTAGACAGGTAGCTAGTACTAGCTTGATGGTGCGTTGGAGGAGAGACATGAGTAAGAGTTTCCTTTTTTAGACTTCTTTCTATTATAGCATGACTGGCGGGGAATCTTGGAAGCTGCTGATTGCTTTTTATCAGAGCAGAATTCTGTCTCGCCCGAGTAAATCCTGCCGCCATTTTTTCGCCTTTGTGTTATACTAGTCCTATGGAAAAAAACGATATTGTCTACGGTGTGCATGCGGTGACAGAGGCTCTCGCAGCTAACACTGGAAATAAACTCTACATTCAAGACGACCTGCGTGGTAAAAAGGTCGACAAAATCAAAGATTTAGCAGCGGAAAAAAAGGTCTCCATCTCCTGGACACCTAAGAAAACCTTGCAGGAGATGACTGACGGAGCTGTTCACCAGGGCTTTGTTCTGCGAGTGGCGGAGTTCGCCTATACTGACTTTGAAGCGCTTTTGAAAAAAGCAGAGCAGGAAGACAATCCGCTTTTATTGATTTTGGATGGACTAACTGACCCCCATAATCTAGGCTCTATCTTGAGGACGGCTGACGCGACCAATGTGGCTGGAGTTATCATTCCCAAGCACCGGGCAGTCGGTGTGACACCAGTCGTAGCCAAGACCTCAACGGGTGCCATTGAGCATATTCCCATTGCCCGTGTGACCAATCTTAGCCAGACTCTGGACAAGCTCAAGGAAGCTGGTTTCTGGATTTTCGGGACGGATATGCAGGGGACGCCTTCTCATAAGTGGAATACAGCAGGCAAGCTAGCCCTTATCATCGGTAACGAAGGTAAGGGGATTTCAAGCAATATTAAAAAGCAAGTGGACGAGATGATTTCCATTCCTATGAATGGCCATGTCCAAAGCCTTAACGCTAGCGTGGCAGCGGCGATTCTCATGTATGAAGTCTTTCGCAATCGCCTATGAAAAGAAAAATCTTACTGGTGGACGGCTACAATATGACGGCCTTTTGGCGGGAGACTCGTCCTTACTTTAACCGCGGAGAGCTAGATGCTGCGCGAACGATTCTGCTTCAGAAACTCAGCAATTATGCTAGCTTTGAAGGACTGGAAGTTATCTGTGTCTTTGATGCCCAGTATATGCCGGGAGTTCGGCAGACCTACGAGGAGTTTAATGTGACGGTCGTTTTCACTGAAGAGGAGGAAACGGCAGATGACTATATCGAGCGCTTGGCAGCTGAGCTCAATACACCCAAAAATCAGGTGTCGGTTGCGACCAGCGATCTCAATGAGCAGTGGACTGTCTTTGCCCAAGGGGCTTTGAGAGTGTCCGCTAGAGAGCTAGAGAAGCGAGTGGCTATTACCAAATCAGACCTCAATAAGCTGAGCGGACAAATTAACCTGCAAAGACCGCCCTTGCGACCGATGGACAGCCAATCTTTGCGCGATTTACAAAAACTGATGGAGAAAAAAGATGACCTTTAAGATTTTAACTGATTCAACAGCAGACCTGCCAGAAAACTGGACCCAGGAAAATGATGTGCAGGTCCTAGGCCTGACCATTCAGCTAGATGGACAAACCTATGAGACAGTTGGTGCAGGCAAGCTGACCAGCCAAGAACTTCTGGATAAGATGGAGTCCGGCAGCAAGCCAACCACCAGCCAGATCAATGTCGGCCAGTTTGAAGATGTCTTTCGAAGCTATGCCAAGGAAGAGACACCAGTTCTCTATGTAGCCTTTGCTTCGGCTCTATCAGGTACTTATCAGAGTGCTGTCATGGCACGGGAGATAGTCTTAGAAGATTTTCCAGATGCACTGATTCGTATCATTGATACCAAGGCGGCTTCTATGGGTGAAGGACTTTTAGTCATGAAGGCAGCAGAAGCTAGAGCTGCAGGCCAGACTTTGGCGCAGACAGCAGACTTGATTGAGAGCTTGGTGCCTAAGGTTAAGACTTATTTTCTGGTTGATGACCTCAATCACCTCATGCGGGGCGGTCGGATTTCCAAAACTGCTGCGCTTATGGGGAGCTTGGTCAATATCAAGCCGATTATCGCTGTCAAGGGAGATGGAACTCTGGACTCGGTCGCTAAAGTTCGCGGCAAGAAAAAGGCACAGGCTGAAGTTGTCCGCATGACTCTGGAAGGAGTTGCTGATCCGCGAGTGGTCATCGCCTATGCAGGTGTCAAAGAGGTTGCTGAGAGTTTAAAAGCTCAGCTGCTGGAAAGCGACCAAGTAGAGGAAGTTCTCCTCATGCCTCTGGGGCCTGTCATTTCTACCCATACTGGTCCTGGAACTTTGGGACTCTTTAGTATCGCCCAAGACATTCAAGACTAAGAAAACATGAAATCGCTATTTCATAAATAATTGCTTCAAATCTATTGCTTTTGCCTACTATTTTTGATATGATAGTAGGCGGTATTGTTTACCCCATTTGTAAGGCCCCGGAACCTTTCAAATAACTCGCGGACCGGAACATCCGCCCTGTAAACAAAAACGATATTCATAGGAGAAATCATGAACAAAACAACATACATGGCTAAGCCAGGTGAAGTTGAACGCAAATGGTATGTAGTGGACGCTACTGATGTCCCTCTTGGACGCCTTTCTGCTGTTGTAGCAAGCGTACTTCGCGGAAAAAACAAACCAACCTTTACACCACACACTGATACAGGTGACTTCGTAATCGTTATCAACGCTGAAAAAGTAAAATTGACTGGTAAAAAAGCGACTGATAAGATCTACTACACTCACTCTATGTACCCAGGTGGATTGAAACAAATCTCAGCAGGTGAGCTTCGCTCTAAGAATGCTGTTCGTTTGATCGAAAAATCTGTTAAAGGTATGCTTCCGCACAATACTCTTGGCCGCGCTCAAGGTATGAAGCTGAAAGTATTTGTAGGCGCTGAGCACACTCACGCTGCACAACAACCAGAAGTTCTTGATATTTCAGGACTTATCTAAGGAAAGGAACAAATAAGCTATGTCACAAGCACAATATGCAGGTACTGGACGTCGTAAAAACGCTGTTGCACGCGTTCGCCTTGTTCCAGGAACTGGTAAAATCACTGTAAACAAAAAAGATGTTGAAGAATACATCCCACACGCTGACCTTCGTTTGGTTATCAACCAACCATTCGCAGTTACTTCAACTGTTGGTCAATACGACGTTTTCGTAAACGTTGATGGTGGTGGCTACGCTGGTCAATCAGGCGCTATCCGTCACGGTATCGCTCGTGCCCTTCTTCAAGTAGACCCAGACTTCCGCGATTCATTGAAACGCGCAGGCCTTCTTACTCGTGATGCCCGTATGGTAGAACGTAAGAAACCAGGTCTTAAGAAAGCTCGTAAAGCGTCACAATTTAGTAAACGTTAATTCGAGAGAATTACAATACATACAAAGAGCACCTTTCGGGGTGTTCTTTTTTATCGACACTTTGTAGATTTATAATTGGGAATCTCGTTGAATGGTATCAGGTAAATGAAAAGATTCGTTGATAATATCCTATTTCTTCGTACTTTAGTCTAATACCTATAATGTAAAAAACTCTAGCTATCAGGTAGTTGATAGTTAGAGTTTTTTCTATTCATATGATTTAATTAGATTAAATAAGTCCTCTACTTCTGATGACGGTGTAGCTGATTTGAGATAAGCGTAATAAACTGTAAATGTTATCTGGTCCTCCGGTATTAGAGGGATTTTTATTAAATCATCATCTTCATCAGAAAGTGCGATATCAGCCAGTAAACTTACGCCAATCCCTTTCTTTAAAAGTTCTTTAATAATGATAATGTCGTCACTCTTAAAGAATATTTCTGCCTTGTTTTGATACTTTTGATTAAGTAGTTCAAAAGCTTTCAGGTGAACAAAGTGTTCGTCTAATAGTATAAAGGATTGATCTACTAATTCTTCAAAAGTGAGGGAAGGAGCAGTAGCAAGAGGATGGTTCTTAGATAAAACGACATAAAGTTCTTTATGAAAGAGTTCATGCGTCTCTATTGAAGGATGATTGAGTGGTTCAATCAATCCGAGTAAGCTCGCATCTAGTTCTCCCTTAAGGAGAAGGTTTAATAATTCTACGGATCCACCACGAATAGGACGTACCTTTTTTAAAAAATCAAATTCAGTTTCTTTATGTAAGACAGAGAAAAGATACTGAATGATAATAGGAGGGAATCCTACAGTAGAGCAATGCGCCAAAGAGCGATTAATTTCTTTGCGAGTAGAAATGACCTCAGGTAAAATCAGTTCTGTATGCTTCAGAAGGATTTGTCCTTGATTAGTTAATTTAAAGGAGCGATGTGAAGGATCATGGTGAATCAATTTGCAATTAAAAGATTCCTCTAAGCGCTTGATGGCATAAGAAATAGATGGTTGGCTGACTTTATGTTGTTTTGCCACTTCCGTATAGGATTGAAGCTGGCAGAGGTCATAAAAATATTGTAGATCTTTTAAATTCATATGGGCTCACTTTCAATAGTTGGAGAAGGAAAATAAGTGGAAATCACCAGATAAATAATTTTTATCCGTATCCTACAATTTGACTATACGAGTATTCGCTGGTTAAAATGTAAGTGAGTCAGGGATATCAAAGATTATCTAAGATACTTTCAAAAATGACCAAGATCTTTTCTCGTTTATCAATAGGGAGCTGTTTAATCTTCATGTTGATTCTTTTGAGTGAAAGATTGTCGGTCTTATCAGAGGTTGATTCAAGGCTATCAAAATTGAAAAATTCCTCTGGGGTCATCTCTAGGGCGACAATCACTTTTTCAAGACTGTGAATGGTCAGATTCACATTTTGGTTTTCTAGTTGATTGATATACTTAAGCCCAAGTCCTGCTTGTTCCGAAAGTTCTTCCTGGCTCATTTTTTTCTGTGTTCGAAAATATTTCACTTTTTGGGAAATATATTGTTGTAAATAGTTTTTATTCGTCATATAAATAGAATACAAGTTTTGTATGACAAAAAAACACCTTAAAAAATACGAAGTATTGTATAAAAAACTTAAATAATATTTATCTATTGTAATTTGCCTTATAAATTTATATTCTAGTATGGCTTTATTTGTTCGATGGTAAAGAGCGATTACCGAAAATCTTATGAGTATAGAAATTTATAACATAAAGAGGTTAAAGAATCACAAAATGGTGCTTTGAGTAATAATCTACAGAATAAAGAGTTTTCAATAACGCTTTACTTCTAGACTCATTATAACATATACACTAACGATTGTATTTTTTAAATAACAAAGTTCGCCTAAAAATACATATTAAGTGGTATAATATTATCAAAAAGGAGGTTGCACTATGACTGCACATGATATTTTAAACAACCCTTTCCTTAATAAAGGGACTGCCTTTACCTTAGAGGAACGGAAGGAACTAGGTCTTATTGGTTTATTGCCACCTTATGTTCAAACCATTGAAGAACAAGCGACACAAACTTATGAGCAAATGCAAACAAAAGTAAATGATTTGGAAAAACGTCTTTTCCTAATGGAAATTTTTAATACCAACCGTACTCTCTTCTATTATCTCTTTTCTCATCATTTGGAAGAATTCAATCCAATTGTATATGACCCAACCATTGCAGATACCATTGAAGGCTACAGTGACCTCTTTGTAGATCCGCAATATGCGGGGTATCTTGATATTAATCATCCTGAAAATATTGAAGCCACTTTGAAAAATGCTGCTGGTGATCGCGAGATTCGTCTCATTGTTGTAACAGATGCAGAAGGAATCCTTGGAATTGGAGACTGGGGAACAAATGGTGTCGATATTTCTGTTGGAAAATTGATGGTCTATACGGGTGCTGCTGGAATCGATCCTTCTATGGTTCTTCCTTTAGTCATTGATGCAGGGACTAACCGTGAAGAACTTCGGAATAGTCCTAATTACTTAGGAAATCGTCACGAACGGGTTCGCGGAGATCGTTACTATGACTTCATTGACCAATTCGTTCAAACAGCAGAACGTCTCTTTCCTAAACTCTACCTTCACTGGGAAGACTTCGGCCGCTTGAATGCTGCCAATATTCTTGAAAAATACCGAAAACAAATTCCAACTTTTAATGATGATATTCAAGGTACAGGAATCGTTACCTTAGGTGGTATCTTTGGTTCACTGGATATTAGTGGTGAAAAATTAACAGATCAAGTTTATCTCTGCTATGGTGGGGGAACAGCTGGTGCAGGAATTGCCTCTCGTGTTCTTCGTGAAATGGTGAGTGAAGGTCTTTCTGAAGAAGAAGCTTATAAACGTTTCTTTATGGTTGATAAGCAAGGTCTTCTCTTTGATGATATGGATGACCTAACTCCTGAACAAAAACCGTTTGCTAAGAAACGTGCTGACTTTAGTAACGCATACAAGTTGACTGACCTGCTTGAAGTAGTGAAGACTGTGAAGCCAACCATTCTTGTAGGAACTTCGACTCAACCTAATACCTTCACTAAAGAAGTAGTAGAAGCTATGTGTGAAAACACAGAACGTCCAATGATCTTCCCCTTGTCAAATCCAACCAAATTGGCAGAAGCAAGTGCCAAAGATTTGATCGAATGGTCAGATGGCAAAGCTTTTGTTGCAACAGGAATTCCTGCTGATACGGTTTCTTATAAAGGTGTCGACTATGTGATTGGTCAAGCCAATAATGCCTTGATTTACCCAGGTCTTGGTCTAGGTATGCTGGCTTCTGAAGCAAGTCTTTTAACTGATGAAATGATTGGAGCAGCGGCTCATTCATTGAGTGGTATTGTTAATCCAGGCCAACCAGGAGCTCCTGTCTTGCCACCATTCAAGTATGTTGCAGATGTTTCTATTAAAGTAGCAGAAGCAGTTGCTAAAAAAGCGCAAGAGCAAGGTCTTGCACGCGCTAAGGAAACAGATATGGCCAAAGCCGTTCGTGATTTGAAGTGGTATCCAGAGTATAAATAATTCATTTCTGCTGCTATCCTTCTATACCGACAGATTTATATAGGCTGTGGACTTAAGAAATTTAGAAAGGATACCTATGTCACTCTTTTTAACCTCGATTACGAGTATCATTCCGATTATCGCTATTATTGTTTTGGGGTATATTCTTCAGGTGAAGGGATGGTTTGGAGATAGCTTTGGTTCCAACCTGTCTCGTTTGATCATGAATGTAGCCTTGCCAGCATCAATCTTTGTGTCGGTGATGAAATACCTAACACTAGATAAACTAATCAGTCTTTCTGGAGGTCTCCTTTATACTTTTGTAGCCTTTATCTTGGGATATATCGTAGCTTATATTGCAGTTATACTTTTCAAGGTCCGTCCAGGACGGCGAGGGACCATGATTAATACCTTTGTGAATGCCAATACTATTTTTATCGGTTTACCATTAAACGTTGCTCTTTTTGGGGATCAGGCTCTTCCTTATTTCTTAATTTACTATATCACCAATACGATTTCCACCTGGACATTGGGCGTGTATTTGATGACGAGCGACAGTAAATCGGGTCAAAGCAAGGAGACAACTAAATTTGACTGGAAGAAATTGCTACCAGCTCCGCTTGTAGGTTTTCTTGTGGCTCTAATAGTTTTGATTTTTCGAATCTCTATTCCAGAATTCGCAACGAATACCTTAACCTATGTTGGAAATATCGTCACTCCCCTATCTCTGATTTATATTGGTATCGTTCTTGCAAAGGCAGGCTTGAATACCATTGCTTTTGATAAAGATACAATTGTCACTTTAGTTGGACGCTTTATCCTAGCTCCTCTAATCATGCTTCTTGTATTGAAGTTCCTTGCACCAAATATGGCGACAGTAGAATTTAAGACCTTTATGATTCAGTCCGCTACGCCAGCTCTAGCTGTTCTTCCAATCCTTGCTAATCAAGGAAAAGGAGATGTGGAATTCTCTACGAATGTAGTGACTCTAAGTACGGTTCTATTTATCGTTGTTATTCCAATATTACAAACTTTATTAGGATAAGAAGGAAGAGGATAGGATTGAAAGCTATGCGCTAAGAAATTCCCCTATTTAAAAAAATATTGATTCCAATTTTATGAAATTAATCAGTAGATATCGTTTTGAAAAGCCTTGATATTACGCTATTTTTAGTCCAACTGAAACCCACACTTTCCAAACCAGATCTTAAGAAAGCTCGTAAAGCATCACAATTTAGTAAACGTTAATTCGAAAGAATTACAATACATACAAAGAGCACCTTTCGGGGTGTTCTTTTTTTGCTTGTGAATTGATTTAGGATAGTTTACCTAATTATTAGTCGCTTCAATTTTGTTATCGAAACCTAAGTAGATTTTTGATTGGTAATCAATAAGATGATAGTTAGATTGGAAAAACTCTTGAGAAATTCACTCTGACGAAATTAAATATTGAGAAAAATGATATAATAAGAAGAATAAAAAGTTAATGAGGAAATATGATGTCAGAACAGGTACAAAGGCAGGAGTTGCATAGAAAGATATGGGCAATTGCGGACGATGTTCGTGGTGCAGTAGATGGTTGGGACTTCAAGCAGTATATTTTGGGAATTCTATTTTATCGCTTTATCAGTGAAAACTTCAGACTCTATATCGAAGGTGGCGATGAATCAATTAACTATGAAGAGGTCTCTGAAGATTTAATTACACCTGAAGTTCGAGATGATGCCATTAAAACTAAGGGTTATTTTATTATGCCTTCGCAGTTGTTTTCCAATGTTGTCAAAACTGCTCGCCAAAATGAGCACTTGAATACAGATTTAAAAGACATCTTTGATGATATTGAGTCAAGTGCGATTGGTTATGCGAGTGAACATGACATTAAGGGTCTTTTTGATGATGTAGATACCAGAAGTAACAAGCTAGGTAGTACAGTTCCGGAGAGGAATCAGCGCTTGGCTCTGATTCTTGAAGGAATTGCAAGTCTTGATTTTGGAAACTTTGAAGATAACCATATTGACCTCTTTGGGGATGCTTATGAGTATCTAATCTCTAATTATGCTTCTAACGCTGGGAAATCTGGTGGAGAATTTTTTACACCGCAAAGTGTATCGAGACTCTTGGCGCGGATTGTTATGCTGGGCAAGAATGAAAAAAATAAAATCAATAAAATTTACGATCCTGCTTGCGGTTCGGGTTCGTTGCTCCTGCAAGCTAAAAAGCAGTTTAATGAGCACATAATTGAAGATGGATTTTACGGGCAGGAAATTAATATGACCACCTATAATCTAGCTCGGATGAATATGTTTTTACACAATATCAATTATGATAAGTTTAGCATTGAGCGTGGCAATACCTTGCTTGATCCTAAGCATGGGAACGATAAGCCCTTTGATGCTATTGTGTCAAATCCACCCTACTCTATCAAATGGATAGGAAGTGATGATCCAACGCTTATCAATGATGATCGCTTTGCACCTGCGGGTGTATTGGCACCTAAATCTAAGGCTGATTTTGCTTTTATTATGCATAGCTTGTCATACTTGTCAAATAAGGGACGAGCTGCAATCGTAACTTTCCCAGGTATTTTCTATCGGGGAGGTGCTGAGCAAAAGATCCGTCAATATCTAGTAGACAATAACTTTGTTGAAGCGGTTATTCAGCTACCAGACAATCTCTTTTTTGGGACCTCCATTGCGACCTGTATTCTGATTTTGGCAAAGAATAAGCCAACGACGGACATCCTCTTTGTTGATGCAAGTAGGCAGTTCAAGAAAGAAACTAATAATAATGTCTTGACAGAAGAGAATATCGAAAAAATCTTAGCCAGTGTTGAAAAGAAAGAAAATGAAGATTACTTTTCTTCTATGGTGGCACAAGAAAAAGTAGCAGAAGCAGATTATAATCTTTCGGTGTCAACTTATGTGGAAAAAGAAGATACACGTGAAAAGATTGATATTGATGTGCTCAATAAAGAAATCGCTGAGACTGTCGCCAAGATTGACCACTTGCGTTCAGAGATAGATAAGATTGTAGAGGAATTGAGCCATGGCAAATGATATGATTCTCTATAGAACAGATGACGGAGAGTCCGCTATTGAGCTTCACTTGGATAATGGAACAGTCTGGCTGACCCAACAAGAACTAGCTGAGCTCTTTCAAACTTCCAAGCAAAACATTAGTAAACATATAAAGGCTGTTTTTGATGATGGAGAATTAGTGGTAGAGGCAACTGTCAACTATAAGTTGACAGTTCAAAATGAGGGTGGCAGGAGTGTTCAGCGAAATGTTGCCTACTACAATCTGGATATGATTTTGGCGATTGGCTACCGTGTGCGCTCCCCTCGCGGAATCCAGTTTAGGCACTATGCTTCGACAGTCTTGAAAGAGTATCTGATCAAGGGCTTTGCTATGGATGATGAGCGCTTGAAAAACTTGGGTGGAGGCTCTTACTTTAAAGAACTCCTTGAAAGAATCCGAGACATCCGCTCCAGTGAAAAAGTCTTTTACCGTCAGGTTTTGGATCTTTTTGGGACGTCAAGTGATTACAATGCCCATTCACCAGAGGCAAAGAAATTCTTTGCGACGGTGCAAAACAAGATGCATTATGCTATTCACCACAATACTGCGAGTGAAGTCATCTATCATCGTGTCGATAGTGAAAAGGAGTTTATGGGCTTGACCACTTTTAAGGGCGACCTCCCTACCCTATCTGAAGCAAAAGTTGCCAAGAACTATCTGACAGAAAAGGAACTCCGTGGGCTCAATCAGCTTGTATCAGGATATCTAGACTTTGCTGAAAGGCAGGCTGAGCGAGAAGAAGTCATGACCATGGCTGACTGGGTGGCTCATGTAGATCGTATCCTTCAGGCTACTGGAGAAGACTTGCTGGACAATAGTGGTTCTATCTCTCGTGAACAGATGAAGCAGAAGGTAGATAAGGAATATAAGAGCTACCAAGCCAAGACCCTTAGTCAAGTTGAAAAAGATTACCTCAAGGAAATTAAAAGTATCGAAAATCTAGCCAAGGAAGGAGGTAAGTGATGAACATCCTAGAAGAAATCCAGAACTGCTCTGTTGAGTGGAAAGAGTTGGGGGAAGTGTGTGATACGGTAACAGATTTTACGGCAGCAGGCTCGTTTGCTTCAAATGCAAAAAACGTCAAATATATTCAAGAAGCTTCTTTTGCTCAACTTGTCAGAACAACAGATTTAAAAAGTGGATTTAAAGGAAATAATTTTGTTTATGTTGATGAACATGCCTTTAACTATTTATATAGAGTAAATCTAGATCAAGAAAGTTTGGTTATGCCTAATGTTGGTAATTGTGGAGAGATTTATTACATAGAACCTGAAAATTTACCATACGAAAATAATGTTTTAGGACCAAATGCTTTGTTGGTTAGAAGTTCTAAAGAAAATAATCGCTACCTATTTCATCTTTTTCAATCTGGACAATTTCAGAATGAGTTGGCGAAAATAACTTCTAATACTGGACAGACCAAGTATAATAAGACAAATTTGAAAAAAATTAGAATTCCAATCCCTCCTCTAGAAATTCAAGAAAAAATCGTGCAAACACTTGACAAATTTACCGATTATGTTACAGAATTGACCTCAGAATTGACCTCAGAATTGACCTCACGTAAAAAGCAATATTCTTATTATCGAGATAAACTTTTATCATTTGAGGATGAAGTTTATCAGGTTGAGTGGAAGACTTTGGGAGAATTATTTGTTTTTAAGAATGGGTTGAACAAAGGAAAAGAATTTTTTGGGAGTGGAACACCTATAGTTAATTATACTGATGTATACAGGAACAATAAAATATCAGCGAATGTTTTGAGAGGAAAAGTTAGAGTAAGTCCTGAGGAAAAAGAACGTTATGGTGTTCAAAGAGGGGATGTCTTTTTTACACGAACTTCTGAAACACAAGAAGAAATTGGAAAAACTTCCGTATTATTAGATGAAGTTAAAGACGGAGTTTTTAGTGGATTTGTTTTGAGAGCGAGACCGATTACGAAATTATTGCTTCCTGAATACTGTGCATATTGTTTTGAATCAACTACTTTTCGAAGGGATATTGTGCGGTATAGTACTTATACAACCAGAGCTTTAACGAATGGTAGTGCACTTTCGAAATTGAAAATCCCAGTCCCTTCTCTAGAAATCCAATCCCGCATTGTTCAAGTTCTAGATAACTTCGACATGGTTTGTCACGACCTGAATATCGGACTCCCTAAGGAGATTGAACTTCGTCAAAAACAGTATGAATATTTTAGAGAAAAACTCTTGACATTCACCGCCGAAGGCGTGTACACTGACAGTACAGTACAGTACAGTACAGTACAGTACAGTACAGACAAGACCTGATTAGGCTCTTGACTTGGGTGTTTGGGCCAATTCGAGTGGAGTTGGGTGCTATGGCACGTTATAGCAAGACTAGGATAGAGGCTACGAGATTGACTTCTGAGAATTATGTTGGGGTGGATAATTTGTTGCAAGATAGAAATGGGAAAACAGTCGCCACTTATTTACCTGAGCAAGGAAGTTTTACAGGTTATGGCCAAGGTGATATTTTGATTGGGAATATTAGACCTTACCTTAAGAAAATATGGTATGCTAATCAATCTGGTGGAACTAATGGAGATGTGCTAGTTATTCAAAATTTATTTCCTTCTTGTTTGGAAAGTCAGTATCTTTATTATGTTTTATCAGACGATCGTTTCTTTTCCTATGATATGCAGTATGCAAAAGGTTCAAAGATGCCTCGTGGAGATAAAGCAGCTATTATGCAGTATAGCTTTATCCTCCCATCTCTTTCCGAACAAGAAAGAATCGTTTCTATTCTGGATCATTTCAACACCTTAACCACCTCACTTTCTCAAGGTCTCCCTAAAGAAATAGAGTTGAGACAGAAACAGTATGAATACTGGCGGGAACAATTGCTTAATTTTGATTTATAGAAAAGAATAGGAAAGGGATATGGCAAAAGCGCTAAGTGATATTGCACAAGAGTTAAAAGATTCAGACAAAAAAGTTCAGCTGATCTACGCCTTTAATGGGACGGGTAAGACCAGGCTCTCTAAAGAATTTGCTAAGTTGGTTCAAGCTGAAGAAGGCGGTCTTACGAGAGATAAGATTCTTTATTATAATGCTTTTACTGAGGACTTGTTCTATTGGGATAATGATCTTGACAGTAATCAAGATTTTAAACTGAAGATTCAGCCAAATTCTTTTATATCTTGGATTATTCAAGAGCAGGGACAGGATCAGAATATTATTTCAAATTTTCAGCATTATACAGACGATAAGCTGAATCCTATCTTTGATTTAGCTAATAATCAAGTTCTTTTCACTTTTCAGAGAGGAAACGAGGAAGAACATGAACAAGTGAAGCTCTCTAAGGGTGAGGAAAGCAACTTTATTTGGTCGGTATTTTATACCTTGCTGGAGCTTGTGATAAGTGAGCGAAAGATAGCTGAGCCAGATGAACGAAGCACCCGAGATTTTGATAACCTAGAATATGTTTTTATAGATGATCCGGTTTCGTCCTTGGATGAAAATCATTTAATGGAAGTTGCTTCTAACTTAGCTGGATTGATAAAAGAAAGTAATCTAGAACAATTAGGTTTAAGATTTGTTATTACTACCCATAATCCTTTATTTTACAATGTTTTGCACAATGAACTGGGCAATGCGGATAGATATAGACTAGAAAAATTAGAGGATGGGACTTACAAAATGCCGATACAAAGGAATGATTCCCCTTTTGCCTATCACTTATTTCTGTGTGAGCAAATTACTCAAGCGATAAAAGATAATAATATTCAAAAATTTCATTTTAATTTCCTGAGGAATTTGTATGAAAAAACATCGACTTTTTTAGGCTACAAAGATTGGAAAGAGTTATTTCCGCAAGAGTCCGATGATGATGTGAAAAATGCTTATAAAAAAAGAATTGTAGATTTTTCAAGTCATTCTAAAAATGCAGCAGAGGAAGTTGCTGAATTAAATAATCAGCACAAGCAAATGTTGATTTATCTCTTTGAGGATTTTATAGAGCGATACCATTTTTATAAAAAGGAGTAAGCATGTCTGAGATTTCACAAACAGATACAATTTTGGAGGCTAACAACTTCATTGTTTTAGAGAAATACATCAAGCCTGTACAGACTAGTTCCTATCAGACAGAGGCGGACTTGGAGAAAGAGCTGATTGCTGACTTGCGTCAGCAAGGATACGAGTATCTTACTTATTTGACGACCCCAGAGGCGCTTTTGGCTAATCTCAAGACCCAGATGGAAGTTCTGAATAATGTGGTTTTTACAGATGCTGAGTGGTTGCGCTTCTTGGATGAGTACCTCAATAAACCCAGTGACAGTTTGATTGATCGTACCAGAAAACTTCATGATAACTATATTTATGATTTTATCTTTGATGATGGGCATATCCAGAATATCTATCTATGGGATAAGAAAAATATTAGTCGAAACAAACTGCAAGTCATTAATCAAATGAAGCAAGTTGGTACCAGCAGCAATCGTTATGATGTGACCTTGCTGGTAAATGGATTGCCTCTGGTACAAATTGAACTTAAAAAACGCGGAGTTGCAATTCGAGAGGCCTTTAATCAGGTGCACAGATATAGTAAAGAAAGTTTCAATGAGGAGAATTCTCTCTTTAAGTACCTTCAAATTTTTATCATCTCAAACGGAACGGATACTCGGTATTTTGCTAATACGACCAAGCGAGATAAGAATTCTTATGAGTTCACCATGAACTGGGCTTTGAAAAATAATAATCCTATTAAGGACTTGAAGGACTTTACAGCAACCTTCTTGAGTCAACAGACCTTGTTAAATGTCTTGATAAATTATTCTGTCTTTGATACTAATGACACTCTTCTTATCATGCGTCCTTATCAGATTGCGGCAACTGAGAGAATCATCTGGAAGATACGTTCAGCTATTGCTTCAAAAATCAAAAGCGGTCCTGATACAGGTGGCTATATTTGGCATACTACCGGTTCAGGGAAGACCCTGACAAGTTTTAAAGCTGCTAGACTTGCTACTGAGATGGAAGAAGTGGATAAGGTTTTCTTTGTGGTGGACCGCAAGGACTTGGATTATCAGACTATGAAAGAGTACCAGCGATTTTCACCTGACTCAGTCAACGGTTCAAATAGCACTGCAGGACTCAAACGCAATATCGAGAAGGATGATAATAAAATTGTCGTGACGACCATTCAGAAGCTTAACAATTTTATGAGCAGTGAGAGCCAGCATGAAATTTATCAAAAGCAAGTGGTTTTCATTTTTGATGAATGTCATCGTTCTCAGTTTGGTGAAGCGCAAAAGCGGCTCAGGCAGAAATTTAAGAAATATTGTCAGTTTGGTTTTACGGGTACACCGATTAAGGTAGAGAATGCGCTTGGTTCCGAGACAACGGCATCTGTTTTCGGGCGTGAATTACATGCTTATGTGCTAACTGATGCGATTCGAGATCAAAAAGTTCTGAAGTTTATGGTGGATTATAACGACGTTCGTCCGCAGTTTAAGTCAATTGAAAGCGAGCAGGACTTGACCAAGTTATCTGCAGCTGAAAATAAAAAAGCACTGCTTCATCCGACTCGAATCGCTGAAATATCTAGGTATGTCTTAGATCATTTTGGTCAAAAAACGCATCGATTAACTGGTAAAGGTTTCAATGCTATGTTTGCTGTTTCAAGTGTTGATGCAGCAAAAGCCTACTATCAAGAGTTGCAAAATCAGCAAAAAGATTCTGATAAACCATTGAAGATTGCGACTATCTTTTCCTATGCTGCGAATGAGTCTCAGGTGGCTATTGGTGAAATTGATGATGAGAGCTTTTCACCGGCAGATTTAGCGGATATTAGTAGTAAAGAATTTTTGAGTAGTTGTATAGATGATTATAATCAGTTGTTTGGCACTAATTTTACTATTAATAGCAATGATTTTCAGAATTACTATCGTGATTTGGCTAAACGCGTCAAAAATCTGGATGTGGATCTCTTAATTGTAGTTGGGATGTTCTTGACTGGCTTTGATGCACCGACTTTAAATACTTTATTTGTGGATAAAAATCTGAGATATCATGGTTTAATCCAAGCTTTTTCACGCACCAATCGAATTTATGATGCTACTAAGTCATTTGGGAATATTGTAACCTTCCGGGATTTAGAGAAGGCAACAACTGATGCTATTAAGCTATTTGGAAAGACTGAGACAGCAGAGGTATTGCTCGAACGTTCTTATCAAGAGTATATGACAGGCTTTACAGAGGCTGGTGAAGAGCAAAAGGGTTATATGGCAGTTGTTCAAGAGTTACAAGAAAAATTTCCGGACCCGCAAGCTATCATTAAAGAGAGTGATAAGAAAGAATTTGTCTCTTTGTTTGGTCAATTTCTTCGTTTAGATAATATCTTACAAAACTACGATGATTTCATGAGTCTACGAGCTTTACAAGAACTTGATATCTTAGATGATAAGGCTGTAGAGGCTTTCAAGGAACGTTTCCATGTTGATGATGAAACTTTAGAGGAGTTATCTAGGTTAGACATCCCAAGTACTAGGGAAATTCAAGACTACCGTTCAACCTATAATGACATTAAGTCATGGTATGAGAATGAACGCCGTAATCAGGAAGATAGCGAATCTAAAGTTGATTGGGATTCGATTGTCTTTGAAGTTGAATTACTAAAATCTCAAGAAATCAATCTAGACTATATCTTAGAGCTAATTTTTGAGACTAATAAAAAGGTTTCAGATAAGGATGAACTTGTTTCGGAAATTACTCGGACCATTCGAGCAAGTCTTGGCAATCGAGCTAAAGAAGATTTGATAGTCGCTTTCATCCATGACAGTGATTTAGATAGTTTTGCTGATAAATCAGATATCATTGAACAGTTCTTTATTTTTGCGCAAGGTGAGCAGAAAAGGGAAGCGGATGAGTTGATACAGATTGAGGGATTAAATGAACAAAGTGCTAAGCGCTATATACAAGCTTCATTGAAGCATGAGTATGCTAGTGAAAATGGGAATGATTTGAATGAAGCTCTGCCGAAAATGAGCCCACTAAATCCACAATATCGTACAAAAAAACAAACCGTTTTTCAAAAGATCAGTAGTTTTGTTGAAAAATTCAAGGGAATTGGTGGAGATATTTAAAAATTATTTGATTGAGTAACGAAATAAATCTGCCTAAACAATAAAAAGTAGCTATCAACTGTGCTTAATAGTTACCTTTTTATTATTCTATTTTCTGCTTTTAGGAAATTATTTCTATCATTTTTGAGAATCTCAAAATATACTTGGAAGGTGGCGAATTCTATATTTTTCAAGTGAATCAGTCATATCTAGCTGGGTATGATAAGTATTCATTGTACGGAATATACTTAAAGTTAAGATGGTGGCTATCTTGTTGGTCTTATTAGAAGGATGCTTCTTAATCCAGTTAATCCTTATGATAGTTACTAACTATAATATATTATTATAAAAAAATTTTTCTGAAAATTTCTGAGATTGGCTACTGAACTATTATTTGAAAATTAATTAGATTGATTACGTCTAGACGTTTTTATCCCTCTATCCGAACTTGCATCCGGATGAACATATCGCGGTGCTGCTCCTGGAGTTGTGGCTGTTCATGGATGACCTCGCAGATATAATCATCCACAGGAGTATATCCAGCTTGGATTAGAGCTTGGTGAAAATGCGGCAGAGCTTCAAGTTCATCTGCAAAGGAAGAGCAGTAAGCAACAGCATAATTTCCTGCCGGCAGCAATATTCGATTTAAGTGAGGGAGTTCATTGGGAGTATGATGGAAGAGACAGAGTTGCTTGGAAATCCATCTTTCTTTTTGGAAATCTTCTTGTTTCATAATGGAGCCAACGCGGCTGAAATGGGTGAAAAACGGACTGTAACGCAGGATTTCTTGCTTGAAGCAGCGGAGAGCAAGTTCGTATTCTTCACTTTTCATTTGATAAATATTTTGATTAATTTCAAAAGTAAGCAGCTGCCGTTCAGGAAAAGTTAGGATTTCCAGTTCTTGCTCGCTCTGCTTTTCGCCATAGATACGGGCACCAGACCGAAAGATTTCGATTTCTTGGATTTGTTTTTCTAAATTCTTTTTTTCCTCTAGAAGGCGCTGATAGCGCTTCTCGATAAGCTGGTGCAGTTGAAAATGGTCCTTGTCAGATAGAATTTCTTTGATGTCTTCTAGAGAAAAATTCAGTTGACGCAGGTACTGAATGGAGTCAACTAGAGAAGATTGATTGATGTGGTAGTAGCGATAGTTGGTTTCTGGATCGACTTTATAGGGTTTTAAAAGACCGATTTGGTCATAGAATCTTAGAGTTTGGATGGAAATCTGATTTATTTGGGAAAATTCTCCGATACGCAAAATTTTTTTCATTTTTTAAAACCCTCTATTGACTCTCTAGTTACTAGAGATATTATACTATAATTGTGAAAATAATAACAATTAATGGAGGGTTTGCCATGAGAAATACAAAAATTCGTGCTGTTCAGTATGGCTGCGGCAAGATGTCTAAAGTGATTTTCAAGTATCTGCTGGATCACGGTGTAGAAATTGTCGGAGCTATTGATAACAATCCTGCTGTAGTAGGACAGGATGTTGGCGATTTTGCAGAGCTAGGCTATAAGACTGGTGTTCTGATTTCTGATAATGCCGAACATGTCTTTGGAGAGTGTGACGCTGACATTGCCATTGTCACTATTGCTTCCTATATGCCGGAAATGTATGATTTTTTTGAAACAGCCATCAAGCATGGAGTTAATATCATCACGACCTGTGAGGAAGCTATCTACCCTTGGACGACGTCGCCATCTGAAACAAACCGCTTGGACAAGCTGGCCAAAGAATATGGTGTCACTGTAATGGGCTCAGGCATGCAGGATATTTACTGGATTAATATGCCTTGCTTGGCTATGGCTGGTCTCAATCGCATCCAAAAGGTGAAAGGGGTTGTCAGCTACAATGTAGAAGACTATGGTCTGGCTCTCGCAGAAGCGCATGGTGCTGGTTACGATCCAGACCGGTTTAAAAAGGAAATTGCCAGTGCAGAGAGTCTGCCATCCTATATGTGGAATGCTGCTGAAGCTATTTGCTCTAAGATGAACTGGACTATTCAGGATATTTCGCAAAAGAGCGTGCCTTATATTCTGGATGAAGATGTTTATTCTGAAACCCTGGGACGCACGGTTCCAGCAGGTCAAGTAACGGGGATGTCGGCTGTGACAACCATTCATACCCATCAAGGAATTGAGTTAGAAGTAGAGTGTATTGGCAAGGTCTATCGTGAAAATGACGGAGATATGTGTGATTGGGAAATTACTGGCGAGCCAAATCTAGTCTTCTCAGTCAGCAAGCCTGATACTGTAGCCTTGACCTGTGCTACCATTGTCAATCGAATCCCTTCTGTGCTAGATGCACCAGCAGGTTATGTGACTTCGGAGTTGGCGCGTGACTTGGCCTATCCGACATATCCACTTCATACCTATGTGGAAAAATAGCAGAGCTTATAACTAAAAATACACCTCCCGTATCAATTGGGAGGTGTGTTTTTAAGTATTAGTCTTCCTTCTTCTTTAAGAGGAAGAGTCCAGCTGCTCCTGCAACCAGAAGTCCAGCTAGAGCGAAGCTAGCACTTGTTTCTTGGCTGCCGGTCTGCGGAAGAGTCTGACTCTTGTAGGTCAGAGCTACTGTCTGAGCCGGCGGATTGACAGTAGCAGGTGTCCAGTCAAGGACAGTCTGACTTGGCGCTTGGTAGGTTGGGTCAGGTGCCGCAGGACTTGGGAGGTCTGTCAGCTCAGCCAACTGGCTGCCAAAGATAGCATTGGAGATCCAGCGGTAGAAGTGAACAGGGTGAAGGCGGTTAGTCGGATTGCCGGCGTAGACAAAGAGAGGCTTCTCATTGTAGGTGCCAGCAATGGCTACGACTTTGTTGGCTAGATGTTCATTGCCAGGCCACCAGCCAGCGATATAGAAGTCACTTCCAGCAATGCTGGCAAGAGTTCTAAAGTTGGCAGGAATCTTAGCAATCCAGTTACCAGAGTTGGAGTAAAAGAGTCCATCCTTCTTGTACCCGCTGGTCAGCGGGTCTTGGTCTTGGATAACAGCCTTCATCAAGCCCTCGTAGTCACTGCCGTTCTTGAAGCGCTCAGCATCAAAGCCGTCTAGGATTCCTAGTTTTTCCAAGCGCTGCATAGCAGAGCCTCCGACGACGATGCTTGGCTTGAGTCCGACAAGAGACTTGTCATAGTTGTTGCTTTCAAGGACGATGACATCCGCATCTTCTGGACGATCGACGATTTCAAAGCCCATATTCTTCAGAGCTAAGGCAGTGTGTGCTGGTGCGTCCACGCCTGCCCATGAAAATTGATGCGGTGGTGCGTAGACCTTTAGAGGCTTCAGAGTTGGTCCCTGTGGAATCTTATAAAGGGCATCACCGTAAATGGCATAGCGATCCAGAAGGCTGGTAAAGGTCGGCGTATCAACGATATAGCCGTCATCTGTCAGATAGACCTTTTTGCCTTCTGCAAGAGCTTGATTGACGGCCTTAACGGCACTTTCAGACGTATTGGCAATGACATAATAAGGCGCTTTCTCGTCAACCTGGCTAGTACGGGCAGCACGGAGGGCTGTCACCTCTCCTAGCTTGCCTTCAAAGAGCTTATCACCAAAAACTGGTTGAGCTTTGAAGCCTTTCATATCTGGGAAATTGACGACTAACTCTGCATACATAGCTGCCCACTTGGATTCATCTGAGCCCTTGTAGAGGACATGATTGGCATAGCCACGCTTAGCTTGCGCCATATCCACAACCAGATCACCTTTTTTATAGTTGCCGCTGTCTTCTTTGAGTTCTTTGACAAGCACACCGTTGCGCTTGAAATAGTCAATCATATTAAAGGCTTCTTGGCTATCGTTATCTTTATCTAGTCCCATCGGGATGACATAGTAGTCTGGGAAGAATTTTTCCTGGCCTTTTTTAATCCGGCCTACGACCTGACCATCAGGTCCGACGAGTTCATTTTCTGCCTTAGGATCTTCGACCTTATTAATACCGCGCAGATAGAAGTTGAGGCGCATTTCCATGAGCTTATCTGGGTTCTGAGCGAGATAGTCAAGGCCTCCTAGAACTGCATAATATCCAGCCTTGTAGGACTCTTGATTGCCCTCTGGAATTTCGATAGTATGTCCCAGGATGCCATGGTACATAGAATAAACCGCTGTGTAGCCGGAGAAGGAATCGTCCCATCCGTCTCCCCAGTCCAGTTTTGGAATGATGTATTTGTCGTAGCCAGAGTTGGCAACACCTGCCCGGCCCATGTGGTGGGCATTGTCCAGCATGAGGTCTGCCAAAAGGTCATATTCAAAGTTAGGATCATGCGGTGGAGTTGCTGGCTCGATTAGGAATTCTTTGACAAAGCCGTGGATATCATAGAGGGCAATTGGGTTCCATTTGTTAATCAATCCAGCAACAGTGCGAGTCTCAGGATTGGCTTGGTAGCCAGTATCGCGGTTGGGGTCAAGACCATTGGCCAGAGCCCGTGTGTTGAGGACATCGCCGTCAGGGTTTTCCGTAAAGTCAAAGAGGAAGATAAACTTCTTCAGCAAGTCTTGGATGTTGAGAGTGACCATCTTTTCGGAGCCATCAGCAGCACTTGTTTTGAAGCTGACTTGGTCTTTGGTCGCAAAGGTCTTAAATAGCCCTGTGATAATATCAATCCCAGGCTGTTCATCAGCGTGGGTATTATTGATGAGCACAGGCAGTTTATAGTCTAGATTGCCATTTTTGAGAGCTGCCAGCATTTCTGCTGGTTTGGTCAAGGCCTGTGGATTGGTTGTACTGAGGTAGTCGTCAATACTCTTTTGGTCAGAACTGATGATACCCAGCTTGATATCACGCCCCTGAGCGCTCTTTCCAATGTTCTCAATCTGTACCAAACGATCTGTTTTGGCATCCTGTCTGCTCTTTTCAATAGCTGCCAGCATCTCCTCATGGTTGTGGAAGTCTTCATAAGGGCGCAAGACGATATTTTTGCGAATAGTCAGGCTCAGGTCCTGGCTTGTACCGACCAGTTCATGGCTGCCAATGAAGTTCCGATAAGTGCGGCGGATATTGTTGGGAGAGCGCAGGCTGAGATCTTGTCCGAAAAGTTCCTTAAACTGCAGATTCAGATGAAGGTCATTTCCGTCGGCTTTTTCCTCGATAGTGAGAAAGGGTTGGCCAGTAAAAGTGCCAGTGTCCATGTTCCAGGTTTTCCAGTCAGCAATCGGTTTATTATCCAGAGTCCAGGTCAGCTTGCCTGCCTGAGAGCCCTGTCCTTGGACGGTATCCTTGAGCTCTGCGGACTCAGACATATAAACGGTGCCATCAGCCAGCTGGGTCTTAGCTTCTTCAGAAGCAGCTGCTCTTGGTTGACCTGCGGCAGAAACGGCAGGATTCTCAGCAGCAGGAGCAGGAGTCTGCTCTTTTTCAGCTGTCGGATTAGGATCAGCGACCTGCGCGGCTTCTGTCGCAGGAGTCACAGCCTCTACCTGATTGGCAGCTGGCTGTGACTCAGTGCTGTTCTGCTGGTCAGCCGCAGCCTTGCCCTGAGCCAAAACAGCCATCAACACAGCGGCTGATAAACTCAAAGCCTGAGTATAGAGACGCTTCTTGTATGAATCGTTCATTAGGAAATCTCCTTTGTGTAAAATATTCTATATTTAGTATAACAAATATCGAAAGCGCTTTCAAACAAAAATAGAAAAAACATACAAAGATGTTCAAAATAGTTTCTCAGGTGAATTGCTGAGCATAGGGGGGATCTTCCTTGTTTCGAGTGCTATTTGCAATATCCGAACCTTCTACCTTTATTTTCTGAAATAGTATACAAAATCCTCGAATTTATGCTACAATGAGACAAACTAAAAATGATTGGAGCCAAGCATGAAAGCAATTATTACCGTTGTCGGAAAAGATAAAACAGGGATTGTAGCTGGAGTTTCCACTAAGATTGCGGAGCTGGGGCTGAATATTGACGATATTTCCCAAACCGTTTTGGAGGAATATTTTACCATGATGGCCTTGGTCTCAAGCGATGAAAAGCAAGATTTTACGGCCCTTCGCAATGAGTTTGAAGCTTTCGGCCAAGAGCTCAACGTCAAAATCAATATTCAAAGCGCAGCCATTTTTGATGCCATGTACAATATCTAAGGAGTGAAGGATGGATATTAGACAAGTAACAGAAACCATTGCCATGATTGAGGAGCAGAATTTTGATATTCGGACCATCACCATGGGCATTTCACTCTTAGACTGTATCGACACAGATATTGATCGGGCGGCGGAGAAGATTTACCAAAAAATCACGACCAAAGCGAAAGACTTGGTGGCTGTTGGGGATGAAATTTCTGCTGAGCTCGGGATTCCTATCGTCAATAAGCGGGTCTCAGTGACTCCGATTTCTCTGATTGGGGCAGCTACGGATGCTACAGATTATATTCCTTTGGCTAAGGCTCTGGATCGAGCGGCTAAGGAAATCGGCGTAGACTTCATTGGTGGTTTTTCTGCCTTGGTCCAAAAGGGCTATCAAAAAGGCGATGAAATTCTCATTAATTCTATTCCACGAGCTTTAGCGGAGACGGACAAGGTCTGTTCTTCTGTCAATATCGGTTCAACAAAAACTGGTATTAATATGACGGCAGTTGCGGATATGGGACGGATTATTAAGGAAACGGCCCAACTGTCTGACATGGGTGCGGCCAAGCTTGTCGTCTTTGCCAATGCGGTAGAGGACAATCCTTTCATGGCGGGTGCCTTTCATGGTGTTGGTGAAGCAGATGTGGTCATCAATGTCGGTGTTTCAGGACCTGGTGTTGTCAAGCGGGCTTTGGAAAAGGTTCGTGGTGAGAGCTTTGATGTGGTCGCTGAAACAGTCAAGAAAACAGCCTTCAAAATCACTCGTATTGGTCAGTTGGTTGGTCAGATGGCTAGCGAACGTCTGGGCGTCAAGTTCGGGATTGTTGACTTGAGTTTGGCTCCAACGCCAGCGGTCGGAGACTCAGTAGCTCGTGTCTTAGAAGAAATGGGCTTAGAAACAGTCGGCACTCATGGCACGACAGCGGCGCTTGCTCTACTCAATGACCAAGTTAAAAAAGGTGGTGTCATGGCCTGCAATCAGGTTGGAGGACTGTCTGGTGCTTTCATCCCTGTTTCAGAAGATGAGGGCATGATTGCGGCTGTGCAAAATGGCTCGCTTAATCTAGAAAAGTTAGAAGCTATGACAGCTATCTGCTCAGTAGGTTTGGATATGATTGCTATCCCTGAGGAGACGCCGGCTGAAACTATCGCAGCCATGATTGCCGATGAAGCAGCGATTGGTGTCATTAATCAAAAGACGACAGCTGTGCGGATTATTCCCAAAGGCAAGGAAGGCGATACGATCGAGTTTGGCGGGCTCTTGGGAACAGCTCCAGTCATGAAGGTCAATCAGGCTTCGTCAGCTGCCTTTATTGCGCGTGGTGGACAGATTCCAGCGCCGATTCACAGTTTTAAAAATTAAACAGCTAGATTTGAAACAGTTTTTAAGAAAGCATCATAAAGGGCGGCTATTCAGTTTCCGAGTAGGAGTTTGCGAGATTGAATCTAGCTGGATGCTTGAAATGTAGGGGTTATAAGGAGATTGTTTAGGTTATGAATAAAAGAGAGCTAGCTGAGCTGGCCCTTGATTTAGGTTTGGATTTTGATAAAGAGAGCGGCATTATATATGGCCGTAGAAGGGATTATGCTTTTTATCTAGAGACCATAACGGATGGCGATGAATTTGCGATTTTCTTTTCAGTCAGATGTGAGCAGGGTTATATCGGTCGAGATACCTTGGAAGCTCTGATCAACGATTCCGAGGTCTTGATTGATTTTGAGAGAGCTGGCTATAGTCTGGCCTGTCAGATTTTGGCTGATCAGGATCGGGATCTGCTGCCGGATATTTTGGAGGAGGCTATCGAGGACTGCACCCGCTACTTTGAGGAGCAAGGGCTGGTTAGCGCCTGTGAGAAAACTGGTGAAACCGGAGATGTGGACTTGTATCAGTTCAAAGGAGACTGGCTCTTTCTCACGCCATCTAGCTATGAGCGAATGATTTCCATCTCACAGGATAAGGTGACAAAGCGCTCCCTTCCTCATCAAAGTCCGCAGAAAATACATTATTTTCTGGGGATTTTCGGAGCATTTTTGACTAGCTTGGTTGGTGCATGCCTCGTCTTCTTCCTGACAGGTGCCTCCTTGGCTATGGGCTTCATATCAGGTTTTACACTGCTATTTAGCATTGCTTGCTATGAAAAGTTTGTCAAAGGAATTTCTGTTTTAGGAATTGTGGTAAGTTTCTTTTTTACTTTAACGATGAGCTTTTTAGCTGTTCAAATCGGTTATGCCAATTCTTTTTACCAAGGGGAAGGCAATATTTTGCAAGCCGTTATCGCTATTAATAAAGCCGCTTTATCCGGTCAGTTTGGTCTTAATTATTGGCTCCATTATCCGTTCATTGTTCTTGGATGTGTCAGTTCTGTAAAAGTTCATGTTAAGTCTCTATAGTTGATTAGATGCTGATTTCACGGTGAGCCGCTGTCCATCATAGCGGAGAACTGAGTTCTCCCACTTCTCTATCTAAAAGAAGCCAAAGGCCTTTTTCAAAATTTACTATAACAAACAAAAATAAAAGAGGTAAACTATGTCAAAAACAAGACTCTATGTTATCCGTCATGGCAAGACCATGTTCAATACTATCGGCCGGGCACAGGGCTGGTCTGATACGCCGCTGACTGCCGAAGGCGAGCGCGGTATTCGTGAGCTGGGCATCGGATTGCGAGAGTCTGGCTTGCCTTTTATCAAGGCTTTTTCCAGTGATAGCGGCAGAACCATTCAGACCATGGGGATTATCCTAGAGGAGCTGGGTCTGACTGGCCAGATTCACTATCGCTATGACAAGCGCATCCGGGAGTGGTGTTTCGGAAGTTTTGATGGTGCCTATGGGGGTGAGCTCTTTCATGGCGTTATCCCACGAGTTCTTAAGATGGATAATTACAAGGAACTCAGTTGGCCGGATTTGGCGAATGGTCTGGTAGAAGTGGATTCGGCTGGCTGGGCTGAGCCTTGGGACAAGCTTAGCGGTCGGATTTTAGAAGGATTTGAAGCAATTGCTAGAGAGGTAGAATCCTCTGGTGGCGGCAATGCTCTGGTCGTCAGCCATAGCATGACCATTGGTACCTTGGCTTATCTGGTTGATGAGAATATCACGAAAAATCCTAATGTTGATAATGGCAGTGTCACAGTGTTGGAGTATGAAAATGGTCGCTTTAGCATTCAAGCTCTGGGCGATGTGTCTTATCGTCAGGTTGGTGCAGCCATATTGGACCGAGAAAATCAAGAATGAGCGGGAGTTTTGAGACTCCTGCTTTTTGCTTTGAAAGCCAGATGGCGCCAATTTCTTCATAAAATGGTATAATATGAAAAGAATAACGGAGGAAATGAAATGGCAAAAACAAGATTATACTTGGTTCGTCATGGCAAAACCATGTTTAATACTATCGGCCGGGCTCAAGGCTGGTCTGATACCCCTTTGACTGAAATCGGGGAACGTGGTATTCATGAGTTGGGAATTGGTCTGAGAGAAGCTGGGCTTGATTTCAAATTGGCCCGTTCCAGCGACAGCGGCCGAACTATTCAGACCATGGGCATTATTCTAGAGGAGCTGGGTCTGACTGGTCAGATTCCTTATACCTTTGACAAGCGGATTCGCGAATGGTGTTTTGGCAGTTTTGATGGTGGTTATGATGGGGAGCTCTTTATGGGGGTAATGCCCCGGGTTTTCAACATTGACCATGTCCATCAGCTCAGCTATGCTGAGCTAGCAGAAGGTCTTGTAGAAGTCGATACAGCTGGCTGGGCGGAAAACTGGGAAAAGCTCAGCGGCCGAATCTGGGAAGGTTTTTCAGCCATAGCTGAGGAGCTGGAAGCTGCTGGTGGCGGCAATGCTCTTGTAGTCAGCCACGGCATGACCATCGGAACCTTTGTCTATCTAATCAATCGAACTCAGCCTCATGGTTTGGACAATGGCAGTGTGACGGTTGTAGACTATGAAGACGGTAAATTCACAGTAGCTTGCATCGGAGATATGTCTTATCGTGAGACCGGTGCCAAAGTAATGGAGGAAGAAGTTGAAGCGCGCTAAACATCGCAGAGAAAAGAGAAAATCAAAGTCTAAGAAGATTGGGTTAACGTTTTTGTTGTTAATCGTCTTGTGTCTGGCAGCTGGAGGAACGGCGATTTATTTCCGTCCGTCCTTGTTACAAGAACTGCTTGCAAAGATTCAGTTTTCGGGTTCGTCTAGCAGTTCTGCTACGAAGGGCTCTTCTAGCTCAGAGAGTTCGCAGTCTGATTTGCCCAAGGTGTCTTCTACTGACTGGAATTTGATTTTGGTCAATCGTGACAACCAGCAAGAAGAAAAGACACCTGATCTGACTCAGATTGGAGAGATTCAGGTGGACAGCCGCATTGCTGAAAATACTCGGCAATTCCTAGCAGCAGCCCAAGCGATAGCTCCTGAAGAAACTTTAATCTCTGGCTATCGCAGCCGAGCGGAGCAGGAAGAACTCTATAACGAAAAAGTTGCTGGGGAAGTCGCCAAAGGCTTGTCAAATGAAGAGGCCGTCAGCATTGTGCTGAAACAGGTGCAGCTTCCAGGTGCTAGTGAGCATCAAACGGGCTTGGCTATTGATATGAGCGCTCCAGAAGGTCAGGAGGATGAATTGGCAGCCAAGATTGCCCAACTAGCTCCGCAGTATGGCTTTGTCCTTCGCTATCCAGATGGCAAGAGTGACATTACTGGAGTTGATTTTGAGAACTGGCATTACCGCTATGTCGGTGTGGAGAATGCCCAGTATATGCAGAAGCACAATCTGGTTCTGGAAGAATATATTGCTCTGCTTAAAGCAGCCGGGAAATAAACAAGTAAGTCAGGTGTTCCTGGCTTTTTTTATGCTGACTTATCAGGAGGCAGGTCTCTAATCCTTTTAGCTTCTGATTAAATCAACTACAAGTATTGAAAGATAAAAATGGATCACTTTCTGTAAAAAATATTTATAAAACCTTGACAACTATATCGGACTGCGATATAATTTTTTATATCAAGGTTCGATATATCGAGGTGAAAGTGAGATGAAAAGATGAGTGGATTGACAGAAAAGCTTAGGAGAGTCTATGTGCCAATGACAGAGACAGGTTTTTATATCCTCTTCTGTCTTCAGCAAGAGAGGCACGGTTACAGTATTACTCAAAAAGTCAAGCAATTGACAGAAGGGCAGCTATCTATCAGCCCGGGAACCATGTACGGAACCTTGGCAAAGATGGAAAAAGATGGTCTGATTGCCTTTGTTCGTGAGGAAGAAAAGAGAAAACTCTATTCTATCACGGAGCTTGGAAGCCAGATTTTAGAGTTGGAAATCCAGCGGATTGAGCGCCTTTACCGCAACAGTAAGGAGGAAGTTTGATGGAAAAGAAAATTGTCTATAAAATCTTTACCATTGCAGACTATGACAGAGAAGCAGCTTATTTTAAAAAAATGCATAGCCAAGGCTGGAAATTGAAAAAAGTAAGTTATTCTCCCTTTCTTGTTGCGGTTCGTTATACATTTGAAGCCTGTCCGCCTCAGGAAGTGGCCTATCAATTAGATTTTCGCCCCATAAAGAAGGCGGAGCAAGAATCCTATTACCAACTGTTTGAGGATTGTGGCTGGAAGCATATTACAAACTTTAATCAATTTTCTTATTTCCGCAAGCCGGTTTCTCAGATTGATGCAGACAGTGATCTTGAGATATATAACGATGCTTGGTCTAAGCTAGAAATGGTCAAGCGTTTGCTTGTATGGCGGTTTTTACCAGCCATCATGGTTTTGTGTGTCACTCCCTATCTCCTTCTAGATATTTTCCAGAAGAGTTTGGAAGCAAGTCTATTATTCAAGTCAATCTTAGCAATAGACTGTCTTATATTGCTTATTCTGTTCTGTCAGCTGGTCCATATTGCCTTGCGTTTTTGGAAAATGAGGCAGGAACTGAAAGATTGATTGCAGTTTTGTTAAATACTGTTGTGAAAGCGAGGAAAACAATGAAAAAGACCATTATTGAAGTGCAAGGCTTGAAAAAGAAATTCAAGGAACAAGAAGCCCTAGCAGGAATCGATTTTTCCATCCGAGAGGGAGAGATTTTTGGCTTTCTAGGGCCTTCTGGATCTGGTAAAACCACGACCATCAATATCTTGACTGGACAGTTGTCTGCAGATGCTGGGACAGCTCATGTGCTGTCTGCACCGGTTGAGGATTTAAAGACAGAAGTGCTGGAGCAGATTGGGATTGTCAGCGATGGCAGCGGTTTTTATGAAAAAATGTCACTTTATAAAAATCTCAAGGCTTATGCTATGCTCTTTGGTGTTAATATGACAGAAGTAGATGAACTTCTCCGAAAAGTGGGGCTTTATGATAGCCGCAACAAGGTGGCTGAAAAACTATCTACGGGTATGAAGCAGCGCATGTTACTGGTCCGTGCCTTGATTAATCAGCCCAAACTGCTCTTTTTAGATGAGCCGACCAGTGGTTTGGATCCGTCAACCTCTCGCACCATTCACGAATTGCTGCTGGAACTAAAAGCGCAGGGGACAACTATTTTTCTGACGACGCATGATATGCAGGAAGCTACTCTTTTGTGTGATCGCTTGGCCTTGCTCAGTAAAGGAAAATTAGTCGAAGTGGGCAGTCCGCATGAGATAATCCAAAAGTACAATACAGATAAGAAGGTTCGTTTAGAATATGTAGATTTGACAACGAAGACGGTAGCCTTTGAGGAATTGCAAGGAGGCTTGGATTTGTCCAATGTTATCAGTATTCATTCCTGCGAACCAACTTTGGAAGATGTTTTCATCACGTTGACAGGAGGTACCTTAAATGTCTAATAAATTCAAAGGTATGATTTGGCTGAGAGGTCAAGTTACCCTGGCTAATAAAAGTATTCTATTGCAGGTTTTTATGCCGATTTTCCTCATTTTTCTCTATAAATTTATTTTTTCTCTGAATGGAGCGGAGCAGGAAATTGGAGCTGATAAACTAGCTACTTTATTACTGAATATCTCTTTGCCTTTCTCTCTAGCCATGTCAGTTGGGACACCTATCATCATCATCCTAGCTGAGGAAAGAGAAAAACGTAATTTGCAAAGTTTGCGCTTGGCTGGTGTGACAGCTGGTCAATACATTCTCTCTGCTTTAATCTGGCCAGCGATTATTGGGATTTTTTATATCGTCATTACCCCACTTTTGGTGGGAGCTAAGCTTTCTAATCATCTGTTCAGCTATAGTTTGGTTCTCTTGTTGACCATGCTGGTCTTAATTTTCTTCTTTTTAATGGTTGGTCTGTTTTGTAAAAATCAGGTCATGGCACAATCCCTTAGTGTTCCAGCCATGCTCTTGGCTGCATTTATTCCTATGTTTTCAAATATGAGCGAGGAGTTATTTAAGGTGTTGCGTTATAGCTTTATGGGCCTCTTTAGTAGTTATATGAAAGATTGGTCTCATTTCCAGTTATGGAGCGGAGAATTTTTGGCTCTGCTACTTTGGTTGCTTCTTTTTGCAGGAATTTCTTTCTATTTGATGCGCCGTTTGCAAATCTTGGACGACTAATCTAGGTCGCTAGACTGATTTTTAGCACTCTTGTAAAAAGAGTGCTAATTTTTTGAGTTTTTGTCTTGACTTTGGAGTAGAAGAGTGTATAATAGAATCATGAGTTAGCACTCAGGGTAATCGAGTGCTAATCGACAGCAGAATCTTGATTGGAGGTGATGCCGTGGTCACGGAGCGTCAAAATGAGATTTTGAATTTGATTATTGATATCTTTACCAAGACTCACGAGCCAGTCGGCTCCAAAGCCCTGCAGGATTCCATCAATTCCAGCAGTGCCACTATCCGAAATGATATGGCGGCTTTGGAAAAGCAGGGGCTTCTGGAAAAGGCGCATACGTCCAGCGGCCGTAAGCCTAGCGTGGCTGGTTTTCAATACTTTGTCAAGCATTCTCTGTCCTTTGATCGTCTCGCTGAGAATGAACTCTATGAAGTTATCAAAGCCTTTGACCATGAGTTTTTCAACTTGGAGGACATTCTTCAACAGGCAGCAGATCTTTTGACCAAGCTCAGTGGATGCACGGTTGTTGCATTGGATGTAGAACCCAGTCGGCAGCGCTTGACAGCTTTTGATATCGTTGTGCTCAGTCAGCATACGGCTCTGGCGGTTTTCACCTTGGATGAGTCCAATACTATCACCAGTCAGTTTATGATTCCGCGCAACTTCCTAAGAGAAGACCTGGATAGGCTTAAAGGCCTGGTAAGGGAGCGGTTCTTGGGTCAGACAGTGCTGGACATCCATTACAAGATTCGGACGGAAATTCCGCAGATTATCCAACGCTATTTCACTACGACGGACAATGTCATCCAGCTCTTTGAGCATATCTTTGGTGATATTTTCAAGGAAAATGTGATTCTGTCTGGCAAGGTTCAGCTTTTGGAATTTTCAGACCTGACGGCTTATCAGTTTTTTGATGACCCGCAGAAAGTAGCCTTTGAAATTCGCGATAGTTTGGCTGAAGATCAGATGCAAAGCGTGCGCGTGGCAGACAGTAGAGAAGACTGTTTGGCTGATTTGACGCTGATTTCCAGCAAATTCTTGATTCCTTATCGAGGATTTGGGGTGCTGGCAGTTGTCGGTCCGGTCAATCTTGACTACCAACGGCTGGTCAGTCAGATGAATGTCGTCAACCGCGTGCTGACCATGAAGCTGACCGATTTCTATCGATACCTTAGCAGTAATCACTACGAAGTCCATTAAATATAGTATAAATATTCCTAAAGAGGAGGTGCCTTGTGGCAAAGCATAAACAAGAAGAACATCCAGAAGATGTAGAAGTAAAAGAGGAAGTTGTAGAAACAGCTGAGCAAGCTGAATCAGCTAGCCCTGAAAAATCAGAATTAGAATTAGCCAATGAGCGAGCAGAAGATTTCGAAAACAAATATCTCCGTGCTCATGCAGAAATGCAGAACATCCAGCGACGAGCGAATGAAGAACGCCAGCAGCTGCAAAGATACCGCAGTCAGGATTTGGCAAAAGCTATTTTGCCTTCGATAGATAATCTGGAGCGCGCGCTTGCCGTTGAAGGTCTGACAGATGATGTCAAAAAAGGACTGGAAATGGTGCAGGAAAGCTTGATTCATGCTCTCAAAGAAGAGGGTATCGAAGAAATCCCAGCTGACGGAGCTTTTGACCATAACTATCACATGGCCATTCAAACCGTTCCAGCTGACGATGAGCACCCAGCTGACACTATAGCGCAGGTCTTCCAAAAAGGCTACAAACTTCATGACCGTATCCTTAGACCAGCAATGGTAGTGGTCTATAACTAGGCTAGAAAACTTGAAAAATCTTGTCCGAAACGACAATAAACTATGAAAGAAATATAAAAAATTGTTCAGCTTTGCAATAGTGAGCGAAGCGAACCAAAGACGATACTCTTCGCCGTGGCGCTATTCGCGCAAACTTTGAGACCTTAGGCTCAAAGTTTAGTCAAAGAGATTGATAAAGTCAAGCTCTGACGGCGCCGCCACCTAAGAAGAGTATCAAAAAGAAAATAGAATATAAAATTTAAGGAGAAAAACACATGTCTAAAATTATTGGTATTGACTTAGGTACAACAAACTCAGCAGTTGCAGTTCTTGAAGGAACTGAAAGCAAAATCATCGCAAACCCAGAAGGAAATCGCACAACACCATCTGTAGTGTCATTCAAAAATGGCGAAATCATCGTTGGTGATGCGGCAAAACGTCAAGCAGTAACAAATCCAGATACAATCATTTCCATCAAATCAAAAATGGGAACTTCTGAAAAAGTAGCTGCTAACGGTAAAGAATACACTCCGCAAGAAATCTCAGCTATGATTCTGCAATATTTGAAAGGCTATGCAGAAGAGTACCTTGGTGAAAAAGTAAGCAAAGCAGTTATCACAGTACCGGCATACTTTAACGATGCGCAACGTCAAGCGACTAAAGACGCTGGTAAAATCGCTGGTCTTGAAGTAGAACGTATCGTCAACGAACCAACTGCAGCAGCCCTTGCTTACGGTCTTGACAAACAAGATAAAGAAGAAAAGATCTTGGTCTTTGACTTAGGTGGTGGTACCTTCGACGTTTCAATCCTTGAGTTGGGTGATGGTGTCTTTGATGTATTGGCAACTGCTGGTGACAACAAACTCGGTGGTGACGACTTTGACCAAAAGATTATCGACCACATGGTAGCTGAGTTCAAGAAAGAGAACGGCATTGACTTGTCAAATGACAAGATGGCGCTTCAGCGTTTGAAAGATGCAGCTGAAAAGGCTAAGAAAGACCTTTCAGGTGTAACTTCTACTCAAATCAGCTTGCCGTTTATCACAGCTGGCGACGCTGGACCTCTCCACTTGGAAATGACTCTGACTCGTGCTAAATTCGACGATTTGACTCGTGACTTAGTAGAGCGCACTAAAGAACCAGTTCGTCGTGCTCTTTCTGACGCAGGTTTGAGTTTGTCAGAAATTGACGAAGTAATCTTGGTTGGTGGTTCAACTCGTATTCCGGCAGTTGTAGAAGCTGTTAAGGCTGAAACTGGTAAAGAACCAAACAAATCAGTGAACCCTGATGAAGTAGTTGCCATGGGTGCTGCTATCCAAGGTGGTGTTATTACTGGTGATGTCAAAGACGTTGTCCTTCTTGACGTAACACCATTGTCACTTGGTATCGAAACAATGGGGGGTGTCTTTACTAAGCTGATCGACCGCAACACAACGATTCCAACTTCTAAATCACAAGTCTTCTCTACAGCAGCGGACAACCAACCAGCCGTTGATATCCATGTTCTTCAAGGTGAACGCCCAATGGCAGCAGATAACAAGACTCTGGGACGCTTCCAATTGACAGATATCCCAGCTGCTCCTCGTGGAATCCCTCAAATCGAAGTAACCTTTGACATCGACAAGAACGGTATCGTATCTGTTAAGGCTAAAGACCTTGGAACTCAAAAAGAACAACACATTGTTATCCAATCTAACAGCGGTCTGACTGACGAAGAAATCGACCGCATGATGAAGGATGCAGAAGCGAACGCTGAAGCAGATAAGAAACGTAAGGAAGAAGTTGACCTTCGTAACGAAGTTGACCAAGCTATCTTTGCGACTGAAAAGACCATCAAGGAAACTGAAGGCAAAGGCTTCGACGCAGAGCGTGACGCTGCCCAAGCTGCTCTTGATGAACTTAAGAAAGCGCAAGAAGATAATAACTTGGACGACATGAAAGCGAAATTGGAAGCTCTTAACGAAAAAGCTCAAGCACTGGCAGTGAAACTCTATGAGCAAGCTGCTGCGGCTCAACAAGCCCAAGCAGGAGCTGAAGGTGCTGAAAACGCGGGCTCAACTAAAGCAGACGACGATGTCGTAGACGGAGAGTTTACTGAGAAATAGGCGGTGAGACAGAACTAAAAATTGAAAGTTTTTAGTTCGTAGTCGAACCCCCGCGAGGATGATTAGGATTTTTGGGAGTCTGAAAGACGAACCTAAAATCCAATCAGCTACCGCGTCAAAAATTTTTCGAAAAATATTGTTTTGAAAATTTCACGTCGTAATGATAGGAAGAAATCCAGAGGTTGCAACCCAGCCTCTGTTTTTCGCTAAACTAGAGGGTGACGCTTATGAAGAAAGTGCTCTGTTTAATTTATCCTAATTTTTCACTTTATGAAGTAGTTGGTCTGACCAGTACTTTAGCTCTATCTTTTGGTGTTGAGGTTGATTATGTTGGTTCAGATAGAAATGTTATAACATCGGAAGATGGACTTCCCTGTCAACCTACTAGAACATTGGATGAAGTGGTCATCGAAGACTATTCTTGTGTCATTTTGCCAGGGATGATAAATATTGCTCCTGCTTTGCATGATGAAAAATTGATTTCTTTCCTAAGAAGTTTGAAGCGGCAAGAAGTTTTAATTGCAGCTATTTCATCAGCTCCCATTTTATTGGCGAAAGCAGGTTTATTGAAGGACACTAAATTTACTGGTGGGATTTGGCAAAACTTTTTTGACTATTTTGAATTTCTTCCGCGTGAAAATTTCAAAGCTCAAGCTGTTCTGCAAGATAAGAACATCATTACAGCTGTTGGCTTTGCACATCAAGCGTTTGCGAGAAAAGTGCTTCTTAGTCTAGATTTGGTAGATAATGCTGACAACTATTTTAAAGAACGGAATCAGTATTCGGAAGAGGACTTGATATTCGCTTTATCAGAAGAAGAGTTTGCTGAAATGAAGCATGAATTTGAAAATACCCTCTGATTAATATTTTCTAAAATTTAAAGAAAGGAACTGAACCCGACCTAAATTCTCGGAAAAAAGAGAAATCAGCCTAGGAGCATCGCTCCGTCGCCTGATTTCCTATTTTTCAGTCGAATTTTACGGTCTTGGTATCTTACATGAACAATACAGAATATTATGACCGTCTAGGTGTCTCTAAGAATGCTTCTCAGGATGAGATTAAGAGAGCCTATCGGAAATTATCTAAAAAGTACCACCCCGATATTAACAAGGAAGCTGGGGCGGAGGATAAATACAAAGAAGTCCAAGAGGCTTATGAAACGCTGAGCGACGAACAAAAGCGGGCAGCCTATGATCAATACGGTGCAGCGGGAGCTAATGGTGGCTTTGGCGGCGGTGCAGGCGGCTTCGGTGGCTTTGATGGCTCCGGCTTTGGTGGCTTCGAAGACATCTTCTCTAGCTTCTTTGGTGGCGGTGCTTCGCGTAATCCTAATGCTCCGCGCCAAGGGGACGATCTTCAGTATCGTGTGAATCTCCGCTTTGAAGAAGCCATTTTCGGGGCTGAGAAGGAAATCAAGTATAACCGTGAAGCGACTTGTCATACCTGTGCTGGGTCTGGTGCCAAGCCAGGGACTAGTCCTGTTACCTGTGGCCGCTGTCATGGCTCAGGTGTCATCAATGTTGATACCCAGACACCGCTTGGCATGATGCGTCGGCAAGTGACCTGTGATGTCTGTCACGGTCGAGGAAAAGAAATCAAAAGTCCTTGTGAAACCTGTCATGGAACGGGGCATGAAAAACAGGCTCACAGCGTCAAGGTCAAAATCCCTGCTGGTGTGGAAACTGGTCAGCAGGTCCGTCTGTCTGGTCAAGGTGAGGCAGGCTTTAATGGCGGCCCTTATGGTGATCTTTATGTCGTGGTCCAAGTTGAGCCGAGTGATAAGTTTGAGCGAGATGGCTCTACCATTTACTACAAACTCAATCTCAACTTTGTCCAAGCAGCTCTTGGTGACAGCGTTGATATTCCAACTGTTCACGGGGATGTTGAGCTGAATATTCCAGAAGGAACACAGACTGGAAAGCGTTTCCGTCTGCGTGGTAAGGGAGCACCGAGTCTGCGTGGTGGAAACATGGGTGACCAGTATGTTACTGTCAATGTTGTGACACCGACTGGCCTCAACGACCGTCAAAAGGCGGCCCTCAAAGAATTTGCGGAAGCAGGCAATATCTCGGTCAATCCTAAGAAAAAAGGCTTCTTCGACAAAATGAAAGATGCCTTGGAAGATTTGTAAACATATAAAAAGGAGCAGCCTAATGCTGTTCTTTTTATGTTTTCTAGAAGGCCATTGGGTAAATGTAGTCAAAAAAGAGAGCCGCTTTGACCAGCCTTTTAAATAAAAGAAATTCGCTATAAAGAGCAAAGTGATTTTTTCTATTTGCTTTTACAAAAATTAATTGTTTTTTTAAGCAAAATCTATTGTAAAAATTTCCTAAAAGATATATGATAATACTATATGTATAAAACACATCTTTTTAGCCTGCTGGGGAGTTGGCTAGGGAGATAATGGGAGATTAGCTTTATACATTTTAGGAAAAAGGGGATTTATAAAGTGAAACGTTTTGAAAAAGTGCAGGAGCGAATTCAGAAATATTCGATTCGCAAATTGTCTGTCGGTGTGGGCTCAGTTGCTATTGCAGCTCTGATTTTTGGGAGTTCTTTGTCCAGTTCGCCAGTTGCTGCAGATGAAGTAGGAGGCGGTGCGACTGCTCACTATACTTATGTTGAAGAGCAAGAGCTAACAGAACAGGAAAAAGGGCTGATTAAGAAAGGTCTGCCTGAAAATCTGCAAACAGGGGAAAACTATTACCTGATTTATCGGAAGCAAGATGGGCAAGCTGTCTTGCCGCGTACAGGAAATAATGGTCAGCCGCTTCTCGGCTTATTTGCGGGAACGGCTATTTTGGCTGTCTTGGTATTCTCACGAAAGAAATCTGGCAAATTACTAGGAGTGCTTTTGCTAGGCAGCTTGGGACAGACTGTATTACAGTCTCCTCAAACGTTTGCGCTAGAAAATCGGGAATTGCTTTCCTATAACCGTCAAGTTGCGGTTTCGTCAACAGTTTCTGAGGCGGATGTGACCATTGCAGGCCATAACTATATCGGTTACTTTACAGCTTCTGATTTGCGTACTTTGACAGAGAACAAGCCGGCCTCCCTGTCAGCTGGTCAAGAAGCTCGAGGACAAGCAGAATTATCAGAAGCTGCAAAAGAGGACTCTGACTCTATTGATCGAGCTGCTCAGGCCGGGTTGCTGTATCAGCTGAATCCTGCTGCAAATGATTCAGGGCAGTCAGGGAAGCTTCCAGCTCCTCAGCCATCAAATCCAACTATAGAGACGGCAAAAGGTGAAAGCTTACAAGAGCCAGCTTTGCCAGAGTATAGCGGCGGCGTTAATGGCCAATCAACTGTACAAACAGAAAATCCTAGCTATACAATTTCGGAAGGAACGGCAGGAGATACAGCCCCGGTTGAGCCCGCCCTCCCAGAATACACGCGCGGCGTTAATGGTGAATCGCTAGTTCAAGCAGACAATCCAGTCTATGATGCTCCAGTAGCTACAGTTAGTGGCACGGCTCCGGTTGAGCCCGCCCTCCCAGAATACACAGGCGGTGTTAACGGCGAATCGCTAGTTCAAGTGGAGAATTCAGTCTATGATGCTCAAGTAGGTACAGCTGGCGACACAGCTCCAGTTGAGCCTGCTTTGCCAGAGTACACGGGCGGTGTTAACGGCGAATCGCTAGTTCAAGCAGACAATCCAGTCTATGATGCTCCAGTAGCTACAGTTA
>NZ_CAJPNR010000006.1 GCF_905372115.1 uncultured Streptococcus sp.
TATTATAACAAAATTATATAAAAATGCCTACAAAACTACTTCTTTATTTGTTATAATAGATGTAAATTTCCGCAAGGAATTGTAATTTTTTTAAAAAAGGAGATATTATGACAGGAAAACACAGAGGAAATCGCATGCAGCAACGCAAAGCTAGGAAAAGAGCTATTTTGCTTTCTTTAACAAGTTTATTACTTTTTCTTGTCCTGATTGTAGGTGGCTTTTCTTTACTAGCCAAGCTGCAGAACTCACACAACCAAAAAGAAGCTAATAATGTGTCAACGAACCAAGTCAATACTTCATCTAAAACTTCGTCAGCACCGACTCGGGAAAAAAAGACGACTTCGGATGACAGCAACAAAGACAAGGTAAAATGGGTCAAACAAGACCAACCAGTTCAAGTACCTATCTTGATGTATCATGCTATTCACGTCATGGATCCTTCAGAAGCAGCTAACGCCGGTTTGATTGTGGACCCAGCCACATTTGAAAGTCATCTGAAAGCCTTGAAAGACGCAGGCTACTATCCACTAACACCAGCAGAAGCATACAAGGTACTGACGGAGAACGTCCTGCCAGAAAACAAAAAAGTCGTCTGGCTGACCTTCGATGACAGTTTAAAGGATTTCTATACTAATGCCTTTCCGCTTCTCCAGAAATATGACATGAAAGCAACCAATAATGTCATTACCGGATTTGTTCAAGCAGGGCGTGAAGATATGCTGACGCTAGATGAGATAAAGGAAATGAAGGAAAAAGGCATGTCCTTTGAAGACCATACCGTCAACCATCCTGACCTCTCAGCGACTGCAGAAGACCAACAAAAAATTGAGTTAAAAGACTCCAAGTCTTACTTAGACAAGGAACTGTCTCAAACCACAACAACTGTTGCCTATCCATCTGGACGATACAGTGATGCAACCTTGCAGATTGCTGAAAGCCTTGGCTACAAGATGGGACTGACAACCAATAACGGACTAGCTTCCCTATCAAATGGCTTGCTCTCACTCAACCGCGTACGCGTTAATCCAACCACCACTGCAGAAGACCTGCTAAATGAAATCGCAACAAACTAATCTTATTAAAAAGCCTGCTTCACCTGAAGCAGGCTTTTTCTATTCCTATGATTATAGCTTCTTTCAAACACCAAAAACACCAGCTCCAAAGAACTGGTGTAAAGGTTTATTTAGACTTGATATAGTTGATACCATCCGCTTTCGGAGCAACAGCTTTACCAAAGAATGCCGCAAGGACTACAATCGTCAAGACGTATGGCGCAATCTGCAGATAAACCGTTGGAACGCTTGAAAGCAAAGGCAACTGGTTCCCGATAACCGCCAAACTTTGGGAAGCTCCAAAGAAGAGACTCGCCAACATGGCACCAATAGGACTCCATTTACCAAAAATCATAGCTGCCAAGGCGATAAATCCTGGACCTACGATAGTTGTCACAGCAAAGTTAACAGAGATAGACTGAGCATAAATAGCTCCTCCAATACCACCGAGCAGACCAGAGATCATGACACCGTAATAACGCATGAGGTAAACATTGATTCCCAAGGTATCTGCCGCCTGCGGATGCTCTCCGACTGAGCGAAGACGCAGTCCGAATTTGGTCTTAAACATGACAAACCAAGCAAGGAAAGAGAAAGCAATGGCAAGATAACCAACCAAGCTTGTATGTTTGAAGAAAATATCTCCCAAGACTGGAATATCAGACAGGACAGGGAAATTAAACTTGCCGAATGAACGCTGAATATTATCCGTTTGTCCCTTGTTATAAATAGCTTTAACAAGAAAAATTGCCAAGGCAGGAGCCAGCAAGTTCAGCACTGTACCACTCACAACGTGGTCCGCGCGGAAAGTAATAGTTGCTACAGCATGGATAAGAGAGAAGACAACTCCGACCAAACCAGCAGCAATCAAAGAAAGCCACGGAGTCGCACTACCAAAACTCTTCTCGAAAGTCAGGTTAAAGAGAACGCCTGTAAAAGCCCCCATAACCATGATTCCTTCCAAGCCGACATTAACCACACCAGCGTGTTCAGAGTAAGCCCCGCCAATACTTGTGAAAATCAAGGGAGCCGCATAAATCAGCATAGATGATACTAATAAACTTAATACCGTTACAATATTCATCCTAGTTTCCCTCCTTCACTTTTTTAGCTTCTTGGCGACGATTTTTAAGGAAATCAAAGATAGTCATACCTGTCATACGCTCAATCAGATAGTGGGCGCTGACAAAGAAGATAATAGAAGCTGTTACGATGTTTACAAGTTCTGTTGGAATCTGAGCTACGTTCATACCTGGAGCACCAACACTCAGAACCGCAAAGAGGAAGGCTGCAAAGAGGATTCCAATTGGAGAATTGGCTGCCAAAAGACTTACCGCCATACCATTGAAACCAACACTCAAGGAACTTCCTTGAACAAAGACATTCTGATAAGTTCCAAGTCCTTCTACTACTCCTCCAAGTCCTGCAAGAGCACCTGAAATAATCATAGATACGATAATAGTACGCTTAGATGACATCCCTGCATATTCAGATGCATTTGGATTAAGCCCTACAGCACGAATTTCAAAACCAAGTGTTGTTTTCTTAAGCAAATACCAAATAACCACTACTGCAATCAAGGCAAAGAAGATACCGATATTCATCCGAGAGTTAGACGTAAGACTTCTCAACCACTCTGTTTGATAAATCGCATTGGCACTGACACGCTTACTAGAGTCAACACTCTGCATCACAGATTCTGGGAAACTATGAATAAGAGCATTTCCAACAAAAAGAACAATATAGTTCATCATAATGGTTACGATAACTTCACTCGTTCCCAGATAAGCGCGTAGAATTCCTGGAATAGCACCAACAATACCACCAGCCACTGCTGCAATGACTACAGTCGCCAATAACATCAGAGGACGAGGTAAATTAGGGAAGGAAAGTGCAAACCAACCAGCCAAAATCCAGCCAGCTAAAGCTTGACCAGGAAGTCCAACATTAAAGAATCCAGCACGGCTAGCTACAGCAAAGCCTAAACCGATGAGAATCAGAGGTCCCATTGCGCGAGAAATCTCACCCAAACTTCTCAAAGAACCAAAAGCTGTTTTAAAGAGGGACTCATACCCCCAGATAGCATCATAACCAAAGATGGCCATGACAACCGCTCCCAATAAAATCCCTAGAAGAACTGAGATTAAAGGAACCGCAATCTGTTGTGTTTTTTTAGACATTTGAAGCTCCCTTCTGAATCTTACCACCAGCCATGAGAATACCAAGCTCTTGCTTATTAGTTTCCTCTGGAGTTACAATTCCCTGAATCTTACCATCGTGGATAACGGCGATTCTATCAGAAACATTGAGGATTTCGTCTAGCTCAAAGCTAACAACTAGGACAGCCTTGCCTTGAGTCCGTGCTTCAATCAAGCGTTTATGAATGTATTCAATCGCCCCCACATCAAGTCCGCGAGTTGGCTGACTGACAATCAGAAGGTCTGGATCACGGTCCACTTCCCGAGCAATGATAGCTTTCTGCTGGTTTCCTCCTGAAAGAGCAGAAGCAGGTACATATTCGCTGGCCGCCCGAACATCAAATTCATCCATCAACTTGCGTGCGTAAGAATAAATGTTACCGTAATTCAGGATTCCATTTTTACTGAGCGGTTCTTTATAGTAAGTCTGTAGAGCAATATTTTCAGATATGGACATTGCTAGGACTAAACCATCACGGTGGCGGTCTTCAGGAACGTGGCTGACTTTCATTTCAGTTATCTGCCGCGGCTGCTTACCAATAATAGACTGGTTCTTAATTCTAATCTCGCCAGAGCTAGCTTTTCTAAGTCCTGTAATAGCCTGAATCAGCTCAGTTTGACCATTGCCGTCAATACCGGCAATCCCGACAATCTCACCAGCACGGACATCAAGAGAAAGTCCCTTAACAGCTGGAACACCACGGTTTTCTTCAACAACAAGATTTTTTATTGACAAGACAGTTTCTTGAGGATTAGCAGGCTCTTTCGCAGTCTTGAAGGAAACAGCCCGGCCCACCATCATTTCAGCCAAATCTTGGTTAGTTGCACCAGCAATTTCGACTGTTTCAATGGATTTTCCGCGACGAATAACCGTTACTCGGTCAGAAACTGCCCGAATCTCATCCAACTTGTGAGTGATAAGAATAATAGATTTTCCTTCTTTGACGAGATTCTTCATGATTTTCATCAATTCATCGATCTCAGCTGGCGTCAGAACAGCTGTCGGCTCGTCAAAGATGAGAATGTCCGCCCCACGATAAAGAGTTTTCAGAATCTCAACCCGCTGCTGGGCACCGACAGAAATATCTTCAATCTTAGCAGATGGATCAACTGCCAAGCCGTATTTCTCAGAAAGTTCCTTTATTTCTTTAGTCGCGCCTTTCAAGTCCAACACACCATTTTTGGTGATTTCACTTCCAAGGATGATATTTTCAGCGACAGTAAATGCTTCAACAAGCATAAAGTGCTGGTGCACCATCCCAATACCAAGTGAGGCCGCCTTTGATGGAGAGTCCAGTTTAACTGACTTTCCATTCACTACAATCTCACCGCTGGTTGGCTCAAGCAGGCCAGCCAGCATATTCATCAAGGTTGACTTGCCGGCACCATTTTCTCCCAAAAGAGCGTGAATTTCACCTTTTCTGAGTTCCAAATTGATTTTATCATTGGCTACAAATTCACCAAAAATCTTGGTAATTTCTCGCATTTCAATGACATTTTCATGTGTCATGGCTCTTTCCTTTCCAGAATTTCATTTTATTTCAATAAAATTTACTAGCACAGCCAGTGCTAATAAATTCTACTGACACAAAGGCGTCTCAATTTCAAAAAGAAGCGACCCTGCACGGTCGGATCGCTCTTAAATTGTTTTATTTGTCAGGAACAGTGATGCTGCCGTCAAGGATTTTTGCTTTCGCTTCTTCAACAGCCTTTTTAGTATCTTCCGACAGGTTTGTAGTTGTCAAGTCAACTCCACCGTCTTTCAGACCGAAGGTTGTAGTTTTACCGCCTGGGAATTTACCTTTGGCAGTTTGGTTAGCAATGTCTTGGACAGTCTTACCAACTTGTTTCAAGCTTGATGCCAAAACAAAGTTAGATTCTTTACCATCTTTAGACTTGTATTTACCTTCTTCAGTTTGGTCACGGTCAACACCGAGTACCCAAACTTTTTCATCTTCATTTCTTGTTTCGTTGATTGACTTAGCTTCGTTAAATACTCCAGCACCAGTTCCACCAGCAACTTGGTAAACCACATCTGCACCTGCAGCATATTGAGCAGCAGCAATTGTCTTACCTTTAGCTGCATCACCGAATGAGCCAGCATAGTCTACTTGAATCTTGATAGATGGGTCAACTGATTTCACACCAGCTTCGAAGCCTTTTTCAAAACGAGTGATAACTGCGCCTTCTATACCACCTATGAAACCAACTTGTTTTGTCTTAGTAGTTTTTGCAGCAGCAACACCAGCAAGGTAAGCAGCTTCATTATCAGCAAAAATAGCTGAAGCAACATTCTTTTGTCCTTCGATAACATCATCGACAATAACATAATTGATGTCTGTGTTATCTTGGGCAGCAGATTCAACCGCATCACGAAGAGCAAATCCGATACCATATACTAAATTATAACCATCCGTAGCAGCTTGGTTCAGGTTATTTGCATATTGAGACTCATCATTAGACTGATAGTAAGTAAAGCCGTTATCTTTAGAAAGACCGTTTTCTTTACCCCAAGCTTGCAAACCTTCCCATGCAGACTGGTTGAATGACTTATCATCAACACCGCCAGTATCAGTTACGATAGCAGCCTTCAAATCAGTTTTCGCGTTTGAAGAATCTGAGCGAGAAGCACGGTTTCCACATGCAGCAAGTCCGAATGCTGCGACAGTTGCTAGACCAAGACCTAGCCATTGTTTTTTGTTCATTTCTGAACCTCCTAAATAAGATGTGCAACACAGTTGCAAGTTTGAGTTTGGTCAGATGACCAATAACAGACTTATGTTAAATCTGTAAAAGAATATGGAAGTAATTCCTTGACCGTCATCACGACCGTCGATTTATCTTTAGCGACCAAGGTCACTTTTAGATCCTCAGCAAAAAATTCTGCCATTACTTGGCGGCAGGCACCACAAGGTGATATGGGTTTTTCTGTCTCACCATAGACAATCAGCTCCTCGAAGTCTAAAGCTCCTTCTGAAACCGCCTTAAAAATAGCTGTCCGTTCTCCGCAGTTGGTCAATCCAAAACTGGCATTTTCAACATTAACACCGGTAAATACCCGACCGTCTTTAGCGACTAAAACCGCTCCGATAGGGAAATGAGAATAGGGAACATAAGCATTTTTGCTGGCTTGGACAGCTAAGTCAATCAACTCAGTAGTCGCCACTAGCTTCTTCTCCCTTCATAATCGCCACACCGGCTGAAGTTCCGATACGAGTCGCACCTGCTTCAATAAAGGTCAGCGCATCTTCATAAGAACGAGCACCGCCAGAAGCCTTGACGCCCATGTCAGGACCAACTGTTTTTCTCATAAGGGCAACATCTGCGACTGTCGCACCGCCAGTTGAAAATCCCGTAGAAGTCTTAACAAAATCAGCTCCAGCTTTCTGAGCCAGTTGGCAGGCTTTAACCTTTTCCTCATCTGTCAGTAGGCAAGTTTCCAGAATTACCTTGACCAAGGTACCGTTAGCAGCTTCTACAACCGCACGGATGTCTTGCTCTACCAAATCATAATTTTTAGACTTCAGAGCGCCGACATTGATGACCATATCCACTTCGCCCGCACCCTTTTGAATTGCGTCCTTCGTTTCAAAAGCTTTCACATCGGAAGTGTTGGCTCCTAAAGGAAAACCAATTGGCACACAAACCTTGACATCTGAGCCTTTTAGCTGCTCCGCAGCAAACTCTATCCAGGTTGGATTGACACAGATACTGGCAAAATCATAAACTTTTGCTTCTTCAATTAACTTCAGAATCTGCTCTTCTGACGCTTCAGGTTTTAAAAGCGTATGGTCTATATATTTGTTTAATTTCATGTTTGCTTCTCCTAGAATTAAGCAATAACCTCGATAATCTCGCTTACTGCAACGCTTTCATCACCTATTTTAACATTTTTTTGAAAATCTGTAACTAGTTCTTGAGAAATTTTTTCATTTGAATAAATTTTTGCGAAAACTTCTCCAATTTCGACCTTGTCTCCGACTTTCTTTTCGAAAACAATTCCTGTTTCATAATCTAAGTCGTCAGATTTAACTGCGCGTCCTGCTCCAAGTCTCATGGCAAAGAGTCCGAACTCCATAGCAGGCAGTTCAGTGATATAACCTGCCTGTTCTGCTTTCACATCTACAATATGAGCTGCACTTGATGGACGATAGAGATCTTCCAAGTCACCACCTTGAGCTACAACCATAGCTTCAAATTTCTTCAAAGCAGCACCGTTGGTCAGCTGTTCTCTTACTTCTTCCACCGTTTTCTCAACATCTGCTAGTCCGAGCATAATCTGAGCCAACTCACAAATGAAAGTTGTGATGTCTTCACGACCCCTGCCCTGCAAGATATCCAAAGCTTCTAAGATTTCCAGACGATTGCCGATGCTGGTTCCCAAAGGTTGACTCATATCTGTCAGAACAGCTACCGTTTTTCTGCCGACAGCCTTGCCCAAATCCACCATAGTACGTGCTAGCACACGAGCATCATCTATATTTTTCATAAAGGCACCTTCACCGACCGTCACATCCAGAAGTATACTGTCTGCACCAGCAGCAATTTTCTTACTCATAACAGAGCTAGCTATCAGCGGAATCGTATCAACAGTTGCTGTTACATCTCGCAAGGCATAGAGCAACTTATCCGCCAGCACCAACTGATCAGACTGACCGATAACGGACAAGCCGATTTCCTGCACCTGCTTGATAAAGTCTTGCTGACTGCGCTCTACCTGAAATCCTTTAATGGATTCCAATTTATCAATGGTTCCTCCAGTATGGCCCAACCCGCGGCCGCTCATTTTAGCAACAGGCACACCGAAACTAGCTACCAATGGTACCAAGACCAGAGTTACTTTATCACCAACACCGCCAGTAGAATGTTTATCTACTTTTATTCCCGTGATTTCTGACAGGTCAAACTGCTCACCAGTTCCAACCATGGTCATGGTTAAATCCGAAATTTCCCGAGTCGTCATGCCCTTAAAATAGACAGCCATCGCAAAGGCTGCCATTTGATAATCAGGCACCGTCCCGTCCACATAACCCTCAATCAGCCACTGGATTTCCTGACTGGTCAGTTCCAGACCGTCTCTCTTCTTTTGGATAATATCTACAGCACGCATCCTATTTTTCACTCCTTAGTATATAGTAGCCTTTGTCCTTCTTAACAATCTCACAATTACCGAAGATAGCTTCCATCTTCGACTTGGCACTGGGTGCTCCCTGCTTTTTCTGAATCACAAGGGTCAAATCTCCGCCTTCTGTCAAATGCTCATAGCTTCCTCTGATGACGTCGTGCACGACTTGCTTACCAGCACGAATAGGCGGATTACTGATAATATGGTCGAAAATTCCAGTAACCTTTTCATAGACATTTGACTGGAAGATATGAGCAAATACCTGATTCCTCTCAGCATTCTTCTGAGCTAAGTCCAAGGCCCTCTGGTTGATATCTACCATGGTCGCAGCCACTCCGTACGCTTTGGCTAAGGTCAAACCTAAAGGCCCATAGCCGCAACCAACATCCAAGACCCGTTCTCCAGCTTCAAAGTCCAAGACAGACAAAAGGACCCGACTGCCATAATCAATCATCTTTTTACTGAAGACACCAGCATCTGTCAAAAAAGTCAGCCGCTGTCCTAACAGTTCCACATTTAATTCATGAATATCATGTTTGGCATCAGGATTTTCTGCAAAATACATTTTAGTCATACAACCATTTTATCATAATTTTCCTAGAATTGTAAATCGTTTTCATTTCTCCAAAAAGTATGTTATACTAAAGTCCATCATACAGGAGTAACTTATGACTAACGAATTTCTTCACTTTGAAAAAATTAGCCGCCATACATGGCAAAACCTGCATCGTAAAACAACTCCGCCCCTGACCCAGGCCGAGCTCAACTCTATCAAGAGTTTCAATGATAAGATCAGCCTGCAAGACGTGACGGACATTTATTTACCCTTGACTAACCTCATTCAAATCTATAAACGTTCTAAGGAAGACTTGGCTTTTTCCAAAGGGATTTTTCTACAAAAAGAGAGCCGGAAACAGCCCTTTATCATCGGAGTTTCTGGCAGTGTGGCCGTTGGGAAATCCACCACCAGCCGTTTGCTGCAGATTTTGCTTTCTCGGACTTTTTCAAATGCGACAGTCGAGCTAGTTACCACAGATGGTTTTTTATTTCCGAATAAAACCTTGGAAGATCATGGCATTTTAAACCGCAAGGGTTTCCCAGAAAGCTATAATATGGAGCTGCTTCTTTCCTTTCTGGACAGCATAAAAAACGGTCAGGATTTCCAAATTCCCGTCTATTCACATGAGACTTACGATATCGTCCCTCAGGATATGCAGGAGGTAAAGGCTGCAGATTTTGTTATCGTCGAAGGCATCAATGTTTTCCAAAATCCACAGAACGAGCGCCTCTATATGACAGACTTCTTTGACTTTTCTATCTATGTCGATGCAGAAGTCGAAAATATTGAAAACTGGTATCTGGATCGCTTTAAAAAAATGCTGACGCTGGCTGAAAACGACCCCAAAAACTACTACCACCGCTTCACCACGCAATCAGAAGAGGAAGTGGTGGCTTTCGCCCATAATGTCTGGAAAAGCATTAACCTTGTCAACCTGCTAGACTACATTGAGCCAACCCGCAATCGGGCAGAAATTATTCTGCACAAAGCTGGAAATCATGAAATTGATGAAATTTACTTAAAAAAATAAAAAAGCTTGTCAAATCCTAACTTTTCATATATAATTAGATAGTTAGTATTTTCAATGGAGGTGAAACAACTTGGCAAACATTAAATCAGCTATCAAACGCGCTGAATTGAACGTGAAACATAACGAAAAAAACTCAGCTCAAAAGTCAGCTATGCGTACTGCAATCAAAGCATTTGAAGCAAACCCATCTGAAGAACTTTTCCGTGCTGCTAGCTCAGCTATCGATAAAGCAGAAACAAAAGGTTTGATCCACAAAAACAAAGCAAGCCGCGATAAAGCACGCCTTTCAGCTAAACTTGCTAAATAATGCATACAAAGGGAGCTCTCAGGAGCTTTTTTTGTTTCTCACACAAAGGAGAAAAGGATGAAAATAGCAATTATCGGTTATTCCGGTTCTGGCAAATCCACTCTAGCAGTACAACTGTCCAACCACTACTCCATTCCCAAACTTCACATGGATAGATTGCTATTTTTTACTCAATGAAAATCAAAGAGCAAACTAGGCAGCTAGCCGTAGGCAGTACTGGCGTACGTCAAGGCGACGCTAACGTGGTTTGAATTTGATTTTCGAAGAGTATCAACCTGGCTGGAAGGATAGTGACCATGATTGGATGCGAGAACAAATGGACAATTTTTTATCAAAAAATACCGACTGGGTCATTGATGGGAACTACTCTTGGTGTTTTTATGAACGGCGGATGGCAGAAGCCGACCAAATCATCTATCTCAACTTCTCTCGCTGGAACTGCCTCTATAGAGCTTTCAAACGCTATCTAAAATACCGTAACCGTACCAGAGAAAGCATGGCTCCAGGTTGCCCCGAAAAGTTTGACTGGGAGTTTATCTGCTGGGTTCTTTGGAAAGGACGGCGCCAGACAGCACTGGCAAGATATAATAGAATCCTACAAACCTTTCCTCAGAAATTCTACGAATTAAGGAACCAAAAAGAATTGACCAACTTCTTACAGAACCTAAAAACAAGCGAGCCCTAATGACTCACTTGTTTTTATTTGATTTTCTTTTTCTGGGGAAAGAGGGGCAGACCTAAAGAAGCTATTTTTTCAGCTGGAACCTTCATGCCGTCCTTAATCCACTTGGAGAGAACGGAAACAACTGCTGAACTCCAGAAGGAATTCATATAAGAGTTAGTTGTTTTCTTAGCATTGCGATTACGCTTTTCCAAAAAGTCAAATACAGCCTGAGTCAGCAGCTTTTCAAAATTATAGTCGATGGCTAGGCTGATAACCCGAGCTTCTTTCTTAGCTTCCTTAAAAAGAAAAAGCCAAATTTGGTACATCTCCGTTTTAAAGTTAAACTCTTCCAATTTATCCGTAATGCCTTGAACAGTGTTTTTAAAAATCTCTTCCAGAATCTGCTCTTTAGAGCTATAATTGCGGTAAAATGCAGCGCGGGAAACCCCTGCTCGCTCAACCAGCTCTGAAATCGTGATTTTTTTTAGCTCTTTCTTCTCAAGCAACTGCATGAGAGAAATTTCCAGAGACTCTCTCGTGATTTGATTGGATTCCTGATTGTATTTCTTTAAATTCGCGAGTGATTTTTCCGATATTTTCTTTTCCGACATAACAATTTCTTCCCTCTTGTCTCAGCTGACAGTTTCCGCTTTCTAGTAAGCATTCTTCATGTTATAATTGTAAAAAAAGACAGGTTTTTTGTCAATTTTTTTATTGTACATACTTGACAAAAAAGGAGAAAAATATGACTTGGAAAATTATAGCCGACTCTGGCTGTGACTTTCGTGAAATGACAAACTTAGCTAAAGACACCCAGTTTGAAAGTGTTCCCTTGACCATTCAAGTGGAAAATGAAATCTTTGTAGATAATAAGGAACTTGATATTGACCTGATGATGGAGAAGATGTATGCTTCTTCTGCTGCTTCAAAGTCCGCCTGCCCTAGTCCAGATGACTATCTCAAAAGCTTTGAGGGAGCTGACAAGATCTTTGTGGTGACTATCACTGGAACTCTATCTGGCAGCAATAATAGTGCACAGGTTGCTAAGAAAATCTTTTTAGAAGAACATCCTGATGCCCAGATTCATGTCATTGATAGTCTTTCTGCAGGCGGCGAGGTGGACTTACTTGTGACTAAACTCAATGAACTCATTCAGCAAGATCTCAGCTTTGATGAAGTCGTTGAAGTCATTAATCGCTATCAAGAGAAAACCAAGCTTCTCTTCGTTCTGGCAAAGGTAGATAACTTGGTCAAAAACGGCCGACTGAGCAAACTTCTGGGAACCGTTGTCGGCTTGCTCAATATCCGTATGGTCGGTGAAGCTAGCCAGACCGGAACGCTAGAGCTTCTGCAAAAGGCACGAGGTCCGAAAAAGGCTCTCGCTTCTGCAATCGAAGAGCTACTCAAAGCTGGTTACAAGGGTGGCCGACTCATCATCGCTCACCGCAATAACGAAAAATTCTGCCAGCAATTTAGTCAACTGGTACAAGAAAAGTATCCCCAAGCTCAAATCGAAACGGTGCCGACTTCAGGCCTCTGCAGCTTCTATGCTGAGGAAGGCGGAATCTTAATGGGCTACGAAATCTAATACGACATCTAAAAAAGTAAAGGATTAGGCTAAGATAATTGACCTAATCCTTTACTTTTTCGATTTAATTCGCTATAATAAAACCAAGTAAAGGAGTTGATATTATGGCCAGAGGAAGAGGCGCCGCAAGCCCCCAAGACAAGGAAGCAAGTCTTCTCATTTCTAAAAAACTCAAAGAACTTCTCAAGGAAACAGGTAAAAAACAAGTCGAATTATCTCGTGAAACAGGCATTCCTGCTAGTACACTGACTGGCTATATCAAAGGAACATCTCTGCCTATCGCAGCCAATCTAGAAAAGATTGCAAGATTTTTTGAGGTAGAGGTCAAAGAAATCGACCCTCGTTACCGACTAATTGCAGATATCCCTCAGCAATTTCCCGATTTAAATCGTATTTATCAGCAACTTGACCAAGACAGACAGGAGAAAGGATTAAAGCTACTAGAAGCTAGCCTGACTGAGCAAGAAACACAAGCCAACTTAAAGGACGACTACTTCCCCTACTTGGTCTATGAGAATTACTATCTCTCTCAGCATAAGCCTGAACAAGCTGATTTAGTCTGGCTGGACAGAGAAATTGACTACGATATTGCCCTTTGGGTACGAACTGACTCGTTAGAGCCCAAGTATCCGAGAGATTCCGTAGCGCTAATCAAGCAGACTCATTTTGAGCTTGCTGGGGCTATCTATGCTATCGATTATGACGGCCAAACCATTATAAAAAGGGTCTTCAACGATCCATCCGGCATCCGTCTGATTTCCCTTAATAAAAAATACAGTGATAAGTTTATCCCGCATGAGGAAGAACCTAAACTTATCGGTCGAGTTATGGCGACTTTCATGCCACTGGATGTAGAAAAAATAAAGAAAAACAAATAACAGCTCTGCAAATGTACAGAGCTGTTATTTTTACAGTCAAAAAATCAGAAAGTCTTTCGACTTCCTGATGCTTGTTTAATAAAATACTACTAGCTCTTCATTCAGCTTTTTCATGTAGTGTTTGTGGACTATGTAAGACAACACAGCTAAGCCTGCTAAAACTAGAGCGACTATCACATAAATTACCAGAGGCGCAAGAACATTGGATATAAAGAAGAGAAGAGTAATGACAATCAACATTCCTAAAATCAGAGCGATGGCTAAGAGAGTTTTCACCATATTATTTTCTCGGCTCATCAATTCTGTGACATTGGACCAATTGGTCACGAGATGCTTGTAGTCTCGGTAGTAACCCCAAGAACTCCACATTAGACTAATCAAGGCCCAAACAATCACCATGCCCAAGAAAGTCAATGGATGCATACCGGAAACAAGACTGGTTATCAAAAGCAAGGTCAAAGGCAGGATAGACTGGACGGCAAAGAGTTGCCAAAACTTCAGATGAATATATTGCTTCAAATCAAAGGGGAGAACCTTGAGATAATCAAAATTTTCCCTTTCCAGAGAAATCCCAATAGCCGTAAGGTTGCTGCCGCCTGAGTTTAGCGTTGCAATCAAAACAGCCAAGGCCATCATTGGCAAGAGGAAACGCGGTCCCAGATAAGGAGTCAAAGACAGGCCGCCTTGTATCATACCCATTCCCATACTGAAAATGACAATGTAAGGGAGAAAGGCCGACATAAAAATGGCCTGCATAATGACAGAACCCTCGCTCAAGAGCCTGATATTGTAGCGCAAGACAAACTTTTTAAGATTTTTTGCTTCCGCAATATTGATGTCATGCACGCGCTCCCGCTTTCCTACTGAAGAGCCCGTCATGAGAGCTGCCTCATAAAATTCTGGAATCACCTTGGTCTTTACGATGAAAAATAGAAGAGCCGCAACTGCCACCCATCCCAAAAATCCCAGCAAGGACGCTGTATGAAAAGGATGAAGAATAAAATCATAAAAGGCTTGAACTGGCGGGAAGAAAGCTTTAACCTCTGTACGATTTATGACGCTTCTGCTGTTCATTTGATTAATCATAAAATAGAGGAAAAAGGAGCCAACGGAAACAAGAGCCAGAATGACATTGGACAGGATGGTCTTGTACTTTCGGAAAAAGGCTGTCTTGGTAATAAAGTGGACGGCAATCAAAATCAGAAAGGTGATAACTGAACTTAAAATCAGAATAGCAAGCAGAGCCAAGGGAAGCCCAAAGAAAGGATTACCACCTTGAAAAGCCAAAATCAAGAAATAACTGAACATAGGCAAAATGGCAATCAGCAAGGTCAGAATAACCGAAATGCTTTTGCCGACAATGATTTCTGCTTCGCTAAAAGCATAGGGACGATAAGACTGCAAGTCCTTGCTTTCATAAAAGACATTGTAAAAAACCAGAAAGCCCTGAGACATAGAAAAGAGAGCAAAAGCGGAAACCAAATTGGCAAAGAGACCAGGATTGCCAACCAGTTGGTTCAGGGAGCCCATCAAGCCGAAAAGAAAGAGATAGACCAGTCCTAAAATCAGATACATGCGGATGGCCTTCAGCGATACATTGACCTTGCGCTCAGGATTCTTAGCTTGCATCTTGCGGTACTGCTGCAGCTGAGACGGCTGAATGGCGTAGAGGATGTTGATATCAACGAGTTTTTTTATAGCTTTAATTCGCATCAGGACTCACCTCTTCTCTACGGCCTGCCAGACCAAGATAAATGGTTTCAAGAGACTGTTCTGGATGTTGACCTTTTAGTTCTTCAATCGTTCCGTAGAAAATCAATTTCCCTTTTTTGAGAATAGCCACCTTATCACAGAGCTGCTCTGCCACTTCCAAGACGTGGGTTGAAAAGAGAACTGTATTTCCTTTGTCTGCATGCTGGCGCATCATCTGCTTGAGGTCAAAAGCTGCCTGCGGATCAAGACCAGTCAGCGGCTCATCCAGCACCCAAATATCAGGGTCAGACAAAAGCGCCGCTATGACGAAGACTTTTTGTCTCATCCCATGAGAAAATGAATCAATAACCTCATACCGATGAGAGCCAAAGTCAAAAATATGGAGCAGATTTCCCAGTCGCTCTTCGACTTCAGCATTTGTCATATCGTAAGAAGTCGCTACCAGTTCCCAGAACTCATTGGCAGTTAGGCGCAAAAATAAATCTGGTGAATCAGCTACATAGCCGATTTTTTTCTTGACTTCCAAGCGATTAGCTGATAATTCTTTCCCATCTACAAAAATCTGTCCACTGCTAGGATTGATGACGCTGACCAAGGACTTAATGGTAGTAGATTTTCCAGCGCCATTGTGACCAATCAGACCAACGATTTCTCCGCTTTGCAAGGTCAGATTCAGCTGATTGAGAGCTACCGTTCCTTCATAAACTTTAGTGACATCTTTAAATTCAATCATAAGAGAGCTCCTTTACCGATTTCTATAAAGATTAGTATACTCTTTTTGCAGCTTTTTGTCTCGTCTCTGCCTAAAGTCGGATATAAGATAAAGCTAAAAGCAGCTGAACTTCATCTAACTATGAAATTCTAGCTGCTTTTTGAACAGAACCATTAAGGTTGTTTGTATTTCTTTGCTAAACTAGATAAGCCTAGTGTGCTGACCAGCAGAGCCAGGCCAAGATGCAGGATTCCCTTATCTGAATTGCTACTGGTTTTAGGTAAGGCAGTTGGAGCTTGCTGCTTGCTTATTTTCTGAACTTTTCCTACTGCCTGTTCATAATGTTCTCCAAAGTGAACCACCAACTGAACTGACGGAACTTCTCCGCCTTCTTCGCTGTCAAAGATATACTCAGGAACTTCTAAAATTGCTGGTGCGACTAATTTTGCACCAATAATCTCTGGTAGAGCTGCATAAGCTGTATCAAGAGCATTCGGTATATAGTTTGCCTTTTGCAGTCGACTAGCTTCCAAAGTAGGTATTAGCGCACTGATGGAGTCCGTCTTGAAAGTCACTTCATATTGACGATCAATTGTGAGGTCGCTTGGATCGTACGTGTTGAAAACCAGAGCCAACTTGTGGCCTTTTTTCACAGTATAGAGATTAGGCTGCAAATAGACTGTATAGTCATGGAATTGACCAATTTGAGGCTTAATACTATTTTGCGAGCTAGATGGTGTATAGCCCGATTCTGGATTAGCCAGATTGACCCATCCTTTGGCAATGACTTTGTATTTGGTTTTGACAGTCGCAAAATTTTTGATATCCATATTGTTGAGATTGCTGCCCATCCAAAAGCCGTCTTTCTGACTTTCATCGCTGGCTGCACCGTTTCCAACCACATCAAACTCTTGGTCTGATACATCTACTAGGAGAGCATTGACCTGCAGATTACTGCCACCCCCCTTTGCCAGAGCCGCCTTGAAATGGACTGGGATACGTCCTTTAATGGTCATATCCTCTTTGACATCTGTCATAAATGTCAAATTAGCCTTAGAAGAAGCTTTGCTAACCGCTTCATCACGCTTGCTGGTATCAATTCCCGCTCCTGCGTAGTCACTGGAAATCGTTTCTTCTAAGCGCTTAGACTGAGCTGTCAGAATCAAGCGATTACTGCTTTTCCAGTTATCATAACTGGTCCATTTATTTGGATCATAGTTATTTTGTGCCAAAACAGCAGGAAGTTTGCTGACATCATTTTCTACATCATAGAGGTAATGAGAGAACCAAGTATTGAGTAAGTCATAAAAATCTTGCTTGTTAGCTGTAATACCAAAGCCTCTAGATACGGCAGCAGGATTGATATGATTTCCTTGGTGAAGATAAAGTTTCACATCTTGACCGGCTTTTTTTAGCGCATCATACATGAGCTCAAAGTGTTTGGTTTTGACATTGTCATCATTCAAACCATGAACTAGCAGGGCACTGGTCTTTATCTTTTCTGGATGTAGCGTGTAATCCCTCTCCTGCCATACCGGACTATAGTTACGGCCGTGCGCATTCTGGTCCTTATTTAACTGATTAATGTAGTCAGCATACTTGTTACTAATAGCAGCCCAATCTTTTTGATCTAGCAAGCGTGTAGCGACATAGAGAGAAAGCCAAGATAAATCACTGTAAGGCGGATTGGTGTAAGCCGACCCTTGACTATTGAAATAATCATACCAGCTGGCAATTCCAGCTGCTGGAACAATGGTTTTCAATCCTTCAACGCCAGTCGTTGCCACACCGAAAGTTGTCGTACCAGCCCAAGACAGACCAGTCATACCGACCTTTCCATTAGCCCAGTCGGCTTTGATTTCGATATTGCTAGTTCTGTCTGTGTAGGCTGTTCGTTTACCATTGACCCATTCGACAATATTTTTAAATGCTTCAATTTCTAAATCAGAGCCAGTTGTATTAAAACCTTCAGATCCTTTGGTCCCTAGACCAGCGCTAGAAACAAAAGCATAGCCTCGGACGAGGAAATAATCATACCAGTTCAAGTTTTCATAGTCATAAATTCCCTCATAAGGACTGTAATAATACCAATCTGATGACATTGCTCTTTTTGCCGCATCAATACTGCTCATGCTAGAAACTGGCTGGCGCTTAGCTGGCTGATTGCGGAGGCTCTTCATGTCATAAGAACCGTTTGTCGGTAGATTGAGACTTTCTAGCGTCACATGGTCTTCGTCTAAAGTTCCAGCGACATAGGGACGAGCTTCCAAGATTGTCGCAGCCTTATAATCACCCTTAGCAGCTGCTTTAGGAAGCTGCACAATAGCCTTGACTAAATCTCGCTTACCGTCACCATCCGTGTCGTGGTCAGTCTCTACATAGACTGGGAAACGAACAATCTCACTGCCTTCATAAGTATACTCCTCATATCTGTCTTCACCACTACTATATGGAAAAATTGGCTGTGAACGTCCATTCAAAAAGAGAGGCTCTTTCTTTTCAGAGCGATAAGCATCATGCAGTCGCTTGGCAACCGAATACATAGATTGCAGATTAGCACCCTGGACACTGACTGTCAAATCAGCCTCTTTTTCAATCATCCCCAAGCTCTTTGCTAGATTTGCTCTATCCTCGGCACTGCTACCCAACTGAGAATCACTGACTGCTGCCCACTTGAGCAATTCATCTACAGCCTCTTGCAGGGTTATTTCCTTATCAGCGAGGGAAGGGTTTGAAAGGCCGCCAGTATAGGCAGACAAATCTTGGCCTTTCACAGCAGTTGAGCCAGCGGAAGGTGCTGAGCTGACATCTTTAGCCAAAGCCAGAAGCTCCTGCTCCTGCGCTTGGCTAAGGCTAGGTGCTGCTTCATCAGGCACAAGCTGTGCCTTTTCTTGCTTTTCCGAGACCGAATCTTCTGAAGAAGTCTGACTTGCAGTTTCTACTGCCGTTGATTGTTGATCCTGAGAGCCAGTTTCAGAAGCCTTTGCAACTGTTTCTGTCTTGAGATTGTCCGTGCGCTCGCTACTAGCTTGAGTCGCCTCATCCGCCTGAACAGCTTGCGCCAATACCAAAGGTGCAAGTAACAAACTTGGTAAGAGTAATGTAACTAGTCTTTTCTTTCTCATAAAGACACCTTTCCTTAGATAAAATCTTTTATAATAAGCCCATTATATTATGTAAGCGCTTTTATTTTAATCTATTCTATCTTTTATCTATGGAAATGTCAAAATATCTATAGAAGCAGAAAAACGCAAACGATTGCGCCTTTCTGCTTCTTTTGGTACAATAAAGCCAATCAGTGAGAATGAAGAGGAAAATTTATATGGAAAACCAAACCTTAATGCAGTATTTTGAATGGTATCTGCCAGATGACGGTCAGCATTGGAACCGCTTAGCGGAAGATGCACCAAACTTAGCAGCGAAAGGAATTCGCAAAGTCTGGATGCCGCCAGCTTTCAAAGGAACTGGCTCTAATGATGTCGGATATGGTGTATACGACCTTTTTGATTTGGGAGAATTCGACCAAAAAGGGACCGTCCGCACAAAGTATGGATTGAAGGAAGAATACCTCCGAGCGATTGAAGCGCTTAGCCAAAACGGTATCGAAGCTATTGCAGATGTGGTTCTCAATCACAAGGCCGCAGCTGACTACAAAGAGCGTTTTACTGTCGTTGAAGTTGATCCAAATGACCGAAATGTAGAAATCTCAGAACCATTTGAAATAGAAGCATGGATGCATTTTGCTTTCCCAGGCCGCAAAAAAGCCTATAATGACTTTGAATGGCACTGGTACCACTTCACTGGCACTGATTATGATGCTAAAAACAATAGGTCAGGCATTTTCCTCATTCAAGGCGATAATAAAGGTTGGGCAAATGATGAGCTAGTGGACAACGAGAATGGTAACTACGACTATCTCATGTATGCGGATATTGATTTCAAGCACCCCGAAGTCATCCAAAATCTCTACGACTGGGCTCATTGGTTTATTGAAAGCACTGGTGTACATGGATTTCGATTAGATGCTGTCAAGCACATTGATTCTTTCTTTATGAAGAATTTCATCCGCGATATTACTGAAAAATACGGTGAAGCTTTCTATGTCTTTGGGGAATTTTGGAATAGCGATGAGAAGGCCAATAACGATTATCTAGAAAATATTGACTACCGCTTTGACCTAGTCGATGTCAAGCTCCATCAGAATTTATTTGATGCCAGCAAATCTGGAGCAGACTATGACCTGCGAACTGTTTTTGATCAGACACTTGCAAAGAATCATCCTGAATCGGCTGTAACCTTTGTGGACAATCACGATACTCAGAGAGGTCAGGCTTTGGAGTCTACCGTCGAAGAATGGTTCAAACCGGCGGCCTATGCTCTTATACTTCTAAGAGAAGCTGGATTGCCTTGCGTCTTTTATGGAGACTACTATGGCATTAGCGGAGAATTTGCCCAAGAGAGCTTTCAAGAGCTACTGGATAAACTCCTAGACATCCGCCTCAATCTTGCCTATGGTGAGCAGACCGACTACTTTGACGATGCCAACTGTATCGGCTGGACCCGCCAAGGTATGGACGATGGTCAGCCAATCGCTGTCCTTATCAGCAATGGCCAAGCAGCCAGCAAATCCATGCTGGTCGGTCCAGAATGGGCTGGCAGAGAATTCAGCGATTATCTAGGCAACAACTCCCAAATCGTAACCATTGACGACCAAGGCTGGGGAGAATTTCCTGTGGAGGAAAAATCAGTTAGTGTCTGGAGTGTTAGATAAGTCACAGCAAAATTATGGAAATGAAAAAATAAGACCAGATTGGCCTTATTTTTTTCGTTCTTTCTTGGAATGTAGTAAGCCAACAGAAGCCAAAAGGCTGATAATTGCTGCTCCCAAGAATGATGAATTTGTGTTTCCAGTATTTGGTAATTGATGTTTGGACACTCGAGATAGAACCGGACTAGTCTCAGAGTTTTCAACCCTTACAAGACTCTTCTGCTCAGAAGTTTCTGTTCCCAAAGGTGTTTGAGTGTTCGTTTTTGGCTTGTAAACATAAGTGCGAACGCCATTGGCATCTGATACAGAAACGAATCCATACTCCTCAATAGCCTTAGCATCTAGCAAACCAAATTCCTCAGCTGCTAAAGGTCTTCCTTCTACATCTACAAAGCGAGTGATTTCGATAGAAGGCTTGTCCTCAACCGGAGCATCTGTCGGTACTTCATGTACGCTGGCACGATAGACATGAGTGCGAATACCGTCCGCGTCACTGCTGGATTGGTAGTCATAACCAGCGATACTCTTAGACGCCTCCAAACCACGCTCTGGATCTGACAGTTCTTGGCCACTTTCATCTACAAAGCGAGTCATTTCCATGACTGGGCGCTCTTCGCTTGGTGCATCTTTCGGTACTTCATGCACGCTGGCGCGATAGACATGCGTGCGAATGCCATCCTCCTCAGTACTAGACTGGAAATCATAGCCAGCAATACTCTTAGATGCTACCAAACCTTGCTCAGGAGCTGATAACTCTTGACCTGTTCCATCTACAAAGCGGGTCACCTCCAAGACTGGCCGTTCTTCGCTTGGAGCGTCTGTCGGCACTTCATGCACGCTGGTACGATAGACATGAGTGCGAACACCATCTTCGTCGCTGCTGGACTGGAAATCATAGCCAGCAATACTCTTAGATGCCACCAAACCTTGCTCAGGAGATGATAATTCTTGACCTGATTCATCTACAAAGCGGGTCATTTCCATGACTGGCTTGTCTTCACTTGGAGAGTCTGACGGTACTTCATGCACACTTGCGCGATAGACATGGGTGCGAATACTGTCCTCGTCACTGCTGGACTGATAGTCAAAGCCAGCGATAGTCTTAGAAGCTACTAAACCGCGCTCTGGGTCTGATAACTCTTGACCTGATTCATCTACAAAACGAGTCATTTCCAAGATGGGCTTGTCTTCGCTTGGTGCATCATTTGGAAGCTGGAACTGGCTGAGTTCATACTTATAGACGATTTCTTTGGTTCTTCCTGCTTCGTACTCTCCCGATTCAGCATCATAGGCAGTTAGTCGAGATTTATAAGTATAGAGCTGATTCTTATGGGAAATAAGAGGTTTAGGGCTGACTGTGTATCTAGTCTTACCTGGTTGCTCATCCGTAATAGGGTTAGCAATAGCATGACCCTGCTCGTCTTGGTAACGGACAAGAACCTTGCCCGGTTCCGTATCACTCGCATAAACCTTCTTAACATCCGAAACTTTAAAGACGAAGCCATCAGCTTTGACAGATCTAAAAGCTGTATCTATGAACTTTTGGTCAATTTTTAAGCCAAGTGTTGTCTTCCCTCCCTTGTAAAGAGTTGATTCAACAATTTTAAGTCCACCATCAGGCGTCTCAATTAACCCATGTACACCCTCAATTTGAATCGTATAGTCCCGATCGATATAGTAGCGAGTCTTATCACCAGGTTTCATCAGATACAGTTTGTAGTGGAAGGTTTTAATATTGTTTTCACCAAACCAAGGCTCCGTTACTGTCGGATTATTCCCCAGCCAGTCGATATACACTAGGTCGTTATATTTTTCTAATCCCATCCCTTTTTGTAGTTTAAAAATTCTACCAATTTGAGACTCATTGAAACGATAATTTTGTTGTCTCCATGATTCAATAGGATCTCTATAACCAAACCCTAAGGAATCCGTATCTCGTGTATCAAACACTCCATTCTTTATATCCCTATTATGGAAACGCGTGGAAAAAAATTCGAGCTCCTTTTGATTAATCACAATTCTCTGAAAGTACGGATTTATAGGTCCTTTTTCAGAGAATTCCCTTTCAATAGGATACGCTTCAACTCGGACCATATCAGGATTTTTAGAATATATCTGTCTTATCTCTTTCATAGATAATATTCTACGATCTGACGAAGGCAGATATTTTCTAGAAAAAGCCTCTTCATAGGTTTTCCAACCATCCCAGTCTCCACGCCAGTTTCGTGGATGATACGCGTTTCTCAAAAACACTCTTTTTGGAATAGATTCATCAACTGTCAGATCCAATTCGGAGCGTGGAATAATAGCTTTTGGTATCTTCGCTACTTCTTCAGGTGTTGGATTTGGATTGAATATAGCCTCCCACTTATTCAAAAAGAAGAGGGCAGTATCATTTTGGATAAGTGTTGCTATTCGAGAACCTACATCCCTAAAATCCTCATCTCTAACTAGATTTAAATTTTCTACTTGTTTTAAATCAATATATTTAAAGACTCCATCCATCTTGCGAATAGCATATGCATAATCATACTTTTTAGCTGCTTCTTGTATTTGTTCGTTTGACTGCATCTCCGGCATGACTGATGTGAAGTTTGCAGCCTTAGTTATTTCAGAGCTATTTTCCTTAGTATGATAGTCATAAAATTCCTGAGCTAATTGTTTGATTTCAGGCGTGACTTGGGCTGCGCCCTTCTCTCCTTCTTCTGAGATGGTCAGACCGGAAGCTTCCTCTGCTGGTGTATTTTTGATTGTCCCATCATTTGGCAGTTCTTGATTTACAGGAGGAGTCGCTTGGTTATTTTGGACTTGATTCCCCTCTGTTTCACTACTTACCTCCTCAGCCTGCACAGTCACTGCCATTGTCCCAGCAAGCAGTAAAGACAGAGGAATTGGGATTAATTTCATTCCCAGTTCTACTTTTTTTCCTAAAGTCTTTTTCATATTATTCTCCTTTTAATCTCCTATTTTTGAAATTTTAAAAACTTTTTCCCATAGATTGACTAGTAATTCTTTGTGATAGCGATTGGCAAGTTCTTTAGATCTTGCCGAAAATCCCCTCCATTCTTTTTCTCCAAATTGGCTAAATTGCTCCAGATAGGCAATATATTGATTAGCATCATTTTGCGGTATCAGCCAGCCATTCTTTCCATGCTTAATATAAGCTCGATTGGCATAACGCACATCCAGACCTATCAGAGGCAAGCCATTGACCAGAGCCTCATAGAGCGATGTCGCAAAGGCTTCCGATACGGAAGTGCTAATATAGGCATCATAAGCTTGATAAGGTATTTGAGACTGATAGCCCTTAAAACAAACCATGCCTTCCAAATCATTGAGCTGGACTACATCTTTTAGCATGGACATGTCTGGACCATCTCCATAGATATCTAATCTAAATTGCTCATACCCTTTAAATTTCAGCAAAGCCATGATTTTCAGCAATAACAGAACATTTTTCTCCTCAGACAAACGACTGACAGTCACCAAGCGAATTTCCTTTGGATCAAAGACTCTCTTTCTTGGATACTGGACCACTTGATCTGCGTAGGTTGTTGGAATAAAGAGGGCCTTATCCCTCATCTTTTGAGGCAGATAAGCCTCTTGGCCTTCCCCAACCAAAATCAAAGAGTCTAACACATCCTGATCCAGCCAGCCCATCACCTTTTTATTTAACTCTTGTCCGAGGGCAATCATATGATCCTGATGAAGGACGCGCGCTACATGAAAATCTTGTCCACGTCTCAAGAGAATATTTTCTGGGATATCCAGACGTTCCATCATCAGCCAGTCTTCTGGTTCAAGCTCCTCCTCAGCAAACTCCTGGACACTTCGTCCCCCCAACTCTAAACCAAGAAAACGAACCTTGGTCCTATCAATGCCCAAGGCTTCATAACTGTCCAACACAAGCTGCCTAGAAGAGGCGTTAGTATATATATCTGTATCCGCTTCAGAAACCCACAATTCATAAGGCACTTTCATGCCTTCAAAAAGTTCAAATCGATTGCGGAAAGCTATGTCAATCCCAAAGGCCTGGGAACGAATACAGGAATCCACACAAACTACTTTCATTTTCTCCCTTTTAACCTAAAGTAATTCTATATACGAACATAACATATTTTTAAGAATTATACCAATAATTCGAGCAATGTTTTTGGACATTATTAGACACTCTGTCCGACTAATCCGTTTCTAAGATATGCATCCACCATACGCTCTGTTGCGACGACTGAATCAATATGGGTACGCTCATAAGAGTGGCTGGATTCGATGCCAGCGCCTAACAGGGCATGCTTGACTTCTGCTCCTGCGCTCATTGCTGCAGAGGCGTCTGACCCGTAAAATGGATAGATGTCCAGTTTATAAGGAATATCCTGCTCCTTAGCCAAATTTACCAAATGCTGGCGGAAGCCATAGTGATAAGGCCCTGAAGCATCCTTAACACAGATGGAAACCGTATACTCATCCGTCTGCTGGTCATCACCCATAGCGCCCATATCAACAGCCAGATACTCTACCGCTTGCTCCGGCAGGCTGGAATTAGCCCCATGACCAACCTCTTCAAAGACACTAAAAGCAAAATGAGTCGTCACCGGCAGCTGAATATTTTCCTCTTTATAAACGCGCAAAAGATTGAGCAAAATAGCTGCGCTGACCTTGTCGTCCAGAAAGCGAGACTTGATAAAGCCTGACTTGGTAACTGTGGTACGAGGATCAAAGGAAATAAAATCCCCGACTTCGATTCCTAAATCCCGCGTTTCTTTCTCACTTGTCACCTTTTCGTCCAAACGGACTTCCATATTGTCCTGAGTTCGCTCAACCGTCCCAGCATCCTTGTAAACATGGCAGGAAGTCTGGTGAACTAAGATAGTCCCACTGATAGTCTTTCCACTGCTGGCCACATGGACCAGACAGTTTTCTCCTTCAATCATGTTCCAAGGGAAACCGCCAATCCGATCCAGCTTGAGGCGACCGTCAGACTTAATAGCCCGAACAATAGCCCCCAGTGTATCCACATGGGCAGTCACTACCCGATACTGGGCGTCATTTTCCCCCTTAACCACGACATGGACGCCGCCTTTATTGGTCCGAACAGGCTCATAGCCCAATCCTTCCAGCGTTTGTACCAAATAGTCTGCCACCTCAGCCGTAAAACCCGTTGGGGAAGGGATAGCCGTTAATTCTTGTAAATATTGAACAGTTTGATTCATGAATGTCTCCTCATCGTTTTTCTTTATTATAGCACAAAGAAAGCCTGAGCAAATAGATTTTCAGCAGGCTTTTAATGATTTTGAGAAATTATGACACCTCAATTACTATCGCCGTACTGCTACTCTTTCTCCTCCTGGACTTCAATCTTTTGCAAATCCCAAAAGAAGAGATTGCCCAACAATCCTAAGAGAAAAAGCAAGAGAGGAATGGCATAAGGTGCTAAGGGATTATAAGCTTCTCCAGCACTAATTTTCATCTGAGGGCCATATGGAGCTATCAACTGATAATAATTAAGACCGCAAAACAAAATCGAAAATAAAAAGATAGAAAAATAAAGCCGATAGAGATGCCCTAGTAGCTATCCTTTGAATAAAAAAGTAACTTCCCCCATCAGTGTTGCAAAATTCGTAACAGCAAGTACAAAATAAGCAATGACAACAGGAACTAAAAAAAGAAAAAGGTAAAGATAACCATAAGCAACCTCCGGCTCTGGCTCAATTCCCGAATAACCGTACAGATACACCAGTAGATACAAAACTAGGGGCAAAAAAGGAATCACCCTAAACTTCCTATTTTTCATCAACATCTCTCTTTAAACAAAGAAACTTTTTCTTATTTTATTATAACAAATCTTCTTTATAAAACAAGAATTCACTTTTATTTTCAAGTATTCATTGACTGTAAAATCAAGTTTAGCAAATATTAGCCACCGTAAAAACATCCATTTGAATGACTGCTTGCTTTAGAGTTTATAAATTTAACCGTCAGTACATTATCAAGGATAGATGATGACAAAGACAAGAAAAAATCATCTCAGCTAGCTGAGATGATTCGTTTGGCTAATATTAATTAGCTTTTTTGAAACGATAGACAAGAGCTGATAAAAGAATCAGAGCAAATCCTGCTGCTATCGCAAAGATAGATGTTTCGCTGCCAGTTTTCGGCAAAACTTTTTTGCCAGTTGCTGATCCAGTAACATCTTTTCCATCTTTATCTGATGAATTACCTGGGGTTCCATCAGTCGAACCGCCTGGTTTATCACCAGATGATGACGGTGGTGGTGTCGAACCTGAAGAAGGTGGCGGTGTACCTGGTCCTTGTGGACGTCTAGCTTCAAATGTCCATGTGCCTGTAAATTTGACATCTGCGCCTGCAATAGTTTTACTATCTGCGTCATATTTGAGGAATTTCCAAGTACCATCACTTGCTTCAACAGTTTTCTTAGCTGGCTGAACCGCTTGAACGGCAGCACCGTCTGCATATTCAGTGGCATCATTTGGTAACAATGCTGTGACTTCTGCTGGCAAGCTACGGTTCGGATCTGCGCTTACAAATTCATAAGTTGCCTTATATTTCGGTGCTGGAGTAAAATTCCATTTACCGGTAAATTTAAGGTCCTTATCCGCAACAGTCTGTGCATTTGACTCTGCATAGCCTTCGAAAGTCCATGTGCCTTCAGTAACTGTAACACTTGTTTTAGCAGGCTGCTTAGCATCTACTTTAGTACCACTAGTGTAGCGATTAGCATCTGCTGGAAGCAAATCAGTTACTTCTTTTGGCAGATTTGGAAAGGCTGGATTGCTGCTGAGAAACTCATAGCTGACACCATAGTCTTTATAAGTGTTTGTGAATACTGGATTATTGCCTTCGACGGTAGCTTCCAATTTGCCGTTGTTTTCGGTCACTGTGACAGTCACAGTATGTTCTGCACTGTCATAAGTCACTCCAGCTTCATTTCCAGCTACTTCCGTCAGCTTGTAAGTATAAGTGCCTTCTTTATCATAGTTGATTCCAAGGAACTTGATATCACCATTGGCATCGTTAGCTGCTTGAAGCTCCAAGTTATTTCCTCCAACCTCAGTCAGTTTGAAAGTATACTTTTCAGCTTCAAGTGCTTTACCATCCAGAACTTTCTTAGCGGTAATCGCTGCAGTTGCTGGCTCTAACTTGTATGTATTGGTAAAAGCATCACGGTCATAGGTAACCGCTGCTGTCTTAACGCCGTTGTTGTCTGTTACAGTAACAGTAACATTGATGTCTGAATTGGCATCGTTTGTCACACCTGGCAGATTACTTGCTCGTTCACGAATGACGTAGTTAAAGGTTCCTTCTTTTTTGAAACGAAGTTTCTTAAAGGTTACGGCACCAGCTTTATTAGTTACCGTTTGAACAACTTTGTCGTTGTCATCCTTATTAATCAAATCAAAAGTAAATTCACCATCTGCCAAATTGCGGCCAGTCAATTCCTTTTTGACTTTAAAGATAACTTCATCAGAACGGGTACCTTCGCCAACACCATCAAGAGTTGTCAAAGGCGCGAATGGACGTGCTAACAAATCAGGCATCTTTTGCCCATTAGATGTAACGGTTACATCGTTAAAGGCTTTTTTGGTTACCTTATCTACTGGCTCAGTCAAACGGGTCCGGTAGATAACATAAATACCTCTTCCACTCAAATCCCCAGCATTAACTGTGAAATGATTGGAGTCTGTAATTGAAACGACATCGCTCGGGTTAAAGGATTTACGTGTGCCAGAAGCACCTTCCCACTCAGTAAAGTAGTAACCTGTAATCCCTGTATCTTCATCCAATTCTTGGTCTTCTGGAATGGCGTCCTCAATGACAACTTGACCAAGATTTTGGACATCGCGATTGACACGGATACGCCAGTTGACGTAGTTTGGATCCTTAGAATCCTGAACACCCCACTTGGAATAACCCTGAGGCTCCTCATCAACCTTGATGCGCTTCAGCCTATAGGTTCTAGCACCTGGGAAATTAACTTCTTGCTCTTGGTCATAAGGCATATTATCAGCCCAAACCACTGTGAAAGAAGATTGAATAAGCTTGGTATCTGGCATTTTCGCAAAATACTCAGCATTTGTGACAGTAATGGTTGCTGTATTTGTAACAGGATCTGTCACCAACTTAGCAACAACAGTGCCATCCGGTGCGCTTATGTTTTCCTCCAAAGTTCGCTCAATTTTGAACTGTGATGGAACACGATAAACCATGGTATCACCATTATTTAATACTTTGCTATCTGCAAATGTATAGGTCGGTGCAATGTAAAATTTACCTTCACCGTAGCCAGTATCCTTTAAAGGATTATTATTAATAGTGACGTTTGTAGTTAGTTGATAGTCGCCATCACCTAACTCTGCAGCAGAAACCCTAGGACTTGAGCTTAACAAGGGAATAAAGGTTGATACCAAAAGCAGCAAAGTCATCAGAGCATGAGACACTTTATGATAAGTTTGTTTCACCTTGAATGCGGTCCTCCTTCTTTTTATATTTTATTTTCGACAAATGCTGGCAGGCACACCATCACCTGTCTACCCCCTCAGTTTCAGCCGGTTCTAAATCAAAATTTATTACCAAACTAAAAATGAATGTATTTGTATATGATAAGCAAATATGACATATACATATCAATTATAACATAAAATATTATAATTGACTCTTTGTGAACTACTTTTTTTAGTGGCAATTATCTGTTTTTTGTCTACTTTTGTTGCGAAATAGTTACGAAAAGTTGTTTGATTCTAGCTTGAATAGATAATTAATTTTTTATTAGTAATAAATAAAATTCCTAGACTCTAAGGAGTCTAGGAATTTTAGGAGGCATTTCCAAAAGAAAATATCACTTACTTATTAAAGATTGATTGCCTGAAGTCGTCTGTTTCACGAAGATAAGCATTGTAAATCTTCTTCTTGAGCAGGTTTACCCAGCTGGCATCGACACGGCTTGTAGCATTGGCAATGTTGCTCACATCCTCTGCTACTGCTGCGTCCATCAGACTTTGCATATCTGCATAAGAGCGAATGGTTACTTTCTTAGTACTGTTTGGATTTCTGAGTTCGTACTCGATGGTAATTGGCTTGAGCTTGGTCAGCTGATCAATCCGCTCCTTATACATAGCCTTCTTGAAGGCTACCCAGGAGTCATATTCACCCTTGAATACATTTTCCAAGACTTTCTGGTCAGTCACGAGACCAACATCTCTTCCGGACCATCCATCCCACGTTTTCTTACCTTCATCAAAGGCTTCCTTAGAGTACTTACCAGAAACATAAGGGATAAATCCTTCATGGTAACCCTTGGCTGCTAGCAACTCATAAGCTGTACGACGGAACATGACATCGCCCGGCGCTCCATTTGGATTGCTCAAGGCTGAGTAGATTGGTGAGAAGAGACTGAGACTGAGGTAGCCATTTCGTCCATATCTACCACTGTCCTTGTTCTCCCGACGAGTGATGACATCATTGTCAATCAGAGAGTCAAAAGTCTTCAGCTGCTTGATTTCTTCAGCAGTAAAGCTTCGCGTCTGGTTTCCAGCATGGGTCTCCTTACCATACTTATCTGTAACATAGTAATTCTCCATCTTCCTGAACCACTGAAGCTTAGCATCATCGCTCTGCTTCAGCATAGAGGTACCTTCTAGGTAATCTAGGGTGTAAATCATGTCAAACATACCATGGACATAGTGTTGCAGGTCTTCTGCATTTTGAACGCGCTCCTTGAAGTTATATGTGTGTAGACGCGTCTTAGAATCCTTGTCCACCTTGAAGAGGGTATTGAGTGTAATGGTTGCCTCATCTGCACTTGGAGTGGACTGCAGGAGTCCGCGAGCATAAAGCTCAGCTCCCAGACCTTCGCGGCGGCCATTGCCCTCAAAGTAAATGCCACCGTCAGAATTATGGGTCATTTCATGCGTGTAGACAGAGTTACCATAGTCTTCTAACAATTTAGCTGCATCAAAGTGGGTTACACTTCCTGTAGCATAGGCATTATAGCCCTTGCTAGGATACCACTTGCCGGCTGGTCCAAAGAATTCCTGCATAGCCAGTGATTTTTTGTCATTAGCTGGAGCCCAATATTTTTGACCATTCTTGTCAACCAATGAGAATCCATCGTAAACCAGAACAGAACGGAAGAGCTTGTCCTTGCTTTCATCGCTTAGAATCTTATACCAGAAGTCATAGTGATCGCGCTGGTATTCAGCTGTTTTTCTCACTCGGTCTTCGACAAATTCAGCTAGCTCTGCATCTGTCCGAACCCTGCCATTGGCATCAAGGCGATAACGGTCATAAGCCCCCATGGAGATGGTAGACATATTGGAGATAGCATAGACACCCTTCTCAGTCATGGTCAAGAGTGGCAAGAGCATGCCCTTGTGTTCCCAGTTATCAGCAGTAATCTTGTCGTAAACGCCGACAGAATACTTGCTCTTGCCCTCGGCTGCATCCTGAAGCTGTCTAGCTTCTGGCAAATCCGACTCGGCCTCAACGATATAGGCTTTTGTATTGGTCTTGAGCCATTCATTATTGCTCTTGTCTGGCAAGAAGAGCTGACGATAGCCTTCTAGATAGTTGAAGAGCCCTCGTTTACCAGTCGCTTCAGAAAGTGAGGCATCATAAGCCATATAGTTGTTCTTAGCTTTAAGATTGTTCATGCCTGACTTACCAAGTGAAATGATGGTATCTAATGTTGAAGCATTATGATTTCCAAAGAAGTCAAATTTATAGGCTGACAAATCCTTGACATTGATATTGTCATAATTAATATTATACCAACGGTTGAGATAGGTTAGACCAAGTAAGAAGGCTTCTTTATTGTCTTTAATTTGCTGAGCTATATAGTCTGCTACAACATTGCCTTCCGTATTGATAGACTTGTCCATAGCCAGTACCTTGCGTAACTCTTCTGACAGCTTGGTCTTGACTTGGTCAAAAGTCGTATCCAGATAGAGATCATCCAAAGAAGTGTCAGCATTTACGCCTAAAACAGTTCGCATAGCTGGCGAATCAAGGACAACCTTGTTCAATTCCGGCAGCACTTGATTGAGAACTCTGCTATAGTCTGATAGGAAGGCTTCTGGTGTATAAAGAAGGTCTAGGCCATTTACAGTATATTCTGCAATTGCCTTATATTTGAAATCTCCCTTATAGGTCAGATTCAGGTAATCAACCGTATTGTCCTCAAAGTGCAACATCAGACGGTTAATTCCGGTCTTGTTGCTATTGATATCAGTGATAATCTGGTCGCCCTTCATTGGAACAACATCCAGCAAGTACTCCGTATTGAGCTTGTGATTCTCTGGAAGTTTATTTCCATAAGCAACGATGGTCTCCTTATTGTAGAATGGAAGGAGTTTTTCCATGTTAGCATAAGCTATTAAACGGTCTTCTCGGGCATTCTTTTCCTGGGCATAGTTGACAGAATAAAGGTTGAGATTCGTGTCTTCCAGCGTGGTCGTAATGTCTAGGCTAGTCAGCTTCTCTTCTGTCTGGTCCAGAGTCAGTGTTGATGTGACAAACTTGTCATTTTCCAGTGTTTTATTTCCTTCAACGGCATATGCTTCTGTGATACGGTTGTTTTCATATCCCTGATCACCAGAAATACTGTAAACATTTGTTCCGCTGACATTGCTGATGACATTATCAATCAAGCCATTGAAGTAATTGGAACCAACTACTCCACCGATTTGACCATTCTTAGTAGAGTTTTGAATCTTTCCAGTTACATAAGAACGGCTGATGCGGGCATTGTTTTCTAAACGGCCAACCAGGCCGCCGAAGCGTTGGTTGTTGGCTCTAGCGCCTGCTAGAATAGTCACATCTGCCCTGCTTTGGCTAATCAAGGAGTTTCCTCCCTTAAGATTGGCAACCAAACCACCAACATTGTATTCTTTACCCTGTTTATCATTTGACACGATAGTTCCAGTAAAGGAGCTATTGGTAATTTGGGTATTGTTAGCAATAACAACCAAACCTGCCACCTGTGAAGCATTTTCTTTTACTTCTACTCTACCTTGAACGGAAACGTCTGTGATTCGAGCATTTTCTGCATTGCGAGCCAAAGCCGCTGAGTCATAGGTGCCTACAATATTAACCTCTTTCAGGTCCAGATTGGAAATAGAAGAACCACTCTTGAGGTTTTCAAATAAAGGCTTGGCTAGATTATAAATCGCGTACTGTTTGCCATTATGGTTACCTGTCAGACTGCCTGTGAAGTTCCCTTTGAGGTAGACATAATCCGCAGGAGCCAGACTGACCTCGCTAGCATCCAAATCTGCTCCCAGAACATAGTTGCCAGCCATATTTTGCTTCATAGCGTCTACCAAGCCAGCAAAGCTAGTGTAGACATTTTGCTGACTAGGAACAACTGCCTTACTGATATAGAAGTCATAGCCAGACTTATAGCCTGTCTCACCTTCTTGTACCAGCTCAGGCAGAGATACCGTTACCTTATAAACATCCCTGCCATCCTTATGGCTTTCCGCTATGCTGTGAACCGGCAGGAGCATTTCCTTAGATTCACTTGATTTGACTTTGACAAAGTAGGTAGACAAATCCGTAGGCATAGAGCTCATGGACACGACGCGCTTAAACTGGTCGTTTTCTTTTCTGTAAAACTCGGCCGAATCAATATCTCGGAAGGCAATCTTCTTGTATTCCAATTCAAAGTCGCGGCTGTCGGTTTCAAGGTCTGTGAAGCTGCCATTATCCAGTTCATAAGTCAACTTGGTTTTTAGCGTATAACCTGTGTAGTAGTCTAAGTCGCCAATCTTCAGACTTCCTGCGAAATTGGTAATTGGAAGAGTACGAACAAGCTGATCTCTCTGGTACAATTCTGCAGTCGCTGAACGGAAGGACTGGGTCTGGTCTTCCAGTCTATATTGGACTGTAATCGACTTATCATCAGGATTTTCTGTCAGACTTAGAATGGAAACTGTTGGCTTGACTTTAGGTACTCCATTTAGAGCTTCTTTGGCTGCTGTCAGGCTAGCAAAAGCTTGGTTGACCTGCACTTGTGTGGCAGTTTGATTGTTCAGAACTCCTTCTGCCTTGGCTAATTCGTCAGTATAAGCTGTCTGCTTATCTGAGTCAGCATTTTTATATTTTGGAGCTGCTTTGATAATTGGATTTAAATCGTATTCGTTTTGAAGAGCCGTTTTGACAACCTCAAGGCCACTTAACTGTGTCTTGGCTTGATTGATTTGTTCAACAAGCTGGTTGACTTCTGCTTGGCTGGCTTGTGATTGATTAAGAATCGCTTGACCTGCTGTCAAAGCAGTATCATAGCTAGATTGATGACTCTGACTATCGTTGAAATAACGTGCTTGAGCTTTAATCTGATCCGCTTCCGCTAATAGATTGTTCAATCGAATTAAATCGAATTCTTCTAAAGTTTCTACTTTTGGTGCATCATTCGGTACCATATTTGGCTTGGCTGTACCTACTTTGACAACTTGCGTTACTGGAGCGAGAGTCTCTTCATTGAACAGTTCTTGACGATCAACTTCTTGATTATTGGAACTGTAGACACGAGTCTTAATCGTCCGTTCACCTTGCACACCTGGGGTTGCGATTTGACGGGCGTCCTGAGGCAATTCATTGGTGTATTGTTCCTCGATGTTAAAGGCTATTTTCTCAACACGCGTTTCATCTGTATAAGTCAGTGGATACTCTGGCAAGGCGTCTGTTTTTGGTGCATCATTTGGTACCAAATGTGGCTTAGCCGTGCCTACTTTGACAACTTGCGTTACTGGCGCTAGAGTTTCCTCATTTGACAGCTCTTGACGTTCAACCTCTTGACCGTTGGAACTGTAGACACGGGTCTTGATGGTTCGCTCACCTTGCACACCTGGAGTCGCAATTTGGCGAGTACCTTGGACTAGCTCGTCAGTCTCTTCTTCACGAATAGTATAGTTGATTTTCTCTACGCGCGTTTCATCCGTGTATATTAATGGATACTCTGGCAAAACGTCTGCTTTTGGTGCATCACCTGGTACCATGGTTGGTTTAGCGGTACCGACTTTGACAACTTGCGTCTCTGGAGCCAAGGTTTCTTCATTGGACAACTCTTGGCGGTCAATTTCTTGTCCATTGGAACTATAGACGCGAGTCTTGATAGTTCTCTCACCTTCAACACCCGGAGTGGCGATTTGACGGGCATCTCGTACAAGTTCATCCGTCTCTTCTTCACGAATGGTAAAGTTGATTTTCTCTACGCGAGTTTCATCCGTATAAGTCAGCGGGTACTCTGGCAAAGCGTCTGCTTTTGGTGCATCGTTCGGTACCATGTGCGGCTTAGCTGTTCCGACTTTGACAACTTGCGTCACTGGAGCTAGTGTTTCCACGTTGGACAACTCTTGGCGATCAATTTCTTGTCCGTTGGAGCTGTAAAAACGAGTTTTGATGGTTCGCTCGCCTTGAACACCTGGAGTTGCGATGTGACGGGCATCTTGTGGTAATTCATCCGTATATTGCTCTTCAATATTGAAGGCTATTTTCTCTACACGCGTTTCATCTGTATAAGTCAGTGGATACTCTGGCAAGGCGTCTGCTTTTGGTGCATCGTTCGGTACCATATGCGGCTTAGCTGTTCCGACTTTGAAAACTTGCGTTACTGGCGCTAGAGTCTCTTCATTAGATAGTTCTTGACGTTCAATTTCCTGACCATTGGAGCTGTAGACACGTATCTTGATAGTTCGCTCGCCCTCAACGCCTGGAGTGACGATTTGGCGAGTACCTTGGGCTAGCTCGTCCGTTTCTTCTTCACGAATAGTATAGTTGATTTTTTCAACTCTAGTTTCGTCCGTGTAAGTTAGCGGGTATTCTGGTAGTTCTTCAACCTTTGGAGCATCAGCCGGAATCAGGCTTGACTTACTTGTTCCGACCTTAATAATCTGTGTGACTGCTGCAAGAATTTCTTCATCTAATAAAACTTGGCGGTCAACTTCTTGGCCATTCGAGGTATAGATACGAGTGGTAATAGCCCGCTCACCCTGTACTCCTGGTGTGACAACTTGGCGACTGCCTTCTGGAATCTCATCAGTATACTGTTCTTCAACAGAAAAATCTATCTTTTCTCTTCTTGTTTCATCCGTCGCAGTCAGCTCTAATTCTGGGGCTTGATGCACGGGTGCTTCATCAGGTGCGGTACCATAAGTTGTTAGTTCCGGAACTTCTTGGACTGGAGCGGTGTCTGGTGTAGTGCCATAAGTTGTTAGTTCTGGAACTTCTTGGACTGGAGCGGTGTCTGGTGCAGTGCCATAAGTCGTTAGCTCAGGCACTTCTTGAACCGGTGCAGTATTGGGCGTTGTGCCATAGGTCGTCAATTCTGGGACTTCATTTACAGGTGCGGTATCTGGTGCAGTGCCATATGTTGTCAACTCTGGGACTTCTTGGACTGACGCTGTATCAGGCGTCGTGCCATAGGTCGTTAATTCTGGAACTTCATTTACAGGTGCGGTATCTGGTGTCGTACCATAAGTCGTCAATTCCGGGACTTGATGCACTGGTGCTTGTTTTGGTATAGATTTTACTGCAGCAGTTCCGACCAACACAATTTCCGAAACTGGCTCTGCAGTTACCTGGTCTGAAACCACTTCGCTTTTTACAATCTCTTTACCTGCAATATAATTGCGAGTGACAACAGTACGTGTACCAGTGACACCTGCGCGAATGACCTGAGATTGCCCCTCTGCGAGTTCATTTGAATATTGATATTCTGTTTGATAAGGCAGGACTTGGGTTTGGCTGCTTTCTTGGCTCTTGAATTCGAGTTCTGGTACTTCAGTAACTGGAGAAAGCCGAGCAAATTCACGCTCTTTGGCAGCAATAATCTCTTTTTCTTGCTCTGTCAGTTTATCTGTTTCAGTAGACACAGGCTTGTTGGCAGTACCCTGATTCCCAGAAAGACTAGCAGATTTACCTGCCTGCTGATCGACTTCGACAGCTGACAAGTCCTTTTGTGCCGTAGGAAGCTGATGACTTCCTGCTGCGTTCTCCTTGCCCTGTTCACCGCTTTTCAGATAGCCAACATATTCGAAACCAGCAATCTCTATAGGCTCAGGCAGCTTATCTCCTACTGTCAAATTCAGCCTTTGATTGTAGGCGGCTAATTCAATATTGGTCACTGCAAATACAGAAGGAGCTAGGAGAATAGAGCCTAGACCTGTCACCAGCAAAATAGAAGACAGGTACCTCTTGCCATTTCTACCTCGTGCAATTACTAAGACTGCTAAAGTCAGCCCAGCAGCTGCAAAAGTTGCTTCCCACAGACTTGAGTAGCCCGTCTTTGGCAAACTTTTTGCCGAAAGCCCCTGGGTCTTTGGACGGTAAACCAGATAATAAGCATCAGAGTTTTCTTCCACAAACTTTGGAAGCTCCTTAACAACTGCATTCTTCTCAGCTTCAGTGAGTTCGGACTCTACTACGTAGTGATACTGGACTGGAACGGTTTTGCCTGCTGAGACTTCTGCAGCCTCAACCGTGCTTATATTTCCCCCTATTGCGGTACTCAAAAAGAAGCTTCCGATAGTGGCAGAAACCAATCCTACTGATAACTTTCTAAAAGAATAGCGCTGGAGCGTATCACCAGTGATTCTTTTTTCCATAATAATTCCCTTTTTTCCATATAATAATCTCTTAAAATTTTACAGAATTTCCTAAAAAAATTCAATGCTTTTGCTTAAAAATATATCTTTGAAGGTTGAAATCATCATGTTTTTAAACAGCTAGAAAATAGTGTTCATTTTTACCTGAAAAATTAAAAAACAAATCTTCAATTAGAAAATCTGTTTTTTAAAATGTGATTTATTTTGTTAGTCAGGAGTTCAAATCCAATTCAAAGAGACCATAATCATGCTTGTCTCCCTGCAATTCCGCTGCATAGTGACGCGTGACGGTTTTTTGATGAATCAAGGCACCGATAGCTGAAGCCTGTCGCTTCTGTGCTTCTTTAAAAATCGGATAGGCCAAGGCAGAGCCCAATCCCAAAAATTGCTCATCTACTCCTAGATACATAATCATATAGCGTTTTGGAAAACGCTTGATCCAAAAAAGTTTAGCCAGGTTGAGCGGAGTCAGTTTTTGATAAACCAGAGAACCGTAGTCCGGCATGGCAATCAGAAAACCAGCTAGCTTGCCCTCCTTATAAGCTAGTTTAACCATAGAAAAATCAAGAATGTACTGGTATTTTTGAAAAATCTGACTGAACTGCTGACTGGAAATTGACCGATAAATTGGAAAATTTTGATAGAGGCGATTGAGGAGCTCAAAAACCTGCAGCGAAGCTTGATCCCACTCCTGCTTCTTTGAAGAGCAAATGGTGAATCCTGCTTCTTCAAAAGACTCAAAGCGATGAGCTAGCTTGTCCTGATGAGTTTGATTGCTTACCTTGGGATAAAAATTGGACAGATAGCGCTCCTTGAGCTCGAAACCAGCAGCCTGCCATAGCTCAGGATAATAGTCTGGATTATGAGGTTCTCCAGTAAAAGGGAGCTCCTCTGTTCCAGTCAGCTGCATTCGATAACCCAGCCAAAAGCTTGCCTGTACGGGGCCGATAATGCTGCTAGCTCCTAGACTGCGGGCGAAACCTGCTAAATGCTCGATAAAAGCAGATGAAATCTGCTGGTCATTGATCGACTCGAAAAATCCCAAGTAAGCAGCCTCATCATCTGGATAGAAGGTCAGAAGGCCTCGAATACAAGAACGACCGTCCTCATAGCCAATAAAGGCATAGGTTTCTAAGTCAGAACTCAGCGGGTGACTGCCCTCAATCAAAGATAACTCTTCCTCTTCCGACTGCATAAGGTGGTCTGGCTGGTAAATCCGCTTGGGCAGGGCTAGAAAATCGTCCAGCTCTACAGTATTGGGTTTGACTGGTTTAATTTCCAGCATGGTCTTCCTCCTTGATCAGTCGAATCTTGCCAGTAAGGCCATCCATCTCAATCCAGTTGCCATTTTGCAGCTGGCTGCAGGCACCTCTGACATTGACAATGGAAGGAATACCCAACTCGCGGGAAATAATAGCCGTGTGCGAGAGCAAAGACCCCTGCTCAGCAATGACACCCTTGGCTTGGGTCAGAAGATAAACCCAGCCCGGATCGGTCATCTTGGTCACGATAATCCGGTCCTGAGCAGACTCAATCTCCTGCACATCTTCCACGACCAAAACCTGAGCCTTAACGAAACCAGGCGAGCAGCCAATCCCTTGTAAGGCTTGATTGCCCGTATTATGACTGCTGGTACGGTTTTGCGGCTTCAGGTATTTCTCAAAGACCTGTCCAGCAAAAACGTAGCGACTAAAGGTTGGCAGCTCCTTATCAGCCTCCATCTTTTCTCGACGATCAGCTATCAAACTGCTAACATCTCTGGGTGTTCTGGTAAGCTCAAACAACTCTTCCTTTGTGAGGTGAAAAACATCGTCAGGCGTAGCCAGCAGCCCTTGCTCGGCTAATTGCTGCCCAAGCGTTCGGAAAATCTGCCGCATCATGCCGTAGATCCGTGTGCGGTTTAAGCGGGAGCTTTCCCGATATTTAACACCAGTCATGGCTCGCTTGCGAAGAAAATTCGTCCACCAGCCTGATTTTTGCACCTCTTCTTCAAGTTTTTGAGGGGCCAACTTCTTCTCCTCTTGCTGGCACATTTGCAGCAGGAGCTTGAGCAGACGCTCTGGATGCGTTCGGAAGGTTGGTGTTTCTAACTTCAACTCTTCTGGAGCCCGATCACCAAATTCATGGATAAAATGGACTATTTCTTGAACCAAAGGATGCTGGCGATTTAGAAAGACAGCTGGACTTTCACTTGCCATGGCCTGTCTAATCTCTGCATTTTCTTCTGCTTTCAGCTGAGCTGTTAAAGCCTGCAGAGCCAAAGCCGGCCGCATACTTTCAATCTGCTCAATTCCTGCAATCTCAGCCTGAACAGCCCCGCCGTGACGCGACTTCTTCAGGAGTCCGGTATAGACAAAAGCATAGAGATCATTGACTAGCGTAATGTCCCAGTGAGCCAAAATATCCTTTTTTAGCCTGCTGACCAAGCCAATCAAGGTCTCCGCATCTGCGTCGGGAGAAAAGCTCGTTTCGTATTCGCGCTGAATTTGGGCAAACTGCTCTTCTAATTGCCGCATTTGCTTGGGTGCCGTCCAAAACTCTCGAATAATGCGGAGCATGATTTGCAGGCGTTTGAAAGCAGACAGGTGCACCGGCATCTGAGGTACCTCTGTCTCTCGAACACCCAGCATATCCTGCCAGATAGGAATGATTTTCTTCGAAAAAGGCAAAAGCTGCAAGAGCTGATACCAGCTCTGAATTTGGTAATAGACTCGGCTATTGACCGGCTGCAGCATATTTTGAAAAGTAGCTTCATATGCAGCCAACTCAGGGGCACCCTTGCCAACCAAGCGCTGGGCAAGACTGCGGAAAATGCTGGCATAAGCCTCTTGGATAAAACTAATAGTCAGAGGACTGGAAACGCCCGGATAGCTCTCGACAATGTTGCTGTTATCCAGAATAATCTGCTGTCCCTCTGGCAAGGTGGTAATAGGTCGTGCCTGCAAGAGATAGAGCTGGCCATTTGCGAAGGTAAACTCCATATCCATGTAAGGTCCGAAAAGCTGACTTACTTGACCAGCCATGGCCTGTAACTCCTCAAGTAGTTCCTGCGATAAGTCTGGCGAGTCCTCCGTCTGCTCTGTATAAAAGAGCTGGTCCTTGGGATGGAGGGTCACCATTGTCGTAGGAATCTTATCCTCAACAACCTTATTGCCCAAGCCCCGACCGATAACAATGATGTGCTCGTTCAAAATTCCCTTGGGATTAGCTGTGAAGTAAATCCCAGACAAATCTCCCTCCTGCATAACCTGAACAAGGCAAATCATCTGCGCTTGCTTCAACGATAGTCCTTGCTCAAATAGATAACTAAGAGCCGACTCCTGATAAAGAGAGAGCAAGGTCGCTTGGATAGCTTCTTTAAGTCCATCTGGCTTCACATTGAGCTGGCTCTCAAACTGACCGGCAAAGGAGGAGGCCTTCCCATCCTCAATGGTAGCAGATGAGCGGATTGCAAAGCGACAGTCTTTCTGAGAAACCTCCTGCCGGATCCAACTTTCTGCTGCCGTCAGATCTTCTTGACTAAACTGCTCTCTGGCCCAGTCCTGGAGTTGCTGACTTAACTGGGACAAGTCCAACTCTCCAGACAGATAAGCTTCTTCCATCCACTCCAAGTCAGCAGAGCTGGCAGATTCTTGAAAAAAGTCAAAAGCAAACACTGCAAAGTCAGGAACCGGCAATCCAGCAGCCTGCATTTTCAGCAAATGATAGGCCTTGCCTCCGACCTGGTCAAGCCCTGTCTGCTTGATTCTTTTCATCAAAGTACCCCCATCAAGAGATAAACAGCAACGGACAGAACCATGGTTGTCTCCGTGATATAAGTATAACGCTCCACCCGCTCCCGGATATTAAAGCGAGTTGGATCCTTGATAAACTGCTCAAACTGGACGGTCATCCAGATGACATTCAGCACCAAGACCACCACTCCGACATGGGAAATATTCCAGAGAAGAGCGAAATTGGTCAAGATATCCAGCAGAGTCACCACCTCGATAAAGCGAGTGGCTTTTTTGTAGCCAAAAAGCTTAGAATAGGTCACATACTCTGTCTCGTCTTTTGGCGCCCGAATCTTGCGGCAGACTTCCCAGATCAGACTTGGGAAATACATGGTAAAGGCCAGCAAGACCGTCGGCAGGGACAAGAGAGGCAGATTGTACTTGTAGCAGACAAAAGAAATGGTATAGAGATTCAAAATCATCATGACTGGATTATGGGTCACTAGAGCCAGTGGCAGAGAATTTTGAATCTTGTCACGCTTGAAGAACCAGAAGGACATGAGAGTTCCGTAAATATAGAGAAAGAGGAACCAGCCGATATTGTTCATAAAGAGGATATTGAGAAGTACAGACACAGCTACGATAAAGCTGAGGGCAATAGCCAGATCCTTCTTTTTCACTCGTCCAGATGGCAGAGCCCGATGAGGAAAGAGACGTCTATCGGTCTCATAGTCCTTGAAATCATCCGCAATCCGCAGAATCATCAGAAAGACGAAAATGGTAAAAATCCCAATCAACTCCTGATGGTCAAAGTGAAAGGTGGTCACTCCGTCATTGAGCAAGAGGACAAAATAAATCTCAAAAAACATGATGGCGGCCACAAAAAATCGTGGCAGCAAAGGAAACATTTCCTTATAATAAACAGCTAATCGTTTAAACATAGCTTTTCTCCAATCTTTTCCCCCATTTGAATCTGGGTTTCTATTCCGAGGTCTGAGTAAGTCAGGATATCCTGATCCAAGCGAATCGTGCCTGCTGGATAGAGGACAAGGATGGTTGAGCCGCCCAGACCAAAGCAGCCCTTCTCCTGTCCTCTGACCAGATGGTCCTGACTGTGATTGTATATTCTGCCGACCAAGAGAGCCCCTACTTCCATCTGCAAGACTGGCCCTAGCTCGGTATCTAAAAGACAGTATTCTCTTTTATTTTCCTTGTAAATGAGGCGCCGCTTCTGGGCTACCCGTCTAACCGTATGCAGTCGTCCCTTGATTTTTCGTTTTTGGGTAATTCTGCCGGATTCAGCAGCCAGATAGCGGTGCAGGTCTTCCACTCCCAAGCGATAGACCAGCGCTGTTCCGCCAGTGAACAGCTGAGCTAACTCTTCATCCAACAGTAAGTCAGCTAGCCTGTATGTCTGACCCTTTATTGTCAGCCGTAAGTCCTGACTAATGGTAAAAACCTCCAGCTTGGCATCCGCCACAGCCAGTACTTGACTGTCAGGACAGACTGGACGCAGACCAGGCTTGATTTTCCGCTGGAAGAAAGCCGCAAAGCTAGAATAGGGGCCATCTTCATAGTCAGCCAGATTCAGCTGATAATTTTCTACAAAAGCTGCAATTTTCTTACGAGAAAAAGAAGTGTAGTCTTTCAAAGTCAGAAGATAAGACAGGCTAGGTTGGGTCAAGATAGGCAATAGGAAGCGGCCCCAAGCAGTGCCATAAAGCTTGTCTAACAGACCCGCCTTGTATTCTGTCGGTTCCACTACTTGGCCAGTCTTTCGCTGATAGACCTTAACCATGCGGGAGAACTCCCAGACCAATCAAACTTGCAACAGCTAAAATCGCAAAGACCAGATAGGCCAGCTTATTGGGCTTGGGAATACGGCAGTTGTAGACAAATAGGAAGGGCAGCAAAAGAGACAAGCCCAGCCACACCCAAGCAAAGAGACCAGGCGCCAGCCATTGACAGACCAGATAGGTCAGAGGGAAAAAGAGGGCGCTGTAGGTCACGGGCAAGCCGATAAAATAAGCGCCAGATCCTTCATCATGCTTGGCCAAGCGGTTAAAATGCGCTAAGCGCGTGACAGCAGCTAATACATAGAGGACAGCCAAGATGATATTGGCCGCTCCCAAGGGCAGCTGAGTCATGAGGAGCACAGCCGGGAGAGCCGCAAAGCTAATCATGTCGCAGAGGGAATCAATCTCAATGCCGAAGCGCTTCTGACTTTCAGTCCGCTTCATCCGTCGCGCCACGACACCATCAAAGAGGTCACAGATACCGCTAACGATAAAGGCCATCATGGCTAGCCGCAACTGGGACTGAATGATGGCATAGACTGCCAAAAGTGCAAAAGCAGCGCCCATATAAGTCAGGATAACAGATTTGTCGTATTCACCGATAAACAAAGGTTCATTCTTCTTCATGAATTCTTATTTCTCCTCTTCTTCCATCTAAAGTTACCATCATGCCAGTTTCTAGCAGCTGAGTTGCATTCTTAGCGCAGACCAGAGCTGGAATCCCGCATTCCCGAGCGACAATAGATGCATGGCAGAGAACCCCGCCATACTCTGTCACAAGACCGCCTAGAATACCAAAAACATAACTCCAACCCGTATCTGTATAGCGAGTGACAAGAATTTCTCCCGGTTCAATCGTCTCAATATCAGCCAAATCCAAGAGAACTCGAACCCGACCGGTTACCTGACCGCTGCTGGCTGGCATCCCCGTCAGCAGAGCCTGACTATCATGGACCACTTCTTCCAAGCTCATCTCTTTGTCGGTCAAATCCCCCACTGGCTCAAAATTTCGATAGGTCTGGCAATAATGCCGATTATCAGCTGCTTCTTCTTGAAGCTGGTCTGCAGTTTTTTGCCCTTCCATAAAGGCAGACAGGCTTTCTTTCTTAATGTAAAAAATATCTTGTTCATTTTTAAGAAAGCCTCGCTTTTCATAGGCTCGGCCGAGTTTTAGGCTAATCTGACGAATGAGGTGGTAATAGCGCGTGGAAATATCCTTGAACTCCTCTCGCCACCAGAGCAAGTTCCTCAGGTCTTGACTGATTTTTTCAATTTTTTTCTGCTTGGATCGAGATAGATGAGCCAGATCCAGCTCAGACTCTGAGACAGGACTGAGCGAAGCTTTGGCCGCTTGGTAATACGCTGAATCAGCAACCAACTGCTGGACAGCTGTCAGGACCTGATAAGCATCTTCTTCATAACTAGCTACTCGTAAGTCCAGCTCTCGTGCCGAGTGATAGCCAAAATCTTTTTGGAAATCCTGAACCTTGATGAAATCCGTTCGCTCAGGATATTGTGCAGTCAGTTCCTGCAATTCTTCCACCGATAGCTTCAACCAATCGTCTGTCAGTTTCTCGTCTGCCAAAACAAGATCCGCAACTTCCAGCATCCTAGCCAAAGGCTTGGTATGCGAAACATTTCCCAACTTAGCAATCAGTTGGAAAAATTCATCGACCGTCAGCCATTTGAGCAGACTGGTCTTTTTCATAGACAGCTGGACCGTATTAATGTAGGCCTGCCAAAAATACGTTCCCTCACTGTCTAAATAAGCCTGATTTAGCACTAACTGCCAAAGACTCTCGACTTGCTGGATCGGGCTTTGGTCGTTCAGTTCTTGGATTTCTTGATTCAGGCGGGTAAATTGCTGACGCAGCTCTTGCAGCTTCTCTGGCGCCTGATGCAGAAAAGTCTTAGTTACTTTTTGCGTTTTCAAGGCTACCCGCAGGAAATTCAAGAGCAAGGCTGGACTTAATTTGCTGGTAAAACCTTGACCTTGGTAGTCTTTATTGACTCCCAGCTCATCATCAAAGTCTCGCTCAATATAGCCCGGAATCTGCTCCATACCTTGCTTGACTACGCCTAAGTTCCAGAAAGGCCGAGCATAATGGAGACGCATCAGTGGAGGCATCACACCTTCAGACTCTAGGCCAATTGCCAGCAAAAAGCTAGAAAGGGCCTCTTGCCAAGAATGGCGATAAAGGCTCCACATCAGGTTGGGGCAGGGCTGAGCCGCCACGCCTCCATCCCGAAAATTTGCTGTCGTCCAGCGGCCACTGTCGATTTTAGTTGGTACTGTTGTAATGGGCCGAGCCTGCAGCAGATAGACTTGCTCTTGGACAGCACACCACTCAATATCCATAGGCCGACCAAAATACGCCACAATCTGCAAAACTTGCTCGTGCAGCTTCTGCAAGACTGACAGAGAGATTTCAACATTTTCACACTGGCTCCAGTCTGGCTTGTACCAAGGAAGTGTCAGCTGCTCAGGATTGACTTGACCACTAACCAAGATATCAGCTGATCCTTTTACATACTCCAACAGCATGGTCTGGTCCTGATTAGTCGCCACATCTAGGGAAAAGCAGACACCGCTGAAGTCAGGCTCTATCTGCTCCTGAATCAGCACCGCCATGGCAAAATCCTGCTCAGGCAAACCCTGGCGCTGCCAGTAGGCCAATGCTTCTGGATTAAAGAGAGAAAGCAGACAAGAACGAATGCCCTGCTCAATTTCTGACAGTGTCCGGCAGTTGCCAATCGAGTCATATTGACCGGCAAATGACATGGCCTGTCCATCTTCTAAAAGGGCACTGCTGCGAACGATATAAGCCTGATTTTCCTGACAAAAAGCTGCTAACTCCTGTAGCCAAGCTGACTCCAAAGGATATTGCTGCAAACGCTCCGCAATTTCCTCCTTGCCCAAATGAATTAACTCTTTAAGTCCCTGCTCTGAGTATTCTAGCAGAGCTGCTCTTAGCCAAGCCATTACTTGGTCCGCAGGCAAAATCAAACCCTTAGGAACCGAAAGCCCCAGCTGACAGAGGTTGATTAACTGATTGATTTTACCGCCATAGACGGCCGAAGGCTCTTTTTCCAGCCATAGTTCTTTCATCACAAACTCCCATTTCACATACGATTTTTTCTAAGCTTAGCCCAGTAGAGCAGACGATTGACTCCTAGATGCGTGCCCGCCCCTAGGATTAGAATGCCCAACATCTGCTGCCAAGACAGAGGGATAAAGAAAAGCAAGAAAATGATACAGCCAATCAAGGAATCAATCTGGTCTATCCAGATAAAGGTCCATTTCCAGCCATTTTCCGCCGTCTTGCCCTCTTTGATTTCCAAACGGCGCTTGATAAAGCTATTGGGCAGCTCAAACAAAACATAGGCCAGCCCCAAAAGAGCTCCAAGCACCAGATTAAACAGGACGGTATTTTCGTAGAAGGGATAGACCAAGTGCAGCTTCTCTAGGGTGGGAATACCCTTTAAGAGCAATCCCCAAAGGATCTGAGCCAAAGCTCCCCAGACAATCATGCCAAAGAAACCTTTCCAGGTCTTGTTATCCCCAAAAAGCCTCTTCCCATCCTTTAAAATCAACCCAGCATCCATTGGTCGATAAGCCGCCTCTAGCAGTGAAGACTTGCAAAAGATCATATTCAGAATCCCAGCCAGAATGACCGGCATCAGGGTGATATATAAGGCAAGAATCGAATGCATACTTATTTCCTATTCTTTTTATGAAAATCAGCTTGAAAAGATTAAGAGACTTCTCAAACTTTTATGGCTTCATTATATCATAAGTCTCTAAAGCCCTTACACAACAAACTGTCAACATCTGTCTCATCTGATAATCTTTCAAGACAAAAGTTCTTTATTTTGCTGTGTCTTCTACGTCCTCTTGCCCTCTAAAAAAACTGAACAACTCTGTCTTTAGAGATTCCAAAATTAGAAGTAACTAAACTAAATTAAAAAAACCAGCTTTTTTGCTGGTTTATCATTTTATCCTCGGTCATCATAGACATTTGGATGGCTGGAATGCCATTTCCAAGCGGTTTCGATAATGGTTTCGATATTGTCAAATTTCGGCTGCCACCCCAGAACATTTCTTGCTTTCTCAGAGGAAGCAATCAGCGTATCTGGATCCCCTGGGCGCCGCTCTGCTATTTCCAAAGGAATCGGATGGCCGGTCACTTTGCGAGCTGCTTCTACAATCTGCAAGTTAGAAAAACCAGTCGAAGAGCCAAGGTTAAAGGCATCTGAAGGTTGACCAGCACGCAGATGCTCAACAGCCAGAATATGGGCGTCAGCCAAGTCGAAAGGATGGACATAATCGCGGACATTGGTGCCGTCCGGAGTATCGTAATCGTCTCCAAAGACGGCAATCTTCTCACGTTTACCCTGAGCTACTTGCAACACAATGGGCAGGAGATGGGTTTCAGGCCCGTGGTCCTCTCCGATAGACCCGTCAGGCTTGGCACCGGCCACATTGAAATAGCGCAGGGCTACAAACTTGATACCATAGGCCCGGTCTGCCCAGCGCATAATGGTCTCCATCATGAGTTTGCTCTCACCATAAGGATTAATCGGCTTTTGAGGAGTCGTTTCCAGAATCGGAACTTCCTCAGGAATACCATAAGTCGCCGCTGTTGAAGAGAAGACAATATTTTTAACACTGCATTCCTGCATGACCTCCAAAAGAGAAACCATGCCGGCTGTGTTATTGTCAAAATACTTGAGCGGATCTGACATAGACTCTGCCACCAGTGAAAAAGCAGCAAAGTGAATGACTGCATCGATAGATGGATGTTTGGCAAAGACATCACGCATAAAGTCCTTATCCGCCAAATCCCCCTCATAAAAGACCGCTTTCGGATGGACGGCTGCCCTATGGCCAGTCACCAAATTATCAACGACGACTACCTCTTCCTTGCCTGCCGCTACTAGACGGTCTACCATGTGCGAGCCGATATAGCCAGCTCCACCTAATACTAAAATTGCCATAAAACTTCCTTTCCCTCTTACGCTAGATTCATTATAACACATTTCCTAGGGCTGGATGCCCACGGATTGGACGAAGCGCATGAAAGCCTCCTGCCCTTCCTCTGTTCGCTTGTAAACTCCCGCGTCTTCCAACACACGGCTGAAAATTTGTCCAACCGAGGCCTGAACTACTCCTTCCACCGTCTCAGCGGTGACATCTGGATTCTGGTCTTTGAGCTGATCTGCCCACTCCTGATGATAGGCAGCAACCTGACAGTCTTCTCCCAGCAAGAAAAGTTCCACCTGCTTGAGTTCTTCCTTGAGCCGAGGCGGTAGAATAGCCAGCCCCATAACTTCAATCAGACCGATATTTTCTTTCTTAATATGCTGCACATCTGCATGAGGGTGATAAATGCCGTCAGGATGTTCTGGGGAAGTTTGATTGTCCCGCAAGACCAAGTCTAGCTCAAAAGATTCATCTTTCCTGCGGGCAATCGGTGTGATGGTATGATGCGGTTCACCCTCAGACTCTGCCAACACTTGCACACTCGGGTCAGAATAGGTCCGCCAAACTTGCAAGATCTTGTCAGCCAACTCAATCAACTGCTCCTTCTTCTCAGACCTCAGACGAATGACGGACATAGGCCACTTGACAATGCCTGCCTCTACCTCATCAAATCCGCTAAAAGTAAAGCTGCAATCCAGCTCTGCTATTTCCATAGGGAAGGTATGACGTCCGCCCTGATAGTGGTCGTGGGTCAGGATAGAGCCGCCGACAATGGGCAGGTCGGCGTTGGAGCCAGCAAAATAACCCGGAAAAGTCTCAACGATGTTCAGCAAGCGCTCAAAGGTCAGCCGACTGATAGCCATGGGAAGGTGCTGGCTGTGCAGAAAGATGCAATGTTCATTAAAGTAGGCATAGGGCGAATACTGGAAGCCCCATTCCTGTCCAGCCAAGTCAAAGCGAATAATCCGATGGTTGGCGCGGGCTGGGTGGTCCAAGCGACCTTGGTAACCTTCATTTTCCATGCAAAGCTGGCAGGCCGGATAATGGCTGTTCGTAGCCTTTTTAGCTGCCGCAATTTCCTTGGGATCCTTTTCTGGCTTAGAGAGATTAATGGTAATTTCCAAATCTCCATATTCAGTTGGCGATTTGAAAGCAATGTTTTTAGCAATGGCCTTGACCTTGATGTAGTCATTTTTTTGACTAAGCTGGTAAAAATCAGCTACAGCTTGCTCGGGATTAGAGGCGTAAGTCATCCAGAAGTCCCGATTGAGCTGGCTAGGGGCAGGCGTGATTAAGTTCATCAGTTCAGCTCCCAGTATATCCTGCTCAGCCAGAGTATCACCAATCTGCCCATTCTTCATAGCTACAGCTACCAAGTCATTCTTCAGGTCAATTAGCTGCTCAGCCTCTGTCTCCTGCTCTGCCACTGTCTCTCCAACTAAAGCCATGACACGATTGCTCAGATAGATGGTGTCCATTTCCTCAAAAGTACTCTTGTCAATCACCGCTGATACAAAAGCATCCAGTAACTTCTTGGACATAGATTTTCCTTTCTTTTGCTAGTAAAGAGAGGAGGACAGAAATCGGTAATTCGTTAGAATTCGATTTCGTCGTCCCACCTCCGCACAGTTGAGTAGGGCTGTAAAAGCTGATGAAATCAGCGTAGTAGAGCCCACTCAACCACTGCGTCTTGCTCGACAATCCAAAGACAATTGAGAGGCTAGGACTTTTGTCCCAGACCCAAGTTCCTTTTCTGTGAATTAGTCCAGCACTCGGCTTCCGCCAGCTACTTCTGCAATGTAAAAACTAGGGGCATAGCCGACATCCTCTTGATACTTAGAGCCGACATTTTCCTTAAAAGTATCCACAGCACCCTTACGCACTAAAGCAATAGCACATCCGCCAAAGCCAGCCCCAGTCATACGAGCCCCCAGAACACCTTCTTGCTCCCAGGCTGTGTGAACCAAGGTGTCCAGCTCTAGACCAGTCACTTCATAGTCATGTTCCAAAGAAACGTGGGAAGCATTCATGAGACGGCCAAATTTTTCAAGATCTCCTGCCTGCAAAGCTGCCCGTGCTTGCAAGGTCCGTTGATTTTCCAAAACAGCATGGCGAGCCCGTTTGAGACGATTTTCGTCCTCAATCAGATAGCTATACTCGTCAAAGGACCACTCGTCCAACTCACCCAAGGTCGCGATAGACAGCTTGCGGTTAAGTTCTTCAACAGCTTTTTCACACTCAGCACGACGTTCATTGTACTTAGAGTCAGCCAGCTCACGACGCTTATTGGTATTCATAATCACTACGACATTGTCCTTGAGATCAAGCGGTACCAAATCATATTCAAGAGTATTGGTGTCAAGATAAATAGCCCGCTGGTCAGCTCCCATTCCAATAGCAAACTGATCCATAATACCAGAATTAACCCCGATAAATTCATTCTCAGTTAATTTACCGATTTTGACTAAGTCCAGCCGCTCCAAGTTCAAATCAAAGAGTTTCTCAGCAATGACACCCGTCAAAAGCTCTAGCGATGCAGAAGATGATAAGCCAGAACCATTTGGAATATTTCCATAAACATAGACATCCATGCCTCGGTCAATCGTATGGCCCGCCTCCTGTAGAAAATACAGAACTCCTTTTGGATAATTGGTCCAGTTATGCTCAGACTCAAAGTGCAGGTTTTCCAGCGGCACTTCAATAATCCCTTTTTCTTCAAAATTCCCTGAGAAGAATCGCAAGAGCTGGTCATCTCGCTTACGAGCCGCTCCATAAGTTCCTAGAGAAATTGCTGCAGGAAAGACATGGCCGCCGTTATAGTCCGTATGCTCACCGATCAGATTAATCCGACCGGGTGAAAAGAAAGTGTGATCCGCTTCTACTCCAAAAACCTTGGCAAAATCTGCGCGGACTTGCTCTACTGAAATGACATTTGACATAAGCTAAACTCCTTTAAAATAAATAATCGATATTGTAATCGTTTTCTTATCTTTATTATAACTATTTTCTAGTAAAACTTCAATAAATTTAGTAAAATTTTACTAATTTTATAGATAGATTTTTTGTAAAAATCCAAACAGTAATCTGTCTGGATTATTTTATAAGGAGCAATAGATTAGAAAATATTGTCTTCCGTCTCAGCATCAAAGTAATGCGCCTTGTTTAGGTCGAAGCCAAGTTTAATACTGCTTCCGGTATTCATATGATCACGTGCATCAACTTTGGCAACAAACTCACTGCCACCAACCACACAGTAGAGGTGAGACTCCGCTCCAAGCAACTCAGAAACAGAAATCTTCGCAGTTAGAACCGACTCAGGGAAGGTTTCCAGAAAGGCTGGTTCCATGTTGATATCTTCAGGACGAATACCAAAAATCAACTTATTGCCTTCATAGCCCTTCTCCCGCAACCCCTTAAGATTGCCCTCTGGGACTTGGAGACTGAAGTCTCTGTTTGGTCCGACAAGACGGCCATCTTCCAGTGTCACTTCAAAGAAGTTCATAGCTGGGCTACCAATGAAGCCGGCCACAAACTTATTTGCCGGATGCTTATAGACTTCCTGCGGTGTACCAATCTGCTCCACTCGTCCAATCGTTCCAGTTCCAGCAGGATTCTTGGTCGCTGACATGATAACGATACGATCCGCCAGAGTCATAGCTTCAGTCTGGTCATGGGTGACATAGATAGTTGTTGCCCCAATACGGCGGTGAATCTTGGCAATCTCCGCCCGCATAGAAACACGCAGCTTAGCATCCAAGTTAGACAGAGGCTCATCCATAAGGAAAACCTTTGCATCCCGAACGATTGCGCGTCCCATAGCTACCCGCTGACGCTGACCACCAGACAAATCAGCTGGCTTACGCTGCAAGAATTCCTTCAAGCCCAGGATTTCTGCTGCTTCCTTGACCCGTTTTTCAATATCTTCCTTGCTGTACTTGCGCAGCTTGAGACCAAAGGCCATGTTGTCGTAGACAGTCATATGTGGATAAAGGGCATAGTTCTGGAAGACCATGGCGATGTCGCGGTCTTTTGGCGCCACATCATTGACCACTGTACCGTCAATAGAGGCAGTTCCTTCTGTAATATCCTCCAAGCCTGCAATCATACGCAGTGTAGTTGATTTTCCGCAACCAGACGGACCAACGAATACGATAAATTCCTTGTCCTTGATATCTAGATTGAAGTCTTCCACTGAGTAGTGGTCGCTGTTGGGATATTTTTTATAGATATTTTTCAGATTTAATTCTACCATTCTTCTTCTCTTTTCTTATCTCTATTCAAAAGTGATAGCTTGGCCATTTTCACTAGCGCTATATGTCAATTCTTTGAGGTTAATAACTACTTGAGCTGTGACTGATTTATCTGCATTGCTACGGACAATCCGGAGGCTATTTTCATCCAATAGATTCACTTCAATAGTGCCATCTAGGTCAAAGGCAGCAGACTGGTTGCGGTAACTGAAAAGCTTGAGCAAGGCTTGCACAACTGGACGCTTGACTTCTTCAGCAATCTCCTCATTACTATAATAATGACGGTTGATATTGCGGCCTTCCTTAGTGTTTTCTAGCAGTTCAAGGTCATTTTTCCCAGCTAAGAAACCAACATAATAGACCTGTGGAATCCCTGGAGCAAAAGCCTGAATCAGACGACTGATGAAGTACTTCTTGTCGTCATCGCCCAAGGCTGAGTAGTAAGTCGAGTTAATCTGGTAAATGTCCAGATTATTATACTCAGCTGAGGAATACTTACGCTTGACATTAGCCCCGACCTTATATAGTTCATTGGTTGCAAAGTCAATTTCTTTATCAGTCAGAATATCCTTAACATCAACAACCCCAATACCATCGTGAGTGTCCAGTGTTGTGAATTGCTTCATAGGACTCATTTCCAGCCACTTGACTAGACGCTCTGCTTTACCACTGTATAGAGAATAAAGAGTTACCATCGGTAGCGCAAAATCATAGACAAAGTAGCCATGCTCTGCAATCTTGAACTGGATAGAATAATGCTCATGAATTTCTGGTAAAATATCCGTCCCAAACTCAGCCGCTTGCTGCTGGACTTTTTCTAATAGATCCCAGATTTCTGGCTCAACAAAGAAATCATTGGTATCTAATTTTTTGACCGCATAGGCAAATGCATCTAAACGAATCAGATCACAGCCATGCTCTGACAGTTGACGCAATGTTTTCTTGATGAAATCATTAGTTACCTGACTGCGAACATCTAGATCAATCTGCTCTTCACCAAAGGTGTTCCACAGATACTCTGTGCTTCCATCTGCAAAGACGATTTCCTGCTTAGGTGCCCGATCCTTACGCTTATAAATCAAATCAACATCAGCTTGCGTCGGACGATTTTCTGGCCAAAACTTATCCCAGCTGAGAAAGAGGTCACGATACTCACTCTGATCCTTCTTTTCCTGAAAATCCTTATAATACTTGGACTGGCGTGAGATGTGGTTGATCATAAAGTCAAACATGAGATAATATTTCTCGCCCAGCTTTTCTACATCCTCCCAGTCACCAAAGGCTGAATCAACCTCTTCATAGTCTACTGGGGCGAATCCCCGGTCACCAGTTGATGTGAAGAAAGGGAGCAAATGCACTCCTCCAACAGCATCGCCAAAATGCTTTTCTAAATTGTCATATAAATCTTTTAAATTCTCCCCCAGGCTGTCTGAGTAAGTAATCAGCATGGTCTTATTTTGAATAGCCATAGTCTTCTCCTCTAAAATCTTGTCTTCTATATCCTTTCCTAGCGGTTTTAGGTTTTCTGTCCCTTAGATCGGTTTCCACTCCAGTGCGCCTAATAGAACACGCCCTAAGCTCTGTGCGAAAGATGAATCTTCCAAGAAGCTAAAACTTCTTTTCTCAATCCCCTATTTTTCCACAGGCGTTACAAATTCAATAGTTTATGGATGTGGATGCCTTTGAGCTTTTTACAGTCTTTGTATCTTGAGCTTACTTCACTGCCCCATTGCTCATTCCAGCAATAATGTTGCGCTGGAAGATGAGATAGACGATAGTAATGGTGATAATCCCAACAACATAAGAAGCAAAGCTCGGTCCATAATCATTAAAGTATTGACCTGTGTAGTTATATTGGAAGAGTGGCAGAGTCCACATCTTGGAGTCTTTATTGAGTACCAAGAGAGGAAGCATGAAGTCATTCCAGAACCAGAGGGCATTGATAATCATGGTTGTCGCATGCATGGGTTTCATCATAGGAAAGATAATCTTGAAATAAGTTGTAAACTTTCCAGCACCGTCAATTTCTGCTGCCTCATCCAGACTGTCTGGAATGGAAATCTTAATGTAGCCTACATAGAGAAAGAGAGTCTGTGGAACAGCGTAAGCCAGATAGAGAATAATTAATCCCCAAGTGTTGGCTAGTCCTAGCTTACTCATCATAACTGTAATAGGAATCATGATAACTTGAAAAGGAACGAAAATCCCTAAAATCAAGAGCGTATACATAATACCAAAAGCTTTTTTCTTAGACATATTACGAGCGATAGAGTAAGCAGCCATGGGAATAAAAATCATGACAACAACCAAAGATAGAACCGTGATTACAATTGAATTCCAATAGTAGCCTCCGATACCATCAGCCAAAAGGCGTTGGAAATTTTCTAAAGTCGGTTGAGTCGGAAATCCGAAAAAATTATTAACGATGTCTTTGGTAGACTTAAAGGAACTGAATATCGTTGCTAAGAGTGGAATTAAAATGATAATAGATCCCAGTGTTAGCAAGATATATTTACTAAAATTAGCTTTTCTTTCTGCATTTTTCATCGGGCTTCTCCTCTTAGATTTCAAATTTCTTAGATACTCTCAACTGGATAATAGAAATAACCGCAATCAAGAGAAACAAGATAACAGCAATGGCATTGGCATAACCAAATTGATTGCTCTTAAAAGCATAGTTGTATACCAGAAGTCCTAGAGAGGTGGTCGCATTATTCGGACCGCCGCCTGTCATGGCAAAGACCTGGTCAAATGCTGTCAAACCACCTTTTAGAGCCAAGATAAAGACCATGGAAACGCTTGGTAGGAGATAAGGAAGTTCCACCTTCCAAAAAATTTGTTTGCTGCTAGCTCCATCAATTCGAGCTGCTTCTGTAATCTCAGTCGGGATAGACTGAAGACCAGCTAGGAAGATGATAATAGGCATGGCTACCCCTTGCCAAAGCAAGACGAAGATTGCTGCAAAGATTGCACCGCCATTCGTTCCTAGAAGGCTGGTTTTAAGAAATTCAATTCCTAAGGTATTCCCTATAGCTGGCAATCCGTAGTTGAAAAGTTGCTTAAAGATAAGAGCCACAGTCAATCCAGATAGGACAGCGGGGAAGAAAAACCAAGCTCGGAAGAAAGTCTTTCCCTTTATCTTCGAGTTGAGAGCTCGTGCTATCCAGATTCCCAGCATAATCTCACCAACCACCATACAAATAGTAATGATCAATGTAAAGCCTATCGCGTTCATAAACTTAGGATCGCTCATGAGAAGCATAAAGTTATTAAGTCCGACAAACTTATAATTATAGGTCAAACCAGTCCAGTTTGTCAGGCTGTAGAAGGCACCTTGAAACATGGGCACATAGAAGAATACAGCCTGTAGTACAAGGGGAACAAGGACAAAGAGCCAGCCCCAATATTTCTCAATCAATTTTTTCATAGTAGATCTACTCCTACTCTACGTCTGCTTTCATCGGATTGAAGAAGGCATTTAGTGCTTTCGCCATATCCTCTTTGTCTCCAGTTGTAATATAATTCCCAGTCAAGGTATAAAAATCACTTTCACTGGTCCAGTCTTGAGCCAGCCAAACGAGGTGTCGATCTGTAAATGCTAGTTCAGCAAGACCGGCTAGCGGTGCATCTGAACCAGCTTCCTTGACACCTTCAATAGCTGTTGGTGAGCCGTCCACATCATAATATTTCTGCATAACTTCTGGACGTGACATATATTCAACAAAAGCATTGGCTTCTTTCTTGTGCTTACTACTTGACGAGATAGACCAAGCTAGGTCTCCTGCTCCAATGGTCAAGCTTTGTCCTTTTTGCTTTCCAGGGAAAGGAAAAGTTCCAACATTAAACTTAGGATCTTGCGCATTGATTGCTGTGATAGCCCAAGAGCCATTTGGAGTCATCAGGGCATCGCCCCTAGCAAAGGCACCGACAACATCAGTATAGCCTGCTCCCTGCCAGTTGGTTTGCATGGCTCCTTTTTTGCGGAATAAATCTAACAGCCTGAAATCATCTTTAAGCACTGAATCTGAAGACTTAATGGCATTTGGCTTGGAAAAACGTAGGTAATCATTCGCTTCCTTACCGCCACCTGTTGCAGTGGCAAGAGCTAACTGATGATAACCATTCAAGGTCCAAGTATCTGCTCCTGCAATGGCAAAAGGCGTTTCTCCTTTTGCTATAATCGTATCAACTAATTCCTCAAATTCCTCCCAAGTCTCTGGAACTTTCAATCCCAGTTCTTTAAATTTATCTTTGTTGTAATAGATACCATAAGCATTAGCAGTATAAGGAATATTGTAAATTTTCCCGTCAATCGCATATTTATCTGCGTAATGATTCTTAACTCGCTTGAGATAATCTTTATTAGATAAATCTTCAAAGTACCCAGCCTTAGCCCATTCTTGCAATTCAATAGACTGGGGATAGATATTGACAACATCTGGGATATCTCCAGCCAGAACGCGCGTTTTGAGTACTTCCCCAGCATTAGGAACGTTTACCACTTTCACATGCACATTCGGATTTTCTTTTTCGAAGTCTTTGGCAATCTCACGAAGGGTATCAACCATTTCACCCTTCTGATTGAAATACTCAATCGTTACCTTACCATCTGTTGACTCCCCTTGGCTACTGCAAGCTGACAGCCCCAAAAGGGACAGTCCTGTAATAGCAGCTAAGCTCATCTTTTTATACCATTTCATGGTCTAGCCTCCTTATTTTTTTATAAAATGCAACTGTCTGCTAAGATAATCTCCTTGCGGAAGATTCATAGTGATACCAGCATACATGAGTTCTGCACCTGAGTAAACTGCGCCATTTCCCTGCAGCTCATAAAGCCCTTCTTCTTCTAAGTCTTTTAGTTTCAAGGTTGTTTCCATCGTTTCCACAACTGATAAGACTCGGACATATGTTACAATCGTTTGATCTTCATAGTTAAATTGAACTGCTGCTTCATTGGAGCCAACATCTGGATTGATTAGCCTATACTGACGTCCTAGCTGGACCACTGGCCGTAATTCTTTATACAACTTCACCTGGTCTGCAATCGCCGCTTTCTCTTCATCTGATAGACTAGTCAAATCAAGCTCATACCCCAGATTTCCCATCATAGCCACATGACCACGAGTTGCCAACGGAGTAATTCGTCCCATCTGATGATTAGGCACTGCCGACACATGGGCACCCATTGAAATAGTCGGATAAAGATAAGAAGACCCATATTGGATTGGCAAACGAGCTATGGCATCGGTATTATCACTAGCCCAGACTTGAGGGAAATACCGCATCATACCAAGATCATTTCGTCCACCACCACCTGAGCAGGACTCAAAGAGAATATTCTCATATTTCTCTGTCAAATATTTTACAATTTCATAAAGCCCCAAGATATACTTATGCGACTGCATTTTGCTCGCCAGATAGTTAGTGCCATTCCCAAGATTGGTAATATTACGATTCATATCCCATTTTATGTAGTCAATATCGTGCTGACTTAATAACTGATCCAGTGTTTCTTTGATATATGCTACCACATCTGGATTAGCATAATCCAATACGAGTTGATTGCGAGAGTAAGTATGATCCCGATCAGGTACTTGAATAGCCCAGTCTGGATGTGCCCGATAAAGCTGACTGTCTACGGAAATCATTTCTGGCTCAACCCATAAACCAAATTGCAATCCTCTGCTATGAACTTCTGCTATGAGCTCTGTCAAACTGCCACCTAGCTTATTTTCATTGACAAACCAGTCGCCCAGAGCCCGATTATCATCAAAACGGTTGCCAAACCAGCCATCATCGAGAACAAAGAGCTCAATACCAACTTTCTGTGCCTCATCTGCTAACTCTAGCAACTTCTCTTTTTTGAAATCAAAGTAAGTTGCTTCCCAGTTATTGATTAGAATTGGCCGCTCTCGCTTCGCAAAAGCTTTCGGAATGATATGCTCTTGAACAAAAGCTTGGCTCTCATGACTAAGACCAGTCAAACCCTGAGCCGAATAATTCAACAGAGCAACAGGACTATAGAAAGTCTGCCCCGCTTCCAGTTTCCAAGCAAAGTTATCTTCATTGATACCGATACCTAGCCGAACTTCACTCAACTGATTTTGCTGAATCCAAGCTTCAAAGTTTCCGCTATAAAGGAGCTGAATTGCCCAAACTTGACCAGCCTCTTCCGTCGTTTCACTATCACAAAGGATAAGGCTTGGAGTCTGCGCGTGACCAGAAGCTCCTCGGTTAGAAGCTATTTTAAAAATTCCCTGTTCTAGCTTGTGACGACGAACTGTTTTTTCCCTAGCATAAGCTCCCTGTAAACTAATCACATCATAAGTACCTGCCGGCAAATCTGCCATTAAGCTCAAGTTCTTATGTATGACTGCTGTCTCTCTACCGATATTTTCCAGCTTAGTAAAGGTTGCAATGGTATTGCTATCCTCAAAAGCTGTGTAATAGAGAGTGAGGCGTAAATGAGCTACTGTATCCTCTAAAATAAAGGCCAGTGTTTCTGCATCTTCTGTACTGTGAGGACTAGGCAATCCTGAAACTTCCAAACCTCCCTTAATCAGCTGACTCTCAACAAACCGAAAATCTGTCACTTCATTATTAGCATGTTGGACTTGCAGAGAAGGTTGCCGGAAGTCTCCTAAACCATGCTGCCCCAAAACCTGCCGCTGGGTATCTAAGCTAAAACTCCGCTCATTCGACCTCGGATTACCAGAAAAAGCATGATCTCGCTCAAATACTGTATTGGAAAAATGATAGGATTCGATTTTTCTGCCTAAGTGTTTAAGCAAAAGGTAGCCATCCCTTTCCTCAATGATAAGACTAGAATTTTTTGTATTGATGTAGAATAGATGCTTGTCTATTTTTATAGCCATTTCTGAACCTCCATATTTACTAATATTTTACCTCATGAAATCGCTTTCTAAAATAGAATTATGTTAGGGAAATATGGTAAAATGTTAGGTAGGAGGCAAAATATGCTCGTTTTTTCAGAATACCAAACAGGAACAATTGATCTCTCACTTAGCTTCTACGGTTATGAAGAGTGCACACCTAGCTACTCTTTTGGACCAGCTATTAGAGATACCTACGTTCTTCACTACATTACCAAAGGGAAAGGTCAATTTCATTACAAAGGAAAAATTGTCGATTTAAAAACTGGAGATCTCTTTCTGCTCAAGCCAAATGAACTTACCTTTTATCAGGCTGACAAAGAAGAACCTTGGTCCTACTACTGGCTGGGAATGACTGGCGGAAGGGTTTATGACTACTTCAATCACTCTCAGATTGCCGAAGACTGCTACCTACTTGCTAATCAGGAACGAAAAACAGATAGGATTGGGAAAATTGTTGGGAACTTGGTTTACTTCGCTGAGCAGACCAAATCTAACCAACTAGCTCAACTCCACATTATGGGCCAACTTTATGAACTCATCTTTCACTTGGGCAGCGTTGCCTATAAGCCCCAAGCAAATACCCTATCTGCAAGCCAGCAACTCTATCTAGCCTGCAAGCAGATAATTGACACTCAATATCCCAATCCTAACCTCAGCATTCAAGATATGGCAATTAAGTTGTCCGTTCATCGCAGCTATCTAACAACCATTTTCAAGGAGGAGCATCAAAGCTCACCTAAAGAATATCTGGAATATGTCCGAATGCATCGAGCTAAACAACTCCTCAAAAGCACCCGTGAGCCTGTCCAATTTATCGCCTATTCTGTCGGTTTCTCAGATCCCCTTTACTTTTCAAAGGCTTTTAAAAAATATTTTGGCTTTTCACCAAGCTCATTTCGAGAACAAAGTTAAGTTTTACTAAACATATCTTTGTTATTTACTAATTTTTGAGTTATAATTTATGTAGACAGTAAATTAAAAAGGACCAAATCAAATGGCTACTATCAAAGATATCGCCCAGACAGCTGGTGTTTCTCCCGCAACTGTTTCGCGGGTTTTGAACTATGACAAGTCCATGTCTGTCAGCGATGAGACGCGTAAGAAAATTTTCGATATAGCTGAACAGCTCAACTACAAAAAAAGCAAAAGGCAGAAAAAGACTTCACCTCAAACCCATCGCATTGCCATCGTTGAATGGTACACAGAGCTGGAAGAGCTGGATGATCTTTACTACTACTCCATCCGCCTAGGCATCGAAAAGAAAGCTCAGGAACTGGGCTATGATATCGTACGGATTTTCAACAACGACTCTCTGAGCCAGCTAGAACAAATTGACGGCATCATTGCCATTGGAAAATTCAGCAGCAAGCAAGTCAAGGAGCTGGAGCAATACAGTCCTGCCCTGGTTTTCGTGGATAGCGATACGCTCGACCAAGGCCACAGCTGTGTAACAACGGACTTTGAGCATGCCGTTACTCATGTTCTCGACCATTTTCTTGAGCAAGGCATTCGAGAAATCGGTATGATTGCTGGACGCGAAGAAACTACAGACGGAACGACAAGTCTTGACGATCCGCGCTTGGCCTGCTTCTGCCGTTACCTTAGTGACAATGGTCTTTATCAGCCGGCCTATGTCAAGATAGGAAAGTTCTCCTCAGAGTCTGGCTACCAACTAATGAAAGACCTCATCAACCAGCAAAAAGAGCAGATGCCCAAAGCACTCTTCATAGCCAGTGATGCTCTGGCAATTGGTGCCCTCCGTGCTCTTCAGGAAGCGGGAATAGCTGTTCCCCAAGATGTCCAGATTATTTCCTTTAATGATACCTCCATTGCCAAATATGTCTATCCGCCTCTCAGTACTGTGACAGTCTTTACAGAGGAAATGGGCAAGCAAACTCTGCAGATGCTGGACCAGATGATTAAAACTGACGAAAGCCCCATCCCTTACATGATTAAGCTCTCTACCAAGCTGACACTAAGAGAAAGCAGCCTTTAAGCTAGAAAGACCTCCCATGAAAACCTACGAAAAACTCTTTGACATCCTCAGCCGAGCTGACGACTATGTCAACGGCGAAAAAATAGCCCAAGAATTGGGCATTTCACGAACTTCCATTTGGAAGGCCATTCAAAAATTGGAGAAAGAAGGAATCCAAATCGAGTCAGTCAAAAACCGCGGCTATCGATTGACAGCCGGTGATCTACTGATTCCTGATTGGATTGAGGAACATTCTCCTGTTCAGGTCTCCTTTAATCCTGACTGCCAGTCCACTCAGATGGATGCCAAGGCTGGCATGGAGGCCGGACGCCCTGCCAACACTCTCTATCTGGCCGCTGCCCAGTCTGCTGGCCGTGGCCGGTTTGGACGCAGCTTCTTCTGCCCCAGTCAAGGCGGCTTTTACATGTCTCTCCACCTCAAGCCCAACCTCCCCTTCGACCAGCTCCCCTCCTATACTATCTTGACCGCGGGAGCTATCTACAAGGCAGTGAAAAATCTAACCCTCATGGAGATTGATATCAAGTGGGTTAATGACATTTACTATCGAAACAAAAAAATTTCCGGCATCTTGACCGAGGCTACAACTTCTATCGAGACGGGTCTCGTCACCGATGTCATCATCGGTGTTGGCTTTAATTTTTTCATAACAGACTTTCCAGCCGACATCAAAGAAAAAGCTGGCTCCCTCTTTGAAGAGAAACCAGCCATTAGTCGCAATGAGCTCATTGCCGAGATTTGGAAATGCTTCTACGAAAGTGACCCAGAAGAGCTCATCTATCTCTACAAGCAGCGCTCCTTAGTGCTAGGACGGCAAGTGACCTTTAGCCAAAAAGGCGCAAACTACCAAGGTTTGGCCAAGGATATCTCAGACAGCGGGCAACTTTTGGTCCAGCTGACAGATGGTCAGGAAATCTGGCTCAACAGCGGCGAAGTCTCGCTGACCAGTTGGTAATCAAAAATTTCATTTCAAAAGGACTGAGTCATAAGACTCAGTCCTTTTTTCATTATTTCGGTCCTAAATGTTTATCGATTTCATCCACAATCCGCCCCATGACATAGGAAATCTGCAGATTGCGCAGCACCAAAACAGCCCAGAAAGCGGCCATAAAATAGCGCCCCGTCATGATGGATTCATTGAAAAAATAGGTTTCTAAGGCTGTGAAAACAGCCATCACAATAAATTGTCGTCTGTTCATAGTTTTATTATAACACGAAAGCCTAGAAAAATCTTTTTTAATCCTCTTGAATGGTAATTTTTTCTGCTAAAAAGTCAAATCCCTCTGGAATCAAGCTTTCCTCTTCCTTCTCTTCAACCTCTGCCTTGCCATTGCGGCTGCGAGCTGAAAAGTCCGCCCGAATCTTGGTCCACTCTTCTAAGGAAATGGCCAAAATCTCTGGTGAAAATCCAGCTGCATTGCTGAGGATATTACCAAACATGGTATTGAGATTGTCCCGCTTCATGGTCTGCTCAGCGTTGAAATTAGACTCAAAAGCTAAGATAGCGTGGCTTTCGTTGGCCGCCACCGGCTGCGATCCTGCCAGCAAGGCCCTATCAGCTCCAGCCAGACTTTCGATAATCTCACCCCAGGCATTCTGCAGCTTAGTCAGATTACTGCGAGCTAGGCTTGGATTCTCAACAGCCTCTTCTAGGATGGCATTGACCTTATTGCGGTCTGCTCGGTAGCCCTTAGATTTCTGCGGCCGAATATCCGAAGTTTTGACAGCTGCTGTAGGTTTTCCATTACCATTAGCCAGATGCTGCTTAAGACTATCAATCTCTTGTCTCAGACCCTTGAGCTCATCAGCTAGATTATCCGGAATCGCTGCCGCTACTGGAAGACTGCTAGTCTCTGCCAGTCGAATGGTCATCATTTCTGTATAAATCTTGGGCTGGAGGCTGTTCTTGATATCTGCCAAACTCTTGGTCGCCATATCTATCATGGCAAAGAGAGTGTCCTGCGGTGTCTTGAGATTTTCCAGAAAGAGCTCGCTAACATGATGATTTTCCCCGCCAGTTTTAACAATGATCAGGTCACGCAGATATTGCAGGAGGTCCGTCACAAAACGGGCCATATTTTTGCCACTATCAAAAATCAGATTGAGATTATCCAAGGCTGCTACTGCATCATGAGCAATCAAGGCTGCTACATAGGCATCCAAGGCTCCTAAGCTGATAGAGCCAGTGATTTCTTCAGCAATATCAGTAGTCAAACGATTTTCCTGAGTTAAGCTAAGAGCCTGATCGAGGATAGATAGGGCATCCCGCATACCGCCCTCAGCTCGACGGGCAATAATCTGCACACCTTCCTTCTCAAAGTCAATCCCTTCCTGCTCCAAAATCCACTCAATATGGCTAATAATGTCCTGTGTCTTGATAGACTTAAACTCAAAACGCTGGACACGGGAAAGAATAGTCGCTGGAATCTTATGCAACTCTGTCGTCGCTAGGATAAAGACTACATTTTCTGTCGGCTCTTCCAAGGTCTTGAGCAAGGCGTTAAAAGCCCCTGTCGAGAGCATATGCACCTCGTCAATGATATAGACCTTGTGCTTGGCAAGACTAGGTGCATAGGTAGACTTGTCCCGAATGTCACGAATCTCATCTACACCATTATTAGAAGCCGCGTCGATTTCGATGACGTCTTCAAGGCTCCCCTCAGTGATAGCCTGACAGATATAGCACTCATTGCAAGGCTCACCTTCCTTTTGATTCGGACAGTTCATAGCCTTAGCAAAAATCTTGGCAACACTGGTTTTCCCTGTTCCACGTGGGCCAGAAAAGAGATAGGCATGACTGATTTTCCCTTGCTCCACAGCCTGCCGCAGAGTGGTAGCTACTACCTGCTGCCCCACCAGCTGCCCAAAGGTCTGACTGCGGTACTTTCTATATAAAGCTTGATACATTAGGCTTTTTCTCCAAACATTTCAAAATTCCAAGTCGTTTTTTCAAGCAAAATCTGGACAAACTTTTCCAGATATTCCTGATCTACCTTATCATAATCACCAGTCAAAGCCGAGTCCAAATCCAGCACTCCAAGAAGGCGGCCGTCTTTTACCATGGGCACCACAATTTCGCTCTTAGCCCGGCTATCACAGGAGATATAATTGGCATGCTGGGTCACATCATCTACGATAATCGTCTCTTCTTTCTCCGCAGATTCCCCACAGACACCCTTGCCTAGCGTAATATGGACACAGGAAACAGCGCCCTGAAAAGGCCCCAAAATCAGCTCACTCCCATCAAAAAGATAGAAACCAGTAAAAACCGAATGAGGCAGGGCTTGATTGAGCAAGGCGCTAGCATTGGAAAGATTGGCCAAAACATTGGTCTCGCCCTCCAACAAGGCTTCCAACTGAGCCAGCAAAAGTTGATAATTTGAAATTTTTTCTTTTGTGTTCATAGAGTCTATTATATCAAAAAGCCGGTCTTTCAACCAAGCTTTTCTTATTTTTTAGGATTAAAATGTGATTCAGTGCTTATCATGATTCAAAAGAAAGAAGAATCAAATTCTCACACGATTCATTTTGTCGACTTACTGGATATCCTCCTCCAAAACCTTCACTTCCTCATCCTCCACCAGCACTGCTTGGCGATTATTAAGGGGCAGCAAATTAAGCTTGTCTCCATAAGTATTTAGGATTGCCTGAGCACTTTCAGCAAAGGGTTCTTCGCCAACATGAGGCAGGACATAAAAATCCACCTCGTTTAGTGCATCTGTATCATTCAGTTCCTTAGCAACCGCCTTATCGTCCATAAGTCTGATGTAGTCAATATTCTCAGCAGTGATAACAGCGCCAGCAGATTCTCCCACATAGACCATGCCGTCTGCAATCTGCTCTTTTATCAAGGACAGAAGTTGCTTTTTCTTAAGTTCTTGCAAAAGGTAAAAGGTATTGCCACCAGAGAAATAGAGGAGTTTACTTTGAAAAATCTTAGCTTGAGCTGTTTCTCTATCACAAGCTGAAATATCCAAGACCTCTACTTGAAATCCCAAGTCCTCAAAGGTTTGCAGGGCTTCATCAATATAACCCCTGTACTCTTCTACATTTCCAGCCGTCGGTATAAAAAGTACTTGTTTGCCCAATTGCTTTTCAGACGCATATTGTCTGAACAAGTCCTTGACTCCCGCAAAATATGAACATAAAAATAATTGTTTCATAGGATACCTCCTTATTTTTTCTTAATTTTATAAAGAATCCATTGACCATTTCTTTGACTATCGATGAGATGCAAGTCCAAGTTAGACAAATAATGCTCCAGTTTTTCTTGCTTTCTAAAGGCTGGCAGGTAGTAAGCTAATTTGCTCCATTCACATGCCAGTAAGATGATTCCATCAGGCTTGAGAATTCTCTTTAATTCCAAAAAGGCTTGAGTTAAATCTGACCAATGAAAATGGGTCTGAAATGCTGTAATCAAATCAAATTCCTCAACAGGAAGATTTGTATTCTCAACATTTTTCACCTCAAAAGATAGGTCAGGCTCAGCCAATTTTTCAGCTGCTCTGATGGCCGTAGAAGAAATATCAATCCCCAGAACTCGACTATTAGGAAAGTGCTTTTTCAAATATTTCGAGGATGCTCCATTTCCAACTCCAACATCCAAAATAGCTTTAAATCTCTTCCTATAATCCAGCTGAATGACCGCCCAAACAACCATGGGCATATAAACACGATTCCATAACTTCATCATCCATAATCCTACAAAGCCGGACGGTCTCTTTGATTGGTACATTAAGTAAAGAAAAGCCAGAATAATCAGAAATCCAATCATTGTATAAATCATCTGTCTTCCCTCTCATATCTTTCGCCATAAAGCTTTTTAGCTTCGTCTGTATAGTTCTTGATAAAATCCGTTTTCGCCTCTGTATAGGCATCACGATTGTGCTCATACTGTTTCCACAAGGACAACTTGAACTCCTCATATTCCTTAGCTACAGTAGGATGCTCCTGTAAATAGTCCCTAAAGTAAAGTTCATCATGATCGCCTTCATAGCGCAGATGCAGATGGAAAACCCGCTCCGCAAAACCGCTCGGTGTGTAACCTTTATTAAATGACATCCGCCCTTGGCTTTCTGACATAAGCAGATAACCATTTTGCAGCAGCAAGTCTCTCGTTACCGCCATATCTGTTTCTTTGGGAATTTCCAGCAAGATATCCACTATAGGCTTGGCCCAAATGGTCTCTACCGATGTTGAGCCAATATGGCTAAGACGAACAATCTGATGTTCTGGCAAAAAACTCAAAAGCAGAAGCCGTTCCTCCGCATACCAGTCTTTCCACACCGCCTGATGCTCTCTCAGAAAAATCGGAAAAAGCTGCCACAGCTCCTCTAGTGACATTTCCTCTAAAGATGGACTCATAAGCACCTCCTTAGGTAATTTATACGAGCGTTTTCTCTAGTTATGATTATAGAAAAAATACACATCCTAGTCAAACCTTGCACTTATTGAACAGATATTTATTTTTGTAATATTTTTGAAAAGTTTTAGTTGTCAAACAATCTATTTTTTAGTAGAATGATGTCGGAGATATATTATTTAAAAGGAGTTCTTTATGAAAAAGTTTAGGTTTGGCACTTGGCTTGTCCTGTCAGCCGGCTCTTTGTTGTTACTTTCACAGGCTCTTCCTGCAGAAAATGTCGCTGCTAATCAGAAGAACCAGATTAAGGTCCAGCTGCTTAACCATAGCGATGAAACAGCTATCGGCACTCTGGAGTTGAATGGGGAGTATCAGCTAAAGCTTGGGAAAAAGGACAAGTACGGTCGGGCTACTGCTGCTCATGTTCAAATGCAGGAGCAACACAAAGCCAAAAAGAAAAAGGAGACCAAGGTCACATACAATCCCATCGGTTGGCACAATTACAAATTTTACTATGGAAATGGAGATGATCGGGCTTGGCTCATGAATCGCGCTCACCTAATTGGCTTCACTTTCAGCGGCCTCAATAACGAAGGAAAAAATCTCGTTCCGATGACCGCTTGGCTCAACTCTGGCAGTTTCCAAGGACTGGACGACAATAACCCAGATAGCATGATCTATTATGAACATCGCTTGGAGCGCTGGTTAGAGGAAAATCCAGATTATTGGCTGGATTACAAGGTTACTCCGATTTACACGGACAATGAGCTTCTTCCTCGCAAGATTGAGCTCCAGTATGTCGGGCTTGACGCAGAAGGAAATGTTGTCAGCATCCAGCTAGGGGGCAAGGAAACAATAGATGAAGACGGAATGTCTCATGTCTTCTTGGACAATGTCTCTCCAAATGCAGAGATTGACTACCAAACTGGCACTGCTGTCAATACCATGATTGAGTAGAGTTACAGATAAGAACACAAAAACAGACCATCCTTGCTATGATGATCTGTTTTTTTATTTATTTTTACCAATACAGACAGCCGTAAACCAACAAGACTGCAATCATACTGAAAAGCGAGCCAATCAGGTAGTATTCAGCAAAGGACTGGCTTTCTGAGATCTTATTATAGCGGGCGATAGACTTAGCTGTAAAAACTAGCCCAATGGCAGTAAACTGCCCGAAAATAAGGGAAAGTCCCATAATCAAGCGCTCCAAAATCCCAATCATGGCACCAGCCCCCGCAATAGTCTCTCCGCTGTCTTCCCCTGCCTGGTACTTGCTGAAGAAGAGTTTAAAGAGGATATTAATCGGCTTACCAGTCAGGGCGAAGAAAAAGAGAGCCTGCAGCATGAGGTAGCGCTCAGAAAGCCAATTAGGAGCTGGAATTTGCTGCTGCCCTAAGAGAAAATAAAGAGCAAAAATGCTAATCAAATGCAAGAGCTGATCCAATATAAAGGCAAACTTTTGAGCATGATGCCGGACAATCAATGAATTCAGCTTATACTTAAAGAAGTCAACAAGCGCATGACTGAGCCAGACCAAGGCGAAATATAGCAGATAATTAGGTAGGATGAGCCCCAAGAGCAACAAGGGCAGCAGAACAATTCCTAAATGGAGAATTAAGAAATTCATCCGCCGGCTTTTGAGGTCGGCCATTTTCTGACTTTGAAGCTGAAAATCAGCTAGTACATGAGCCAGCAAAGTCAGTACAAGAATCGGATTCTGCATAAAAAATTCTGAAAATCCCATAAAATTTGTCATTCTTCAGCCTCCTTTGCTGCCTGTAGAATCATTCTCATAGCTAAACGACGATTTCTCAGATAGATCTTCAGTCCAGACGACTTCAGCCGCTTACTAAGCGCACTGGGACTAATCTGCAGCAGCTCTGCCATTTCCCCATGAGAAAAATTCTCGTCATAGATATATTCCTTGAGCATCTGCTCTAGAACCTCTCTCTGACTGGTATTCCACTTACTCTGGATAAATGAAGTAGCTGCCAACACCGTATTGACTGCCTGACTGAGCTCTTCATCTCCCAAGGATACAGCTATACGGCTGCTGCCGTAGTCGTTCTTCTCGTGAATAGCCTCAATGGCTGCGCGTGCCCTCCAGTAGGCCGGACCGTCGGCACCAATACTCTGCTCCCGATTGATGTCCGTCACAATCTCCCCCAAACCAAGCCCAAAGCGAATCGGATGAGGAAAGCCCAAGGCAATCTGATCAAGGAGCTGCATGATTTCTGGATTAGGTCGCAGCAAAGCCTGAAACTCATCTCCAGTCGTTACCGTGAAAGGTGACACCAGATAATCCTGATAATCCTGATTTAGCACTGCCATCATGTCCTGCAGGTCCTTCTGAGCCTGCTTACGATTTTTCAGCTGTTTGGATTCTATTAAATCTCCAATAAGAGCAATATAAAGCATACCAAACCTCCTTTAAGTCCATTATAAAGGAAAATTTAAAAAATGTCTATTTAAACAGCAACTTTTAGAATGTCTATTTTAAAGGAAAGACTATTTTTTCTTTTTAGGTGCTGGTAAGGCAGGGTAGGCTGCTTCAATCAGATTACAGAGAAAGGCAGCATCTTCTACTTCTTCTATACGAAGCATCGGCTTTGCGCCTGGATAAGGAGTTTCATAGACTGGATTTTCCAAAAGATCGAGAGCTGGCTGGACTGACTTGAGAAGCAAGCGATTGTCATAAATCCCGCCGAATAAGCGACCCCGATAATAGAGCAAATACTCTCCCATCATCTTGCGAAAGCTAATTTCTTGGCCTAAGCCCTGCAATTGCTTCAGGATAAAATCCAAATATTCTTGACTAGATGCCATCGGAACACCTCCATGAATTGATACTTTATTATACCAAAAATGAATGAAGATTTCCCGACTAAGAGTTCAACTCATCTCCTCCAATCCGTATTCTGTCAATCCACAAGTAAGTAAAAAAGCTAGACCTTACAAGTCTAACTCTTTTACTTATTATTTTTTTAAAAGTCCTTCCTTGGCCAGATAATCACGCGCAACAGCTTCCGCTTTTTTGCCCTCAATGCCAACTTGATAATTCATCTGGCTCATCTGGCTTTCCGTAATTTTACCAGCCAACTTATTGAGAATACCTTCCAATTCAGGGTGTTTTTCGAGCAATTCAGCCTTCATGAGAGGGGCACCTTGATAAGGAGGGAAAAGGTGCTTATCGTCTTCTAAAACTTGTAAATCATAACGCGCAAGTTCTGCGTCAGTCGAATAGGCATCCGTGATTTGAATATCACCCGACTGAATAGCTTGGTAGCGAAGGGCTGGCTCCATGGTCGCTACATTAAGATTAAGGCCATATAGAGATTGCAAACCCTTGTTTCCATCTTCACGGTCGTTAAATTCCAAGGTAAACCCTGCCTTGAGCCTGTCTTGAACTGCCTTAAGGTCAGAGATGGTTTTAAGATTGTATTCTTTGGCGATAGTCTTTGGAACTGCAATTGCATAGGTATTCTGATAGGCCATGTGATTGAGCAAGACTAGATTATCCTGTTTTTTGATTCCATCACGTGCTGCTTCAAAAACTTCTTCAGCATCATTGCTAACCTTTGGAGCAGGCTGCAAGAGAGTTCCGGTAATTGTACCTGTAAACTCAGGATAGATATCAATATCACCTTTTTTTAGAGCTTGATAAAGGAAGTCAGTCTTCCCAAAATTAGGTTTGACTGTCACAGTCATATCCGTATTTTCCTCAATAAGGAGTTTATACATATTCATAAGAATCTCTGGCTCTGGACCCAATTTCCCAGCAATAACCAGATGATCCTTCTCCTGCTTGGGAATTAGACTGGGTGTGTAAGAAGCGCCAAGGCCGAGGATTAAGACAGCAAAAGCTGTAAATACCGTCCGAAGCTTAGCTTTTTCCATCCATTTAAGGAGACTGTTGAAAAGAATGGCCAAAACAGCAGATGAAATTGCCCCAATCAAGATTAGACTGGCATTGCGACGATCAATTCCTAGAAGGATGAAGGAACCTAATCCACCAGCTCCGACAAGAGCTGCTAGAGTTGCTGTTCCGATAATCATTACCGTTGCCGTCCGAACTCCTGATACGATGACGGGCATTGCTAGAGGCAGTTTAAACTTTTTGAGTCGTTCCCACTTGGTCATCCCAAAGGCGATTCCAGCTTCTTCTAAACTAGGATCAATCCCATTCAAAGCTGTGACAGTATTTTCTAAAATCGGGAAAATAGCGTAAATCACCAGGGCAGTCAGTGCCGGCAATGTACCAATCCCCATGAGGGGGATAAAGAGTCCCAGCAAGGCCATTGAAGGAATGGTTTGAAAGATTCCCGCAATTTGCAGCACCCAATTGGCTGCCTTTTTATGACTATGTAGATAGATAGCAAGCGGAATGGTCAGGAATATGGCCACTAGTAAAGTCAGAAGAGACAGCTGGAGATGTTGCCCTAAGGCTGCCAACCATTCGCCAAAGCGCTCCTGAAAAGTAGAAAACAAATTAGCCATGTTGAACACCTCCAAACAAATCTGCTACAAAGCTGGTCGCAGGTGCAGATAAGATTTCCTCAGGTGTCGCAACTTGACGAATCTCCCCGTCCTGCAAAACAGCAATCCGATTGCCCAATTTCAAAGCCTCATCCGTGTCATGGGTCACAAAGATTGTTGTCATCCCAAACTGGTCATGGATACTCTTGGTCAAGCTCTGCAATTGCTTACGCGAGATAGCATCAAGAGCTGAAAAAGGCTCGTCCATCAGCAATATTTTGGGTTGGGCGATAATGGAACGGACAATCCCCACCCGCTGCTGCTCACCACCAGACAACTCACTCGGCATACGCTGAGCATAGTCTTCAGCAGGCAAGCCTACTAGCTCCAGCAATTCATCAGTCTTCTGCTGAATATCTGCCTTGCTCCATCCTTTCATTTCAGGAATGAGAGCAATATTTTCAGCCACCGTTAGGTTTGGAAAGAGGGCAATCGCTTGTAAGACATAGCCTGTAGAAAGGCGCAGCTCACGCTCATCATAGTCTTTGATGCGCTTGCCATCCATGTAAATATCGCCATCTGTAGGTTCCAAGAGGCGGTTGATCATCTTGAGCATGGTTGTCTTACCTGACCCAGAAGGACCTACTAAAACCATAAATTCACCATCCTCGATTTGTAAGTTGACATCTCTCAAGACATCCTTTTCTGTATAGCCTAGCGCTACATTTTTGTATTCAATCATTGTTTGTCCTCAATTTAAAACTTCCCTCGATTCGTCAAGTCTTCTACCTTAGGCATGACTTCCTTATTATCCCAATGCTCAACAATCAATCCATTATCATCCAAAACGAATGGTTCCATTGTAACACTTGTGATTTCAACTATCAAGAATTTTGTTCTATTTGGAAATAATTTTAAACTGGGATAAAGAATTTAAAATTAAAGTTTCAAACTAAAAAACCCAGTGTAAAGAGGCGACTCCTACACTGAGCTTCTTTTTATCTTAGTAATATTCACCCTGACGGTAATCCCATGAGTTAAAGGTATCGGACAGGTGCATCATGATTTTGTCGATGTCCAAGCCTTTGCGGATGACCACTGGTGCTGGTGAGATAGAACGTTGCCCACCTTGTTCTGGAATCAGTTTTCCATCCTTGTCAACCATTGAGACCATAACACCTTGCTCATAGCGAGTTTCAATGGTCTTGTCTGGCTGGATAGAGGCTACATAGTCATCTGCTTCAATGACGAGGTCAACAGCATTTTCAATGCGATCGCCGATTCCTTCGACCTTTCCGCGGTTTCCTTTACCGGATGGGTTGGCTGAAGAAGCATAAACCATCTTGCCTTCTTCCCAAAGCTTAGCTGCCAGCTGCTCGCCCGCCTTACCAAACTTAATAACAAAACAGCTAGTGCCACGAACATCTGTCATCAGCTCTTCCCGGCCGTCGCCATAGGCTTTGAGCTTTTCAAAAGCTTCTGGCTTCCATGGAAGGATACAGCCCAAGAGGATATCTTCATCCCAATGCTTTTGATAAAAAGCTTCAATTTCCGGATTCAGCTGAGCTAAAGCACGGAGCTCATCCATACTGCCACAGAGGACAACACCTGGCTTATTACGGTTACGAGCCTTAGCTTCGAACTTACGCTCCAAGCCAGCTTTATCGCTGGTCATGATGATGTAACCCACCTTGGTCGGGCAAACGATACAGCCGCCGTCGCCTTTCAAGATGTCATAACCTTCTTGTGAAAGCTGTCCGTTCCATTGAATGTGTTTTGTCATAAGTTTCTTCCTTTTCTATTAAATTAAGATTTATTTTACCATATATTTTTATCGGAGACAAGGTTTTTTCAGAATTTTCTCAATATAGCAAAAATAAGGTTACTGCCAATAAGATGGACGATTTTTTTCATATTCTGCAATCAAATCCTCGTACTGCAGCGTAATGCCGATGTCATCTAGACCGTTGAGGAGCTTGTGCTTCCATTCACCATCAATGTCAAAGGAGAATTCTCCCACCGGTGAAAAAATCTTCTGCTGCTCCAAATCCACCGTCACTTCATCCGTTGGCTTCAGATTAGCCAAGTCTTGCCGCACTTCAAGAGGCTGGACGATAGGCAGCATACCGTTATTAAGCTCGTTATTGTAGTGAATATCCCCGAAAGAACCGGCAATGACTACCTTGAAGCCATAGTCAGCCAAGGCCCAGGCAGCGTGCTCGCGAGAGGAACCCGCACCGAAATTGTCCCCTGTAATCAGAATAGTCGCCTTGCGGTACTCCGGTCTATTAAAGACGAAATCAGGATCTTCGGTGTACTGATTGTCCAGATAGCGCCATGCGTACATGAGGTACTTGCCAAAACCTTTTTTATCAATCAACTTGAGAAACTGCTTGGGTAAAATTTGGTCCGTATCAATATTATCGTTCATTAGAGGAACCGTCGTCCCCGTGTAGATTGTAAATTTTTCCATAAAACTTCCTTACTGGACCTCCGGTAGCTGGCGTACGTCTACGAAGTGCCCGGCAATAGCTGCCGCTGCGGCCATAGCTGGACTGCAAAGATGGGTCTTAGCGCCAAATCCCTGACGATCCTCAAAGTTCCGATTACTAGTAGAGGCACAGTGAACTCCGTCTGGTACCTTGTCTGGATTCATTCCCAGGCACATGGAACATCCTGGATCGCGCCACTCAAAGCCCGCATCCATGAAAATTTTATCCAGTCCCATCTTTTCAGCAGCCCGCTTGACCGGACGAGAGCCTGGTACGACGATAGCTGTCAGATTGGGAGCGATATGCTTGCCAGCGACAAACTTAGCAGCCAGCTGCAAATCGCTGAGTCTGGCATTGGTACAGGAGCCGATAAAGATATAACCTAGGTCAATATCTTCTGCTTTCTTACCCGGGGAGAGGTCCATGTAATTGTAGGCCCGCTCGTCGTTCATATCACGAATTTCTGGGAAAGCCGCGCCGAACTCTACTCCCATAGAAGGATTGGTCCCCCAAGTCACCATAGGTGCCAGCTCGGAGACATCAATCTCAATGACCTTATCATAGACAGCATCAGGATCACTGACTAGAGTCTTCCAATCAGCTACTGCTGCCTCAAAGTCCTTGGGAGCACCCGGCCTTCCTTGAACGTAATCATAGGTCTTCTGATCAGGATTCATAATGCCCATCTTGGAGCCAAACTCTATGGACATATTGCAGATAGTCATGCGCTCTTCCATGGTCAGATGCTCAATCGCATCCCCAGCATACTCGACCACATGACCGACACCTGCAGCCACACCATATCGGGCAATCAGAGCGAGGATAAAGTCCTTGGCATAGACACCCTTAGGTGGCACTCCTGTAAATTTGACCAGCATTTTCTTTGGCTTGACCTGCCAAATGGTCTGCGTTGCAAAGACGTGCTCTACCTCTGAAGTACCGATTCCAAAAGCAATAGCTCCAAAAGCTCCGTGAGTGGCCGTGTGACTGTCACCGCAGACGATAAATTTTCCCGGCTGAGTCTTGCCCGTTTCGGGTCCAACCATATGAACAATACCTTGCAACTCCGATCCATGAGCCGCATGCTCGATGCCAAAATCCTTGACATTCTCAGAAAGTTTATCAATCTGAGCCTTGGAAATCACATCCCGAATATCATAGATATTGACCGTAGGAACATTATGATCAAAGGTTCCAAAGGTCAAGTCCGGCCGTCTAACCTTGCGCCCTGCATCTCGAAGACCTTGAAAAGCCTGAGGGCTGGTTACTTCATGAATATAATGCTGATCCACATACATAAGCTGGGGCTGGCCTTCTTCACCAGTTATCAGATGCCTTTCCCACAGCTTATCAAAAATCGATTTTCCAGCCATACTAGCTTCTCCATATGTAATACAAAATTCCGATTTCCACTATTATTCCGCAAATCCAAGCCAGCCAGAAATACCTTTTTCTGGTCTTGTGGTGAAAGAGTCGACCGCCTAATAAAGCGCCCAAACCTCCGGCTGCCAATGCTGACAAGAGCAAAGTTTTCTCTGGAATGCGATAGTGATTTTTCTTAGCCTTTCGCTTATCCCAGCCATAAAGCAGGAAAACGATAAGGTTCCAAAGTAGGCAAATACCTGTTAATATCCATTTCATAAATTATTAATAATTGACTCCGTCATTTGAGTTGTTGTCGCCTGACCGCCAATATCTCGGGTTAAAATACCCTGAGTCAAAGTCATCTCAACCGCTGCTTCAATCGCCTCTGCAGCCTCAAGCTCTGCAAAACTATCCCGTAGCATCATTGCTACAGAAAGGATCATACTGATAGGATTGGAAATGCCTTTCCCTGCAATATCTGGAGCAGAACCATGGATAGGCTCGTAAAGACTTGGTCCAGCTGCCGAATGACTGGCTGAGGGCATAACTCCCAGCGTCCCTGACAAGACACTGGACTCGTCTGATAGAATATCCCCGAAGAGATTTTCTGTTACTACGACATCAAACTTAACAGGATTGGTAATCATGAGCATCGCAGCGCTGTCCACCAGTTGGTGCTCCAAGGTCACATCTGGATAATCCTTGGCCACCTCATCTGCTACTCTGCGCCAGAGTTTGGATGTCGCTAGTACATTTTGCTTGTCGATACTGGTCACGCGCTTTCTGCGACCACGCGCAATGTCAAAGGCCTTACGGACAATTCGCTCTACCTCTTCATAGCTGTAGTCGTTGATATCACGAGCAGATTTGTCCTTCAAAATATGCTCACCAAAGTAAATCCCACCAGTCAGCTCGCGCACGACCACGAAATCCACACCAGCAATTCGCTCTGCCTTCAAAGGCGACAAATGCTTAAGAGCATCGAAAATCTTAACTGGACGGATATTGGCATAGAGTTCAAGCTCCTTGCGTAGAGCGAGCAAGCCTTGCTCCGGACGAACCGGTGCATTATCATACTGGGGACTGCCGATAGCTGCTAGGAGAATAGCATCCGCCTCCTTGGCCGCTTCTAGAGTTGACTGAGGCAGAGGATGACCTTCCGCATCAATACCAGCACCCCCAAAAGCCTTCTCAGTAACATGATAAGTAAAACCGAACTTGTCCGCAACAGCAGCCAGCACTTGGAGACCGGCTTCCATGATTTCTGGGCCGATACCGTCTCCCGCCAGAGCTACAATTTCTTTTGTCATAGTCGTTTCCTTCTAATTATTTGCAGGCAGATCGCGGTAAGATACCTGATGGCCGATTTCACCAGCATTTTCCTTTTGCACAAAGGTGTTGGCATGGATATAGGCAATGGCGCTGGCCTTAAGAACATCAAAGTCAATCCCAGAAGAGTTGAAAATCGTATCTGTATCCGTATTTTCAACAGCTACCAAGACACGAGCCTGAGAGTCAATACCGTCCGTTACCGCTTCGATATTATAAGACAAAAGCTGAACAGACTGGTTAAAGAATTGGTCAATTGCATTAAAGATGGCTTCAACGCTTCCCTTGCCTTCTGCCACACAGTTAATTGTCTCACCATCGCCATTAACCAGCTGCACATCTGCTGTGATGGTATGGTCATCATTGGTCGTCAGCTGCAGATCATCAAAGTGGAAGCCTTCAGGATTTTCGACGGTCGTTCCGGCAATCAGAGCTCGAATATCAGCGTCTGTGACTTCATTTTTCTTATCAGCCAAGACCTTAAATTTAGCAAAGAGATCATTGATTTCAGATTCTGCAAAGTCCAGAGCCAATTCTTTGAGTTTTTCGACAAAGGCATGGCGGCCAGACAGTTTACCAAGCGGCAGTGAATTGCTCTTGATTCCAACCAGCTCAGGTGTGATGATTTCATAGGTCAGTGGATTCTTAAGGACACCATCCTGATGGATACCGGACTCATGAGAGAAGGCATTGCCACCAACGACCGCCTTGTTCTTAGGCACTGGAATACCTGAGAAGCGGGACACCAGCTCAGAAG
>NZ_CAJPNR010000007.1 GCF_905372115.1 uncultured Streptococcus sp.
AAAAATGAAATAGAAAAAACAATCTATCTCCATAGGCATGGTTTTTACGATTATTCAAAAAAATATGGAAATCCTTTTGCTTAATTAAACTATTGATTATACCGTCAATATTATACTTTTGGACACATTAATAACTTGATACTAGCTGATTTTTATACTACACTACACTAAAGATCAATTTAAAGAAACTTTCTGTAGAAATATGAGGTGGAATAAAAGTAGAGCATACGACTATACATAGAATTAAATGAAATCTCAAGATAGAAACTAATATTAAGCCTTGTCCTCAAGGCTTTTTAATATTCTCTGCTATACCTTTTATTCCCAAACTTAAACAATAGCTTGCAATCATTTTTTTAAAATAGTATACTAGAGTCACGTTATGAAAACGTTTGCTTTAAAATTGAAAGAGAAATCTAGGAGTTGAAAAGTATGGAATTAACAGCTATTTATCACAGACCGGAGTCGGAGTATGCCTATCTTTATAAAGAAGGTCAAGTGCATATCAGAATTAGGACTAAGAAAGAGGATATAGAGAAAATCCTTTTGCACTATGGGGATCCCTTTATTTTTCTTGAGGATTCTTATGAAGATACGAAAGAGATGGTCAAGATCATCTCAGATGCTCTATTTGATTATTGGCAAGTAGCAGTATCGGTTGATTTTGCTCGGCTCCAATATTTCTTTGAGCTGAGAGATAAAGAAGGCCAAAGCATCTTGTATGGAGATAAAGGTTTCGTTGTCAATAGTCCAGAAAATCTTGCTTCGGAGGGAAACAGATTTAAATTCCCTTATATTCACGAAATCGATGGCTGCCAGATTCCAGACTGGGTTTCAAAAACGGTCTGGTATCAGATTTTCCCAGAACGATTTGCCAATGGAAATGCTGAACTTTCGCCAGAGGGAGCGTTATCTTGGAATGCTGCTATCAGTCCTAAGACTACGGATTTCTTTGGTGGGGATTTACATGGGATTATTGACCATCTGGATTATTTGCAAGACTTAGGGATTACAGGGCTTTATCTCTGTCCCATCTTTGAATCACCAAGCAATCACAAGTACAATACGACAGATTACTTTGAAATTGATCGACACTTTGGGGACAAGGAGACTTTCCGTCAACTGGTGGACCAAGCTCATCTGCGTGGCATGAAGGTCATGCTGGATGCGGTTTTCAATCATATGGGCGATCAATCTGCTCAATGGCAGGATGTTCTCAAGCATGGTGAAAAGTCAGCTTACAAAGACTGGTTCCACATTCAAAAGTTCCCAGTGACGAATGACAAGCTTATGAATCCCAAAGAACTGCCTTATCATACCTTTGCCTTTGCCAGCTATATGCCTAAGTTAAACACGGCAAATCCTGAGGTGAAAGACTATCTCTTAAGCGTTGCGACCTATTGGGTTGAACATTTTGATATTGATGCTTGGCGGCTGGATGTGGCCAATGAGGTTGATCATCAATTCTGGCGAGATTTTCGTAAGGCTGTTTTGGCCAAAAAGCCTGACCTTTATATTCTTGGAGAAGTTTGGCATACCTCTCAGCCTTGGTTAAATGGAGATGAGTTTCACGCTGCCATGAACTATCCTCTATCCGATAGTATCAAGGGCTACTTTTTGAGCAGGAGCAAGAAGACCAGTCAATTCATAGCTGAGATTAACTGCCAGTCCATGTACTACAGGCAGCAGATTTCTGAGGTCATGTTTAATCTCTTGGATTCGCACGATACAGAGCGCATCTTGACGACAGCTCAAGGAGATATCCAGCTTGTCAAATCCGCACTCGCCTTTCTCTTTTTACAAAGGGGAACTCCTTGTATCTATTATGGGACCGAGCTAGAATTGGGCGGAGCTATGGACCCGGATTGTAGACGGGTCATGCCTTGGGATCGGGTTTCTAGTAGCAATGATATGCTCAATTTTATGAAGAACTTGATTCAGCTTCGCAAAGATGTTGCGGGCATTATTCAGTATGGGAAATTTACCTTAGAAGAAATCAAGCCTAATGTGCTGGCTTTAGAATGGGAACATGATCATCAAGCAATCCGGGCTGTTTTTAATCAGTCCAAAGAGAATTATCTTTTAGACAGAGATTCAGCTGATTTGGTGAGTCATTGCCAAACTGATGACGAGAAACTTGTCATCTTACCAAAGGGATTTGTAGTTTATTCTAGCCTCTAACCGTAGCAGTAATTATCTTTCTTTCCTTCTTTCTGTTATAATATTATCAAATTTCGTTTTCGCGGGATGGAAATTATCCTACTTTAGGGCATCCCTTCTTGATGATTATTATTGTAAGGTGATTGTTTATAAGCTGAGAAACTATGCAAAGGAGTGCAATCTTATGCCTAGACCGAAAACTAAAGAAGATTTGATGCTGGCTGCTAAGGAAAACTATGAGAAGTTACAAACTCTCATTTCCAAATTGTCTGATCAAGACTTAAATACGCCTTTTGATTTTTCTCGGGATGAAAAGAAGAAAGAGGCCCATTGGAGGCGAGATAAAAATCTAAGAGATGTTTTGATTCACCTCTATGAATGGCATCAGCTCTTGTTGAATTGGGTGCATGCCAATCAAAAGGGACAAGAGCAGCCTTTTCTTCCTGCGCCCTATAATTGGAAGACTTATGGAGAGCTGAATCTGGAATTTTGGAAGAAACATCAGAATACTTCTCTTGAAGAGGCAACTGAGATCTTTCATCAGTCCCATCAAGATGTTTTGCAAATGGCAGACACATTTACAAACGAAGAATTATTTTCAAAAAATGTCTATAAATGGGTCGGAGGGACTGTACTAGGTTCCTATTTTGTAAGTGCTACCTCCAGTCATTATGACTGGGCCATGAAAAAGTTGAAGGCTCATCAGAAAAATTGTAAATTAAAGTAATTAATTGAATACGAGTAGTGGAGAAGAAAAAAATATGAAAAAATACAGCAAAATAATCATGTCCTGCGCCTGCCTAGCTTTGGCTTTTGGGCTGGCAGCATGTGCTAGTTCGCAGAAAAATAAAGAAACAAGTCAAACTACATCGACTTATTCAAATCTAAACAGTAAAAAGAGTGTCGAAGAAGTCAAGAGTTTGTTGGCTGCTGAATTGGATAAAGACAGTGTCGATAACTTTGTCAATCTAGTCAATGACTACAATGGACTTGTCGGCTCTACTGGATTAACGGGCGATTTCACTAAATTTACCAAAACCGAATATGACGTCGAAAAAATCAATCCTCTGTGGCAGGCAAAGAAGGGCGATTTTATCGGGACAAATTGTCGGATTAATACTTACACTTTGCTGAAAAATAGCATCGAAATTCCTCAAATAGAAAAAGATGACGAACTCTTGTTCATAGATAATGACTCGATTGACAAGGGCAAGCTCTTTGATGCTAAGGATAAGGAAGATTTTAATATCCTGTTTTCAAGAGTCAAGACTGAAGCGACTCAAGATGTAAAAGTCCACGCTAAGAAGATGGAGGAATACTTCAAGCAGTTCAAGTTTAGTGAAAAAGCAAGGATGCTTTCAGTCATTGTCCACGACAATCTTGACGGTGATTCTCTCTTTGTAGGCCATGTCGGTGTCTTAGTTCCAGATAAAGACGGATATTTATTTATCGAAAAGCTGACCTTTGAAGAGCCTTATCAGGCAATCAAATTTGCGACCAAGGAAGATGTCTACAAATACTTGCAGACCAAATATAAAGACTACACAGGGGAAGGTTTGGCCAAGCCCTTTATCATGGACAATGATAAGTGGGTAGAGGGTAAGTAGTCTGCTTCAGTTAGCATTAAGAAAATAGAACTGGGAGATTTAGTGTATGGAATTAAAAGATTTTACAGAAAAGGAACAGGAGCAGATCAATCAAGGCCTTAGCACTGCAGAAATTTCCGATAAGGAAGCTGCCAAAAAGATTCTGGCACTTGTGCCCCAAGAGTGGATTAAGAGAATTCCTTTCTTCGTGAGAGGGCATGCAACGACCAAGACCGTTGAGCGAGTCGCCAAGCAATATCCTGAACTTTATGCTGTCGCTAAGCAGCAAGGCGAACTTCCTGACAAGGAAAGAGAAGAATTGTGCGTGATAATGACAAGCATTTTTGAAGAAAAGATGAATAAGCATAAGATTAAATGAGCCCTTGCTTTAAAAGAAGTAAGAGCCTTAGGAAGTCACTGGAAGCAGTGGCTTCTTCGTTTTTTATAGACATGATGAGGCTAGTTACTAATGCTATCTTTGGATGCTGAATTGTAATTGGGTTTTGGGACTATTCTCCATGAGAATTATCGGTAAAAATGGTATAATGTTCCTATATTTTCTAGAGGAAAAGGCAGGCTATGAAATTACTTTATACAGATATTCGCCATTCTTTAACCAAGGTGTTGGTGGCTGAGGCTGAGAGCTTGGTGGCGGCCGGTAAGCGAGTCTTTTATATTGCGCCTAATTCGCTTTCTTTTGAGAAGGAGCGGGCGGTTTTGGAGTGCCTGAAGAACAAGGCTTCCTTTGCCATTACGGTAACGCGCTTTGCCCAGATGGCTCGGTATTTTGTCCTCAATGATGTTCGGCAAGGGCATAGTTTGGACGATATTGGTCTGGGAATGCTGATTTATCGAACCTTGACAGAGCTGGATGATGGAGAGCTTAAGGTCTATGGCCGGATTAAGAAGGATCCCCAGTTTATCCAGCAGCTGATGGATCTTTACCATGAATTGCAGACCGCCCAGATGTCCTTTGCGGATTTGGAATTTCTTGAGGAGCCTGAGAAGCGGGAGGATCTGGTCAAGATTTTTACTGCAGTGACTGCTGCTCTGAATAAGGGCGATTTTGATTCGTCTTCTCAGATTACTGCTTTTGCCCAGCATATTTTGGCTGGTGATACGGATGAGGAGTTGAAGAATTTGGCCCTGGTCATTGATGGCTTTACTCGTTTTTCTGCCGAAGAGGAATATCTGGTCGGTCTCCTGAATCGAAAAGGTGTGGAGATTGTCATCGGGACCTATGCCAGCCAAAAAGCCTATCGAGCAGCCTTTCGTGAGGGCAATCTCTATCAGGCCAGCGTGGATTTTTTGAGAAAGCTGGCCGAGGACTATCAGGTCAAGCCTAACTATATCCCTCATGCGGAAGCGGAAGATGCCTTTGGACGGATTTCTAAGATTTTGGAGAGTCGCTATGACTTTTCAGAATCAACGGTTAGTCTTAGTGAGACAGACCGCTCGCAGCTTCAGATTTGGGCTACTATGAACCAGAAAGAAGAGCTGGAGTATGTGGCTAAGTCCATCCGGCAGCGGGTTCATGATGGTGTGCGCTACAAGGATATTCGTCTGCTTTTGGGAGATGTGGAAGCCTACCAGCTTCAGCTCAAGACTATTTTTGACCAGTATCAGATTCCCTACTATCTGGGGCGGAGCGAGTCGATGGCACAGCATCCGCTGGTCCAGTTTGTCGAGTCCTTGGAGCGGCTCAAGCGCTATAATTTCCAACTGGAAGACCTGCTCAATCTCTTAAAGACAGGTCTCTATGGAGCTTTGAATCAGGAGGAACTGGATTATTTTGAGCAATATCTTCGCTTTGCGGATATCAAGGGAGCCGGCAAGCTAGCCAAGGATTTCACGGCCAATAGCCAAGGGAAATTTGACCTAAATCGTCTCAATCATATTCGTCGTCGGGTTATGACTCCACTGCTAGACTTTTTCAAATCTCGCAGCCAGACGGTGCAGGGGCTCTTAGCCAAGTTTACAGAGTTCGTCCAAGCAGCCCATTTGTCGGACGATTTGATGGCTCTGCTGCAGGGAGAAAGTCAGCAGGAGCAGGAGCGCCATGAGGAAGTCTGGAAGGCTTTTAGTCATGTCTTAGAGCAGTTTGCTCAGGTCTTTTCAGATAGCAAGGTCAAACTGGATGATTTTCTAGCCTTGATCCTGTCAGGCATGCTTTTGTCCAACTATCGGACGGTGCCAGCGACAGTAGATGTGGTTAAGGTCCAGTCTTATGACTTGATAGAACCTTTAGCCGCTCCTTACGTCTATGCAATCGGACTGACTCAAGAGCGTTTTCCGAAAATCGCGCAAAACAAGAGTTTGCTTAGTGATGAAGATCGGGCTCGGCTTAATGAAGCGACGGATTCTCAGGCGGAACTCCAGATTGCCAGCTCTGAGAATCTCAAGAAGAATCGCTATACAGCGCTTTCGTTGATTAATTCTTCTACTAAAGAGCTGGTCTTGTCTGCGCCAGCCTTGGTCAATGAAGTAGAGGACAGCATGTCGACCTATCTACTGGAATTGACTGCAGCTCCGCTTTCCTTGCCTATCATTGTCAAAAAGCCTCAGGCTTCCAGTGATGATATTGGCAGCTACCGAGCTCTCTTGTCTCAAATTATCGAGCTCCATCAGGAGGAGATTGACCGAGAGTGGACAGCAGAGGAGCAGACTTTTTGGGCGGTGGCTGTGCGGGTTCTCCGCAAGAAATTGGCAGCAGAAGGCATCAGCATTCCGCAAATCAGCAAGGAACTGAAAACGGAGTCTTTGCAACCTGAAACTCTGCAAGCTCTTTATCCAAAAGATCAGCCCCTCCGACTTTCAGCGTCAGCTCTAAACGAATATTTCCGGCATCAGTATGCTTATTTTCTCAAGTATGTTCTGCGCCTGCAGGAAGAGTGGACCATTCATCCCGATGCTCGCAGTCATGGGATTTTCCTCCATCGGATCTTTGAAAAGGTCCTGCAGGATGATTCGTCAGCTGATTTTGACCGGCGTTTAGCACAAGCTATGGAAGAGACCAGCCGAGAGGCCGAGTTTGAGAGCATCTACAGTGAGTCAGGACAGACCCGTTTTGCGCGCCAACTCTTGCTAGATACGGCGCGAGCGACCGGCCGTGTGCTGGCTCATCCAAGCGGGATTGAGACCATTGGCGAGGAGACTGGCTTTGGCTCAGCTTCTAAGCCTTTCCTGACCTTGGAAAATGGCAGAGCAGTGACCGTGAGCGGTAAGGTGGACCGGATTGACCGTCTGACCAAGACCGAGAGTCTGGGAGTGGTGGACTATAAGTCTGGCGATATTAAGTTCAGCTTTGAAAAGTTTTTTAATGGGCTTAATTCTCAGCTGCCGACCTATCTGGCAGCGATTGAGGACTTAGCAGACTATCAAGAGGATAAGGGAACATTTGGCGCCATGTATTTGCAGATGACAGACCCGATTGTGGCGCTTAAAGATACCAAGACCTTGGCGGATGCAGTCAATCAGTCTATGAAGCCACTCCAGTACAAAGGACTTTTTGTGGCTGATGCTGTCAAGGAGCTTGGTCCGCTCTATGAAAAAAATAAGACCAACTTGCTGAGTCAGGAAGACTTGGACTTGCTGCTGGCCTACAATGCTTATCTCTATAAAAAAGCTGCAGAAGGCATTCTATCAGGTCACTTTGCAGTCAATCCTTATACAGAGAATGGACGAAGCATTGCTCCTTATGTAGAGCAGTTTAAGTCCATTACTGGCTTTGAAGCCAATCTCCACCTAGGACAGGCACGCCAGCTAGAAAAGCTGGATACAAGCAAGTTTGATAGGCGGCCGACTGGTGAGAAGTTGCGCCAGGCCTGGCTAGAAAAGATGAGGGAGGAGATGGAAAAATGAAGAGAATTCCTTTTTTAACTGTAGAAGAGATTGCTCTTAAGCAAGCCCAAGAAGCGGCTTCGGACAAGCCACAGAAAAAGACGGCAGAGCAGATTGAGGCTATCTACTCCTCTGGCCAGAATATTCTGGTCTCCGCTTCGGCCGGCTCAGGTAAGACTTTTGTCATGGTCCAGCGGATAATCGACCAGATTCTTAGAGGTGTTGCTGTCAGCCAGCTCTTTATCTCAACCTTTACCGTCAAAGCGGCAGGCGAGCTAAAAGAGAGGCTGGAGAAGGAACTGGGCCAGGCCTTAAAAGAGGCCGATAGTCCTGAACTCAAGCAACATTTGGCCCAGCAATTAGCTGACCTGCCCAATGCTGACATTGGCACCATGGACGCCTTTACCCAGAAAGTGCTTAGTCGCTATGGTTACCTGCTTGGTTTGGCACCGAATTTTCGAATTCTCCAGTCTGCCAGTGAGCAGCTGGTTCTGCAAAATGAAGTTTTCAGCCAAGTGTTTGACCGTTACTATGACAGCGAGCGTCAGGCTTTGTTTAGCCGTTTGGTTAAGAACTTTACTGGTAAGCGCAAGGATTTATCAGGTTTCCGGGAGCAAGTTTATCGGATTTACAGTTTTCTGCAGTCAACCAGCAGCCCTCAGCGCTGGCTGGAAGAAACCTTCCTCTATGGCTATGAGCACAGCGACTTTGCAGCAGAGAGAGAGAGGATATTCGGTCAAATCAAATCAGCCCTTTGGGAGCTGGAAGCTTTCTTTTCCGCCCATTTGGAGCATGAAGGGAGAGAGTTTGCGGGCGCCAAGTATCAGGAAAATGTCCAAGATGCTCTGACCGTCTTAGCAGGCCTGAATGAATTGTCATCGATAGAGGACACGGCTCAGATTCTCAAGCAGATCGTGGCACTTTCCCAACTGTCCAATGGTCAAGCCTTTACAGCTCGGGTTGGCAAGAATGCAGACGAGCTCAAAAAAGAAATGGCCAAGGACTACAATGAAGCCAGAAAGCCTATGATTGAACGGCTGCGTAGCTTTGACCAGCAGCTTTATCAACTGGACTTTATCGAGCAGCATCAGGATGAATGCCTGCCTCTGGTTGAGCTTCTGCGGGGCTTTGTGGCGGACTTTGCACAGGCTTACTTGGAGCGAAAGAAAGCGGAAAATGCCTTTGAATTTGGTGACATCAGCCATTTTGCTATTGAGATTTTAGAGACATTCCCAGAGGTGCGTCGCTTTTATCAGGAACGCTACCACGAGGTCATGGTGGATGAGTATCAGGATACCAACCACACGCAGGAGCGCATGCTGGACTTGCTTGCCAGAGGGCAAAATCGCTTTATGGTGGGTGATATCAAGCAGTCTATCTACCGTTTCCGTCAAGCTGACCCGCAGATTTTCAGTGATAAGTTTAAGGCCTATCAAGAGGATAGCAGTCAGGGCAAGCTAATCGTCCTTAAGGAAAATTTCCGTAGTCATCTTGAGGTACTGGAAGCGACCAATGATGTTTTCAAACGCCTGATGGATGAAGAAGTTGGGGAAATTGACTACAATGAAACCCACTATTTGGTGGCGGGAAATCCAGCCAAACGTGAGCCTAATCCAGCTAACCGCGCTTCTTTCTTAATCTATGAAGGCTCTAAGGAGAGTCCGGAAGAGGAGGCTGATGAGGGCTTGCCACAGGCAGTATCAGCTGGGGAAGTGGACCTAGTCATCAATGAAATCATTCGCCTGCACAATGAAGAAGGAGTGGCTTTTAAAGATATCACGCTGCTGACGGCATCCAGAACCCGAAATGATTTGATTTTAGCTGCCTTTGAGCAGCACCAGATTCCGCTGGTACCAGATGATGGTTCAGCAAACTATCTGCAGTCGGTTGAGGTCTTAGTCATGCTGGATACCCTTCGGACTATCAATAATCCGCTGAATGACTATGCCTTGACCGCCCTTCTTAAGTCTCCTATGTTTGACTTTGGTGAGGACGAGCTGGCTCGGCTGTCCCTGCAGGCCAGTCAAGAGCGTTCTCAGGAAAATCTCTATGAAAAATTGCTCAATGCCCTTGAAGGTAGAGGTTTGCACCCTGCTTTAGTCACCCAGGAACTGCAGAAAAAATTGCAGCATTTCCATGAAACCCTGCAAAGCTGGCGGACCTATTCCAAGACGCATTCCCTGTATGATTTGATTTGGAAGATTTATCAGGACCGTTTCTACTATGACATGGTGGGAACTCTAGCCAATGGTGCCCAGAGACAGGCCAATCTCTATGCTCTCTCTTTGCGGGCCAATGAGTATGAAAAGTCCAGCTTTAAAGGCTTGTCTCGCTTTATCGGAATGATAGACCGTATCTTGGAAAATCAGCACGATCTAGCCAGTGTGCCAGTGGCGGCGCCTAAGGACGCCGTTCGTCTCATGACCATTCATAAGAGTAAGGGGCTGGAGTTCAAGTATGTCTTCCTGCTCAATATGGACAAGGCCTTCAACCGTCAGGATAGCAGCTCTGCTATTATCCTCAGCCGAACCAAGGGAGTCGGCATCAAGTATGTGGCGGATGTATCGGTGTCTGTGGAAGATCCTTATGCGCCAAATCAGTTGCGCATTTCCATGGATACGCTGCCTTATCAGCAGAATCTAGCGGAGCTGCAGTTGGCCAGTTTGTCTGAGCAAATGCGTTTGCTTTATGTGGCCATGACGCGGGCTGAAACCAAGCTCTATCTGGTCGGCAAGGGCAGTCAAGAGACCTTGGATAAGCGTAAGTGGGGCAAGAGCCAGCAAGGGCGTTTGTCTGCCAGTCTGCGCAGCCAGCTCAGTAATTTCCAAGACTGGCTCTATGCCATTCAGGCTGTTTTTTCTGATGAGAATCTTGCCTACGAGACCCGTTTTGTTACTGATAAGGAGCTAACTGCTGAAGAGATAGGGCGAATTAATGAGCCTGTGCTCTTTCCAGCGGATGATTTGGCGGATAATCGTCAGTCGGATGACATCCGTCGGGCTCTGGATATTTTAGAAAGCGTGGATCGACTGAATAGCCAGTATCGCTCTGCTATTGAATTACCTAGTGTACGAACTCCAAGCCAGATTAAGAAGTTTTATGAGCCAATCATGGATACGGATGGCCTGGATATCATGGATGAGCGAGCAGTTTTTCGGCCTCAGCCCAGCTTTGAGTTGCCTGATTTTGGCAAGAAAGCCAAGGTGACTGGGGCGCAAGTCGGCAGTGCCGTTCATGAGCTCATGCAGCGGATCCCTTTGGATAGCAAACCCAGCATGGCTGTACTTCGTTCTGCCTTGGCTCTGGTTCAGGCTGATGACGCAGTCAAAAAGCAGATTCAGCTGTCTAAGATTGCATCTTTCTTTGAGACTGATTTGGGACGCCTCTTGATTGAGAACAGTGACAGAGTTCGTCGAGAAGCACCATTTGCCATGCTCAAGAGGGATGACGCTAGCGGTCAGAACTTTGTTTTGCGGGGGATTTTGGATGGTTACCTGCTCTTTGAGGACCGGATTATCCTCTTCGACTACAAGACGGATAAATATAAGGATTCATCTGAGTTGATTGCTCGCTACCATGGCCAGCTAGACTTATATGCTCAAGCTCTCAGCCGTTCTTATGGTATTTCTCAAATTGAAAAATATTTGATTTTGCTAGGCGGTGAGCAGCTGCAGGTGGTTCAGGTGAATTGATTATTTTGTCGTGTCCAGAAAGGAAGGAAGCCTGTGGAACAGTTAGAACGCATTCAAAAAATGGAAAAGCACCTGAATAAATATTCTCAGGTATTGGCAAGAGCCCAGGAAGCTTTAGCTGAGTTGGAGCGCTGCCAGTCAGATTATATCCAGTTGAGGGACTACTATACTGGTCAGGAATTTTTTGATGATTTAGAATTCTCGAATGGACCGGATTTCCCAGAAAATACAGCTTGCGGCGTCTTAAGCGAAGATGCTGTCTATGACCTGATGGGAGAGCATTTTGAAACAGCGATTAATCTGTTAGATTTGTCCAGTGCCATGCTGAAAGAGCGTTAATTCATTTAGAAAGAAAAAAATATTTAATTTTTTTCAATTTTCCTCTTGCTTTTTAATAAAAATTCATGTAGAATATTCAACAATAAATTGAAAGCGATGAGAGAAAAAGTCTAAGACAAGAAACAGAGAGTGCCTAATGGTGAGACGGCATGCAATCCTTAGATGACACATTCTTGAGTGCGGATGCGAAATCAGTCAGCAGTCTGAGACTAGTGTCCGACGGCTGATTGCCGTTATCAATCTGGAGTCTCGTACTCCCAGAGGGTCCTCAGGCGACTGAGGTCCGAATAAAGGTGGAACCGCGTGTCAACGTCCTTGCAAAGTTTTTTTGCGAGGGCTTTTTATTATTTTTAAATCATAGGATTCCCCCTATTTTCCTTTACTAAAGCGGTAAATTTCGTCTTTCATTTATTAGAAGTTCTAAAAGATAATCAGAGTCAGATAATGGCTAGTGTGTGAAAGAGAGGTGGCAAGATGGTTAAGCTAAAAGGTCTCAGGCAGATCAATCCCTATGTGGCAGGGCAGCAGCCCAATGAGCCAGACATGATTAAGCTCAATACCAATGAAAATGCTTATGGGCCAAGTCCTAAGGTGGCAGAGGCCCTGCAGAACTTTGACGCCCAGGAGTTGCGCAAGTATTCCAGTTTGGACCAGGCGGAGCTCTGTCAAGCTTTGGCGGCAAACTTGGGTATTTCGCCCGACCAGCTCATTATTGGTAACGGCAGTGACGACATCTTGTCCATGGCTTTCCTGGCTTTTTTTAACAGCGGCGAGTCGGTCTTATTTCCGGACTTGACCTATGGTTTTTACAAGGTCTGGGCCGACCTCTACCATGTGCCTTTTCGAGAAATCCCACTGACAGATGGTTTTGAGGTCCATCCGTCAGATTATTTTGGAGACAATGGCGGCATTATCCTAGCCAATCCCAATGCTCCGACGGGGATTTATCTGCCGCTAGATCAGTTGGAGGAAATTCTGGCGTCCAATCAGGATGTGGTAGTGGTGGTGGATGAGGCCTATATTCACTTTGGCGGTCAATCTGCCCTGCCTCTGCTAGACATCTATCCCAACCTCTTTATCACACGGACCTTTTCCAAGGATGCGGCCTTGGCTGGTCTGCGGGTGGGCTACGGCATCGGGCATCCAGACTTAATAGCTGTCATGAAAGCCGTTAAGGATTCCATCAATCCTTACTCAGTGGATATGTTAGCAGAGAGATTAGCTCTTGCGGCAGTGGAAGACTGGGAGTATTATCTGGAGACCGGTAGAGCCATTCAAGAGACCCGAGATTGGTTTGCTGGAGAATTGGCTGCGCTGGATTTTCAAGTCCTGCCTAGTCAGACCAACTTTGTCCTAGCTAAGCCTACTAGAATCTCTGCAGCAGAGCTTTTTCAGCAACTAGAGGAGCGTCAGATTTATGTGCGGTATTTTCCAAAAGCGGAACGAATCAAAGACTTTTTACGCATCTCTATCGGACGGCGAGAGGAGATGGAGACAGTTCTAGCAGCTATCAAAGAAATTTGCAGCAGCTGAGAGTTTGACTCAAAGCCAGCCGGTGTAAGAATAGAGCAAGAAAGGAAAGCAGCCTATGAATAAAATCACCCTTCCGATTGGCATGCATGACAAGCTTTTCAAGAGGGCGCGTGTGACCTACGAGATTGAGCGGGACATCAGTGATTTTCTGATGGCTCAGGGTTTCAATCGGATTGACACGCCGACTTTGGAGCACTTCGAGGTCTTCAGTGACCATGTGGAGCCCCATCATTATCATCTTTTCGATAAAAAAGGCGAGCTATTGGTGCTGCGGCCTGATGTGACCAGCCAGATTGGTCGGGTTATTGCTTCGACCAGGGTGCATACGCCGACCAAGTTTTCCTATTCGGGCAAGGTCTTTCACTATCAAGAAGAGCTGCGTGGTCTTGCCAACGAGCTCAGTCAAGCTGGTATTGAGATTATCGGCTATCCAGCTCGCGAGGCGGTGCTTGAGGCTATCAAGACAGCCAAGCAGTCGCTGGATTTGGCGCAGGTTAAGTCTTATCAGTTCGAGTTTTCCCATGCAGCAATCCTGCAGAGAATTCTAGAGAGTCTGGCCTTGGATTCGCAGGGGGAGGCCCAGCTGCTAGATTATATTCGCAAGAAAAACAGGACGGGACTCTTTGAATTCACCCAGACCAGACCTAGTGAATTTGATGATTTTTTGCAGGAGCTGCCCTATTTGTTTGGTCCTAGCCAACAGGTTTTAGCTAGGGCTAGAGAGATAGTTGACAATGAGCGGATATTGACGGCTCTAGATGATGTGGAGCAAGTCCTGCAGAGCCTATCAGGCTTGCTGGAGCAGACAATTATGGACTTGGGGCAGGTAGCAGCCATGCCTTACTATACTGGATTGACCTTCAAGGTCTTTGGTGACCGAGTGCCAGATGCTTTTCTATCTGGTGGTCGCTATGACCAGCTTTTCAAGCGCTTCGGGGCAGCAGAGCTGACAGCTATCGGCTGGTCCCTAGACATTGACAGTGTCTATCAGGCCATTCATGATGACCTGCCGGACGAGGGCGGAAAGGAAGGTGATGGCAGATGAGTCAGATTACCATTGCCCTGACCAAGGGGCGGATTGAGGAAGATACGGTCAAGCTCTTGACCCAGGCTGGCTTTGATATGTCCTTCATGGCAGACAAGGGGCGCAGCTTGATTTTTGAAAGTCCAGACAGTCGCTTTCGCTTTCTCTTAGTTAAGGGGCCTGACGTGACGACTTATGTGCGGCATGGAGTCGCTGATTTGGGTATTGTCGGCAAGGATATTCTCTTTGAGCATCCGACCGGCTATCTGGAACTGCTGGATCTGAACTTTGGGCTTTGTAAATTCTCACTGGCCTCGGTGCCCAGCTATGACCCTCATGATCACAAGCGCAAGCGAATTGCGACCAAGTACCCAACAGTGGCGACTGATTATTTTAATCAAAAAGGGGAAGATGTGGAAATCATCTCCATTCAAGGAAGTGTGGAGATTTCACCAGTGCTGGGTCTGGCGGATGCCATTGTCGATATTGTGGAGACAGGGCATACCCTATCAGCTAACGGCCTGTTGGTTTTTGAGGACATATGTCGGGTGTCAGCCCGGCTCATTGCCAATCAGGCTTCCCTGAAAAATAACCCGGATATCATGCCTTTTGTGGCAAAGATTGAATCCCTAGTAGGAAGAAGAGAGGTGGCTTTTAAATGACAATTATCAAACGTTTAAGCGGAAGTAACGAAGAAATTTCACGGATTTTATACGAAGAGCAGCTGCAGCTTAGTCAACAAAACTTAGATGTGGAAGAAGCGGTGGCTGAGATTATTGAAACGGTCAAACAGGACGGTGACCAAGCTTTAAGAGACTATACTATGCTCTTTGATAAGGTTGAGGTGACAGATTTTGAGATTGGGCAGGAGTTGATTGACCAGGCCTTTGAGGAGATTGATCTAGAGGTCTTGACCGCCCTGAAAAATGCCCAAGTTAATATCGAATCCTACCACCGCCAGCAGTTGGAGACTGGTTTTGAGGATAGTCCGAGTGAGGGTATTATCCGTGGTCAGTTGATTCGGCCGATTGAGCGGGTCGGCATCTATGTACCTGGCGGCACCGCAGCCTATCCCTCCTCCGTCCTCATGAATGTTATCCCAGCAAAGATTGCTGGTGTCAAAGAAATCATCATGATTACTCCGCCCCAAGAGCACTTTACTCCAGCGATTTTGGTTGCAGCCAAGCTGGCTGGTGTGGATCGGATTTTCCAAATTGGCGGAGCCCAAGGTGTAGCAGCTCTGGCTTATGGAACTGAGACCATTCCCAAGGTGGATAAGATAACTGGACCGGGTAATATCTTTGTGGCTACGGCCAAGAAGATGGTTTATGGTGTCGTGGGAATTGACATGATTGCTGGGCCTTCGGAGATTGGAGTCATTGCGGATCGTTCAGCTAGTCCTGTCTATGTGGCAGCTGACCTCCTGTCGCAAGCTGAGCACGACAAGCTGGCTCGAGCTATTCTAGTAACCGACTCGGAGGAGTTGGCGGACCAAGTCGAAGCAGAGCTGGATAGACAGCTCAAAGAGCTGCCGCGGGAGGAAATCGCGCGTGCTTCGATTGAGAACAACGGCCGCATCATCCTTGCGCCTTCTAAGGAAGCCATGTTTGAGCTCATGAATCAGGTGGCACCGGAGCATTTGGAAATTGCCATGGATGATGCTTACAGATATCTAGATCAGGTTGAAAATGCCGGCTCTGTCTTTCTGGGGCATTATACCAGTGAGCCAATTGGTGACTACTATGCGGGAGCCAATCACGTTTTGCCGACAACCAGCACCAGCCGTTTTTCATCAGCTCTGGGTGTCTATGACTTCATCAAGCGCATCCAGTACACCCAGTACAGTCGTGCTGCTGTAGGAGCAGCTGACAAGGATATTACCAGTCTGGCCTATGCAGAAGGCCTGCAGGGACATGCCAAGGCCATCGAAGCCCGCAGACAGGAAAAATAGAAGGAGTTGCCATGAGACAAGCTGAAATCAAGCGTAAAACACAGGAGACTGATATTGAGCTGGCTGTCAATCTGGACCAACAGGAGCCGGTAGCCATCGAGACCGGTGTCGGATTCTTTGACCATATGCTGACCCTTTTTGCCCGCCACAGTCGGATTTCTCTGGCGGTCAAGGCTGAAGGCGATCTTTGGGTGGACAGTCATCATACGGTCGAGGATGTAGGAATCGTGCTGGGGCAGGCTCTGCGTCAGGCTTTGGGAGACAAGGCAGGTATCAACCGCTATGGCACTAGCTTTGTGCCTATGGACGAAACGCTAGGCATGGCCAGCCTGGACCTATCCGGCCGCTCCTATCTGGTCTTTGAGGCAGATTTTGACAATCCCAAGCTTGGGAATTTTGACACCGAGTTGGTGGAGGAATTTTTCCAAGCCTTAGCTTTTAATCTGCAGATGAATCTGCACCTGAAAATCCTTCATGGCAAGAACAGCCACCACAAGGCGGAAAGTCTCTTTAAAGCGACTGGACGAGCTCTGCGGGAGGCTATTACGATCAATCCAGAGATTCATGGAGTCAACTCCACCAAGGGCTTGCTCTAGCTTGTCCTTCTGAGTGAAAGGAGTTGATGTAGTAATGATGATTGTTATTGATTATGACGCGGGAAATACTGCCAATGTCCTCCGTGCTCTGGCTCAGGTCGGAGTAGCAGCGCGTCTGTCAGCTGTTCCGCAGGAAATTTTAGCTGCCGATGGTTTGATTTTACCAGGTGTCGGTGCTTTTCCTGCGGCTATGCAGGAGTTGGAAAGGCGAGGGCTGGTCTCCGTTATCCAGCAGGCGGTGGCTGATGGCAAGCCTCTCTTGGGCATTTGCTTAGGCATGCAGCTCCTGCTGGAGTCTGGATTGGAGAATGGTCAAAGCTCTGGACTGGGCTTGATTCCAGGTGTTTGCCGCCGGATTCCGGATCAGGCTGGTCTGCCTGTGCCTCACATGGGCTGGAATGACTTACAGGTCCAGCAGTCGTCTGCTTTGACAGCTGATCTTGAGGGCCAGTCAGTCTATTTCGTCCATAGCTACTATACGGATGTTCCGGAGGAGTACTTGGATGTGACGTCTGATTATGGGCTGCCTATCCCAGCTATGATTCATAGAGGTTCGGTCTTTGGCTGTCAGTTTCACCCAGAAAAGTCTGGCGCTGTAGGTCTCGGTATCCTAGAGAAGTTTAAGGAGTATGTCTATGAAAATACTGCCCGCTATTGATATCAAAGACGGCCAGGCCGTCCGCCTTTTTAAAGGGGATTTTAGCCAGAAGACGGTAGTCAATCCCGATGTCTTGAAGCAAGCTCGAGTTTTCAAAGAAGCCGGGGTTACCATGATTCATGTGGTTGACTTGGACGGAGCCTTAGAAGGTCGGGCGGCCAATCGGGATTTGATTGCCCGAATTAAGTCGGAGACTGGTCTAGCTATCCAAGTCGGGGGTGGTATCCGCAGTCTGGAGCAGATTGAAGATTACCTGGCGGTTGGCATTGACCGTGTCATCATAGGCTCTATGGCTGTGAAGAATCCTGAATTTGTTGAGGCCGCACTGGAGCGCTTTGGAAGCAGCAAAATCGTGATTGGCATTGATGCGAAAGCAGGGCTGGTTGCAACTGAGGGTTGGCTGGAAACCAGCAATCAGGACTATATCAGCCTAGCATTGGCCATGGAAAAAATCGGCGTCCGTCTCTTTGTCTATACGGATGTGGATCGAGACGGGACTCTTACTGGCCCCAATATCCAGCATTACCAAAAATTGCTGGAAGCGCTCAAGGATGCTCAAGTCATTGCCTCTGGCGGCATTCAGTCAGCAGAGGATTTGGAAAAGCTGAAAAAGCTGGGCTTGGCTGGTGCCATTGTGGGCAAGGCCTATTACAGTGGACGAGTTAGCCTAGAGCAGATCAAGGAAGCAGAAAGGAGCTAGCCATGCTGAAAAAACGAATCATTCCTTGTCTGGATGTCAAGGACGGTCGGGTGGTCAAGGGCATCAACTTTGTCAATCTGACTGATGTGGGCGATCCAGTTGATGCTGCCAAGGCCTACTATGAAGCCGGCTGTGATGAGTTGGTCTTTCTGGACATTACAGCCACCCACGAGGAGCGGGACACGACGGTCGAGATGGTCCGGCGCGTGGCGGAGCAGGTTTTCATTCCCTTTACCGTTGGTGGAGGAATTCGTACGGTTGAGGACATGAAGCGGATGCTCCAGGCTGGGGCGGATAAGGTTGCGGTTAATTCATCAGCACTGGCAAATCCTCAGCTTTTAGCTGACTGTGCTGAAAAATTCGGCAGTCAATGCGTGGTGCTGGCCGTGGATGCTAAGAAAGAAGCGGATGGTAGCTGGCATGTCTATCTGGCTGGCGGCCGCAAGGACAGCAGTCGCGACCTGTTAGACTGGGTTCAAGAAGCTGTCAGTCTTGGAGCGGGGGAAATTCTTTTGACCAGTATGGACAAGGATGGGACCAAGTCTGGTTTTGACTTGCCAATGCTGGAAGACGTCTCTCAAGTGGTTTCCGTTCCTATCATCGCCTCTGGTGGTGCTGGCAGTAGCCAGCATATCCTAGAAGTTTTTGAAAAGACTGCAGTGACGGGTGCTTTGGCAGCCTCGATTTTCCATTATGGGCAGGTCTCCATCTCAGAGACCAAAAAAGCCATGCAAGCAGCTGGATTGGAGGTGCGCATCTGATGACAGAAGTAAAGTTAGATTTTCAAAAGCAAGGCGGTCTTATACCTGCCATTATCCTAGACCACACCAGCAAAGAAGTCCTTATGCTGGCCTATCTCAATGAAGAAGCCTACCATCTGACTCGCACCAGCGGTCAGATGTGGTACTGGAGCCGGTCACGTCAGGAACTTTGGCATAAGGGGGCCACTAGCGGCCACTACCAGACTGTCAAAAAAATCACAGCTGATTGCGACCTAGATACCCTGCTGATCGAGGTAGACCAGCTGGGAGCAGCCTGCCATACCGGTGCTAAATCCTGCTTTTTTCATACAATCTGGGATGAAGAAGATGGCCAAACTGACTAAAAGCTCCCTTGCTTTAGTACTTGGTTAATGCAAAAATAAAACTAAGAAGTTAGTATCGAGCTTCCGGCCTGCCATTGGAAAGAATTGCTTTTTATAGTAAAATAAGGACAGTAACAAGGAGATACTATGTTAGAAACCCTCTATCAAGAAGCCCTCAAACGCAAAAAAGAGCCCAAGGAAGGCTCCTATACCAGCTATCTCTATGACAAGGGGCTGGACAAGATTCTCAAAAAAGTCGGTGAAGAAGCGACTGAAGTGGTCATTGCGGCTAAAAATGCTGATAAGAATGAGATGGCCAATGAGACAGCTGATCTGCTCTACCATCTGGCGGTTGCTCTCGTCGAGACTGGCGTCAGTCTGGAAGAGGTAGAGGCCGTCCTTCAGGCCCGTCAAGGCAAGCAGAGCCGGATTCACGACCGACCTGAAATTGACCAATACTAAAGGGACACAAGATTTGCAGAAAGGCGGCCCAGCATGCGCGACAACCATCTTCATACCTATTTTTCCTATGATTCTGAGGCAGATTTCTGTGACTATCTGGACCATTACGAGGGCGAGATTGTCACCACTGAACACTATGATTTGTCTAACCCCTACCCTTACGAAGCTGCCTCGCCCCACGATGATGTGCCTGACTATGAGGCCTATTCAGCAAAAATAGCAGAGCTGAACCAGCAATATGGCAACCGCATCAAAAAGGGGATTGAAATTGGCTATTACGCTCCGCGTAAAGACGATATCCTAGCCTTCCTAGCGGACAAGGACTACGACTTGAAACTATTGTCTGTCCACCACAATGGCAGTTTTGACTATCTGGAAGATCCGGTCCTGCAGCTGGATAAGATGGAGCTGATTCCCTCCTATCTGAGAGAGTTAGAGGAGGCTATTGAGGCTGTGCCAGCAGATGTACTAGCTCACTTTGACTATGGTTTTCGCAAATTTGTGCTTACCGTAGAGGAGTTAAAAACTTTTGAACCAGAGCTGCGACAGCTTTTTCAAAAGATGATTGACCATGGTCTGGCTTTTGAGCTCAACTGCAAGTCCATGTATCTATATGATCATGAGGAACTTTTTATCTACGCTCTTTCGCTAGTCAAGGAGCTGGGCGGCCAGCGTTTTTCAGTGGGATCGGATGGCCACAAGCTGGAGCATTTCCGATTACAGTTTGACCGAGTTTCCAAAATCTTAGCGGAGGCTGGCATAGGTGAGAAGCAGTTGATCTAGAAGGAGAAATCATGGCTAAGATTAGGCCCTTAAAATCAGAGGAAATCCCACTCCTAGAGGAATTTCTTTACCAAGCTATTTTTATTCCCCAAGGTCTAGCACCGCTGCCCAGAAGTATCTTGAATGAGCCAGAACTAGAAATGTATATCAAGGACTTTGGTCAGCAACCAGATGATTGGGCTTTAGCGGCAGAAGTGGCCGGCCGGCTGGTCGGAGCCGTTTGGGTTCGTATCATGAAAGATTATGGCTATTATAACGACCGGACGCCCTCTCTATCCATTTCATTCCTGCCTGAGTTCAGGGGTCAAGGTCTAGGGCAGCAGTTGATGACGGCCATGCTGGACTTGCTCAAGGCCAAAGGCTATCCAGGTGTCTCCCTCTCCGTTTCCAAAAACAATCCCGCTCTTCGCTTTTATCAAAGACTGGGCTTTGTCACGGTTGAAGAGAGGGAAGATGATTATTTGATGCTGTGCCGATTGTAGCAAGAAGCAAGACCGCCCAAACGAGCGGTCTTTTTGTATTATCGTGTGTTCTAGATGGAAACTCAATTTTGACTAAGTTTTCTCCTTCAAAAGAAAAAAGCCTGGATTTTTCCAGGCTTTTTAGTGAAATGTGCAGGCTTAGTGTGCTACACGTTTGCGAGCTGCTTTTTTACGGTTTTCTTCGATGAAAGCCGCTTTTTGTTCTTCAGGTTCGATGACTTTTTTCTTGACTGCATATACTGCGCCTGCCACAGCAGCAACAGTAGCCGCAACTCCTGTAAGAACGCCTTTTCCAAATCCTTTAGCCATGTGATTTCTCCTTTTCTGAACTTTTATTATTTATGTTATAATTAATAGTAACGAAAAATCAAAATTTTTTCAAGGAAAAAAGATGAAAACCAAGATAATTGTGATAGTGGGGCCTACAGCAGTTGGAAAAACAGCTCTGAGTATCGAGGTAGCCAAGCGCTTCAATGGCCAAATCATCAGCGGTGACAGCCAGCAGGTCTATCGTGGCTTAGATATTGGCACGGCTAAGATTCGTCCGGAGGAGCAAGAGGGCATTCCCCATCATCTGCTGGATGTGCGGGAGGTTGGAGAGAGCTACTCTGCCTATGATTTTGTGACTGAGGCAGCTCAGGCTATTCGTGAGATTGAGTCTCAAGGTCAGCTTCCCATCATTTGCGGTGGCACAGGGCTCTATATCCAGAGCTTGCTCGAGGGCTATCATCTGGGCGGCTCCGTCCCTCACGAGGAGATTCTGGTCTATCGGGCGCAGCTAGACAGTTGGTCAGATGAGGCTTTGTTTGGAAAAATAGCAGAGCTGGGTATCGAAATTCCACAGATGAATCGACGTAGGGCTATGAGGGCGCTGGAGATTGCTCAGTTAGGTGGTCAACTAGAAAACAGCCAGCCAGATTATGAAGCTTTGTTGATTTGTCTAGATGATGAGCGGGATCGACTTTATGAGCGAATCAATCAGCGGGTTGATCTGATGATAGAAGCCGGACTTTTAGAAGAAGCTCGCTGGCTGTTTGAGCAGGCTCCAACCAGTCAAGCCAGCAAGGGTATCGGCTACAAGGAACTTTTCCCCTACTTTGAAGGTCAGATGAGCCTAGAAGAGGCTGTGGATAAGCTCAAACAGAATACCCGCCGTTTCGCCAAGCGCCAGCTGACTTGGTTTCGCAACCGGATGTCCGTGACTTTTTATCAGGTGGGAAATCCAGACTATAAAAATCAGGTCATGGAAGACATCAAGAATTTTCTGGACAAGTAGCTGGCTGACCAAATCTTAGTAAGGATATGAGATGATAGAAACAGAGAAAAAAACAGAGCGTGTCTTTCTGGTCGGTGTGGAACTGGCAGACACGGAGAATTTTGACCTATCTATGGAGGAGCTGCAAAGTCTAGCTAAGACTGCAGGAGCTGAGGTAGTCGGCTCCTATAGCCAGAAGCGGGAAAAGTATGACAGCAAGACCTTTGTCGGATCTGGCAAGTTAGAAGAAATCCGACAGATGGTTGATGCCGAAGAGATTTCGACTGTCATTGTCAATAATCGCCTGACACCTCGGCAAAATGTCAATCTGGAGGAAAACTTGAGCGTTAAGGTCATTGACCGTATGCAGCTGATTTTGGATATTTTTGCCATGAGAGCTAGGAGTCATGAGGGCAAGCTGCAAGTTCATTTGGCCCAGCTCAAGTACCTCCTGCCTCGCTTGGTTGGGCAGGGTATTATGCTCAGCCGTCAGGCAGGTGGAATTGGCTCCCGCGGGCCTGGTGAAAGCCAGCTGGAGCTCAATCGACGCAGTGTCCGCAATCAGATTCATGATATTGAGCGCCAGCTCAAGGCAGTGGAGAAAAATCGGGCTACCGTTCGTGAAAAACGGCTAGAATCCAGTATTTTCAAAATCGGTCTCATTGGCTATACCAATGCTGGAAAGTCCACTATTATGAACTGCTTGACCAGCAAGAGCCAGTATGAGGCGGACGAACTCTTTGCGACGCTAGATGCCACGACCAAGAACATCAACCTCAGTGGCCAGCTCAATGTCACGCTGACGGACACAGTTGGCTTCATTCAGGATTTGCCTACAGAGCTAGTATCCAGCTTTAAATCCACACTGGAAGAGAGTAAAAATGTCGATTTGCTGGTCCATGTTATTGACGCCAGCGACCCTCATCATGAGGAGCACGAAAAGACTGTCCTCGACATCATGAAAGAGCTGGACATGCTGGATATTCCCCGGCTGACTCTCTATAACAAAGCGGATAGGGCGGAGGATTTTACTCCGACCTTGACTCCTTATTCTTTGATTTCGGCTAAGGCGGAAAATAGCAGAGCTCTTTTACAGCAAGTCCTGCTGGAGCGGATGAAAGAGCTCTTTTTGCCTTTTACTATCAAGGTAGCGCCGGCTAAAGCCTATAAAATTCATGATTTAGAGAAAGTCGCAATTATGGGGAACCGAGAATACATAGACGATGTCGAAACCATTTCAGGTTGGATTGCCGAGAAAAACAAATGGAAACTGGAAGAATTTTATGACTGATTATATTGACTTGGCCCTCAAATACGGCGGTTTTACTAGTCTAGACAGGGTCTACTTAGAGCAAGTATTGGCTGGCCTGACAGAGGAGCAGAAGCGTAGTTTCATCACACCGCCGCCCAGCGTTATCAATGCTTACTTTGCTGAGCTTTATCAAAAGAAAAGTCCGGAAGCCGCAACAGCCTATTTTCTAGAAATTACTCAAGCGCTGGACTTGTGGAATGCGGAGCCTAGCTTTGTAGAAAGCAAGCCTTTTGTACGACTTAATCTATCTGGCAAGTCCTATGGATTTTGCTATGAGAGTGAGGAAGTCGGCTTGGTCTTCCCTGAAAAGCCAGAGCCGGTAACAGACGACTTGCTCTTTGAAATTGCTCAAGTCTTTTCACAATACTTGGTCTATGAAGAAGCTGGGAGAATAAAAATGGTGCCTCTCAAATCTGAGTCGCAAGTCGTGGACAGTCAGGCGCTGACTGCTTTGACAGATTGGCAGCAGCTAGCAGATGGCAGCCAGAGAGTTCTGGGCTACAATCAAGATGAAGTCAGTCAGCTGGCCCAGGCCTATGCTGGCAGAAAATACTATCACTCGCAGAATCGCTCTGCCATGATTTATATCATTTAGAAAGAAGAACATGCAATTACAATTTTTAGGAACCGGAGCCGGTCAGCCCTCCAAGGCTCGCAATGTGTCCAGCCTTGTCCTCAAGCTTTTGGATGAAATCAATGAGGTCTGGATGTTTGACTGCGGTGAAGGAACCCAGCACCAGATTTTGGAGACGACGATTAAACCCCGCAAAATCAGCAAGATTTTTATCACGCATCTGCATGGCGACCATATTTTTGGCCTGCCAGGTTTTCTATCCAGTCGTTCTTTTCAGGCTAATGAAGAGCAAACAGACCTAGAGATTTTCGGTCCCAAGGGTATTAAGAACTTTGTCCTATCTAGCCTGCGCGTGTCTGGTTCCCGCCTGCCTTATAGGATTGATTTTCATGAGTTTGATGAAAACAGCCTGGGCAAGATTCTGGAAACGGACAAATTCACTGTTTATGCGGATAAGCTGGATCACACGATTTTCTGTGTGGGTTATCGGGTCATGCAGAAAGATTTGGAAGGAACGCTGGATGCGGACAAGCTGCGGGCAGCAGGCGTTCCCTTTGGTCCCCTCTTTGGTAAAGTCAAGAACGGTCAGGATATCGTACTAGATGATGGAACCAAAATCATCGCAGCTGACTATATCTCAGCCCCTCGTCCGGGCAAGACCATTACTATTCTGGGTGATACTAGGAAGACTGCTGCCAGTGTCCGCCTGGCTGTATCAGCAGATGTGCTGGTCCATGAAGCGACCTATGGCAAGGGAGACGAAAAGTTGGCCCGAAATCATGGTCATTCGACCAATATGCAGGCTGCAGAAGTAGCCAAGGAAGCTGGTGCCAAGCGCCTCCTTCTGAATCATATCAGTGCCCGCTTTCTAGCAAAGGACATCAGCCAAATGCGCCGAGATGCTAGCGCTGTCTTTGAAAAGGTCCATGTGGTTAAGGACTTGGAAGAGGTGGAGTTGTGAGAAATATCATCATCACAGGAGCTAGCGGTGGGTTGGCTCAGGAAATGGTTAAGCTCTTACCCCATGACCGACTGATTTTGGTAGGAAGGAGCAAGGCTAAGCTGGAAAAATTATATGGACAAAAAGAAAACCTTGATCTAGTGGAGCTGGATATTACAGACAGCTCAGCCTTGGATAGCTTTGCTGAGCGGATTGACAGCCAGTATGGCCACATAGATGTCCTAGTCAATAACGCTGGCTATGGGATTTTTGAAGAATTTGATAAAATCAGCTCCAGCGATATCGAGGCCATGTTTGAAGTCAATACCTTTGCCCTGATGAACCTGTCCCGTATCTTTGGAGCTCGCATGAAGCAGGCAGGTCAAGGACATATCGTCAATATCGTTAGTATGGCCGGCCTCATTGCAAGTAGCAAGTCAAGTCTTTACTCAGCGACCAAGTTTGCAGCTATTGGCTTTTCTAATGCCCTGCGTTTGGAACTCCTGCCTTTTGGGGTTTATGTCATGACAGTTAATCCCGGTCCTATCAAAACAGCCTTTTTTGATCAGGCAGATCCGGATGGTTCCTATGTAAAAGCAGTCGACAAGTATATCCTTGAGCCTGACTTTGTAGCGGACAAAATTGTCAGTTCCTTTGGTAAAAAGAAGCGGGAAATTAATCTACCTGGGATTCTCAATCTAGCACACAAGATTTATACCCTTTTCCCAAGAATTGCCGACAAGTTGGCGGCCAATATGTTTAACTATAAGTGAGGTTTTATGATAGCTAATCTACAAGCTTACAAAGCTCATCTGCAGGCGCCTTGGGGCAAGCTTCAGTATGATATTGTTTTTGCCTTTCTTGTGTCGCTGAAGGACCAGAAAATTCTTGATTTCGGTAGCGGTTTTGGGATTGTGGCTGATTTTCTAGCGGAAAAGAACCAAGTGACTGCCATCGAGCCAAGCCCAGAAATGATTGCTGAGCGCAAGCAGGACTTTTCCTATGAGCAATTGCAAGGCAGTTTGAACCTTCTGCAAACATTTCCAGACCAGTCTTTTGATGTCATCATCTGTCATAATGTCTTAGAGTATGTATCAGACCCTGCTCTCTATTTAGCAGAATTTTCCCGCCTCTTAAAAAAAGACGGCAAAATTTCTCTGATCAGGCATCACGAGGTCGGGCGTATTATGCATACGGTGGTTTTTGAAAATGATCCAGAAAAGGCCCAGCAGCTTTTGGCGGGTGAGACATATCAAACCCACAGCATGGGAGCCGCTAAGGTTTATCAGATTCAGGAAGTGATTTCAGGTCTGCCTTTAGAAGTTGAGGATTATCAGGGAGTACGAATTTTTTACGGGCTGCAGGCCAATGAATATAAAACTGCCCCTAACTGGGCTGAAAAGATGCTTGAGATGGAGCTGGCAGTCTGCAACCAATCTCCTTATCGGGACATCGCTGCCTTTCAGCATGTTTGGCTAGACAAGTCCTAGGTCAAAGGAAAAAAGTGCTCATTTACATCTTAAACAAACCTCGTAAGGAGAAAGCTTGATGCAAAAGAGAGAAGTCATAGGGCCAGGGCAGCCAGTCAATTATGCCTTGCTTAGCCTTTTTCAATATATTGCTTCCATTTTGGTAATTTTGGTCCATTGCCAGAGGCTTTTTGAACATGAAGCCCTGCATTTTGTTCAAAAGAGTATGTTTGGTCGCATGGCGGTTCCTTTCTTTTTAATTTCTTCAGCCTATTTTTTCCGAGTACGCTGGAAGCGAGAGCACGGTTCTACGAAACTGACTCTGTATATTAAAGGCATTTTAAAGGTCTATGGCTTTTGGAGTTTGGTCTATCTCCCCTATGCTTTGACTTATTTCCAATCACTGCATTTGCCCCTCTATCTAGCTCCTCTGGCTATTCTAGCAGCGCTCTTTTACATTGGAATGAGCTACCAGCTCTGGTATATTCCTGCCTTTCTCTTAGGTTTGCTGCTGGTCCATTTCTTGTATAGGAAGTTGGGTCCAAAGAAAACATTTGCTCTTTTGTTAATTCTTTACGCCTTAGGTGCTATTGAGACATATCACGCTTACCTTACGCCTAGTCTGCTGACGGACTGGTACGATGCCTATGCCAAGCTCTTTTTCACCAGCAGAAATGGCCTCTTCTATACGCCCATTTTTATCTATTTAGGTTACTTTCTAGCTGATTACGGGCACGTAGCACTATTTCAGAAAAAACGCTGGCTGTCTCTTCTGCTGGCAAGTCTTTTCCTGGTAGGTGAAGGAGTTCTGGTTTACATCAGGCAGGGATTAGATAAAAACTTTTTCTTTGCTCTCATTCCCTTTACACTTTTCTTATTTAATTGGCTACTAAAAACAGAGTGGAAGCGCGAAAAAAACTGGCGACATTTAAAAGATCTAAGTATCCTTTATTTCTTCCTCCATCCTATCTTTATTGAGTTATCTTTCTTTCTGCTCAAATCCCGGCAGTTGACCAAGTGGGAAACTGGCCGTTGGGCGTTCCTTCTGACGATTATCCTGACCCACCTGACGTCAGAGTTGGTGATTGGATGGCGAGGGAAAGGTTAAATGTATCACTAAAAAATTTGTCATGTTTAAGATGAATAGTTACTACTTCTTTATCTAAAATAAAACACACGCATTAAGTTTAGTTTAATGCGTGTGTTTTTAGTTAAGGAATAAGTTAAGCAGAACACCTTTTATATGTCCTTCTACGATTTCAGTGAATTATCCTTTGTGTTATCTCCTTCAGCTATGCCATAGACTGTTGCTAACTGGATTATTTTCTTTGCCCATTTGCTATGCGGCTTCATTTCATTCATCCGGTTTTCTTTATATCCTTTTATTACACCAATTTGCTGCTGATTTGTATTAAGAATTGTCAGAGCATCTTGGTAGTCTTCTAAACTAACAATGTTATTCTCAGCAATAAGGCTTAGCTGAGAAGGATGGATGCAAGTTTTTCCAATGAATCCATTAAGTCTGTCTAATTCTAGCTCTTTTTTCAATCCATGAGCCCAATTCCCGTCTTGAAAACGGCTATTAAAGTATTCCCATACTGGTCCTGAACAGATATAATCTGCGGAAAAAATATTTAAGATATCTGTTAGACAGTCAGCAATAAGTTTAACATCGTAGATAGTCTGGTGGACATTACGACGAATACCGAAAATATTACTAAAATCAGTTGCTCCCACACGGATATTTAAAACTTGCTCTTTATAGGGTTTTAATAACTCTGATATAAAAAGAAGTTCTTCCATTCTGGTATTCTTTTTCATGATGCTCTCGCTTTCAAGAATTGGCATTATGTAAAATGTTTGATTTGTTCTTTTGCTAAAATTGTCGAAAACTTGAAGGTAGGCAGGAGCAGTAGTAGAATCAAATTTAGGAAAATTAAATCCAGAAACTAGTTTAAAGATATCAGGAGAAGAATGCTTGAGCATTTGATTAAATTGTTGGGAAGAACGGACTCGGATAAAAATTAAAGGAAGAGAATCAAAATCTAGTTGGCCGGTTTCCAAAGCTTGATTCAGTTTGTCTAAAGTCTCAAAGAGCTGTGATTCAGCTTGATGAACAGTTCCATCTCCGATAGAATCTTCTAGATCTAGACAGATTGAGCTACTGCAAGGATGGAGGCCGGCAATGATTTCATCAACTATCTGAGTTCGATGAGCGGGCATATAAAGAAGTCCAGATATTGCATATTGCAATAAATCTTTAGGGGAATTTTGATTAAATTGGCATCCTTCTTTAAATAGGGGTATAGAATCATAAGTAAATTTCATTCAAATCTTCCATTCAACACTTTTAAGTTTTTTGTTCGAGGACTACTGAAAGAATATCCTCAGCGCCTTCTATTCCTTGATTAACTATCATATAGTCATCTTTATTATCGATAAGCTGGTAAACTTCACTGTTCTTTGGTATCATTTTTATATCGCCTAAAGATAAGAATCCAGCATCTAATTTTCCGTCACCCGAAGTAATAAGAAATTCTTCTTTGAGATAGTCTTGTAAAAAAGAAAGAGCGTTTTCTTTAGAAATTTCTTTAGGGATGATGTAAAGTTTAAGCCCCTGAAGAGTGAAAGTCCATTCTAAATTTTTTAAATCTTTTTCAAGACTTGGCAAGATAAACTCTTGAACGATATCCTGATCTTCGGTAACTTTAGTAAAAAAGAATAAATTGTCAACCAAAGATGGAGTTCTAGTTAAGTATTTTTGATATTTAGTTAAAATGTCTAAGATTTTAGGATAATCTAAAGCTTGTATTTGTCGAGTTCTTTCGATGTGTTCCTGCCAGACTTTTAAAGGTTGACCGTTATGTAAAATGATTCCACCATTAGCAACAACAGCATAAGGGCAGTCCTGTAGGGGTATAATTCGGGAGAATTGCGCTAGAGAGCGAGTTGTAATTGGAAGTAAATGGATATCGGAGCGAGTTTTGACTTGAGCCAATAATTCCAATGCTCTATGGCTCATATAGGAGATTTCACGTCCGTCTAGATGTTCTACACAAGAAACAGTCTGATAATTTTCAACAAATTTATTAGAATAAATAATGGTTCTATCTAAATCAGTAGCAAAAAGCATAATATTCCTCTCTTTATTGGGACTGATATTTGTAAAGGTCTAATTGAAAACAAAATTTTTAAAATTTTAATCAGTTATATTTAATAGTTATTATAGTTAGATTGATTGTCTTAAATTTTGGGTCAAACTAAAATGATAGAATAGTTTAATCTCAAATGTCTTAAGAGAATAAATTTTAGTTTTCAAAGAGTACAATTCATCAAACTATACCAATCTTACTATAAATGAGCTAATAAGTCTAGTCTTCAAGTATTTTATAAAAAATTCTAGAAGATTATTGGAATGTATAATTAGAATGAGCAATTTTTCCTATTTATTAAACATTCATACACACTTCTGCAAAAAATGATAAGTAAAAGGCCGAAACACTATTGTCTCAGCCTTTTCATAACTAACATTTATTTCGTAAGAGCTTTTCGAATAAAGTCTATAGGAATAATCAGAACAGCAATAGCAAGAGCTACAATATAGTGTTCAATATCCATAGGAACTGTGTTGAAGACCTGCCCACCAAACTGAATGATTAAAGATTGGACGATAGCAATAGAAATCATAACAATAGAGAACTTTTTGTTTTCTGAAATATGTTCAAAAACATTAAGTCCGGTACTTCGAGTATTGAGGGAATTGAAGATAATCGCATAGATAAATACAGTAAAAGTGAAGGTAGTTACCATTTCAAAGTTTCCAGTTCCATTAGTGATGAAATCTTGAATACCAGCTACATTTTTAAGAATAGCAAGACAGACAAGAGTAATGAAAATACTAGCAACTCCAATAGCAGACTTCATATATTTTGTCAGGATATTAGCTTTTTTAGCTACTGGCTTTTCATTCATATACCGTTCTAAGGTAGGTTCTTCACCAAATGCTAGAGCAGCTAGAGTATCCATGATAAGGTTAATCCAAAGGATTTGAATGATTGTAAATGGCTCTTTCAGACCAAAAAGAGGAGAGAGAAGAGACATAGCAATAGTAGTTACATTAACTGTCAGCTGGAAAATAATGAATTTGCTAACTGATTTGCTCATTGTCCGGCCGTAAAGCACAGCTTTTTCGATAGACGTCAAACTATTGTTTAAAATAACAATATCAGAGGCTTCACGGGCAACCTCAGTTCCGTCTCCCATAGAGAAACCAACATCAGCAGCTTTAAGAGCAGGTGAGTCGTTTACTCCATCACCAGTCATACCACAAACCATATCAAGGTCTTGTGCTGCTTCGATTAAGCGCTTCTTATCCATAGGTAAGGCGCGGCTTACTACTTTCATATTAGGGAGTTGCGCTTTTAATTCTTCGTCAGAGAGGTTTTCTAGCTCATCATGAGTTAGGATTAAATCTGTACCACTGGTAACAATTCCAGCTTCTTTAGCAATGGCAATAGCTGTTTCTTTACGGTCTCCTGTAACCATAACTACTTGAACTCCAGCTTTGTTCATTGTTTCAACAGTTTGTTTAATAGAATCTCTTACATTGTCTCGAATACATACAATAGCAATCAAGATTTTATCTGAGCCTTCTTTTTTAAGAATAGCAAGAAGACGCATAGAACGATTAGCCTGTTCCAAAGAGAGTGCAGAGAATTTATCTTTATCAGCTGCAGTAAAAGCAGTCTTATTTCCGTCTTTATCAAGATAGAAATGACAATCGTCTAAAATAAATTCTGGTGCTCCTTTGATGTAAATTTCGCCTGACTTAGTTGTAACACTAGCATATTTTTTAGCAGAATTAAACTGTTCTTTTTCAGCAATAGTGTTTGTATCGAAATCTAAGAGATTACGGTTGATTAGAAAATCTAAAAGAGCACGGTCAGTTGCGTTACTTCCGACAGCTATACCGTCTGCAACATTAGCGTCATTATTCAAACCAATACCATGAATAACTTGCTTGAGTAACTTTTCAGACATACTAGAGAAATCAGCAGCAGAACTCTCATCAGTTGTCTCATAAAGAGTTCCATCGCCAAGGAAGAAATCAACAACAGATAGTTTTCCTTCTGTAATTGTTCCAGTTTTATCGCTGAAAAGGATATTCATATAACCTGCTGTTTCAATAGTATCTGGATGGCGAACCAGAATATTCTGAGCTAGCAAGCGGCCTGAGTTCATTGAAGACACAAGAGCCAGCATCATAGGCAATCCTTCTGGAACTGCCATGATAATGATAGTCACTGCAAAGAGAATTGTTTCAATGACTAATAAGAAAATAGATGAAAGATTCAAATTGTTTGCAGCATTTAAAGCAAGAAAACCAAGAACAAGGTTGATGACAGAGTAAGCCGCACCAGCACTGTATCCAAGAACGCCAATATTTTCTGCCAGTTTATTCAATTTCTCTTTCGATGGAGAATCTTTCCCATCCTCTTGGAGAGAGGTATTGATGCTTCCAAGAACAGTATGGTCACCAACCACAGTCGCTTCCATAACAGCTTCACCAGATGTTACCACAGTTCCACGGAAGATTTTTAATTCTGTAAAGAGGTCCTGACTATCTGGTTCTGCATTATCACCTAAAGCGATTTTTGTAGCATCTTCACTTTCTCCATTCAAGACAGCTTGATTTACCTTTAATTCTCCAGCAAGAATAATACCATCAACAGGAATTTTATCACCAGTTTGAAGAAGAATTTGGTCTCCTTTGACAATATCATCTACTAAAATTTCTTTAAGTTTACCGTCACGATAGACTTTAGCATTTGTTTTGCTGGCTTCTTCTTGTAACGTATTAAACTTTTGCTCATTCTGATATTGTGAGATAGCAGAAAATCCTGTTGACAGGAGAATGGCAAAAATCAAGGAAATTGCTTCGTACCAATTTGCTTCACCAATACCTGGGAAAATCATACCGATAAAGTTGAAAATAATTTTGAGACCTAAGGCCGCCAGCAGAATCAAAATCCACTGATCTTTGAAAGCTTCAATAAATATTGAAAGAAGTGAGTTGGCTTCTTTACTGGAAAGTTTATTATCTCCATGGGCTGACTTACTTGCTGCAACCTCAGCTGAGCTTAGCCCTTTAAAGTTATTCATTTGGTTTGTTTGTCCTTTCTAAAAATAAAGAGGCTGAGACAATAGTGTTCAGTCTCTTTTTTGTATGTCAATAAAACTTGATTTGACAACTGTCTGTCTTTAGCTAAAGAGTGCAGCTATACCATTTAAATCAGCTTGCTTACCTTCACCGATGGTGTGGAAGGCCCAGGATGAACCATCTTTTACAAGTTCTGCAAAAACAACAGCTGTGTCGGTAGAATAATCATCTTTAAGCTGGAACTTGCAAAGTTCAGAATTGTTCTCTGCATTAACTAAGCGAACATAGGAATTATTAACCATACCAAATGTTTGACGACGGGCGATAGCCTGATCGATAGTAACGGCGCAAATGACCTTATGGGTACTTGGTGAGAGAGCGGCTAAATCTAAACTGATAACTTCATCGTCACCTTCACCTGCGCCAGTACGGTTATCACCGTTTAAGTGAATACCGGGAGCAGTTTTGTTATTATAAAAAATAACATCATTAGCAGAAGTAATTTTACCTGCCTCATTCAATAGGAAAGCAGAAATATCAAGGTCAAAATCTGCACCACCAGCAGAGATATCCCAACCAGCGCATAAGTCAACTTTTGTAAGACCTGGAGCCGCTTTGGCTAAGTCCAGAATAGTATTTTTTTCTAAATCAAGAGACACACCTCCTGTTGCAGGAGCAACTTCAGTGGGTGTTGGAGTAGGATTGGCAGGTCCGCCAAGTGAAGTGAAATTAATAGCCATTAGAGATTCCTTTCTAATTAACGATAAGATTTTTCAATGTCTTGGATTGAAGCGTTTAGGTATTCTCCAACTGCTTTGAAAGTCCACCCATTGACAGTACGTGTAAGTTCAGCAAATTTAACGGCCGTTGCTTTGCCACCATCTTCTGATAGATTGAAACGGGCGATTTCTTTCTCAGGACGTTGTGCCTGATCAACTAAACGAACGTAGGCATTCTTTACTTGGCCAAAATATTGTTTGCGATTTTGACCAGAATAGATAACAACTGCTACAACGATTTGAGCCACGTCTGGATGAATATTATTGAAATTCACAAACATGTTTTCATCATCACCGTCACCAGCACCGGTGAGGTTATCATGATCTAATTGAATACCTTGAGATTTCTTCTTGCTGAAATAGACAAGATTATTAACTGAACGAGTCAGATGGCCAGAAGAATCAAGAAGGAAGGCACAAAGATCAAGGTCAAAGTCAGAGCCAAAGAGACTTGTCTTAACATCCCATCCTGCTGATACGCGAATATTTTCTAAAGAGAAATCTGTTTTAGAAAGATTAAGGAAGTCATTTTTTGCAAGGTTAAGCATGCCTCCTTTATTTAAATCAAGTGTAACTTCGCGCCCTTCCGTACTAGCAGTTTGAATAGGTGTGTTAGCAGCAGGAGCTTGAGTTTGTTGCTCATCTCCACCAAATAATTTACCAAAAAGTCCCATAATATTTTCCTTTCTATTTTCTTAATTACATATAGCGAGACAAGAGTTGGTTGAGGTCAGCGATAGCTCCCTCACCGATTGCTTCAAAAGCCCAGCCATTAGCTGTCCGACTAAGGGAACAAGCTGTTACAGAAGTATCAGCAGAATAACTGTCACTCAATTCATAGCGGCAGATTTCCTGCTCGTTATTATCGGCATCTAGAAGTCGGACAAAAGCATTTTTAATCATGCCAAAAGTCTGACGTTTAGTGACTGCATCAAAAATAGTAATGAAGAAGACAATTTTCTTAATTCGAGGTTCGATTGCATCAAGATTAATTTGGATTCGTTCATCGTCGCCTTCGCCTTCTCCAGTGCGATTATCACCTTCAAGACGAATTCCAGCTGCAGACATATTATTGAAGAAAATAACATCATTCGGTACTTGTGCAACACGACCGCTTTCTTCAACTAAGAAGGCAGCTAAGTCTAGGTCAGCAGTTGGTCCTGCAACAGCCATATCCCAGCCGCCGCCTAGAATACAATTTTTTAATGCAGGAGCCTGCTTTGTTAAATCTAAAACGCTCCCTTTAGAGAGGTTAAGAGGAGCAGCAGAGCTGCCAGAGTTTAAATTAGTGAAATCCATACAGATATTCCTTTCTGAATCATAATATTATTAAAGCTCTTTAGCTTAAGGGAAGCCAAGTAAGAGTTATCGTTACCATATTTTAAGTCTTATCAATGACTGCTTATAAACCCTTTTTCAGCCATGTCAGATTTCATATGTTCCAACTCAATAGAATCACTTTTTCGTTTTTCAGCAATTTGATTGTTGATTTGTTTAGTTTCTTCAATTCCTTTTTTGATTGTCTCATAAGTTGTACGAAGAGTCTCCATTTGAATAGAGCTTCCTCCAGCCATACGAGCAATATTTACAGATTGATTTGCAGTATTTTGTGCATTACGAATTAGAAGTTCGTTGGTCTTCTCATCTAACTGTTTGATAGACTTAGCTTGAATTTCCTGTCTTTTTAATTGGATAGCTTGAACCAAACATTGCTTGAAGATTGGCAAAGTGATAATAAAGGAAGAATTGATTTTCCGCATCAGATTAAAGTTAGACATTTGCATGGTCTGAATCATAGGACAGGTTTGCATTGCCACGTTTTCAGCAATTTGCAAGTCATATGTTCGCTGAGCAAGCATATCTTTAATCATGCTTAGTTTTTGCTGTTGCGTTTGTTTTTCTTGCTCTGTTATATCAGTACGAGCCAAAATCTGATTACTGTATGCTTCGATTTCTTCTTGAGCAATTTCACCAGCAACAATATATTTTTCTAATTCTTCATAGTAAGCTACATTAGTTTTATATTGTTTTTCCAAATTCTCTTGAGTTTGGTGAATCTGAACTTCATATTGCTTCAATATGGTATAAATCTGATCAACCTCTTTACCCATATCTTCATATTTGGCAAAAAGTTTATCAATACTATTCTTTATTTTGCCAAATAATTTTTGCAGAGCAGATGCTTTTTCTGGATTTTCAATTTCTTTAATATCGAATTTATCCATGATTTTAGTAAGTTGAACGAGCATTCGAGAAGCTTCCTCTGCATCTACCCTTCGCATGGAAGATAATAGAGCATCAGACATTTGAGAAATTCCTTCACTCGGTTTTTGACCGAAAGCCATAATTGAGTTGACATTAGTAATATCAATCTCATTGGTGAGGTTCTGAACCTCAGGCAGTGATCTTAGCTTCTGCTTATAGGCTAAGTTGTCAGCTAGGACTTCTGGTTTAGCAAGTTCAAGTTCAGTTGATTCAATCTCTTGTGGAGTTGAATCAAAACTTCCTGTGTTGATAGGCATATTGTTTTCCTTTCTTTAATTAAAAAGTTTACTGAAGAAATTTTGTTTTTTCAGCTTTCGTTGAATAGCTTGAAAATTTTGCTCATAGTTTATAACATCTAACCTGATAGTATTAAAGTACTCTGCATTAATGTAAGAGTTCAGGTCAGATAAGCCGGCAGGTGAAAAAATGATGATGTCAAAACCAATTTTTCCAAGATAGGCAAGGACATAGCATGTATTTTTTGATAATTGAGTTTCGCCTTCCAAGAAAAAGACAATCTTGGGTATAAAGCTAGTAAAATCAAAGCTATCTATGAGTCGTATTACTCTTTTATCCAACTGTAGAATCAACAGTGCAAAGTTTAATATTTCTTCTTTGGATACTGTCAATGGTTGTTTAAACAGTTGAGTATCTGCAATGGTTTCGTTAATCTTATTGAGAAGGAATTTTTCTGTTTCATCGTTATAAGGAGCATAGCGATAGAATGGGAGCTTCATAATCTCCTCAATATCAAAACTTCCATTACTGAGTTGACAAAACATAAGCTGATACTTATCGGAATCATTTATTTCATGAGTAACCAGTTCATTACCATTGGATGTTAAAACGAGCGTATTGTCAGACGAAGAGCAGATATTGACCAAGTGGGCATACTTGTCAATTGGATTATATTCTCCCTCTATTTCAAAAAAGAAATGTGGGACATAGACTGTTTTCTCAACGGCCTTAAATCCGTTCCGAACTTTTGCGGGTGCGTTCCAATTTTGTTCAACATCAATTAAAGTTGAATTGAAAAAAATTGGGTTTGTCGTTCCATTTCGGAACTGCCAAGGCTTATAAATACCAGAATTTGTAAATAATTGTTCTTCAATTTGGGTTTCTATATCCAAAGTAATTGAGCGATTTTCCTCAATAATCTGTCCATTTTTAGCTCTTTCCGCCCAACTTTGGATAGGCAATATTTGAGTATTTTTATGGATTGTACTGATTTGATCAGAGTCTACTAGAGCAAAATTTTCATCATCTTTTAGTGGATTGATATAAATGACATCAAATCCAAAGCGATTTAGTAACAGCAAGAAATATATATCGTGTTTGGAGATACTACCATAGTAGATGCACTTGTTTGTAAGGTAATCTCTATCTTGATAGGATAAACTGTAAATATGTAAGTATGCATAGAGGAGCATTTTGCAAATAAAATTATTTCTTACGCTGTTATTCAGGAAATTTTCCTGACGGATAGCAAGGTTTGTTATATATTCTAGAGCAATCAGAAATTGACGATTGAGCTCTGCATCTTCAAAGAGTGTAATATCCTGACTGGCTATTTGACTAACTTCCATTGAAGCAAGCTCGTTTTTTATGCTGTTAATGAAATCAAAATCTGCATCCATTGGGATTTGGCCATCAAAGTAAATAGTGTGAGTTGAATCATCTTGAGCTTTTACCAAAATGGTTTTTAATACACTATCATATTTACTTTGATTTTCAACCCCGATATATCGTGTAAAAACAGGAGCGAAAGTGGCTTGTATTCCTTTTCGTTCTGTGATTGAACGCCAAAGTTCAAAGGGCAGATTTTGCAGACTGGTCGACATGAAATATACCTGCTTTCTACGATTGTAATGTCACATCTTTTGTCTTCTTTGTATAAAAATTAAACGAAGAGTGCAGATGGTTTGCTTTTTACCTCCTAAATCACTGGAGATAGCTTATTAAAGTCTGCTCTCCCCTGCTTTATAGATACCATTGTATATTTATAAAATGGTCTTTGTCAAGAGATAAACTATAAATCTGCGACTTCCTTTATAATGCCACAGACATTATATTTCTGTAGGTTGACATATTCGACTGGGATTTGCTTTTCTTCACATAGTTGAAGGATATGTTTAAGGTATTTTTGATTAGCCTTTTCTCTAATTAATACCCTATCTGGAAGGCGTCTAAGCAGAACTCTAGTTGTCTCACCAACTCCTGGTTTTATTTTATTGATATCACTAATGCTGTAGGATTGAGCGATTTTCTTAACTTCGTCCAATCCTTTGAAATCTTCATTGAGCTCTTCTTGTGAAGGATTGAAATAATCTAATTGAACATGGTCAAAATAGGATTGCACTTTATCTAAGAATTCCAATGAATGGTCGTAAGCTTCGTTTTCTGCATAATAAACGGCTCCGTGAAGCTCGTCATCACTCATTTCTTTTAATTTGACCGTCCTGCTGACGAGCCCGCTGACAGTAGCATTTAAGCAAGCGCTAGGAATTAAAAAGTCCTGACGCGTACCATAAAGCGGTGTTACCGAAGCTGGATCACTGAGTACAGCTAGAGTAGGATCTAGTTCGGAAAAGAGTTTGTTTTCCTCTGCTAACCTATGGCAGGCTTCTTCCAAGACAGTATTTATTGCTCCTTTTCCAACCCAACCATCCACAAATTGAATATCCTTAGGATGGTGCTTGTTGGCTATAATATTCATGGCAGCTATGTCAATCCCTTTACCTCTAATGATAGAAATACTATAATGCGGCACATCAAGCTGATATTTATAGTGAAGGTACCTTTTTATTAAAATACCTATAGGAGTCCCTGCCCTTGCTAAGGAAACTAAAACAAGATTTTCTCCTTTTTTCTGGAAAATCTTTTCAGAAAGACTTGCTATAGCGTTAGCAGTTTCAAAAGAAAGAGTTGCGAGGCTTTCTTGATAGATTTTCATATAGCGATCTGTTGGGGCATATTCTAGAGGTAGCATTTCGGAATAATGAACTCCCTGCTGATTTAACTTTTCTCTTTCGGCCGTGTCTAATACAGGAACCTTTCCACGCACATCTTGTAAGAGGATGGTTACATCGGATTCAGGGTAACTAGTTTTTACTAAATTCATAAAAGCCTTTCTTATTGTTTAACAAAAATTAGTGTTTGCTTACTAAAGGGCTGCAGTTTATTCTGAAGAGCTGCTCGAAACGCATCAGTCATAACCTCATAGACAATGATAATTTGGTCATAATGACGTTCAATATCGTAAAGGAAAGTCATTCTATTAGTTTCGTAAGCACTGGCTAAAGCTAAGCCGTTATGGAAAAGATAATTGTCATCACTGGAGAGGGAAATAGGACTTCTTGTAGTGGAGCGAACCTCTGCGTCAAGTTCTTGGGCTAGTCTAATTGGTAACCACATGTTTTCCTCAGTTCCAATGACAGCTATTGTTTCTTCTTTAGATTTCCGAGAGACTTGCGAAATCAATCGATTTAGAGCAGTTTCTTGGAAGACTAAAAACTCTTCTTTAGTGAGACCTGTTCGAGGATTGAGGTTGTCAGATAAATGATAGTGAACGTCTGAAGTTAGTCTTGGTTTTTCCAGTGTTCTTTCTTTAAGCTCTATGAGAGGAGTATTATCTCTCATTTGACCACTGACTAGGTATATTCTTTTGATTCCTTTTTCTTGAAAAAACTTACGATTCTTTGTATTTTGCCAGTTTAATATAGAAGCGGCAGCAAAAGAAATACCGTCTTTAATTTTTTGAAATTTCTCAATAAAGTTAACAATTGTATTTCCTGTTGTTATTTCATCTTCGATAAACAAAACAGTATCGTAGTCAGGAATATCTGATCGGTAATATAATTTTTGTGTACTTGCATGTGAATGCTCTTCTTCGAAAGAGATATTTTGGATATCCGTATTAATGCTTTCTCGAGTAGTCTGTAAATAAAAGACAGTTTTCAAATCTTTATTTTCCAAGGCCATATGCATGATTGCCTGGGCGATTCCAGTAGCCGTCTCAGAAAAACCAACAACTAAAATACGCTTGTCAGAAGGAATTTGTCTTTTTATTTCTTGATAGAGTTCGGAAAATAGCCGTAGCGTGTTATGGGCTTTAACAGGATAATGTTTAGCTTGATATTTATTAACAAATAAATAGTCTCGATTGGGATTATTTCTCCGTTTACAAATAGCAACCATATCATTGATATCGAAAGAACTCTTATTTTCTTCTATTTCAATGAAATCTTCTACTTTTAAAAGATAGGTCATTACTTAATTCCTTTCAAAGTTTACGATTGATTAACCTTTATTGTCTTAGTATATCACTAATTAGCTCAACTGTCACTTTAATACTTCAAACAACTTACAACAATTTTATTGGAGCTATTATGGTATAATAATAAAAACATTTCAAAGGAGTTCCACATGCTTGAACGTCTGCAACAGCAGCTGGCTTTTACCAATGAGCTGGAAAAATTGAAAGCCACTCATCGTAACAATCGTACCTTGGACGCCTATCGTTTTGAAAATTCTGCTGAGCATAGTTGGCAGGGGGCGCTCATGGCGCTAGTCTTTCGAGAATATATCCCCGAAGAGGTCAATCTGGAAAAGGTCATGTCTATGTTATTGATTCATGATTTAGGCGAAATATATGCTGGTGATACCTTTATCTTTGACGACGTGGGCAAGAGCGATTCTTACGATAGAGAGCTTGAGTCCTTGAAAATCAGTTTAGACAAGCTGCCATCAGATCAGCAGGATTCATTTTTAGAGCTTTGGCAGGAATTTGAAACCGGCATTAGCATAGAGGCTAAATATGCCCGAGTGTTGGATGCTCTGGTTCCCCTACTCAATCACTTGGAAGTCGCTCAACCTCATGACAACCCTCATGGCCTGACCAAGTCGCAGGTCATCGCTAAGAAATCCTTTATCCAAGAAACCTCTGAAACTCTTTGGGAATTGGCTCAGGAAGTTATTAATCAAAGTGTTGCTAAGGGGCTTTACCTAGATGAGTGAGGCTGAGAGTTTTGCTCGAAGATAAGAAGTTTGAGACTGGTTGAACCAGTCTTTTCATGTTATAATATTCAGACAAGATTGAACGGAGAAAGTGTTTCACTCATCATGATTAGCTCAAAATATGACTGGCAGTTTGCCACTAATTTTACAGACGAGAAATTTTTAAAAAAGGCTAAAAAAGCTGGATTGGAAGTCACAGCTGCCAGTCTTCTTTACCAAAGAGGTGTGCAGACTGAAGAGGCTTTACAGGAATTTTTGGAGCCTAGTTTAGACCAGCTTCACGACCCTTATGATCTGCATGATATGGAGCGGGCAGTGGAGCGAATTCGCTCAGCCATTGAGAATTACGAACAGATTTTGATCTATGGTGATTATGATGCTGATGGTATGACCTCGGCATCTATTGTCAAGGAAACCTTGGAGCAGCTGGGGGCTGAGTGTCAGGTTTATCTGCCAAATCGCTTTACGGACGGCTATGGTCCTAATAGCAGTGTTTACAAGTATTTTATTGAAAATCAAGATATCTCGCTCATTATTACAGTGGATAATGGAGTGGCGGGCCTTGAAGCTATCGAACTGGCCCAGTCTCTGGGCGTAGATGTCATCGTGACGGATCACCACTCTATGCCTGAGCAGCTGCCAAACGCCTATGCGATTGTCCATCCAGAGCATAGCGGAGCGGATTACCCTTTCAAGCATCTAGCTGGTTGTGGGGTGGCTTTTAAGCTGGCAACAGCCTTGCTGGAAGAAGTCCAAGTCGAACTTTTGGACTTAGTTGCCATCGGTACCATTGCCGACATGGTTAGTCTGACGGGGGAAAACCGGATTTTGGTCAAATACGGCCTTTCTGTTCTCAAAAACACCCAGCGAGTAGGACTTCAGGAACTTTTCAAAATCGCAGGAATTCAGCCTGATGAACTGGATGAAGAAACAGTTGGCTTCCAGCTTGCTCCTCGACTCAATGCACTGGGACGGCTGGATGATCCAAATCCAGCGGTTGAGCTTTTAACAGGCTTTGACGACGAAGAAGCTCGTGATATTGCGCTTATGATCAACCAAAAAAATGACGAGCGCAAGGAAATCGTCCAGCAGATTTATGAAGAAGCACAAACCATGCTGGATCCTAAGAGACCAGTGCAGGTGTTGGCCAAGGAAGGCTGGAATCCTGGTGTACTAGGAATTGTCGCAGGGCGCTTGCTGGAAGAGCTGCACCAGCCAGTCATAGTGCTTAATATTGAGGATGGCATCGCGAAGGGCAGCGCCCGCAGTATTGAAGCGGTCAATATATTTGAGGCTTTGGACAGTCACCGTGACCTCTTTGTTGCCTTTGGTGGTCATGCTGGAGCAGCTGGGATGACTCTCGAAGCAGATAAGCTGGCGGAGCTTGCTGACATCTTAACAGCTTACATCTTAGACAATGATTTGGATTTGACTGGCAAAACAGCCCTGTACATAGACGAGGAACTGCATCTGCCAGAACTGACCCTTGACACACTCAAAAGTTTTGAGAGACTGGCTCCTTTTGGTATGGATAATAAGAAGCCGCTTTTTTACCTCAAGGACTTTAAAGTGGACAATGCTCGGACTATGGGGGCTGGCAATAGCCATCTCAAGCTGAAAATTTCCCAACAAGATGCATCTTTTGAAGTAGTAGCTTTTGGGCAAGGAAGCCTGGCGACAGAGTTTGCCCAGACCAAGAACCTGGAGCTGGCCGTCAGCCTCTCTGTCAATAAATGGAATGGACAGACCAGTCTTCAGCTCATGCTGGTAGATGCGCGTGTTGACGGAGTTCAGCTTTTCAATATCCGCAGCAAAAATGCGACGCTGCCTGACAAGGTTCCTGTCTTGCGTTTCACAGAGGAGTTTCCAGATTTGACAAATAGCAGAGCAGTTGTGGTTTATGACCTTCCCGATGATTTGCAGGACTTGAAGAAGATTCTTCAGTCTCAGGATTTTGAAGCGATTTACTTTAAGAATGAGATTGCCAAGCCATACTATCTGACAGGTTACGGTTCCCGTGAGCAGTTTGCTAAACTCTACAAGACTATCTATCAGTTCCCCGAGTTTGATGTTCGCTATAAACTCAAGGATCTAGCAGCTTATCTGAAAATAGACCCTATTCTCTTGGTCAAAATGATTCAGATTTTTGAAGAGCTGGGCTTTGTCAGCATTACCGAAGGCGTCATGAAGGTCAATAAAGAAGCAGAAAAGAAAGAAATTGACAGCAGTCGTATTTATCAAGATCTCAAGCGCCTGGTCAAGGAACAAGAACTCATGGCTCTGGGCACCGTGCAGGGGATTTATGATTATTTGATGGAGAGATGAGAGGATACCAGACTAAGCCAAAGCCTTGCAAAGGAGAACATTTTAGATGAATGAAATTATCCTGAGCTTTAAACCAGAATTTTTTAAAGCTTTGCTAACAGGAAAAAAGCATTTTGAATATCGTTCAAGGATTCCTGAAAAAGAAACGGTAGCTTATTTATATCTTTCTTCACCCGCTAAGATGATTGTAGGTAAAATGGTTTTAGGTCAGCGTAATAATATCCAAGACTTTTTAGAAAATTCAGATTTAGCAAATAGTAGTCGTTCATATTTGGAAAACCATTTGCAAGAAGGTGCTAAGTATTTTTCTCCAATTTACTCCCTATCTCTTCTTGACTCACCTATATCATTAAAACAAGCTAAAGAATTATCGCCGAGATTTAACGCTCCTCAGGGGTATAGCTATGTGACAAATTATAAAGAATTGCATAATTTTCTTGAAAACTCTGTATTTTCAACATTTGAGATTAATCCATCTAATGGTTTGGACTTATTAGGTTTATTTACGAAGGATATTGTAAAAAATTATGAACAAGAAATAGCAACACCTCTTTATTTAGAGCTATACATCTGATTTTGACTTGCCTAGAAAAAACGATTTTAAAGATTAACCAACTCAATCCCAGCCTCAATAAAGTGGTCTATAAATGACTCAGGCATGATTTTTCAGATTAAATAATAGATACCAATAAAAAGTAAGTTTTCTGTTACCATTTGGATGAAAAAGTGATATAATAGAGAGTAAAAAATTTTTTTGAAAGAAAGTATATCATGAATTTAAAAGACTATATTGCAACAATTGAAAATTATCCTAAGGAAGGCGTGACATTCCGCGATATCAGCCCACTGATGGCAAACGGAAATGCGTACAGTTACGCTGTTCGTGAGATTGTTCAGTATGCGACAGACAAGAAGATTGACATGATTGTTGGACCGGAAGCTCGTGGCTTTATCGTAGGCTGTCCAGTTGCCTTTGAGTTAGGAATCGGCTTTGCTCCAGTCCGCAAGCCTGGTAAGCTTCCTCGTGAGGTTATCTCAGCTGACTATGAAAAAGAGTACGGTGTTGATACCCTAACCATGCATGCGGATGCTATCAAGCCAGGTCAGCGTGTTCTGATTGTCGATGATCTCCTTGCGACTGGTGGAACAGTGAAGGCAACGATTGAGATGATTGAGCGTCTTGGCGGTGTAGTAGCTGGCTGTGCCTTCCTTATTGAGTTGGATGAGCTCAAGGGTCGCGAAGTTATCGGCGATTACGACTATAAGGTTCTGATGCACTATTAATACATAGTTTCTAGCTATATCTAGTTAGAGAAAAAGTATAATTGAAAACTATATCTCCTTTCAGTATAATGAAAGTACATTCTATAAACAAAGAATAGGCTGGAAAAGTATTTCCAAGCCTTTCTAACGATTGAAGGAGATATTTTCATGCCAATTAAGATTGATAAGAAACTGCCAGCTGTTGACATTTTAAGTTCTGAGAATATCTTTGTCATGGATGACGACAGGGCGGACCATCAGGATATCCGCCCTCTGAATATTCTGGTACTCAATCTCATGCCCCAGAAAATGGTGACGGAAACTCAGATACTGCGCCACTTGGCTAATACTCCGCTGCAGTTGACTATTGACTTCCTCTACATGAGCTCTCATCAGTCTAAAACGACACGTGCAGAGCATATGGAGACTTTTTATAAGACTTTTGATGAGGTTAAAAATCGCTATTTTGATGGCTTGATTATCACTGGTGCACCGGTAGAGCATCTGCCTTTTGAAGCGGTGGACTACTGGGAAGAGTTCCAGCAGGTGATTGAATGGTCCAAGACCCATGTCTTTTCGACTCTGCATATCTGTTGGGGAGCTCAGGCTGGACTTTATGCTCGCTACGGCGTGGACAAGCAGCAGATGACGCGCAAATTATCGGGTGTCTATAGCCAGTCAGCTGACAGCAGTAATCTACTTTTCCGTGGCTTTGACGATGAGTTTTATACGCCGCATTCCCGTCATACCGAAGTTCTAAAGGAAGATATTGTCAATCTGACTAATCTGGAAATTCTCTCATTTGGAGAGGATACGGGCCTCTCTGTATTGGCTAGCCGGGACTTGCGAGAGGTGTATAGTTTCGGTCACATGGAATACGACCGCGATACTTTATCTAAGGAATATTTCCGCGATTTGAAGGCAGGGAAGAATCCACATATTCCAGAGAATTATTTCAAAAACGATGATGTCCATGCGACGCCGGCCTTGCGTTGGAGTTCGGCCGCAGCACTCTTTTTCAGCAATTGGGTCAATTATGCTGTCTATCAGGAGACGCCTTTCGACTGGGAGAGTCCTGAAAATGATGTATCGTTTTTTGCTTATCTATAAGAGGTGACATGACTTATTTATCAGCTTTTAAATCGGGCAATCTAGTAATCCCGAGTGCCCTTCTTTTACATTTTAAGGACATCTTTGATTCCAGCGATGATTTTTTGGTCTGGCAGTTTTTCTATCTGCAAAATACGACTTCTCTGGAAGAGCTGGCGCCTAGTCAGATTGCGGAGCATATTGGTAAGACCCTGTCAGAAGTCAATCGCTCTATGTCCCATCTGACGGAGAAAGGTCTCTTGCAGTATAAGACCATTGAGCTGAATGGAGAGACAGAGGTTATCTTTGATGCTTCACCGGCTTTAGAAAAGCTGGATGAACTGCTGACAGCTAAAAGCGGTCCGCAGACTGTGGCAAAGGCGCCACAGAATGTTTTGAAAGACTTGGTGGAGACCTTCCAGCAGGAGCTGGGCCGTCTCTTGACACCCTTTGAAATTGAGGATTTGACCAAGACTGTCCAAGATGATAAAACCAATCCTGACTTGGTCAAGGCTGCCCTTCGTGAGGCTGTGTTTAATGGCAAGGCCAACTGGAAGTATATTCAGGCCATCTTGCGCAATTGGCGCAAGGAAGGCATCACAACACTTGCTCAAGTAGAAGCTAAGAGGGAAGAGCGTGAAGCAGCTAACCCTCAAAATGTGACAGTTTCTGATGATTTCCTCAATGCCATGAATTTGTGGAAGGACTGACTTTATTAGATTTATGGTGGCCTGTTAGATATGACAGGCCCTTGGTTTTATAAAAAAGGAGAAAAGTATGACCTATCAATTACCAAAAGTCTGGTCCGCTGCGGACAGCGACCAAGGAAAATTTTCAGGTATCAATCAGCCTACTGCAGGCGCGCGCTTTGAGCAGAAGCTTCCTGTCGGTAAAGAGCCTTTTCAGCTTTATTCGCTTGGAACTCCAAATGGCGTTAAGGTGACCATTATGCTGGAGGAACTACTGGCAGCGGGTGTGACGGAGGCTGCCTATGACCTCTATAAGATCAGCATTATGGATGGCGACCAGTTTGGCTCAGATTTTGTGAAAATCAATCCCAACTCTAAGATTCCGGCCTTGTTAGATCAGTCAGCTGATAAGCCGATTCGTGTCTTCGAGTCAGCCAATATCCTGCTCTATCTGGCAGAGAAGTTTGGAAAGCTGATTCCGTCAGATTTGTCCGGTCGAACTGAGGTGCTCAACTGGCTCTTCTGGCAGACAGGAGCGGCTCCTTTCTTGGGAGGCGGATTTGGTCATTTCTTTAACTATGCTCCAGAAAAGTTAGAATATCCTATCAACCGCTTTACAATGGAAGCCAAGCGACAGCTGGATTTATTGGACAAAGAATTAGCCAAGAAAGCTTATATCGCTGGAGATAACTACAGTATTGCTGATATTGCTATCTGGTCTTGGTATGGGCAGTTGGTACAGGATAAGCTCTATCCAGGCGCAGCTGAGTTCTTGGATGCTGCATCCTACAAACACCTATCTGCTTGGGCGGAGAAGATTGCAGCTCGTCCGGCAGTCCAGCGTGGTTTAGCTGCCGAGTATCAGGAAATCAAATAAAAAAGCGATGGGTAGAACACCCCATCATTAAGTGGCGAGACAAAATCAGTTTATCAACAGACTGATTTTTCCTCCGCTGCTTTTTTTATACCCTTAAAAATGATATACTGAGTAGAAGAATGTTTAGAAAAGAGTAAGCAATGCAAAAAAAGACTATTTCCCAACGCTTGGAGCGAGTAGCTACTTTTGTGCCGGATGGGGCAAAGTTGCTGGATGTTGGGAGCGATCACGCCTATCTGCCTATTTACCTGATTCAGGAAGGACGGATTGAGAAGGCTCTGGCCGGTGAAGTGGTAGAAGGGCCTTTTCAGTCTGCCCAGAAAAACGTAGCAGAGCATGGCTTGACGGAGCAGATTGAGGTTCGTTTGGCCAATGGTCTGGCAGCTTTGGAAGCCGAAGATCAGATTGACACCATCGTTATCGCTGGCATGGGTGGTCGCTTGATTTCAGAGATTTTGGAAAATGGCAGAGCTAAGCTGGGTTCTATTTCCCGTTTGATTTTGCAACCCAATAACCGAGAGGATGAGCTCCGCAGCTGGCTGGTGTCTAAGGGCTTTCGCTTGCTAGCTGAGGATATCCTAGAAGAGGCTGGTAAGTTTTACGAAATCCTGGTTGCAGAAGCAGGCCAGCAAACTTTGACAGAGCAAGAAAAGCGTTTCGGACCTTTTCTGATGAAGCAACAGTCATCTGCTTTTCAGCTAAGATGGCAGAAAGAACTGAAGAAACTTGAAGGAGCTTTGACTCATATTCCAGAAAAGAATGAGCTGGAACGCTCTGCTATGTCCCAAAAAATCGAAAGTATCAAGGAGGTGCTCCATGCTAGCAAGTGAAATCATTGCCCGTTATGAAGCCTATTGCCCGCAAGAACTATCCATGGAGGGCGACATTTCAGGCCTGCAAATCGGAACATTGGATAAAGAAGTAGCCAAGGTTCTAGTGGCATTGGATATTCGTGAGCAAACGGTGGTGGAGGCTATTGAGGCAGGTGCTGGACTGATTATTGTTAAGCATGCGCCTATCTTTCGCCCGCTTAAGGACCTAGTGGCGGATAAGGCGCAAAATCAGATGATTTTAAGCCTCATCAAGCATGATATTGCTGTCTATGTCAGTCATACTAATATCGATGTTGTGGAGGACGGTCTTAATGACTGGTTCTGCCAGCTTCTTGAGATTGAGGAGACAAGTTATCTTAGTCAGACGGGGCCAGATTACGGTATTGGCCGCGTAGGGAAGATTGCTCCTCAGACCTTTGGGGACTTTGCGGCTAAGATCAAGGCAACTTTTGGACTAGATAGTTTGCGTCTGGTCGCTTATGAAGAAGCGGATCTCGAACGCATGATTGAGCGTGTAGCTATCTGCGGTGGCAGCGGTCAGTCCTTTTATCAAGAGGCCATTGCCAAGGGAGCGCAGGTCTACATAACAGGTGATATTTACTATCATACTGCCCAGGAAATGCTGACAGAAGGTCTTTTGGCGCTGGATCCTGGGCACCATATCGAGGTTCTTTTTACGGAAAAATTGAAAGCAAAGCTTGATTCTTGGAAGGCAGAAGAGGGCTGGGAGATTGAGATTCTGGCTAGTCAGGCTTCGACCAATCCTTTCCGACATATTTGAGAGGATGCGACATGAAAAGAGTAGCAGTGATTGGTGCTGGGATTGTTGGCTCAACAGCGGCTTACTATCTGTCCCAATCCCCAGATGTGGAAGTGACTGTCTTTGATGACGGCAAGGGGCAGGCAACCAAGGCAGCCGCTGGCATTATCAGTCCTTGGTTTTCCAAGCGGCGCAATAAGGCTTGGTACAGGATGGCGCGTCTGGGCGCTGATTTTTATCAGGACTTGATTGCGGAACTGAAAGCGGCTGGAATCCAGACAGACTTTTACCAACAGACAGGTGTTTATCTGCTGAAAAAGGATGAGAGCAAGCTGCAGGAGCTTTATGATTTGGCTGCTAATCGTCGTGAAGAGTCGCCCTTAATAGGGGACTTGAGTCTTCTCAGCCTTCAGGAAGCCCATGAGAAATTTCCAGACTTGCAAGGCTTTGAGCGGCTTCTTTATGCTTCCGGTGGTGCCCGTGTGGAGGGAGCACTTTTGACGGAGACGCTTGTGAAAGCAAGCAAGGCAGAGTTGGTTGAGAAAAAGGCAAGCTTGACAGTAGATGGAGAGCAACTTCTTGTGGACGGACGCAGCTTTGACTGTGTCATCTTAGCTGTGGGTGCTTGGCTAGGAGAAATCTTGCAGCCACTGGGCTATAAGACAGATGTTCGGCCGCAAAAGGGACAGCTACGTGATTTTAAACTGGCTGAAAAGACGGATGACTACCCTGTTGTTATGCCTGAGGGCGAGCTGGATATCATTCCCTTTCTGGCAGGCAAGGTTAGTGTCGGAGCCAGTCATGAAAATGATCAGGGCTTTGATTTGACGATCGATAAGAAAGTGCTGGATCTGTTGCAGCAAGAAGCGGAAACTTACTTGCCGAGGTTGGCTACTGCAGAGATTTTAGGCGAGCGCGTGGGAACGCGGGCTTATACCAGTGACTTTGCGCCTTTCTTTGGATCCGTTCCAGACTTGCCGCATGTCTACGCTGCCAGCGGATTAGGCTCTTCTGGTCTGACAACTGGCCCGCTCATCGGATGCCAATTGGCTCAGATGGCTTTAGGAGAAGCGGGGGTGCTGAATCCAGCTGACTATCCTATTGAGCGGTATGTAAAGAAGGTTTGATATGACAGAAACTATTTTGAATTGGGTCAATGTTTGTGTGAAAAAAGATGATGAAATTTTACTGCTTAATCGCCAGCATGATAACTTTAAAGGGTGGATACAACCAGGTGGCTTCACCAGTCTGGGGATAGACTGGTGAAGGTTGAGGATAGGAAAAGCTTAGCTTTTTACCTTCGTAAAAGTTTCCAGAATCTTTTTTTGAAGCTGCAAGGCGCGAGTTAAAAGAAGAAACGGGGCTGACTGCTCTAAACTTGGAATTGAAGGGGATTTCAGGCTTCACTAATCCAAGTAAAGAAGAACGGTATGTATATTACGATTTTCTTTGTACTGCATTTGAAGGACAAGTCAGGGGAAACGATCATGAAGGAGAGCCCAAATGGTGGAAGATTTCGGAACTTGACCAAATAGATATGCAGGATGACATACGTGAACGTTTGCCTCTCTACTGGCGGAAAGGCTCTTTCGAGCGGATTCATTACTGGAATGAGGAAAAACGCTGTATCGGGGAAACCAAGACGATTTTGTATGATTGATTTCAGAGGATAAGGAGAAGTTTATGGACTGGTTACGATCGCAGCCTGTAGTTATGCAGGCTTTCTTGGCTGGACTTTTCACGTGGGGATGTACCATTGTAGGCTCGGCTGTTGTATTTTTCTTTAAGAATATCAGCAGAAAGCTGCTGGATATTATGATGGGCTTTGCAGCAGGGGTCATGATTGCGGCTTCCTTTTGGTCGCTTCTGGCGCCGTCGATTGAATATGCGCAAAGTTCTTATGGCAAGCTATCCTGGTTGCCTGCAGCGATTGGTTTTTTAGTGGGAGGTTTTTTCCTGCGGCTGATTGATGCAGTGGTGCCTCACTTGCACTTGAGCAAAGACATTTCGGAGGCTGAGAGTGTTCCTGAACATAGCCGAAAGAAGCTGTCCAAGACGGCTCTGCTCTTTTTAGCCATTACTATTCACAATTTTCCAGAAGGTTTGGCAGTTGGAGTAGCCTTTGGTGCTTTAGCGGCCAATCCTAGTCCAGAGGCCTTTGTCGGCGCGATTGGCCTAGCTTTGGGAATTGGCCTGCAAAACGTCCCAGAAGGAGCGGCTCTATCCATTCCGATTCGGACGGACGGCAAGTCTCGGCTTAAAGCCTTTTACTGGGGCTCTATGTCTGCTATTGTGGAGCCAATTGGTGCTGTTCTGGGAGCTGTTGCAGTTCTGGCTATAACGGCGATTCTGCCTTATGCTCTATCCTTTGCGGCAGGGGCTATGATCTTCGTGGTGGTTGAGGAGCTAATACCTGATTCGCAGACCAATGGCAATACTGATGTGGCGACTTTAGGTCTCATGGTGGGCTTTGTTCTCATGATGGTCTTGGATGTAGCTTTGGGGTGATGCCAACTTGGAATAAAAAAGCGGAAGAAAGCCGAATTTCCGCTCTTTTTCTTTTATTTAAGGGTAGTGAAAAGGATGACATCCGCTTTCAAAAATGGTAGAATAAGGAGAATACATTAAGAGAGGAAACTCATATGAAAGGTATTATTCTTGCAGGTGGTTCTGGTACACGATTGTATCCATTGACCCGCGCTGCGTCAAAACAGCTCATGCCGGTTTATGACAAACCCATGATTTATTATCCACTGTCAACTCTTATGCTGGCTGGTATCAAGGACATCTTGATTATCTCAACTCCGACAGATTTGCCTCGTTTTGAAGATCTGCTGGGTGATGGCTCTGAGTTTGGTATCAAGCTCTCTTATGCAGAGCAGCCAAGTCCAGACGGACTGGCACAAGCCTTTATCATTGGGGCTGATTTTATTGGAGATGACCGCGTGGCGCTGATTCTTGGGGATAATATTTATCATGGACCAGGTCTGAGTAAAATGCTCCAAAATGCTGCTGCTAAGGAAAAAGGAGCAACTGTTTTTGGCTATCATGTCAAGGATCCAGAACGTTTTGGTGTAGTAGAATTTGATGAGAATATGAATGCTATCTCCATCGAAGAAAAACCGGAACAGCCGCGCTCTAACTATGCCGTGACTGGACTCTATTTCTACGATAATGATGTCGTAGAAATTGCCAAGAACATCAAACCAAGTCCTCGCGGAGAACTGGAAATCACAGATGTCAACAAGGCTTACTTGGAACGTGGCGATTTGTCTGTTGAGCTTATGGGACGTGGTTTTGCTTGGTTGGATACAGGTACCCACGAAAGTCTCTTAGAAGCTGCTCAATATATCGAAACAGTTCAGCGGATGCAGAATGTTCAGGTGGCAAATCTGGAAGAAATTGCCTATCGTATGGGCTATATCACTAAAGAGCAAGTGCACGAATTGGCGCAGCCATTGAAAAAAAATGAATATGGCCACTACCTCTTGCGCTTGATTGGAGAAGAATAAGAAGATGACGGAACAATTTTTTGATAAGGAATTAGCAGCGCGTGAGGTTCCTGGAATTCCAGGTATGCTGGAGTTTGATATCCCTGTTCGCGGTGACAACCGAGGTTGGTTCAAGGAGAATTTCCAAAAGGAAAAGATGCTGCCGCTAGGCTTCCCTGAGAGCTTCTTTGCAGAAGGAAAACTGCAAAATAATGTCAGCTTTTCTCGTAAAAACGTGTTACGTGGTCTTCATGCTGAACCATGGGACAAGTACATCTCTGTTGCAGATGGCGGCAAGGTTTTGGGAACTTGGGTAGACCTGCGTGAAGGTGAGACCTTTGGCAATACCTACCAGACAGTAATCGATGCTAGCAAGGGTATTTTTGTGCCACGCGGCGTAGCTAACGGCTTCCAAGTCCTTTCTGATACTGTTTCCTACAGCTATCTGGTCAATGACTACTGGGCTTTGGAACTCAAACCTAAGTATGCCTTTGTCAACTATGCAGACCCAGCTCTAGGCATCCAGTGGGAAAACCTAGAAGCAGCAGAAGTCTCAGAAGCAGACAAGAACCATCTATTACTTAAGGATGTCAAACCTCTAAGAAAAGAAGATTTGTAAAAAAGAATTCTTTTCTGACGCATTAATTTATATTGAAATATATGATTTAGCTCAGCTCCTATCCGAGCGAAGCGAGTGGAAGAAATGATTGCCGCTGTGGTGTAAGTCATGTAACAAATTGTTTAGTTTGTTACATGATAGGGGATTTTTGAGACATGAGGCTCAAAAATAAGCGATGAAACCGAAGGTTTGCTTGCGTCTCCACCACTTAAGGCAATTATAAAAAAGTTAAGGAATAAAAATGACAGAATACAAAAAAATTATCGTGACAGGTGGAGCTGGTTTTATCGGTTCTAACTTCGTCCACTATGTTTACAATAACTTTCCTGATGTCCATGTGACAGTGCTGGACAAGCTGACTTACGCGGGTAATCGTGCCAATATTGAAGAAATTTTAGGCGACCGCGTTGAGTTGGTTGTTGGAGATATTGCTGATGCAGCCTTGGTAGATAAGCTGGCAGCTGAAGCTGATGCTATCGTTCACTATGCGGCAGAAAGCCACAATGATAACTCGCTCAATGATCCGAGTCCATTTATCCACACCAACTTCATCGGAACTTACACACTTTTGGAAGCAGCTCGTAAGTACAACATTCGTTTCCACCATGTATCAACTGACGAAGTCTATGGTGACCTGCCTCTGCGTGAAGATCTGCCAGGTCATGGAGAAGGTCCTGGTGAGAAATTTACCGCTGAAACCAAGTACAATCCAAGCTCGCCTTACTCATCAACTAAGGCAGCTTCAGACTTGATTGTCAAAGCTTGGGTGCGCTCATTTGGTGTCAAAGCGACGATTTCTAACTGTTCAAACAACTATGGTCCTTACCAGCACATCGAGAAGTTTATTCCGCGCCAGATCACCAATATCCTGAGTGGTATCAAGCCAAAACTCTATGGTGAAGGCAAGAATGTCCGTGACTGGATTCATACCAATGACCATTCATCAGGTGTTTGGACGATTTTGACCAAGGGTCAAATCGGTGAAACTTACTTGATTGGTGCTGATGGTGAGAAGAACAACAAGGAAGTGCTGGAGCTGATTCTCAAGGAAATGGGACAGCCAGCAGATGCTTATGACCATGTGACAGATCGTGCCGGCCACGACCTCCGCTATGCCATTGATGCCAGCAAGCTCCGCGATGAGCTAGGATGGAAGCCAGAGTTCACCAACTTTGAAGCAGGTCTCAAAGAGACCATCAAGTGGTACACAGACAACCAAGAATGGTGGAAATCTGAAAAAGAAGCAGTCGAAGCCAAGTATGCTAAGACTCAGGAAGTGATTAAATAAGAATAGGCTATCTATGATGAGCCTTGTAAAACTAGCGCTATGTGATTAAGAGGCTGGGATTATCTGTCCCAGCCTTTTCTCACAGGATTGTTAGCTTTTTAATATGTTTGTTACAGAAAATTATGCAAAAATAGTGTAAAATAAGATAAATCCTTTCTGTGTTTTTAGCTAAAGGGATTTTCTCAAATTAAAGGAATACAAACATGAAAATGGTAAAAAGAGTAGTGGGAATTGCTTTGGTGCTGTTGCTTGCAGCGGTGCTATTTCTGGTTCCTGCATCTGTTAATCAAAGTGAACAATTAAAGAATGTTCAAGGCAGTGCTTCTTGGATGAGTATTATTGAGCCGGCTTTGAGCAATGCCAATGTAACGGCTCAGGGAGTTAGCACAGAGGTTTCTCTCAATAGCGTCCAGCTTAATCAGGTGCTCAAGTCTTCTCTGACTGACTCTGAGAATCAGGAGCTGCTGAACAGTGTTTACAGCATTGAAGGCAATAAGCTACGCATTCAGTATCCAGTCAAACTGCTCTTTATTGACAGTAAGCTGGACCTAGAGGTGGATGTGACGGTGAGAGATAATGTCTTGCATATCACAATTGATAGTGCTAAGCTGGGCTCTCTTCCTATCCCTAAATCTTGGGTGACAGGCATGCTGAAGCAACAAATGCAGGCCTCTAATTCATCTATCACAACAGAAGGAGATAGTTTCCTTCTAGCTCTGCCGCAGAGTCAATTCAGCATTAACAAAATCAGCTTCCAGAACGGAGCTGCTAAAATCCAGTTCAGCATGGGTTATGGAATCTAAAAAAGAAAACTTCATTTGAGGAAGAAGTCTTCCGAATCAAATGGAGTTTTTATACTATTATTTGAGCAGTAGCATTGTGAGGGAGAAAAGATGCCCATTCCTAATATCCAGCAAGAGGAGCTGATTGTTATTGATGACAATCTGCGTTTGCGGGCCTATGATGGCCAGTTTGAGTTAGCCTTAGATTGGTACCAAGATCCAGATACGATTTATATGATCGATGGCAGAAGAGACCCCTATCCGCCAGAGCGAGTTCAAAGGATGTATGAATATCTTGCCAAGCAAGGTGAAGTGTATTTTATTGAGGTTTGGGAGCAGGAGTGCTGGCTGGCCATTGGGGATGTGACCTTTTGGCAAGATGATTTGCCCATTGTCATTGGAAATGCGGACTATCGGGGGAAAGGCATTGGTAAAAAAGTGCTTTCTGCTTTGATACAGCGCGCACGCAATCTAGGCTATCAGAAAATAACAGTTCAAGAAATTTATGATTTCAATCGGCCCTCTCGCAGTTTGTTTGAGTCGCTTGGTTTCTATCCAACTCATGCTAGGGAGAAAGGCAGATCCTATACACTTGATTTGACTTTGCCCATAGCGCAGATTCAGCCCAGTCAGTCCTACCTTTCACGGGAAAAGCTGGACAGGATTTGTATTGATTTTGACCAACAAGAACTTGAAGCTTTACCTGTCAAGCGCATGGATGGCAAAATTTTCTTTACTGATGGACATAGCAGAGCCTTTAAGGCTTATCAGGCTGGCCTCTCTCATATTCCCATCTATTATGATAGGGACGATCTTAACTGGGATTTTTATCAATACTGTGTTCAAGCTTGTCAAGAAAGAGGCATCTTCTCGATAGCTGATTTACAGAACCGCATCTTGTCCAAGGAAGACTATCAGACCAAATGGCTTGATTGGTGTAAGAGAGAAGCTGGAAAATTTGATAAGAGCTGATATTGCGAAGTTCTTGTGTTATAATAGATAGAGGAAATCAATATATTAAATCAGAGGTGAGATGATGCTTTATGAATTTTGTGCGGAAAATGTAACCTTGTTAGAAAAGGCTATGAAGGCGGGAGCGCAACGGATTGAGCTCTGTGATAATTTGGCTGTCGGTGGCACGACACCCAGCTATGGCGTAATTCAAGCAGCAGTTGACTTAGCCAAGCTTTATGGTGCGACTGTGATGACCATGATTCGGCCACGAGGCGGTGATTTTGTTTACTCAGATCTTGAAATTGAGATTATGCTGACAGATATCCAAAAAGCCAAGGAAGCTGGCAGTCAGGGAGTCGTTTTTGGTGTCTTGACGGAGAAGAACGAAATAGATGTTCCGAAGATGCAGCGCCTGCTGGAGGCTTGCAAGGGACTGGAAGTAGTTTTTCACATGGCTTTTGATGCGATACCAGCTGAATACCAGTTTGGCGAAATGGATTGGCTAATTGAGAACGGTGTCCAGCGAATTTTGACCCACGGAGGATCTGCCAGTGAGCCAATTGAGGAGCATTTTGCTTGGCTGGATGAGTTAATCGAGCATGCTGCTGATCGGATTGATATCATGCCGGGTGGTGGCATTCATCTGGGAAATCGTCAGAAAATTATAGACAGTCTGGCAGTAGAACAGCTGCATGGAACTAAAATTGTATTTTAAGGAGGGGTAAGCTGCGCTAGCAGCGGCTAAGTAGATGTTGGAACTATTTGAAAAATACAAGGCTAATCCAGATAAGCTTCAGACTCACGGTTTTAAGGAGTCTGATGGAGCTTATCATTTCTCGCAGAAGATTATGAAGGGTGACTTTCGCTTGGAAGTGACTATCAGAGATGGGAAGCTGGACTATCAGGTTTTTGACTGTGAGACTGATGACGCCTATCTGCAGGTCAAGATGGAGCAGGTGACGGGTGAGTTTGTCGGTCAAGTTCGTGAAGCTTGTCAGGAAGTACTGCTGGCTATCCGTCAGTACTGTTTTGATGAGGTTGGCTTTCTCTATGAGCAGAGTAAGCGACTGCGGGATCATGCGGCTGAGGTTTATCAGGGTCAGATAGAGTATCTCTGGGAGAAGTCTTTCAGAAAGAGCTCGACTAAAGCTGGGGTTTTCCGCCACCAGGACAGTAAGAAATGGTACGGAGCCTTTCTGACCACAGACTGGTCTAAGTTTGAAGCAGAGCGAAGCGGCGCTATTGAGGTGCTGAATGTTAAGAATGACCATGTGGCAGAGCTGATTCAGAAAAAGGGGATTTACCCGGCCTTTCACATGAATAAGAAATATTGGCTCAGCCTGCCCTTAGATGATAGCCTGAGCGATCAGGAAATCTTTGATTTACTGGCGGTTAGTTACCAGCTGACCAGTAAAAAATAGAATCGAAGCACAGCGCTCCAATCCGCTGTGTTTCATTTTTCCTCAAAAAACAGTATAATAAAAAGACCAGTAAGAATAGGAGAAATTATGAACCTCATTAGAAAATTAGCCTGGTTTTTTAAGTTGGAAAAGCGGCGCTATATCATCGGTATATTGGCCTTGTCTTTGGTCAGCGTCTTCAATCTGATACCGCCTAGAGTCATCGGTCAGGTTATTGACCGAATTGCTAGCAAACATCTGACTTCTCAAGAGCTGCTCTTTAATTTGCTGTTGCTGATTGCTTCAGCTTTTATCATGTACGGCCTGCGTTATGTCTGGCGCCTTTACATCTTAGGGACGTCCAATAATCTGGGACGGATTCTGCGCTCTCGATTGTTCGAGCACTTTACTCACATGTCTCCCTCTTTTTATCAGAAATATCGAACAGGGGACTTGATGGCTCATGCTACCAATGATATCAATGCAGTTGTCAGTCTGGCTGGTGGCGGAGTCATGTCAGCTGTGGATGCTTCTATTACAGCCCTGGTGACCCTGCTGACTATGTTTTTCATTTTGGACTGGCGGCTGACCTTGATTGCCATTGTGCCCATGCCCTTCTTGTCATGGGGCACGGGCTTGATTGGCCGAAAAAATCATGAAAGTTTCAAGGCTGCTCAAGAAGCTTTTTCAGATTTGAATAATAAGGTTCAGGAGAGCGTTTCAGGGATTCGAGTGACCAAGTCCTTTGGCTATCAGGAGGCGGAGACTCAGTCTTTTGCCCAGACCAATCAGGAGGTCTACGAAAAAAACGTTTTGGCTGCCAAGTACGATTCTCTTTTTGACCCCTTGGTTTTGCTTTTTATCGGTCTTTCTTATGTTTTGACCTTGATTTTCGGTGGAATTTTCATCTCCCAAGGGCAATTTACCATAGGAGAGTTGGTTACCTTTATCACTTATCTGGATATGCTGGTTTGGCCGCTGCAGGCTACAGGCTATCTTTTTAACATCGGCCAGCGAGGGGCTGTTTCTTATGAGCGGATTGAGAAACTGCTGGCTCAGGAGTCAGATGTCAAGGAAGCTGAACAACCCCTCTCTCATGCGGAAAATGGTCGAATGGACTATGATATTCAGAAGTTTTCTTATGCAGAGGAGACTAGTTTATCGGATATTCATTTTTCCATTGAGCAGGGACAGACACTGGGAATTGTCGGTCAGACAGGCTCAGGGAAGACCACTCTTCTGCGCTTGCTACTGCGGGAGCAGGATATTCAGGAGGGGGCTATCTATCTGAATGGCCATGATATCCGAGAGTACCGCCTCAAAGACTTGCGACGTCTCATCGGCTATGTACCACAGGAACAGATGCTCTTTGCTCTGTCCATTCGGGACAATATTCGCTTTGCAAATCCCCAGCTGACAGATAGTCAGGTTCTAGCTGTCGCTCAACTCTGTGGTGTTTATGAGGACATTCAGGCTATGCCAGAGGGGTTGGATACAGTAGTTGGCGAGCGGGGCTTGTCTCTTTCTGGTGGACAGAAGCAGCGCTTGGCGATGAGTCGGGCTATTATTACCAATCCTGAAATCCTGATTTTGGATGATTCCCTGTCGGCTGTCGATGCTAAGACAGAGCATCTGATTTTAGAAAATCTAAAGTCAGAGCGTGCTGGCAAGACAACCATCATCACAGCTCATCGGCTGTCGGCCTTGGTGCATGCAGACTTGATTTTGGTCATGGAAGAGGGACGAATCAAGGAGCGGGGCACTCACCAAGAGCTACTGGAGCAAGAGGGCTGGTATGCCCAGACATACCATAATCAGCAGCTAGCAGAAAGCTTGAAGGAGGAAGATTAATATGAAAAAGAAAGCAACTTTTCATCGCCTCCTAGGCTATATGTGGCGCTACAGGATAGTGAGCAGCATGGCCTTGAGCTTCATCCTGCTGACGACTCTGGTCACAACAGCATTGCCGCTTCTGGCCCGCTATTTTATTGATCAGTTTATCGGCCGCAATCAAGCCTGGGCTGGCCTGCCTCTCTTGGCTCTTTACTACGGTCTTTTTCTCTTTCGGGTGCTTTTTACTTTCTTAGGTAAGTATTTCTTTGCGCGTGTGGCTCAAAGCGTGGTTCGGGACTTGCGACAGGAAAGTTTTGCCAATATCCAGCGCCTGCAAATGGCTTATTTTGATAAAACGCCTGCAGGTGCTATTGTTTCCCGCCTGACTAATGATACTCAAGCAGTCGCAGATATGTTCAGTGAGATTTTTTCTAATTTTTTGAGCTCTTTGCTGATTCTAGTTGTTACTTTGAGCGCCATGTTTGCCCTCAACTGGCAATTGACCTTGATGATTGCTCTCTTTTTACCTCTGATGGCAGCCTCTATCTTGCTCTATCAGCATCTATCCAATCGTCAGCTCAAGCAGGTCCGGAATAAACTCAGCGATTTGAATGTCAAGCTATCTGAGAGCATTGAAGGGATGCGGATTATTCAGGCATTTGGGCAAGAGAAGCGCTTGCTGCGGGAATTTGAAGAAATCAACGGTCAGCATTTAGGCTTCACCAATCGCTATCTCAATATCAACAGTCTCTTCCTGAGGCCGGCCATGTCCCTGCTGAAAATCTTGGCTTATGGAGTGATTCTGACTTACTTTGGCTTGACTTGGCAAGTGGCGGGTATTACGGCAGGTATTATGTATGCCTTTATCCAGTATGTCAATCAGCTTTTTAATCCTTTGATTGATGTTATGCAGAATTACTCTGTTTTACAGACATCTATGGTTGCTGCGGATCGGGTTTTTGAAATCATGGACCGCACTGACTACGAGCCTGAGCAGGCTAATCTAGACTTGCAAATCCAGGATGGCAGTATTGAATTCAAGCACGTTTCATTTTCTTATGATGGGAAGCGAGATGTTTTGCAGGATATCTCCTTTTCAGTCAAAAAAGGCCAGACAATTGCTTTTGTGGGATCGACTGGCTCTGGCAAATCCTCTATTATCAATCTTTTCCTGCGTTTTTATGAGTTTGAGCGGGGACAGATTTTGATTGATGGCCGTGATATTAAAGACTATAGTCAGGCGGAGCTACGACGAAAGATTGGCCTTGTTTTGCAGGATCCCTTCCTTTATCACGGTACCGTTGCTTCCAATATTCAGCTTTACCAAGAGCAGCTGACGCGTGAAGAGATTATAGAAGCGGCTAAGTTTGTAGATGCTCATGGCTTTATCAGTCAGCTGCCTCAAGGCTATGATGCCCCTGTGACTGAGCGGGGAGCGACATTTTCCAGCGGTCAACGGCAGCTTCTAGCCTTTGCTAGAACCATCGCTACTAAGCCTAAAATCTTAATTTTGGATGAGGCGACAGCCAATATTGATTCGGAGACAGAAGAGCTGATTCAAACCTCACTGAGAAAGATGCGGCAGGGTCGGACAACCATTGCCATTGCCCACCGTCTGTCTACCATTCAGGATGCCGACTGCATCTATGTTTTAGACAAGGGCCGCATTATCAAATCCGGCAGCCACGAAGAATTGTTAGCCCAAGATGGAACCTATAAGAAAATGTATCAACTGCAGGCTGGGATGATGGAGTCTTGAAAAGCCTGATTTTAAATAAAAGGTGTAGAATTCTAAATGAATTCTACACCTATTTTAAATAGTCTTTTAATTTCTCTAGATTTTCTTCTAAGTTATCGTAGTGTAGCTTGGCATATTGGTAAGGGCAGCTAGCAAGGTAGCTTTGTTCAAAGAAGTCAAACGGCAGGCTGCTGTGTTTGAGAGCACTGACGGAAGAAAGTGATCTCAAGTCTAGCAGGACGCCGTCCTTGGTCAGATAGCTGTCTAGCGGCAGCTGAGCTCGCTCTAGCAGTGTCTGCGCCTTTTTTGCTTCCTCTTCCTGAAGCTGCAGCAGCGCTAGCCTATTTTTTTCAAACATGAGACTGTCAATGTAGAGCGATAGGGCCTTCTGCATGATGAGGTTGCTGTCATAGTCCACGGCGCTTTTGTAAGAAATGAAGGTTTTTTGAATCTGGGGCGGAAGGAGCAGGGCGGTGATTCTTAGGGCTGGGAAAAGGCTGGTTGAAAAGGACTTGATGTAGATGACCCGCTGGCTATTATCTAGATAGTGAAAAGTCAGCTCCCGTCGGCTATCAAAGTCTGATAGGTAGTCATCTTCTACAATATAGACATCATAGAGCTGGGCTAGTCGAAGAATCTCTTCCTTGTCCTGCCGACTGTAGGAGTGGCCCAAGGGATAGTGAAAACGCGGAATGGTGTAGAAGAATTTGATCTTTCCGCTTTGAAAAATCTTCTCCAGTTCTTGCAGGTTAATCCCCTGCGGCGTCCTTTCAATGGTTTCAAAAGGAAGTTTTTGTGCTAGCAGAAGATCATTAATCCGATGGTAGGTCGGCTGCTCCACCAGTATACGCTCTTTTTGATTGGGAAATTCAATCTGTGAAAGGATATAGAGGGCCTGCTGGGTGCCAGAAGTCAGTACCAGCTGATCCCTAGAAGCATAGACAGCAGAGTCAAGCATTAGCTTTTGCACGGAGCGACGCAAATCCTCCAGTCCTTCCTGTTGAGGGTAGTAGTTGAAGAGATAATTTTCCCGGCCGATCAGAGTTTCATTTACACAGAGTCGGAAATCCTCGTAGGCTTGGTGGCGGTCATCCCTCACAGGCAGCTCCAAATCCTGCTTTTCTTCCTGAGCATTCTCCAGCACATAGTAGCCGCTTTTGGGAACGGCATAGATGTATTTCTGATATTTGAGCTCAATCAGAGCCTTCTGCGCAGTATCCTTACTGCAGTGGTATCGCTCTGCCAGCTTCCGGACAGAAGGGATTTTCTGACCAGTTGCCAGTTTTCCCTCTTTAATATCCTTAGTAATCTTATCAACGATGCGTTGGTATTTTGCTTTAACCATAAAACTGTCCCCATACAGATTTGATTTTTTCATATTGTAACTCATTTTCAGATATTTTACAATAGAGAGCAAGTAGGAGGAGTCATGAAAACAAAAACAGTCATTCTGGCCACAGATATTTCTGGCTTAGGGAAGGTTGCTGCAACAGCTGCCCTGCCACTCTTTGCAATTTGCCAGCTAGAGGTGGCCCTCTTGCCAACCATGATTTTATCTTCCCATACAGGCGGTTTTTCAGACATCTATATGGATGATTACACGCATGGGATGCTTTCTTTTTTGAAACAATGGCAGAGCATGGAGTTCGACTTTTCAGCTCTGGTAACAGGATATTTGAAGTCTGACATACAGGTGGAACATTTGCTGCGCTTTAAAGAGGAAAAAGGTTTGCCCCTTATCGTGGATCCTATCATGGGGGACAAGGGGACTTTTTATCAGGGATTTTCAGATGCCCATCTAGACCATATGCGTCGCCTCTGCCAATATGCCGATTTGGTTCTGCCTAATTTGACGGAAGCCTGTTTGTTGTTAGAAGAATCCTACGAAGAGAGTTTATCAGAAGATAGATGGGAGGACTACTGCAAGCGTTTGGCTGAGTTAGGATCGAGCAAGGTCTTGTTGACTGGCTTGTCAATGAAAGAAAACCAGATTGGTGTGGCCTATTTTGATGCAGCAATAGAAGAGTTTAACCTCTTTTCTAGTCCATCTCTGCCCCAGCAATTTTTTGGAACGGGTGATATATTGACGACACTTGTAGCTGCGGCTTTTGTTCAGGGAATCGATATCAAGCAAGCCCTGTCTGTGATTTTGAAGTTTATTGAAAAGAGCTTGGCACTTAGCTTTAAAGAGCAAGTAGATCCAAAGAAGGGCGTTTTTTACCAGCCCTATCTAGGAGAGCTTTTCGCTGATTTTCAAGCCTTAATGGAGGAAAAAGATGAAGAAACAAACACTTGATTTGCAAACCTTAACCATGATTAGTTTATTTGCTGCTTTGATTTTTCTGAGCATTCAGTTTTTTAAAATTCCTGTCGGAGCTCAGTTTATTCACTTTGGAAATGCACTAGTGGTAGTGGGCTGTCTGATTTTTGGCAGTAAACTAGGTTTTTTAGCGGCTGCTATTGGATTGGGAATATTTGACTTGCTAAATGGTTACGCAGCGGAAATCCCAGTCATCTTGCTAGAAGCACTTGCAGTAGCCGTGGTGATTCATTTTCTGTATGAAGGACTCTTTCAGAGAAAGGATAAACTAAGAAATATTCTTGTGACAGCAGTAGCCGCAGCTTTGGTGAAGATTGTGCTTAATATCCTCAAGTACACTCTGACAGGAACACTGTTTGGCGGGAGTAGTTTACCAGCAGCCTTTTTGCTGGCAGTAGCTAAGATTACTGGTACATTTGGCTCCAGTCTAGCGACAGTCATCGCCGTCCCAATCTTATATCCAATCTTTCAGCAAGTCAGAAAAACTCACAAGCACAGAAGGCCTCTGAAAAGCAGGGATGAATCAACAATCAGCATAAAAAAAGAAACCGTCTGAGAATCCTCAGATGGTTTTTGTGTTTTTCTCTTACATAAAATAAACGATAGCAAGGTATTGTAGGGCAGAAGCCGCTAGAATGAAAAGATGCCAAATCATGTGAAAGTAGGGCTTCTTTTGAGCATAGAAGCCAGCTCCTACAGTATAGCAGAGGCCACCAGCCAGCATGAGTCCCCAGAAGGTAGGTCCAGTTTGACCGATAATCTGCGGAATGATGAAGACAACCAGCCAGCCCATAATCAAATAGAGAGCCAAGCTGAATTTTTCATTGACCTTCTTAGCGAAAATCTTATAGAGAATGCCGAAGATGGTCGTGCCCCACTGGATAGCAATGATGAGATAGCCAAACCAGTTATTCATCAGTGACAGCACGACTGGCGTGTAGCTGCCAGCGATGGCGATGTAAATCATGGAGTGGTCGATAATGCGCAAGATATACTTGTGGGTCGAGCCATAGGACATAGAGTGGTAGACAGTTGAAGATAGGAACATGAGAAAGAGGCTGATGACAAAGATAGAAGTTCCGACAGCGGCCACCAACCCGTGCCCTTCATAGCTATAAATAGCTGAGATAGGCAGCAGAATCAGCATCAGAACAGCCCCTACCGCATGGGTAACAGCGTTGGCAATTTCTTCACCGAAGGATAGTTTTTTACTGAGTTTAAGCGCGTAGTTCAAGATTTTCTTCCTCCTCATTTGGTACTTGGATTAGGGATAAGGTCTTTTGATAGAGTTTGACCGTCTGGCAGGCAGTGGAAATGATGGGTGCTACCTCTAGTTTATTGCCATTCATGTAGTCAACGAAGTCATCATAAAGCTCTCGCGAATCGGCTTCTTTATGCAGCATATTTAAAGTAGCCGAGATTTCCTGGATAGAAAAGACCGTTTTTAAGGTTGTAATGGCAATCAAGCGAGCTACTTGGCGGCGTTGATATTTTTTCTTGACCGGCTTGGCAATATAGCCGTGCTTGACATAGTTGTTAATCATAGAAGCGGTCAGTCCCTTGTCAGCGGCTGAAATAGAAGAGCCACAGACATTGTTTACATAGAGCAGAACTTGGTCTAAATATAGATCTAGTTCTGGTATTTCGTCCCACTTGGGAAAAACTTGTTGAGCGTTCAAATCTTTATCACTTTCTTATCTAGTCTTTATAACTAGATGATAACATCTCTGCAAATCAAAGTCAAGCAAAAAATAGAATGTCCCATTAAAATTTGATATAATTTTAAAAAGAAGAAAGGGAGGTTTCAGATGAAAAAACAAACAATCTTTGATATGGCAGCCTTCCTAGGTAGTCTGATTTTTTGGTCTTGGCTCTATATGCGCTTTTTTTATGCCTACGTAGCCGTCGTCTTTTACAAGAATCAGCCAGAGTGGAATCTGTTGATACCAGCTTCTATCATCCTGACTCTGACAGCGATTAGCTCACTTTTCATTCGTGGCCTCTACAGTCGGCATATTCCCCGCTGGCTGGTGCTAGCTAGTTACGCCCTTTATTTTATCATTTTGTTTTATGCTCTCTTTTTGAAAAATATCGGTAAACAGGGCTTCAGTCTAGATCTGCAGTCTTTTACCTATAATTGGATTTATGGAGATAAGCTGGTACCCACCATGAATATCATTATGTTCATTCCGCTGGGCTTTCTCTGCAAGCTGTCATGGAAACATGTGGCTTGTTTTACCTTGGCTATTAGTATGGTTGAGGGGAGCCAGTATCTCTTTCACCTGGGCATTTTTGACTTGGGTGATATCTTGACCAATCTGCTAGGCTTCATCATCGGCAGCTATCTACTAGAGACAACCTTAGGCAAATGGGTTGTCCGCCATATTCACTAAATGAAAGAAGGAAACTATGAAAATTCTTATCCCAACTGCGAAAGAGTTGAATCTAACTGCGCCATCCGCAATCCCGAATCCACCTTCAGCACAAACTCAGGCTGTGTTGGATGAGTTGGCAACTATGCCAGTAGCTAACTTGGCAACTTTTTATAAAATTTCTCCAGAAAGAGCAGAGGTAGAGTGGCAAGCTATTCAGGCTTTGCGAGAAGGAACTGCGCAGCATGCTCCAGCACTTTATCTTTTTGACGGCCTCATGTACCGCCATATCAAGAGGAAGGACTATACCAAGGAGGAAAGTCAGTATATCGAGAAGCATCTTGCCATCACATCAGCGCTTTACGGAGTCATCCCAGCCCTAGAGCCCATAGCGCCCCATCGCTTGGACTTTATGATGTCGTTTAAGTTAGATGGGAAGAGTCTCAAGGCTTTTTGGAAAGAAGCTTATGACCAAGCTCTGGCAGAAGATGAGGTGATTTTCTCCCTCCTGTCCAGCGAGTTTGAAACAGTCTTTTCTAAGAAAATCCGCCAGCGCATGATAGGATTCAAGTTTCTGGAAGACCGAGGCGGCAAGCTGAAAGTCCATTCGACCATTTCTAAAAAAGCACGTGGCGAGTTTTTAACAGCTCTAATAACTAACCAAGTGACAGAAGTCGAACAGATGAAAAAATTAAGCTTTGCAGGCTTCACTTATCGACCTGATCTATCTAGTGAACAAGAGTTGGTTTATGTCAAGGAAGTGTGAAAAAGGGAAATCAAGTCAAGTGCTATCTCTGCTCGGAACGCTATCAGTGAATTGGTTGGTGTAGATACAAGCAACAAGCAAAATCAACAGCTAGACTTAGCTATGCAAGAGAGAATGCTGGTATGGAGTCTGGCCGTCAGGCATGCAATCAAATGTTGTAGGCTGTCAGTGACTTTAGCGCAGCTGTCCTGACTCAGGCTAATAAATTTCCTGATATAGCTTATAAAATTGAAAAGCGTGATGTAGAGCAGGCGCAACGTTGGAGTAAATGATGATAAAAGATAAAAATCAAGAAAAACGTGAGCAATTACATAAGCAAATCATTCAGCTTGAGAATCAAGAAGAAGATCTTTTAGTTCTCAAAAGGCGTTATGAAGAGAAGGTAATGGATTTTCGTACAGATATTTGGACGATGAATGCCCAAATAGAAAACTTGATAGATCCCGTATCAGAGACTAGTTCTACCAATCGTAAAATATGGGAAGAAAACCAAGCCTTGCAGCAAACAATAGATAGCTACATAGAGCAGGAGTTGGACAATGTTTCCAAACAAACAAGGAAAGTTCAGCAAAAATTAGATGAAAATCGAGAAAAATTGACGAAAGAAAGGAACTCTTTACCATGGGAGTAAAGTACAGTGCATCGGAGTCTTCACAGCTGATGGAGGCCATGTCTAGTAATATTCAAGTGGCCAATGAGGTGACAGATCGATTGTCTCAGGGATGTGACCACCTAATAGCTACCCTAGACTCAGGAGAACTCATGGGAGCTGCCTATACTGCAGGGAAAGGCCTCTTTTCAGAGATTATCGTTCCTGCCATTAAGAAGCTACAGGCTGCAGTGGACGACATTCAAACGGAGTTAAATTCATACAGAACTGCAGATGCTCAGGTAGCTGAGTACGGAAACCTCGACCTGGATCAGCTGAAGAAGACAAAAGAATTGAGAGAGCAGCAGCTAGCATCTGTCAAAAAGGCTATTGAAGCAAAAGAATCATTCTTAGAGCGCATGAAGTCTATTGCTACATTTAATATCGTTTCTCACATGCAGTCTCTGGTGATTCTCTCTAGTGCAGAGTCGCAAATTGAATCACAAATCAAAGAATTGGAAGAGAAGATTGAAAAGCTGGAGTTCTTTGTCGCTCAGGTTTCTCAATATTTCAGCGATAGTCTAGAAGTCCTCCGTCTAGCTATCCAAGGTGCCAGCCAGCTAAGCCAAGTCCTAGTAGACAGCAACGGTAATCACTATGTTGATGGAGTGGACATGAGCTGGGCTATTAAAATGAAGGGGCAGAAGATTGAGACACATCGGTTGGATAAGAATATCCCAGTGACTAAAGCTGAGAAGGAAAAGAAAGTGATTGTGGATGATTTCGTAAACATATATGGATTTGATATTGAAACAGCAAATCTCTTATACCAGTTGCAGCAATCAATTCTTGAAAAAGCTGAAACAAAAGGATGGTCTAAAGAGAGAGTGGTTTATGAATTTAACAGATTGGTTGCCTCGCCAGTCTATGCTGGGGATACAGGACGTGCAGCTTGGTCTGGTTTAGGAGGTGTATTAAAAAACGATAAGTTACGAAAAATATTAAAAGAAGAATATGGTTTCTCAGATGCAGAAGTAAACTTATTTATTAGAAAAATTGAAAAACAACAAGGCTCTTCTCCCAGTAAGAAAGATCTTGCTCATGAAGCCATTCAATTATCGACATTTACAGAACAAGCCTGGACTGATAGAGACTTATCTACGAATGATGGTAGGAGAGAACTGTTGGCTCATGTACTAAGTACCATCGGAAATACTATGAGAATAGACAACATTCCTATTAGTACAGAACATTATGAAAGTTCCTTCAAAGGAGATGTGGATTCAACAAGATATGATGATAATGACTTCACTTCAGATCTAGATGCTATAAATGTTTATGATAGAATATCCAAAAATGGTCAGTATGACGATGTTTTTAAAATTCAAGCAAATTATAACAATGAAATTGCTAGAAATGAAACAAATCGAGTTACCGAGTTTTATCAGACCTTGGGAAATGGCGATAAAGAAAATGGTAGGAACTTTCTTAATTACCTTATTGAAAATCATACAGCAGGTGGCCAATTTATTAAGCACGGGAAAAGATGGGATTTCTTATGGAAACCAGATACGGATGAGCATAAAAAATCAAAAGAAGATTTTTATGATTATTTGAAGCGAGGAGAAGATAAAAATGTCGGTACGTAAAAAAATAATAAGCATCCTACTTTTGATAATAACTGTTTTTGTCATTTGGTTGCTCTTTGGCCCTGATGATAAACCTGAACCAGATTTTTCTTCTGCCAATAAAATTGAATTACTGGCAAGTATTCTCGCAGGTAACAACGAGGATATTATCCGA
>NZ_CAJPNR010000008.1 GCF_905372115.1 uncultured Streptococcus sp.
CCTGGCATCTGTTTTTGTTGGACCATCTGCAGTAGCATTTTCTAACGAAGATGTTGTTGCTCCAGCGAGAATCTTGAACGACTTTGCTAAGAACGCTGATGCACTTGAAATCAAAGGTGGTGCAATCGAAGGCGCTGTCGCATCAAAAGAAGAGATTCTTGCGCTTGCAACTCTTCCAAACCGCGAAGGACTTCTTTCTATGCTCCTTTCTGTACTTCAAGCGCCAGTTCGCAACGTTGCACTTGCTGTCAAAGCAGTTGCAGACAACAAAGAAGACGCAGCTTAATCTTAAGCTACGTAGCGTAGCCTAGCTACGAAAAAATATTATAAATTTAAAAATTATTTGGAGGAAATAACAATGGCATTGAACATTGAAAACATTATTGCTGAAATTAAAGAAGCTTCAATCCTTGAATTGAACGACCTTGTAAAAGCTATCGAAGAAGAATTTGGTGTAACTGCAGCTGCTCCTGTAGCTGTAGCTGCTGCTGGTGCTGGTGAAGCTGCCGCTGCTAAAGATTCATTTGACGTTGAATTGACTGCAGCTGGTGACAAGAAAGTCGGCGTTATCAAAGTTGTACGCGAAATCACTGGTCTTGGCCTTAAAGAAGCTAAAGAACTCGTTGATGGTGCACCAAACGTTATCAAAGAAGGCGTTGCTGCAGCAGAAGCTGAAGAACTTAAAGCTAAATTGGAAGAAGCTGGAGCTTCAGTTACTCTTAAATAATAGAGTTTCCAATCATAGAAATCAACCAAGTCGAAAGACTTGGTTTTTTGTATCCAAAAATCATTTTTATGTTAAAACGCTAACAAAAAATAGGATTCTATGATATAATTTAGACAGATTATTGCGATTTAGGAGATATTATGAATAAGATAAAAGTTATATGAGATTGTAGATTAGCAGATTTTTGTTAGGGAGATTCAGATGAATGGAAGCAATGGCTTACTGTTGCTCGTTCTCTGGTTTAAAGGATTTGTTATTCTTTTTAGAATAATTTGAAAGGGATTTTATGAAAAAGTTTTTTGGGGAGAAGCAAACTCGTTTTGCTTTTAGGAAATTAGCTGTCGGGCTTGTTTCGGCTGCTATTTCTAGTTTGTTTTTTGTGTCTATCGTTGGGGTTGACTCTGTTCAAGCGCAGGAAAAGTTGAATGTTCACTATAAATACGTGACAGATACTGAAATAACTCCGCAAGAAAAGGAGTTGATTGTAAGTGGATTTCCTAAAATGTCAGAAGGCAACGAGGAGACTTACTATCTTGTCTACAGGTTAAACTCAAATACTGGAGCAAAAACCTTACCGAATACAGGCGATGATAACAATTCCAATACTATGATGACGGCTGGTCTGTTAACGACGATAGGATTGGTTGTTTTTGTTGTGTCGAAAAGAAAGGTTAAAAGCAAGTTCCTATTGACTGTTTTGGTGGGTGCTGGTGTCGGAGGAGGTTTGATACTATCCGTCGATGCGTTGGAAAATGGGATCTTGCTGCAGTATAATGCCGAATATCAAGTGTCGGCTGGGGAAAGTCTGCCGTCACCGGGTGAGATCTCGGGCTATACCTATGTTGGCTACATAAAAGATGAATCAATTAAAAAATTATTAGACAATAAGATTCTTGATAATCAGCAGAATGCTAATCTAAATAAAGAGACTTTAAACCAAAATGAGAAGCTAGATTATTCAGTTTCTTTTGATAAGAATGGGCTGAAAAATCAAACTCTTGGTGTCAATACAATTGAGCCCCAAGATGAAGTCTTGTCTGGCCGAGTAGCTAAACCAGAACTATTATACAAAGAAACGTCTATTGAAACTGAGATAGCCTTTGGAGAACAAATACAAGAAAATCCGGATTTACCTGAAGGTACTGTAAGAGTAAAACAAGAAGGCGAACCAGGCCGTAAAATCGAAGTCGTTCGAATTTTTACTGTAGATAATGCGGAAGTTTCTAGAGAGGTTCTTTCGACAAAAATAGAGGAAGCGACTCCTAAAATAGTGGAAAAAGGGACTAAAAAGCTTGAAGCGCCTAGCGAAAAACCAGTAGCTTCTAACTTAGTGGCACCCGAGCAAGTTGCTCCCTTACCAGAGTACACAGGCGTCCAAGCCGGCGCAATCGTTGAGCCTGAGCAGGTTGCTTCATTACCTGAGTATACAGGTACATTATCTGGAGCCATAGTTGAGCCTGAACAAATTGAACCGGAGATTGGAGGTGTCCAATCAGGAGCAATTGTTGAACCCGAGCAAGTTACATCATTACCAGAATACACAGGAACTCAGGCAGGTGCGGTAGTCGAACCTGCGCAAGTGACTCCCTTACCAGAGTATACGGGAACTCAAGCAGGAGCAATCGTAGAACCTGAACAAGTTTCTTCATTGCTAGAGTATACAGGAACCCAATCCGGTGCGATAGTCGAACCTGCGCAAGTGACTCCATTGCCAGAGTATACGGGAACTCAAGCAGGTGTAGTAGTGGCACCCGAACAAGCGACTCCATTACTTGAATATACAGGAACGCAAGCAGGAGCCATAGTTGAGCCTGAACAAGTGTCTTCATTACCTGAATACACAGGAACCCAAGCAGGTGTAGTAGTTGAGCCTGAACAAGTGTCTTCATTACCAGAATATACAGGTGTTCAATCAGGAGCAGTAGTGGCACCCGAGCAAGTGACTTCATTGCCGGAGTACACAGGAGTCCAAGCAGGAGCTGTAGTGGCACCTGAGCAGGTCGCTCCACTACCAGAGTATACAGATGTCCAAGCAGGAGCCATAGTTGAGCCTGAGCAGGTAGAGCCTCCGCAAGAGTATACTGGAAACATCGAACCAGCAGCTCCAGAAGCAGAAAATCCTGCTGAAAAAGCTCAAGAGCCGAAAGAGCAGAAGCAAGAACCTGAAAAGCATATTGAATTGAGAAATGTATCTGAACTGGAATTGTATAGTCTATCTGACGGAAAATACAAACAACACGTTTCTCTGGATGCCATTCCAAGAAATCAAGACAATTATTTTGTGAAGGTCAAATCTTCTAAGTTTAAAGATGTTTTCTTGCCGATTTCTTCAATAGTTGATAGCACGAAAGATGGTCAGCCGGTTTATAAAATTACAGCAAGTGCTGAAAAATTAAAACAGGACGTCGACAATAAGTACGAGGACAATTTTACTTTCTATCTAGCTAAAAAGGCAGAGAGAGAAGTCACAAACTTCACTTCCTTTAGTAACTTGGTTCAAGCTATAAATAATAATCTTGGTGGAACCTATTATTTAGGTGCTAGTCTGAATGCCAATGAGGTCGAACTAGAAAATGGCTCTAGCAGTTATATAAAGGGCAGATTTACTGGTAAGCTGATTGGCAGCAAAGACGGAAAAAATTATGCTATTTATAATTTGAAGAAGCCTTTATTTGACACTTTGAGCGCTGCTACTGTAGAAAATCTGGCTCTTAAAGATGTAAATATCTCAGGGAAATCTGAAATTGGGGCCCTTGCAAATGAAGCCAATAATGCAACAAGGATTAACAATGTCCATGTAGACGGTGTTCTGGCTGGTGAACGAGGTATTGGTGGCTTGGTGTGGAGGGCATATAATTCTAAGATTACCAATAGCAGTTTCAAGGGAAGAATTGTTAACTCCTATGAAACGAGGTCACCATACAATATTGGAGGATTAGTAGGTCAACTTACTGGGATCAATGCAGTAGTTGACAAGTCAAAAGCTACGATTGCCATCTCGTCAAATGCGGATAGTACAAACCAAACTGTCGGCGGCCTTGCAGGTCTTGTCGAGAAAGATGCGCTTATCAGCAATAGTTACGCTGAGGGCAACATTAATAATGTGAAGCGCTTTGGAAGCGTTGCTGGTATAGCTGGCTACTTATGGGATAGAGATTCTAGCGAAGAGAGACACGCTGGAAGATTGCATAATGTTCTTAGCGATGTCAATGTTATGAACGGAAATGCGATTAGTGGCTATCACTATCGAGGAATGAGGATAACTGACTCATATAGCAACAAGGAGAACAGAGTCTACAAAGTGACTCTTGAAAAGGATGAGGTTGTAACTAAGGAATCTCTCGAAGAGAGAGGAACAATCCTTGATGCTTCTCAAATCGCAAGTAAGAAATCTGAAATCAACTCTCTTAATGTACCGACTGTCGAAAATTTGCTGACTAGCAGCAATAAAGAAAGTGATTTTTCTAAGGTTGAAGACTATCAAGCCAGTCGAGCATTAGCGTATAAGAATATCGAAAAATTACTGCCGTTTTATAATAAGGCAACCATTGTCAAATACGGTAATCTGGTAAAAGAAGATAGCGCTTTGTTTGAAAAAGAAGTCTTATCTGCAGTCATGATGAAGGATAATGAAGTAATTACAGATATTGCTTCGCATAAAGAGGCGGCTAATAAGCTCTTGCTGCACTATAAGGATCATTCATCTGAAACACTAGATATTACCTACCAATCTGACTTTAGTAAGTTAGCAGAATACCGTGTTGGCGATACTGATCTCATCTATACGCCAAATCAATTCTTGCATAGTCATAGTTCGATCATCAATGAAGTTTTGCCTGATTTGAAAGCGGTCGATTATCAGTCAGAGTCTATCAGAAACACCCTAGGTATTTCTTCAGGAGTTTCACTGACGGAATTATACTTAGAAGAGCAGTTTGCCAAAACCAAGGAAAATCTAGCAAATACACTGGAAAAACTGTTGTCTGACGATGCAGTCATTGCCAGCGAAAATCAAACGATTAATGGTTACGTCGTAGATAAAATCAAACGCAATAAGGAAGCCTTGCTTCTAGGTTTGACCTATTTAGAACGCTGGTACAACTTTAACTATGGTGACGTGAATATCAAAGACTTAGTCATGTACCACATGGATTTCTTTGGTAAGGGCAACGTATCACCTCTAGATACAATCATTGAATTAGGTAAATCTGGCTTTAACAATCTTCTAGCCAAGAACAACGTAGATGCCTATAGCATCAGCCTTGCAAACAATAATGCAACAAAAGATTTGTTCAGCACGCTTGCCAATTATCGAGAGGTATTTTTACCAAACAAAACAAATAATCAATGGTTCAAAGAGCAAACCAAGGCTTATATCGTTGAAGAAAAATCAGCTATTGATGAGGTGAGGGTCAAACAAGAGCAGGCTGGCAGCAAGTATTCAATCGGGGTGTATGATCGAATTACCAGCGACACTTGGAAATACCGAAATATGGTTCTACCTTTGCTGACAATGCCTGAAAGATCTGTCTTTGTCATCTCGACTATATCTAGTCTTGGTTTTGGTGCTTATGACAGATATAGAAATAATGAGCACAGAGCAGGGGCAGAACTCAATAAGTTTGTTGAGGATAATGCCCAAGAAACCGCAAAACGTCAACGCGACCATTATGATTATTGGTATAGAATATTAGACGAGAAGGGGCGTGAAAAGCTCTATCGAAATATCTTGCTCTATGATGCCTATAAGTTCGGTGATGACACTACTGTTGGCAAAGCTACAGCAGAGGCGCAATTTGACAGTTCTAATCCAGCTATGAAGTACTTCTTTGGACCTGTTGGAAACAAGGTTGTACACAACAAGCATGGAGCTTATGCTACTGGGGACGGTGTTTACTATATGGGCTATCGCATGCTGGATAAGGACGGAGCCATTACCTATACCCATGAAATGACGCATGATTCTGATAATGAGATCTATTTGGGTGGATATGGAAGAAGAAGTGGACTGGGTCCAGAATTCTTCGCCAAGGGCTTGTTGCAAGCACCGGACCATCCAGATGATGCGACAATCACGGTCAACTCAATTCTCAAATATGACAAGAACGATGCGACTGAAAAATCTCGTTTGCAAGTCCTGGATCCAACTGAACGATTCCAAGATGCGGATGATTTGAAAAACTATGTTCACAATATGTTTGATGTCATTTATATGTTGGAGTACCTAGAAGGGATGTCAATCGTGAACCGTCTGTCCGATGTGCAGAAAGTAAACGCTCTGAGAAAAGTCGAGAATAAATATGTCCGAGATGCTGATGGAAATGATGTTTACGCAACCAATGTGATAAAAAATATTACAATGGCGGATGCGCAGAAAATAAACTCATTCGACAGTCTGATTGAAAACAATATTCTTTCAGCGCGTGAGTACAAAAATGGTGATGTAGAAAGAAATGGCTACCATACAATTAAACTCTTCTCTCCGATTTATTCGGCATTAAGCAGTGAAAAAGGAACTCCTGGAGATCTTATGGGAAGGCGTATGGCTTATGAGCTTCTGGCAGCCAAAGGCTTCAAAGATGGTATGGTCCCTTATATCTCTAATCAGTATGAAGATGATGCTAAGCAAAACGGGAAAACAATCAGTATCTATGGTAAGACCAGAGGTCTGGTAACTGATGACTTGGTTTTACGCAAGGTCTTCAATGGTCAGTTTAATAATTGGACAGAGTTTAAGAAAGCTATGTATGAAGAACGTAAAAACAAGTTCGACAGCCTGAACAAGGTCACATTTGATGATACAAGACAACCATGGACAAGTTATGCTACTAAGACCATTAGTACCGTGGGAGAGTTGCAGGCATTGATGGATGAAGCAGTTCTCAAAGATGCAAATGACAATTGGTATTCTTGGAGCGGCTATAAACCAGAACATGACAGCGCTGTGCATAAGCTGAAAAAAGCAGTCTTCAAAGCCTACCTCGATCAGACCAATGATTTCAAAAAATCAATCTTTGAAAACCAGAAGTGATTGGTTTGAGCAGTCAAATGGTCTGCAAAGTTACAAGTCTGAAATGATAGGGCAGAGCTTGAATTACTCTTAAATTCAGACTTTCTTGCAGATAAGAAATGACGAACCTAGTGAAAACTAGGTTTGTTTTTCTATATAAGTCAAGCAATTAAAACAGTTGCTGGTCTGCTTTCAGGCAGTTTGTTGCTGACAGTCAGTTATGAGGCTGATACTAGACAGGAAAAAAGTCCCCAATAACCTTTACCCGCTTTCATATTTTTGTTATAATATCTATAGTAAAGCGTGCATTTGCGCGCTCTTTTCTGTGTTTAGAAAGCACTTGGGTGCTTTAGAGTGAGTTATTTTTGAATAGATGGTGAAGGAGGAGTTATGTTATACATTTGGTCTTATTTGAAGAGATATCCTAAGTGGTTGGTCTTGGACTTTGTTGCGGCAATCTTTTTTGTAATCGTCAATCTAGGTCTGCCAACGGTGCTGGCTCGGATGATTGATGAGGGAATCAATCCTAAGCAGACAGATCGGCTCTTTTTCTGGGCTTGGGTGATGTTTGGCGTTATTATCTTAGGAGTGCTGGGGCGAATCGTTCTGGCTTATGCGGCAGGGAAGCTAACGACGACCATGGTGCAGGACATGCGCAATGATCTCTATGCTAAGCTTCAAGAGTATTCTCATCATGAGTATGAGCAAATCGGTGTATCCTCTTTAGTCACGCGCTTGACCTCGGATGCTTTTGTACTCATGCAGTTTGCAGAGCAAACCCTGAAAATGGGTGTCATTACTCCCATGATGATGCTGTCTAGTATTCTCATGATTTTCTTGACCAGTCCGTCTCTGGCCTGGATTGTAGCTGTTTCAGTGCCCTTCTTGGCTGTTGTGGTCATTTATGTGGCGGTTAAAACTAAGCCCTTGTCTGAAAAGCAGCAGAAGACCCTTGATAAGATTAATCAGTATGTGAGGGAAAATTTGACTGGTCTGCGCGTTATTCGAGCTTTTGCAAGAGAGGAATTTCAAGAGAAGCGTTTTGCTGACGAAAATGAGGTCTACGCGCAAAACTCCAATAAGCTCTTTAAGCTGACTGGTCTGACAGAGCCGCTCTTTGTGCAGATTATTATTGCGATGATTGTGGCCATTGTCTGGTTTGCCCTAGATCCTTTGCGGGATGGAAGTCTTGAAATCGGGAATCTTGTTGCCTTTATCGAATATAGCTTTCACGCGCTGCTGTCCTTCCTCTTCTTGGCCAATCTCTTTACCATGTATCCTCGGACGGCGGTATCGAGCCAGCGGCTCAAGGAAGTCATGGACATGCCCATTTCAATTAATCCTAATCAAGATGGTATAACCGAGACAGATACACAGGGTTATCTGGAGTTCGACAATGTAACTTTCGCTTATCCAGGTGAGACAGAGAGTCCTGTACTGCATAATATTTCCTTCAAAGCTAAGCCTGGTGAGACTATTGCCTTTATCGGTTCAACTGGTTCTGGTAAATCTACACTGGTGCAGCTGATTCCTCGCTTTTACGATGTAACACTAGGTAAGATTTTAGTGGACGGTGTGGACGTCCGTGAATACAATCTGAAAGCTCTTCGTCAGAAGATTGGCTTTATTCCGCAGAAGGCTTTGCTATTTACCGGAACTATCGCAGCGAACCTGCGCTACGGAAAGGAAGAGGCTAGTCAGGAAGAGCTGAGTCAGGCGGCTGAGGTTGCTCAAGCCAAGGACTTTATCGAGAGTCGGGAAGAGCGTTTTGAGACTCATCTGGCTGAGGGAGGAAGCAATTTATCCGGAGGGCAGAAGCAACGGCTCTCTATCGCCCGAGCGGTGGTCAAAAAGCCGGATATTTATATCTTTGATGACTCTTTTTCTGCTCTGGATTATAAGACAGATGCGGTGCTTCGTCGTCGCCTCAAGGAAGTGACAGGTCAGGCAACAGTGCTGATTGTAGCCCAGCGAGTGGGAACCATCATGGACGCTGACCAGATTATCGTTCTGGATCAGGGCGAAATCGTTGGACGCGGGAAGCATGAAGAACTAATGGAAACCAACGATATCTATCGTGAAATTGCGGATTCGCAGCTGAAAAATCAATCTTTGGCAGAGGAATAGAAAGGAGACTGATATGAAAAACACATCTAGTTTTGCTCGCCTGTGGAGCTATCTAAAAGTTTATAAATTTGCAGTCGCCTTTGCGATCTTCCTCAAAATCCTCAGCGTCGTTATGAGTGTCGTCGAGCCCTTTGTCTTAGGTCTAGCCATTACTGAACTGACAAATAATTTGCTGGATATGGCTAAAGGTGTGGCTGGTGCCCAGATTAATGTGTCCTATGTTGGCTGGGTCATGGTCTTGTATTTTGTGCGGGCAATTTTTTATGAAATCGGTTCTTACTATTCTAATTACTTTATGACCAATGCAGTGCAGGCTACCATTCGTGACTTGCGAGATGAACTTAGTCATAAGATTAATCGCATCCCCGTTTCTTACTTTGATAAGCACCAGTTTGGTGACTTGCTGGGGCGTTTTACCAGCGATGTCGAAGCTGTTTCCAATGCCTTGCAGCAGTCCTTTCTGCAGGTTATAAACGCAGTCTTTACTCTGATCTTGGTTATCGTCATGGTATTGGTACTCAATCTGCAGTTGGGTATCATTGTGGTAGTTTCGATTCCGATTACCTACCTCAGTGCTCGCTTTATCGTAAAGAAATCCCAGCCGTACTTTAAACAGCAGGCAGATGCATTGGGAGCTATGAATGGCTTTGTTCAGGAGAATTTGACAGGCTTTAATATTTTGAAGCTCTATGTCAGAGAAGAAAGCTCCCAGGAGGATTTTCGTCAAATTACGCAAAATCTGCAGAAAGTAGGTTTTAAAGCCAGCTTTATCTCTGGTTTGATGATGCCTGTTTTGAATGTTATTTCAGATCTGACCTACCTCTTGCTGGCTCTGCTGGGCGGTCTTCAGGTTATTGCAGGACGATTGACAGTCGGAAATATGCAAGCTTTTGTTCAGTACGTCTGGCAGATTAACCAGCCCATTCAAAACCTGACTCAGTTAGCAGGTCAGCTGCAGAGTGCCAAGTCTTCTTTAGACCGGATTTTCCAAGTGCTGGATGAAGCAGATGAAGTCAATGATGAGACAGAAAAGCTGGATCAAGATCTGACAGGTCAGGTTAGCTTCAAGGATGTGGACTTCCAGTATGTGGCAGACAAACCGCTCATTCGGAATTTCAATCTGGAAGTCAAACCAGGAGAAATGGTGGCTATTGTCGGTCCGACTGGTGCTGGTAAAACCACGCTGATTAACCTGCTCATGCGTTTCTACGATGTGACCAAAGGTGCGATTACTGTGGATGGTCATGACATACGCCATTTGTCTCGTCAGGACTACCGAAAACAGTTCGGTATGGTGCTGCAGGATGCCTGGCTTTATGAGGGGACTATCAAGGAAAATCTTCGCTTTGGCAATCTGCAAGCCACTGATGAAGAAATTGTAGAAGCGGCCAAGGCAGCTAATGTGGACCACTTTATTCGGACCTTGCCAGGCGGCTACAATATGGAAATGAACCAAGAATCCAGCAATATCTCGCTAGGTCAGAAGCAGTTGCTCACGATTGCGAGGGCTCTTTTGGCCAATCCTAAGATTTTGATTTTGGATGAAGCGACCTCATCTGTCGATACACGGCTGGAGCTCTTGATTCAAAAGGCCATGAAGACACTTATGCAGGGACGGACCAGTTTTGTCATCGCACACCGGCTGTCGACCATTCAGGAAGCGGATAAGATTTTGGTGCTCAAGGATGGTCAGATTATCGAGCAAGGAAACCATGAGAGTCTCTTGGCTGATAAAGGATTTTATTATGACCTCTATCAGAGCCAATTTTCTAAAAAGGCGGAAGAAGCTTGATAATGCTTGCTAAATTTTTTGACAACTGCTAGAATATTAAGCAAAGTGAGGTAGCAATGTCTTTAACAAGTCAAATTATTACAGCAGAATTTCCCGATTTAGATAAGGTTGAGGCCTTAAACCGCGAGGCTTTTCCTGAAGAAGAGAGAGTTCCTATCAGTGAATTTCTCCGCTATACTAATGATAAACGGTCTCATTTCTTTGCCTTCTACAATGAGGAAGAATTTGTTGGTTTTGCTTTTGCAGTCTATAACGAAAAAATGTTCTATGTCAGCTTCTTTGCGATTATGCCGCACCTTCGCAGCCATGGCTATGGGGGAGAAATTATTCATAAACTGACAGAGTTTTATCAAAAAACCATGGTTCTAGAAGTGGAACGTGTCGATGAGGAATGTGACAATCTAGAGCAACGTCAAGCACGTATGGACTTCTATAAGCGTAACGGCTTTCGAACGACTAATGCCTTTCTGGAATATGAAGGATTAAGCTTTGAAATCCTGTATTTGGGAGACCATTTTGATGAGGAGGCTTATCGAGATATTTTCCATATGCTGCAAGAGAAGAACTTCTTTGAATTCGAAATTAAGTACCGAAGATTTAGCGATGTTTAAAAACAAGCAATTTCAAAAAGGTTGAGATAAGATGTCTCAACCTTTTTACTATGAAAAATCTCTTTTATTTTGTTTAGGATCAGGATGTACAATATTGTATTTCTCGCGCATTAAGCGTCGGTAGCGCATACCGGTTTGCTGCATCAAAAAAGTCGAAATGACTAAGGACAGGCCTAGCAGAAAAAGATTTTGGCGCAGGATATAGAAAAAGAAGCAAGAAATAAATAAGATAAGAGAGTACTGACCAATCAGCTTTTTATCAATTTGGTAGAAGTCGTGATTGTACCAAGAAGTTGCTAAAGTCCCGATGAAAAAGGCCAGAATGGAAAAGATAAAGAAATAAGTGCCTAATTCATGATGGGCTTTATTGGCAATGAACTGGAGACCAAGAGTAAGAAACATGAGGCTCAGTATGATAATCAGATGAGCATAGTGAAGCAGAAGCGGTGAAGCATTTTGATGGTGATTAACATTGATAAAGGTCTGGACAATATAAAAAACAAAGAGAAAACCTAAACCGAGAAAGAAGACAACACCCTCCAAAGGATAGTGAGTAAGGGGATAGGTGCGGATAATTGTAACAACGGATTCGCCAAAAGTCAGAATTGTAAAAAGCTGCTTGCGCTCCAGAAAGTGAGCGAAATTGAAGCGGTCTGTGAAGAGTTCTTTTCTGAAAAAAAGGGGCAAAATCAGAGGAAGATAGTAGACTGGAAAAACAGAAAGGGAAAAAGGAATCAGAGTAGTTGCAAGAGGTAGAAGGGCGATAGAATAGATAAGCAAGAAGCTGATATGAAACTTCATGACCCGATTAAATCCTAGTTTTAGTCCCTTGAGATAATATTGGAGGGCAATGGTCAGGTAAGCTAGTATTAGAAAACAATTAAAGGCGATAACAGTAAGCTGGTTATTGGCAAGGATATCTAAATCAAAATTGATGTTGAGAGCCAGATTTCCTACCCAGAGCATGAGAAAAATTACTGAGTAAATGTCAATCATGCGCGAGTCGCCGTATTTGTTATAGTAATAAGCTTCATTACTCCAAATGCTAATCATGACAATGTTGATAGTGATAAAGGCTACAATTTGCTGCCAGTTCAAAGGCTCGATATGGATGGCAGAAGTCATCTGACTAATCGCTAAGACAAAGGATAAGTCAAAAAAGAGTTCGTAGTTGGATACGCGTTTCGAAACAATCTTGGACATAGATCCTCCTATAAATAATTAGGGAAAGCAAGCGAAGTCAACATAAAATAGACAAAGAGATATGTAAGCTCTTTCTAACTTTTCTTCTCTTAGTATAACATAAAGGAGCCACGCAAGAAAGGCAGGTAAGGAGGTGAGTTATAGAAAATACCTTGCGATTTAAAACGAAAAATTTTATTTAGTCTTAAATCACTCAAAATTCACAAAAAATCTGTGGATAAATGAGGATTTTGCCCAAAATTCTGGATAGATAATTCGATTTAAATCAGATATAGCCTTTTGATTTGAATTAATATTCTGAAAAATTCAAAAGTCTTGCGTATCGGGCTATTTCCGTATATACTGATAAAGCATGAAAAAAATTAAAGGAGATTCCCGTGATTAAAAAAGGTGGCTTAACAGGCTTGCTCTTATTTGGAATATTTTTCGGTGCTGGGAATTTGATTTTCCCGCCTTCACTTGGAACATTATCTGGCCAGCATTTTTGGCCAGCTATTGCAGGATTTGTCCTGTCTGGAGTTGGGCTTGCTGTGCTGACTTTGATTATCGGAACTCTCAATCCTAAGGGATATATCTATGAGATTTCTAAGAAGATTGCACCTTGGTTTGCTATTGTCTATCTTGTTGCCCTCTATCTCTCCATTGGGCCCTTCTTTGCTATCCCGCGGACTGCGACAGTGGCCTATGAAGTTGGTATCGCTCCTATGCTGTCTAAAAATATGACAGGTATCGGATTGATTGTTTTCACGACACTTTACTTTGCGGCGGCTTATCTGATTTCTTTGAATCCATCTAAGATTTTGGATCGGATTGGACGTATTCTGACGCCTGTCTTTGCAGTTTTGATTATTATCTTAGTCATTCTAGGAGCTTTGAAATACGGAACAACGACACCTCGGCAGGCTTCGGAAGCTTATTTAGCGTCAGCTTTTGGACAGGGCTTCTTGGAAGGTTATAACACTTTGGATGCCTTGGCTTCCGTGGCCTTCAGCGTAATCGCAGTAACAACTCTTAACCAGCTAGGTTTCAAGAATAAAAAGGAATATGTTTCAACCATCTGGGTTGTTGGTTTGATGGTAGCGTTGGGTTTTAGCGCTATGTATATCGGTTTGGCTTTTCTGGGCAATCATTTCCCAATTCCAGCTGAGATTATTGCCAAAGGCAATCCAGGTGTTTATGTCCTATCGCAGGCGACACAGGCTATCTTTGGATCTACAGCACAGATTTTCCTTGCAGCTATGGTTACTGTGACTTGCTTTACGACAACAGCAGGACTTATTGTATCGACTGGGGAATTCTTCCATAAAACTTTCCCTAAGGTATCTTATAAAGTGTACGCAACGGTCTTTACTTTGATTGGGTTTGCAATTGCTAATCTTGGGCTTAATGCTATTATTCAATATTCTGTTCCAGTCTTGCAAATTCTCTATCCAATTACCATTGTTATCGTACTGATTGTCATTGTCAATAAATTCTTGCCACTATCCAAAATCGGTATGCAATTGACGGTAGCAGCAGTGACTCTGATTTCCTTTGCGGGCATTCTTGGGCAGCAGTTCCATATCACTAGGATAAGTGATATTGTAAATGCCCTTCCATTTGCTCAGGCTTCTTTGCCTTGGTTGGTGCCGGCTCTAGTTGGAATCCTACTTTCTCTCTTTTTGCCTAACAAGCAGAAGAGTGAGCGTTTTGAGATGGAGAGCTAATAGATAACATCCGCCACAATGTGGTGGATGTTTTTGCTAAATCCAGAAATCTCAAGCAATATAACATCAAATTCAAGTTTTTTCAAATCAATCTCCCTATTTTTAGGGGGATTTTTATTTTATACTAGAGTCAGAAATTGATAGAGAGGTTTTTGAAATGGCAACAAGTTTTTTGTTCTTTATTTCTGTTTTTCTGGCGGGGATTCTATCTTTTTTCTCGCCCTGTATTTTACCGCTTATGCCAGTCTATGTGGGGATTTTGCTGGATTCGGATCAGCCGAAAACGGTTCGGTTTATGGGAAAAGACATTTCCTGGTATGGTCTAGCTAAGACGCTCTGCTTTATAGCTGGCTTATCAACTGTATTCTTAGTTTTGGGCTACGGAGCTGGTGCTTTGGGGCAAGTCCTCTATGCCCCTTGGTTTCGCTATGTTCTGGGCGGGATTGTCATTCTACTGGGAATCCACCAGATGGGAATCATTAATATCCAGCAGCTGCAAAAGCAAAAGAGCATCCAACTTAAAAAGAATAGTAAAAGAAGTGATTTTCTTAACGCTTTTCTCTTGGGTATCACCTTTAGCTTTGGTTGGACGCCCTGTGTGGGACCTGTTCTGAGTTCTGTTTTAGCAATTGCTGCTTCTGGAGGCAACGGCGCTCTTCAGGGAGGCTTGCTTATGTTGGTTTATACACTTGGATTAGCCCTTCCTTTTCTAGCCATGGCTTTGGCTTCTGGCTGGGTATTACAGCGCTTTGCGAAACTCAAACCTTATATGGGAACGCTTAAGAAAATCGGCGGTGCACTCATTATTCTCATGGGAATTTTGCTAATGCTTGGAAATCTAAACGTTTTAGCATCATTATTTGGATAAAAATTATATAATTAAAGGAGACACATCATGAAAAAAATCACTACACTTACAATCGCTGCACTTAGTATCTTTGTCCTAGCTGCCTGCTCTAATCAAAAATCAGATTCTGATATGAAGAAGATGGATGACAGCAGCATGATGAAGAAAGACGTTATGAAAAAAGACGACATGAAGAAGGAGGATATGAAAGACTCCAGCATGTCTGATGATAAAATGAAAAAGGATGATATGAAGGATTCTTCTATGATGTCCGACAATAAGTCTGATATGAAAGATGATATGAAATCAAGTGATTCAAGCATGAAGGATGACATGAAAGATTCATCCGAAATGTCATCTGACAAATAAGAATTCCACCATAGGAAAGAAAGTCGTCAGTTTTGTCGGCTTTCTCCTTATTTTGAAAGGAAAGAAAACGATGAAGAAGTTATCGATATTGACAGTCAGTCTGCTTTGTGTCGGCTTTTTGGGAGCCTGTTCAAATCAGAAGATAAACTCGGAAGTTTCTAAAAGTGATAAAAGCAATATGCAAACAAAAGCTGATTCTGAGCAATCTACCAAGATGGCCAAGGACTTTAGTCTGCAAGGAGTAGATGGCAAGACCTACAAGCTGTCTGATTTCAAAGGCAAGAAAGTCTATCTAAAGTTTTGGGCTTCTTGGTGCTCAATCTGTCTATCTACACTTGGAGATACCAATGATTTGGCTAAGGAGCAGTCAGGAAAAGATTATGTTGTCCTATCGGTGGTGTCTCCGACTTTTAACGGAGAAAAGTCTGCCTATGATTTCAAGGAATGGTACAAGTCTTTGGATTATAAAGACTTCCCAGTTCTCATGGATACCAAGGGAGAATTGCTGAAAGAATACAGTATTCGCTCTTATCCCTCTGCTCTATTCGTAGGAAGCGACGGTTCTCTTGCCAAGACACATATTGGCTACATGAGCAAGGAAGATATTGAGAAAACATTGAAAGAAATCAAGTAGAAAGGAGTAATGAACATGGAAGGCAAATGGAAGATTCTTCTGGTTATGCTTGGTTTGCTTGTCTGCTTTGGACTGGTCTATGTGATTATGGGAAATGGTAAGCAAACGTCTCCTGAGCAGATCAAGAAAGCCTCTATGAGCAAGACAGAAGCGGTAGCCAAACAAAAGCAAGAAGACGTCAAGGAAGAAGATAAGCGGGAGATTTATCTGGCTGGCGGCTGTTTTTGGGGAGTAGAAGAGTACTTTTCTCGTGTGCCAGGTGTAATTGATGCAGTATCAGGCTATGCAAATGGTAAGGGAGACACGACCAAGTATGAATTGGTCTCTCAAACTGGTCACGCTGAGACTGTTCACATCACTTACAATGCCAAGAAAATTTCGCTAAAAGAAATTCTGCTTCACTATTTCCGCATCATTGATCCAACTTCTAAAAACAAGCAGGGAAATGACCAGGGTACCCAGTATCGGACAGGTGTTTATTATAAGAACGAAGCTGATCTTGAGACTATTAATCAGGTCTTTGATGAGGTTGCTAAGAAATATGATAAACCTTTAGCTGTTGAAAAAGAAGCTCTGAAAAACTTTATCAAAGCAGAAGATTATCATCAGGATTACCTGAAGAAGAATCCTAATGGATATTGCCATATTGATGTCAATCAAGCTGCTTACCCAGTTATCGAAGCTAGTCGCTATCCTAAACCTAGCGATGAAGAGATTAAGTCCAAGCTCTCGCCAGAAGAATATTCTGTCACACAAAAGAATGATACAGAGCGAGCTTTTTCTAACCGCTATTGGGATAAGTTCGATGTTGGTATCTATGTGGATGTGGTGACGGGAGAGCCTCTCTTTTCATCAAAGGATAAGTTTGACTCTGGCTGCGGTTGGCCAAGTTTCACCCGTCCTATCAGTCCAGATGTAGCGACTTACAAAGAAGACAAGAGTTTCAATATGACACGGACGGAAGTTCGCAGTCGGGTTGGAAATTCCCATCTGGGTCATGTTTTCACAGACGGTCCTAAGGACAAGGGCGGCTTGCGCTATTGCATCAATAGTCTGTCAATTAAGTTCATTCCAAAAGCTGAGATGGAGGAGAAGGGCTACGGTTATCTTTTGGATTATATTTAAGAGCATTTTGATTGAAAATTTGCTATAATAAATCCAGTATAAATAAGGAGTTGAATCTTGTGTATTCAATTATGATTGTAGAGGATGAGTATCTGGTAAGACAGGGAATTGCGTCCTTGGTAGACTATGAACAGTTTGGTATGCAAGTTATTGCCCAGGCTGAAAATGGAAGAGAAGCTTGGCAGAAATTTCAGGAAAATCCTGCTGACATCCTGCTAACCGATATCAATATGCCACAGATGAACGGCCTCGAACTGGCCAAGCTAGTCAGAGATCAGGTTCCTACTTGCCATATCGTTTTTCTGACGGGCTATGATGATTTTGACTATGCTCGGACGGCCATTAAGCTAGGTGCTGATGACTATCTGCTAAAGCCTTTTTCCAAGGATGATGTTGAGGAAATGTTGGCCAAGGTGCAGACCAAGCTTGATAAAGAACGCAAAAAAGCCCAGATTCAAAACTTGGTCGATCAGGGGCAGCGTTCTGAGTTGGAAGAGGCTATTCACGAGCGTCTAGCAGATTCAGAATTAAGCCTGAAGAGTTTGGCTTCCCAGCTGGGTTTCAGTCCCTCTTATCTCAGCGTTTTAATCAAAAAAGAACTAGGCTTGCCCTTTCAAGATTATTTGATTCAAGAGCGGATGAAAAAAGCAAAACTCTTACTCCTAACTACAGATTTGAAGATTTATGAAATAGCAGAGCAAGTAGGTTTTGAAGATATGAACTATTTTTCTCAGCGCTTCAAGCAGGTGGTTGGGCTGACACCTCGGCAGTTTAAAAAAGGAGAGGAGAAATGAAACGATATCCGCTTCTTATCCAGTTGATTGTCTATATTTTTCTGCTGGTTCTTTTGCTCTTGGGATTTGTTGGGAGTCTTTACTATCAGACTAGCTCGGGGACTATTCGACAGCTGACAGAGCGAACTACGCGTAATAGCATGGAGCAAAGTGGGCAGTTCATTGCTTCCTATTTGCAGAAATTAAAACAAACCACCTCCACACTAAGCAAGGAAGAAACGATTCGTAAATTTGCTCAGAATCAAGAAAGTAGTGAAACATCCGTTCAGACTTTGATGAAAACCATCATTGAAACAGATCCGGATTTGGTGTCGGCAGTATTGGTTACCAAGGACGGGCGCGTGGTCTCGACAGATACTCAAATAAGTATGCAGACATCCTCTGATATGATGAATGAAAAATGGTATCAGGAAGCTGTCCGTACCAGAGCCATGCCTGTCTTGACTCCTGCTCGCAAGGAGTCTCTATCATCAGAGAAGGAGAAGTGGGTTGTTTCCGTCACTCAGGAAGTGGTGGATGAAGCAGGGCAGAATCTCGGTGTTTTGCGTCTGGATATCGGCTATAACAGTCTCAAAGCCTATCTGGATCGGCTTCAGCTAGGGAAGAAGGGTTTTAGCTTTATTGTCAACAGCCAGCATGAATTTGTCTATCATCCCAAGAAAAGTGTTTATTCATCCAGTCAGGAAATGAAAGCTATGCAGCCCTATATCTCGGTCAAGGACGGTTACGCAGACCAGAAACAGGCGTTTGTCTACCAGATTGATATCGCGGACAGCGACTGGACTCTAATTGGTGTTGCCTCATTGGAGCAATTGCAGATGCTTCAGTCACAGATGCTTTATTCTTTTGTAGGAATGGGAGTTTTAGCACTCCTGATGTGCTTGACTGGTATTTGGTTTGTCCTGCGTTTGTGGATTAAGCCTCTGCAGAATCTGCAGGCTGTCATTCTGAAGATTGGCTCGGGCGACTCAAACCTTCGGGCAGAAGCAAAGGGTTCTCCAGAGTTGGTTGACTTGGCTCAGCAATTCAATAAAATGTTGGACCAAATTGAACAACTAATGGAAGCTGTCAAGACTGAAGAACAAAATGTCCGACGCTATGAGCTCCGAGCTCTCTCAGCTCAAATCAACCCCCACTTCCTTTATAATACCTTGGATACCATTGTATGGATGGCTGAGTTTAATGACAGCAAGCGTGTTGTTGAGGTAACAAAATCACTCGCTCAGTATTTCCGTTTGGCGCTTAATCAAGGGCACGAACAGATTGCTCTTAGAGATGAGATTGACCACGTTCGTCAGTATCTCTTTATCCAGAAGCAGCGCTATGGTGACAAGCTCCAGTATGCGATTGAAGAGGATCAATCCATAGCTGATTATAAACTGCCCAAGCTGGTACTTCAGCCTTTGGTTGAAAATGCCATCTACCATGGAATAAAGGAAATTGACAGACAGGGCATGATTCGGGTGACATCAGTAGTAGAAGAGGGGCAGCTGGTACTGTCTATCTATGATAACGGCCGAGGCTTTGATGTCAACGCCTCTATGGATGCGACTCTCCTTCGCTTAGGTGGTGTCGGTCTGAAAAATGTTGATCAACGCTTAAGATTGCAGTTCGGAGACGACTACCATATGGAAATCCAGTCCGAACAAGATAAATTTACCCAGATTAGTCTTTATTTACCGCTAGTTACAGATGATTAGGTCTATTAAGTTTTAAAATATTCAAGCCGGTAGGATTTTCTCCGGCTTTTTACTGTTTGAAAAAATGTACTATTATTGCTGTTCATCAGGCGAATTTTTCTCTCTTTCTACTCTCATCACGCTTGCAAGAAAATTACCGTAGCGGATTTGTGAAAAATCTATAAGATTCATTTATAATGATAAGTGAATGTATATTCTACGTAAGTAGTTAGAGGAGAGTAAATGGAATCACCTTTATTTTTTGTTTCAGTTTTTTTAGCGGGTATTTTGTCCTTCTTTTCCCCTTGTATTTTTCCCTTATTGCCGGTTTATATTGGCATTTTATTGGATGACAAGGAGGGCAAGACCCTGAAAGTATTTGGACGGGAGCTTGCTTGGCAAGGCATGGTTAGAACGCTCTTTTTCATTGCAGGCATCTCAACGGTCTTCTTTTTGCTTGGCTTTGGAGCTGGATTTTTAGGAACTATTATTTACAGTTCGACCTTTCGTTATGTGATGGGTGGCCTCATCATTCTGCTAGGTCTGCATCAGATGGAGCTTATTAATATTCGTCAGTTACAGATTCAAAAGAGTTTGACTTTCAAAAAGAACGGTCAGAAGCATCATTTTTGGTCTGCTTTCTTACTGGGGATTACCTTTAGCTTTGGTTGGACTCCCTGCATCGGTCCGATTCTCAGCTCAGTCCTGGCTTTAGCAGCTTCGGGTGGAAATGGTGCTTTTCAGGGAGCAATTTTGACCTTGATTTACACTTTGGGAATGGCTCTGCCTTTCTTAATTCTAGCTTTGGCATCAAGCTTTGTTATGCAGTATTTTAATAAAATCAAGCCTTATATGGGCCTGATGAAGAAAATTGGCGGAGCCCTGATTATTCTGATGGGAATTCTGCTGATGTTAGGACAGCTTAATGCCCTGTCTGGACTTTTTGGATAAAAGGAGAGAAAGAAATATGAAAAAATTCGTTACATTATTAGCAACTGTGTCAGCTGTAGCCTTTTTGGCAGCCTGCTCAGAACAGGAAGAGAAGCCTATGACTATGCCTACAACCAGTAGTTCATCTAGCGAAGTTGCTCAGACAAGTACAGTCGCCCAAGCAGCTGTCGGTCAAGAGGCGCCTGACTTTACTTTGCAGTCTATGGATGGAAAAACAGTCAAACTTTCTGACTACAAAGGCAAGAAAGTTTATCTAAAATTCTGGGCTTCTTGGTGTGGACCTTGTAAGAAGAGTATGCCAGAATTGGTCGAATTAGCTGGTAAAACAGATCGTGATTTTGAAATCTTGACAGTTGTAGCACCAGGCCTCCAAGGAGAGAAATCTGTCGAGGAATTTCCAAAATGGTTTCAAGAACAAGGTTATAAAGATGTACCAGTTCTATTTGACACTTCAGGAGAAATTTTCCAAGCCTATCAGATCCGCAGTATCCCGACTGAAATCCTCATTGACAGTCAAGGGAAAATCGGTAAAATCCAGTTTGGAGCTATCAGTAATGCTGATGCAGAAGCAGCTTTCAAGGAAATGAAATAAAGCGAAAAAAGAATGGACTTATGATCCATTCTTTTTTAGTTTGTAAGGTAATTAAGCACTAGCACCTGATGTTGCATCAGCTCCTCCGTCTCCATGACCTCCATCGCCTCCAGCATCAGAAGCACCAGAAGTAGCGTCTGCGTCTCCATGACCTCCGGCAGGAGCAAATGGTCCGCTGCCTCCAACCAAACGTTTACCAGTTTCTTTTAAGTACCAGTCGAGCCATGGTTGGAAATTAAAGACGATTTCATTGATACCTGCGTATGATCCGTCTGGATAGTACATAGCTTGGTAGTTGTGGGTATTGATAACTCCTGCAGGTGAACCAGGGACGATTGTACGAACGTATTCTTGGTTTCCGTTGCGAAGTGTTCCGATAACCCACTCTACATTTTTCATCCGAGCTGGTGGAAGAGAGCCGTGAACAGTTGACATGCGGCTACCTGATTGAGGTGGCACACGTTTGGCAAACATAGTGTCTGGGTCTTGGTGAGCGTTGTTGTAGTAGAGGAATTGGTTGTTATCGTCAGCGTATGTCAATTCAAATGGCATAGCTTTCAAGAACATATCAATTTGATTAACGGTCAAGATACCATGGTCAAGTTTGACATAAGTATCACCTGAAACAGCGCCAGTGATTTCAGCGACTTTTTCCACCCATTCTGGATCATCTGGATCAACTTCTGTAATTGTCGTAGCGATTGGCTTTCCGCAGTCTAAGTCTTCAGGTTCAATTGGTTTTGGTTTTTTCAATTTTGAAACGACCTCTACATATTTGATAAAGTTATCTAAGCATGTTTCAAGGAAATTCACAGTTCCTTCGTTAGTGATATTGCCATCATTGTCAAAAGCTTCCTTGGCTTTGCCCAGCAAGAACTCATTGCCTGGAAGGGTATAAGCATTGACGCCAGGAGCATCTAGGATTTTACGCAGGTGAACTTGAGCGCGAGATGTTCCTTGGTCGTAGTAAGAAGCACCGACAATCATGACAGGCTTGCTTTCGAAAGGATGAACCTCATAAGAGAGCCATTCTAAGACACTCTTCAAAGGAGCGCTGATAGTATGATTGTGCTCAGGGGTTGCGATGATGACACCGTCTGCACGTGTGATTTTGTTATACAAATACCGCAATTGGAAGCTTTCATCCCATTTTTCATCTTGGTTAAACATTGGGACTTCATCGATTTCTAAGACTTCCAATTCAAATTTAATTTTGAACTGACGACGGATGAATTCCAATAATTTTCGGTTATATGATTGTTCGTAGTTTGATCCTACAATTCCAACAAATTTCATTCTTTCGGTCTCCTATCTTACAATTTTTCCCAGTTAAATTCTTCAGCATCTTTGCGAAGCAATTCTTGTGCGTTGCGCAATTTTTCAGTGATTTTGACAAAGATACGGAAGTCATCAAAGATAGCATCCAATTTTTTGACAACGTCAAGATCTACCAAGTCTCCGCTTTGATCAAAAGCTTGAAGAGAATGTGAAAGCAAGAACTCATCTGGAAGAACAGTTGCCTTGATTTCTGGAGCGTTCAAAATTTGACGGAGCTGCAGCTGGGCACGAGAGGAGCCAAGTGTACCATAAGAAGCACCAGTGATCATGACCGGCTTGTTCAGCAGTGGATAAATACCATAAGAAAGCCAAGCCAGAGCATTCATGAGTACAGCTGGGATAGAATGGTCGTATTCAGGTGTGCCGATAAGTACGCCATCCGCAGCATCAATTTTTTCGGCAATTTCTGATACCAACTCAGGGACATTTCTGTCAGCAGGTTTATTAAACATCGGGATATCTTTAATCTCAACCAGCTCGATTTCAGCCTTGTCAGCGAAGTGCTTAGACATATATTGAAGAAGTTGCCGGTTTGTAGAACGCTTAGAATTTGTTCCAACAATTGCAATAAGTTTTAACATAAAATTTCCTTTCTGAAATTAAGATACAAAACCCTCATGTGTGCATTTATTTTTCTTTAGGCAGATAAAAACCAGAAGAAAGAGAGGGTGTTTTTAAATGGGCATGTTTATAAAAGCTAGAGCGATAGAGTTACCGCTTAGTGTTGTAGCAAATTTATCACATTTGAAAATTAAGAAGCAGGAATTATCTGCTCTAAAAGGCCTGAGCTACAGAAGAGTTGACTGTCTTGGGTGATAATCAAGGCTTCAATCCCTGTTTGCTGTTCAATCTGTGACAGAATTGATGTCGGACTTTCACCAAATAGGCGAGTTGTCCAGATTTCGCCATCTACGGACTTGTCTGAAACAATGGTCAGACTAGCTAATTGATTTTCGATAGGATAGCCTGTTTTGCGATCCAGAATGTGATGGTAGTTCTGCCCCTCAACTGTAAGGGTTCGCTCGTAGATTCCTGATGTGACCACTGACTGATTGGTGACGGCTAGTATAGCTGAGTGATTGCCGCGTAACAGCTTGGGATTTTGGATGCCAATCCGCCAGGCGCGCTGGCTGACTGCATTTTGCCCAATCGTCAGAACATTGCCACCAAGATTGATAAGAGCAGAAGTCACTCCCTGACTCAGCAAAAAGTCCTTAATCTTATCAGCGATATAGCCTTTAGCCAAGGCGCCTAGATCCAGCTTCATGCCTTTCTTTGTTAAAAAAACACTACAATCTTCTGGATTCAACTCAAGTAAGTTTGGGTCAGTCAGAATTAGAGCTTGCTGAATCTCCTCCGTACTTGGGAGACGAGCATCTGAAAATCCTATCCGCCAGGTCTGGACGAGAGGGCCAATCGTGATATTTAAGTGGCTGCCTTCTGCTAGGCTGTGATATTTTCCCAGCTCAATCAGCTCAAAAAGCTCTGGATGAACTGAGACGCTTTTAACTCCTGCCAAATGGTTGATAGTCATAAGTTCAGAGTCTTCATCATTGGCACTGAAGCGATTTTTATAGACATGAAGCAGTTGGACCGCCTCATCTAATAGTATTTCCGCTCGCTCATGATAGAGAGAGAGACAAATTGTACTCCCCATCAAATGAAGCGAGCGAGAAGTGAAGTCCACATTATCACAACCTTTCTAAAATTAACCTCTCTGACCTTATTATATCAAAAAGATACCGGTTTCACAATCTTAAAATTGTTATATTTTCAGAAAATTAACTTTCGCACAAAGCTGTATTTTCGAAGCGATGAGACAGCGGTAGTACAGCTTTTTAGGCAGGATAAGAATTTTTGAAAATATCGAGCAAATTTCTTGTAAACGCTCACAGGAGATGATATACTGGTCTAGTAAATTATAAATTAAGGTAGGACTATTCTTATGAGTAAAATCGTTGTAGTTGGTGCAAACCACGCAGGTACAGCGTGTATTAATACAATGTTGGACAATTATGGTGCAGAAAACGAAGTAGTTATTTTTGACCAAAACTCAAACATTTCATTCTTGGCATGCGGAATGGCCCTTTGGATTGGACAGCAAATCAGCAAGCCAGATGGACTTTTTTATGCAGATAAAGAAACTTTTGAAGCAAAAGGCGCAAAAGTTTATATGAATTCACCAGTTGAGTCAATTGATTATGATGCGAAAAAAGTTACAGCTATTGTTGATGGCAAAGAGCATGTAGAGTCTTATGACAAATTAATTTTAGCAACAGGTTCTCAGCCAATTCTGCCTCCGATTAAAGGTGCTGAGCTGGATCCTAACAGCCGCGAATTTAAGTCAACCTTGGAAAATCTGCAGTTCGTAAAATTGTATCAAAATGCTGCAGATGTTATCGAGAAATTGCAAGACAAGAGCAAACATATCGAACGTGTGGCAGTAGTAGGTGCTGGTTACATTGGGGTTGAGTTGGCAGAAGCCTTCAAACGCCTTGGTAAAGAAGTGATTCTGATTGACGTTGTGGATACTTGCTTGGCTGGTTATTATGACCACGACTTGTCTGATATGATGCGTCAAAACCTTGAAGATAATGGTGTTCAATTAGCCTTCGGTCAAACTGTTCAGGCTATTGAGGGTGAAAGCAAGGTAGAACGCATTGTAACAGATAAGGCTAGCTATGATGTAGATATGGTTGTCTTAGCAGTTGGCTTCCGTCCAAACACTGGTCTTGGTACCGGCAAGCTGGAAACATTCCGCAATGGTGCTTTCTTGGTAGATAAGAATCAAGAAACTAGCATCAAAGATGTTTATGCAATTGGTGATTGTGCGACTGTTTACGATAACTCTATCAATGATATAAATTACATTGCTTTGGCTTCTAACGCCCTGCGCTCTGGTATCGTAGCAGCTCATAATGCTTGCGGTCATGAATTGGAGTCTAACGGTGTTCAAGGTTCTAACGGTATTGAAATCTTTGGTCTGAAGATGGTTTCAACTGGTCTGACTGAAGAAAAGGCTAAACGCTTTGGTTACAGCCCAGCTGTAGTTGAGTTTAAAGATACTCAAAAGCCAACTTTCCTTGAAAAGGTTGAGCATCATGATGTTACAATTAAGATTGTTTATGATAAGGACACGCGTGTAGTTCTTGGAGCTCAGATGGTTTCTAGAGAAGATATGTCTATGGGGATTCACATGTTCTCATTGGCCATTCAAGAAAAGGTTACAATTGATAAACTAGCCTTGTTGGATCTCTTCTTCCTGCCACACTTCAACAAACCATACAACTACATTACTCAAGCAGCTTTGCGCGCTAAATAAGAAAATAAGTAAGTCTGGGACAATTCCTGGACTTTTTTTGTAGAGTCTTTTAAAAACTGAAACAAGAAATTTATATTTCATCTGTTTATCAGGCCTGCTTTGTGCTAGAATATTGGTAAAGTAACTATTTAGAGGAGATTGGGAATGACAAAAGAAGCTAGCTCACGTGAGGACGACATCAAGAGAGAATTTAATTTCGCAACTCATTCAATTATTTCCCAGGTTTTGCGAGGTGTTTTAGTTGGGATTTTTGCTGGACTGGTAGTGGGCATTTTTCGCTTTCTGATAGAAAAAATCTTTCATTTAGTGCAGGATGTCTACCATAGGAGTCAGCAGTCTTTGCTTTGGTTACTGGCCTTAGTGTTAATTTATGCTTTCATCGTCTTGCTCAATGCCCGCTTGGTAAAGTCGGAGAAGAATATCAAGGGGTCAGGTATTCCGCAGGTTGAAGCAGAACTGAAAGGCCTGATGTCGCTTTCTTGGTGGAGTGTTCTCTGGAAGAAGTTTGTTTTAGGGATTTTAGCCATTGCCAGCGGTCTGATGTTGGGGCGAGAAGGACCAAGTATTCAGCTAGGTGCTATGAGTGGCAAAGGCGTTTCTAAAATTCTGAATCTTAGTGCTGCTGAGGAGAGAGCGCTCATTGCAAGCGGTGCAGCAGCAGGCTTAGCAGCAGCTTTTAATGCACCAATCGCGGGTCTGCTATTCGTAGTAGAAGAAGTTTACCGTCATTTCTCACGCTTTTTTTGGGTTTCTACGCTGGCGGCCAGTCTGGTTGCCAACTTTGTCTCTCTTTCTATGTTTGGCCTAACACCAGTACTGGACATGCCGGATAATATCCCAATCATGAGACTGGAGCAGTATTGGATTTACCTAGTCATGGGCTTGCTGCTGGGCTTGTCAGGCTATGTTTATGAAAAAGTCATTTTGAACATTCAGCTAGTTTATCAGTTTTTAGGACGAATATTTAGGATTTCAGAAGCTTATTATCCTATTTTAGCCTTTGCTTTGATTCTTCCAATTGGCTATTTCTTACCTCACTTGCTGGGCGGGGGCAATCAGTTGATTTTATCTTTGACCGCTAGTCATTATACTGTGGGAACCTTGCTCTTATTTTTTATTCTGCGTTTTGTTTGGAGCATGTTGAGTTACGGAAGCGGGCTGCCAGGTGGTATTTTTCTGCCTATCCTTGCTCTGGGTTCACTTCTGGGCGGAGCAATGGGGGCAGTCTGTCTGCAGCTGGGTTTGATTTCTCAGGAGCAATTTCCGATTTTCATTATTCTGGGTATGAGTGGCTACTTCGGCGCCATTTCCAAGGCTCCACTGACAGCCATGATTCTGGTCACAGAGATGGTCGGTGACATCCGTAATCTCATGCCGTTGGGACTGGTCACTCTGACTGCTTACATTATCATGGATCTGCTAAAAGGAGCACCAGTCTATGAAGCCATGCTGGAAAAAATGTTGCCAGACAGTATCGAGGATCAAGGAGATACTACTTTAATTGAAATCCCTGTTTCTGAAAAGATTGCTGGTCGGCAGGTGCATGAGCTAAACTTGCCTGATGGGGTCTTGATTACCATGAATGTCCACAAGGGAAAGACTCAAACGGTCAATGGCAGCACGCGCCTCTATCTGGGAGATACGATTTACTTGGTGCTGAAAAAGACGGAAATCGGGAAAGTTAAAGAAGCGCTGCTTTAGCGGTTTGAATATACAGTTTTTGATTAAATTGTCAGACAATTTCTTGAAATATGAGAAAAAAACTGGTATAATTTACAGGAAATAATCTCTATCTAGGAGAGAAAACAAAGGAGTCACCATGAAAAAACTTGGCATCGTCCTATTTTCAACGGCAATTTTACTGACTGGCTGTGCAGCCAACAACTCTTCAAACAAGACTGGCTCAAGCAGTCAAGCATCCAGCAGCCAAACAGCTGTCAATCAGAAAGAATTGGACAAGGCGACAGCGGATTACAAATCTTTTGTCCAAGGACAAATCGATCAGCTCCTGACAGATACGGAGAAATTTCGTGATACCCTTAAAGAAGGCAAGCTTGATGAGGCTAAAAAGCAATATCCGCTTATTCGTATGGCCTACGAGCGCTCGGAACCGATTGCTGAGAGCTTTGGTGAATCAGATGTTAAAATTGACTTCCGCTTAGTCGACTATGTGGATGAAAACAAGACCGAAGAAGGCTGGTCTGGTTTCCACCGCATCGAAAAAATCATGTGGGAGCAAAATACGACCAAGGGAACGGAAAGCTATGCTGATCAGCTGGTCAACGATATCAAGGAGCTAAAAGCTAAAATCGCAACAGTTGAAGTGACTCCGGATATGATGTTGACGGGTGCTGTTGACTTGCTCAATGAAGTAGCGACCAGCAAGATTACAGGCGAGGAAGAGGTATTCTCCCATACAGATCTCTATGATTTCCGAGCAAATATTGAAGGAGCAGAAAAGATTTTTGAGCTCTTTAAGCCATTGATTAAGGACAAGGACGAGAAACTTGTTAAGACTTTGGAACTTGAGTTTAAAAACGTCAATAGTCTCCTAGACAAGCACATGACCGACTCTGAAAACTACAAGCTCTATACAGAATTGACAAAAGAAGACACCAAGGAGCTGGCAGAAGCTGTAACAAAACTGGGTGAGCCTCTTTCACAAATGGGAGTCATTCTAGACGGGAAGTAATCATATGACAAACGACGAAAAATGGTTTAATAAAAAGATGGATCGTCGTGAATTTCTTAAAAAAGCAGGGATTGGAGGCGCTGGTCTTGCACTGGGTGTCTCTGGTGCATCTGCTTTTTTCGCTAATCAGGCGAAGGAAGATAAGAAATTCGCTGACGGTGAGGAAGAAATCAGCTTCTATGGAGAGCATCAGGCGGGTATCACTACTCCGATGCAGAAGAATATCTACTTTGTTGTGTTGGATTTGCATACGACAGATAGGGAGACCATTATTCAGCTCTTCAAGGACTGGACAGCCTACAGTGAGAAGCTGGTCAATGGAGAATTGGTCAAAAAAGATAATTCAAATGCCCTTTTGCCGCCAACGGACACTGGAGAAACTGTCGGTCTCAACCCTTATCGATTGACCTTGACCTTTGGTGTCTCAGCCTCTTTTTTGAAAAAAATGGGCCTGTCAGACAAACGACCGAAGGCTTTTCGAGATTTACCTCCTTTTCCAAAAGAGCAGCTCAAAGAAAAATATACGGGTGGTGATATTGTCATCCAGGCCTGCTCAGATGACGAACAGGTAGCATTTCATGCGGTCCGCAATCTGATCCGCAAGGGCAGAAATGCCATCACCATGAAGTGGAGTCAGTCAGGCTTTGCTGCTATCGGAGACCGGATGTCAACGCCTCGTAATCTCTTTGGATTTAAGGATGGCACGGCCAATGTGACCAAGGAAAAAGATTTTGACAAGGTCATTTGGTGCGACAGCAAGGACTGGATGCAGGGCGGCTCTTACATGGCTGTCCGCCGAATCCAGATGTTCCTTGAGACCTGGGACCGGACCAATCTGCAGGAGCAGGAAAATACTTTTGGCCGCTATAAGGAAAGCGGAGCGCCTTTTGGCAAGAAAGACGAGTTTGACGAGGTTGACTTAGACTTGCTGCCAGAGGATTCACATGTCCGTCTGGCCAAGGAGGTTGATAAGCCTATATATCGCCGGTCTTACTCGTACTCGGATGGGATTGATGAAACTACTGGTCAGTTCGACACAGGCTTGCTCTTCCTATCCTTCCAAAAGGATCCAGACAGCTTTGTCAAGGTTCAGACCAATCTAGGCGCTCAAGATAAGATGAATGAGTACGTCACACATGTCGGCAGTGGCTTGTTTGCTTGCTTTGGTGGAGTGAAAAAAGGAGAGTACCTTGGTCAAAAATTATTTGAATAAAAGCCTATTTGTCTTAGGACTCTTGCTGTTCTTTTTGGCTAAGCCAGTTTTAGCGGATGAGAGCTACAGCAGTTTATTTGTCAAAATCACTGATGCCAGCACTGCGGTCAAGCAGAAGGAGCAGGAAAAAGCCAAGCAGCTAGTCGGAGAAATCAAGACTGAGTTTGATAGAGTGGCTAATCACGACTCAGCAGCGGGACAAGAGGTAAGCAAGGCACTAGACTTATCGGGTCAGGTGACTGAGGAGAAGCTGACAAAGATTTCTTCAGCCCTCTTGAAATTTGAAAAAGAGCAGAATCCAGTCGACTTAGAGGCCGAGAAAAAGAAGCTTCTCAGTAAGCTAGAGCCAAAATTTGAAAATCTACAAAAGGCCATTAGTGCTAAGGATTTAGAAGCGACACGAGAAGCATACAAGAAGATGAATAGCACCTGGACCACCAATGAAAGCGTGGTGCGAGACAATAGCACAGCCCATTACGGCAAGGTAGAAACAGCTATTTCATTCCTGCGCAGTGCCATTGAGACGGAGCCTACTGACTTTGATATGATTCAGTCTTCTTTTGATGATTTGAAAACCGCCATTGATAATTTTGTCAAAGGCGAGAAAGTCCAAGAAACTGCTGGCAATCTGACGCTGAAAGATGGAATTAAGCTCCTAGAGGAAGCCTTGAGTCTCTTCCAAAGCGGAGATGATAAAAAGGCCGCCGCCAAGATGAAAGAGTTCATCACCATTTGGCCAACGATTGAAGGAGATGTTAGTGTCAATAACCCTTCACTTTATACCAAGGTAGAGAGTCAGACGCCTGTTATTATGGTCAAGGGGAGCGAAGAGAAGTATCAAAAGCAGCTAGAATTCTTGATTAGTGAGCTGTCACAGATTGACACGACAGCTTCCTATCATTTCTTTGATGCTATGCTGATTTTGCTGCGTGAGGGTGTAGAAGCGCTCTTGATTGTCATGGCTTTGATAACGACTCTAAAGGCCTCAAAGATGAAAAAAGGACTCAAATGGGTCTATGCCGGCGCAGCGAGCGGGGTTCTAGCCAGTGCTGTGATTGCAGCTTTGCTGCAGTTTCTATTCCCAGCAGTTGCTTCAGGATCCAATCGTGAGATTATCGAGGGTGCAGTGGGAATTTTCGCTGTCGCCATGATGATATTGGTTGGTATCTGGCTGCACAGCAAGGCATCTATTGAGAAATGGAATGACTTCATGGAAAGCCAAATGAAGGCTGTAACAGCCACAGGCAGTTTTCTTTCCATGTTTGCTCTTAGCTTTCTGGCAGTTTTCCGTGAAGGGGCTGAGACCATCCTCTTTTATGCGGGAATTCTGCCGCGTATCACTATGACTGATTTCCTTTTGGGAATCGGCTTGGCAGTTCTGGTCTTGGTCTTTCTGGCCTTTATCATGAGCAAGGCGTCTGGTCTTCTCAAGCCACACAGCATTTTCTTCTGGCTGACTTGGCTAATCTATGCTCTGGCCTTTAAAATGCTGGGCGTCAGCATCCATGCCCTTCAGCTGACCAATATCCTACCGACTCACTTAATCAATGGTTTTGTGACAGTAGACTGGATGGGGATTTATCCAAGCCTGGAAGTGGTCGTCAGTCAGGTGCTCTTTATCCTGCTGGTGGTCTATGTAAGCTTTAAAAATCTGAAAAGCGAGCGGCAGCATGGATAAAAAAGAGCAGACAATTATTGAGCATTTGATTGAGTTCAGACGGCGTTTTTTAGCGGTATTGGCTTGCTTCTTCATGGTTTTTCTGGTCAGCTTGCTTTTTTCGGCTGATATTTATCGATGGCTGACTAGTAATTTTGAGCAGAAGCTGCTGGTGCTGGGGCCGGATGATATCCTTTGGATTTATATCAGTCTGGCTAGTCTGGTCGCTTTTTCCCTGACCTTGCCTTTTTTGGTTTATCAGGTCTGGGAGTTTGTCCGACCAGCTTTGCGAGCCAATGAAGCACGAGCCGTTTTCGCTTATATCCCGGCTACCTTTATCTGTTTTGTTTTGGGGCTGGCTTTCGGCTTTTACTTTGTGACTCCGGCTATTTTACAGGTTTTGCTGTCGCTGGGTGAGGGTCTCTTTGGGACTCGGCTGACAGCACAGAATTATATTAGTTTCGTCTTTCATACCACTATTCCGATCGCTTGCCTTTTTGAGCTGCCAGTTCTTGTGTCCTTTCTGACTTCTATCGGTTTGCTCAATCCGAAATTTTTGGTAAAATATAGACGATACGCTTACTTCGTTTTGCTGGTTTTAGCTGTTGTCCTGACACCGGCCGACTTTATCAGCGATTTGTCTATGACAATACCTTTGATTTTGCTCTATGAAGTCAGCATCTTGCTCAGTCGCATCATTTATCAAAGAAAATCAACGAGGAGAAATTAATGGGACTTTTAAAAGACATCGGAGTACCTGGGGTAATCATTATTGTTCTGGGAGCCCTGCTCATTTTCGGACCAAAACGCCTGCCCGAACTAGGGCAATCTATCGGTAAAATGTTTTCAGAATTCAAAAAAGCAGTCAATCATGCTGGAGAAGAAGACAAGACCGAGAATAAAAATAAAAAAGAGTAAACGAAAAGCACGGATATCTGTGCTTTTTCTGCTAGAATCAAGATGGATTTTGAAAAGGAGGATAAATGAAAACATTAGAAGAACGGATTCTCAGAGATGGACAAGTGTTAGGTGAAAATATCTTGAAAGTTGACTCTTTTCTGACCCATCAGGTTGATTTTTCTCTGATGAAAGAGATTGGCCAGGTCTTTGCGGAGGCGGTAAAGGAGGCAGGAATTACAAAGGTAGTGACTATTGAGGCTTCTGGTATTGCTCCGGCTGTCTACGTGGCTGAAGCGCTGAATGTCCCAATGATTTTCGCTAAGAAGGCCAAAAACATCACCATGACAGAAGGGATTTTGACGGCTGAAGTTTATTCTTTTACCAAGCAAGTGACTTCGACCGTTTCGATTGCTGGGAAGTTTCTCAACTCCGATGATAAGGTGCTGATTATTGACGATTTTTTAGCTAATGGCCAGGCAGCCAAGGGCTTAATTACAATTATTGAGCAAGCAGGAGCGCAAGTGGAAGCTGTCGGAATTGTCATCGAAAAATCGTTTCAGGATGGCCGTCAACTTTTGGAAACTGCTGGTTATCGTGTCCTTTCTTTGGCGCGAATCGCAGGATTTGAGAAGGGGCAGGTTGTCTTTACTGAGGCAGATATATGATTTCCTTTTCCTTTTGACTATCTGTCTGGCTTATAGTATAGTAAAGATAGTTGATATTCTAAAAATCTAAGCTCATTGATTTTACTTGGGTAGAAAAAGTTTTTGAGGGATTTCTATGCACCAAACTCATAATTTACAGCAGCGGATGCGGCTCTTTATTTCTATTTTTTTGCCGATTTTAATCTACCAACTGGCCAATTTTTCAGCTTCATTTGTCGATACGACCATGACTGGCCAGTATGATACTCTGCATCTGGCTGGTGTTTCCATGGCAACTAGTCTTTGGATTCCATTTTTCGATTTGCTGATAGGGATTGTGACGGCCTTGGTCCCCATAATTGGGCATCATTTAGGACAGGGAAAAAAAGAAAAGATTGCTGCTGATTTTTATCAATTTATTTATCTTTCTTTGGGGTTATCGCTAATTTTATTTGCCTTGGTATTTGTGGGCGCTCCTCTGGTTTTGTCTCACCTTGGTCTAGAGCCTTTGGTAGAAGAAGTGGCTAAGAACTATCTTTGGTATCTGGCGCTTGGTATTATTCCTCTTTTGCTCTTTAGCACTATCCGTTCTCTGTTTGATGCTTTAGGGTTGACCAAGCTTTCCATGTATCTCATGCTCTTACTTTTGCCTTTGAATAGCTCTTTCAATTATGCCCTAATATACGGGGCGTTTGGATTTCCAGAAATGGGCGGAGCTGGAGCTGGACTTGGGACTTCTTTGGCTTATTGGGTTTTGCTCCTCATATCCTTGTTGGTAGCAGTTAAACATCCCAAAATCCGATCCTATGAGCTATGGAAGATTCGACCGCTAGATAAAAAGGGCTTAATCGAAGGCATTCGACTTGGACTGCCTATCGGCGGAACGTTTTTTGCTGAAGTCGTGATTTTCTCGGTTGTTGGACTGGTCATGGCTAAGTTTTCGTCACTAATCATTGCCAGCCATCAGGCGGCCATGAATTTTTCAAACTTAATGTATGCCTTTCCTATGAGTATTTCAACCTCAATGTCCATCATTGTTTCTTATGAAATTGGAGCCAATCGTCATGATGATGTTAAGAAATTCTGTAAACTTGGGCGGCTGACGGCCTTGGGAATTGCTGGATTTACCTTTCTCTTTCTCTATATCTTACGTGACCGTGTGGCTGCTCTCTATGGTTCGGATACCGAGTTTATCCGTATGACATCTGTTTTTCTGACCTACAGCCTCTTTTTCCAGTTAGCAGATACTTTTGCGGCTCCTTTGCAGGGCATTCTTCGGGGATACAAGGATACTCAGGTGCCATTTTACTTAGGTTTGATTGCTTATTGGGGAATTTCGCTGCCTCTGGGGTTCTTCTTAGATCACTTTACTAGTTTAGGTCCTTATGGGTATTGGATTGGCCTCATTGCCAGCTTGGTGATGAGCGGCATACTCTTTCAGTGGCGGCTTAATCGTTTGACTAAAAATATCATAACTTAAAGAGCGCTGGCTTGTCCTTTTAGGATAAGTCAGTGTTATTTTTTTCACAAAGTTTTATTAAAATTAGATTAAAACGGTAAAACGCTTACATATTTTCTAGTATATTGATTGTGAAAATGATATAATAGACATAAGATTATCGAGTTAAGTTTTTGTTTAAATAGGTTAAATTTTAAAATATTGTTTGCAGTTGTCTTTGGTTTTCAGTAGAAAAGCGAGGGAACTATATGACTGAACACTATACCCATCTTTTGCAAGAAGTACTAAATGCTGCAAAGGAATTAGCTATTCAAAAACACAATTATCAAGTGGACATTCCGCATGTTTGGACAGTGCTGACCCAGCCTCAAGCTTTTGCCTTGGAATTCTATACCGGTTTGGACCTTGATATTAATGAATTTATCAGAGTCATCAATCAGGAACTAGATAAAATTCCTGTGTTTTCGCATACGGATAAGAACCGATTTGGACGTCAGTATAGCCAGCGTCTCAAGAATCTTTTGGATGATGCGGAGGCTGAGAGGGCGGAACTGAGGGACGAGGTAGTAACAGTAGAACACCTGATTCTCTGTCTATTTCATCAGCAGCGAAATCCGATAACTGTCTTTTTGAAGCAGGCAGGGATTGATAAGGAGCTAGTTGCGAAAAAGTTGAATAAGGTTCGCCAAGGCAAACGAGCTGTCTCTTCCAGTCAGGAGAGTCGCTATCAAGCCCTGAGCAAATATGCAACTAACTTTAATCAGTGGTTGGCAGACCAGTCCGGTAGGAAGGTGATAGGCTGCAAAGAGGAAATCAATGATATTATCCGTGTCCTTTCCAGAAAAGACAAGAGCAATGCCATTCTCATAGGTTTTCCAGGTGTTGGGAAAACTAAAGTAATGGAGGGATTTGTTGGCAGACTGATTGCTGATGATGTTCCGGAACATTTACTGGGCAAGGAAGTTTTTAAGTTAAATCTAGGCGGACTGATTGCCGGAACTAAATACAGAGGAGAGTTTGAAGAGCGCTTCAAGGCTGTTTTGGATGAGGTGCTGGCTGCTAAGGGGAAGATTATTCTTTATATTGAGGATATCCACCAAATCGTGACAGCAGGTCGGACAGAGGGTTCTCTTGATGCAGGCAATCTTTTAAAGCCGCTCTTGGCTCAGGGACAGATTAATATCATCGGAACCACAACTTTTGCTGCTTATCGAGAAAGCTTCGAGCTAGATCAAGCTTTGGAGGGGCGCTTCCAGCGCATTCGCATTGAGGAGCCTGATCAAGATAAGGCATTGACAATTCTGCAAGGACTGCGAGAGAATTATCAGGACTTTCACGGAGTTAGGCTGACGGACGAAGCTCTGCAGGCAGCAATCAGTCTTTCAATTCGTTATCTGTCAGATCGTTATTTGCCTGATAAGGCACTGGACTTGATTGATGAGGCTTGTGCTGTCAAGAAAATCCAGCTAGCTCAAGCGGAAACAGAACGACCAGACGTCAGTCGTGAAGATATAGCTAGTATCGTAGAACGTATAACGGGAATCAAAGTGCAGGGAATCATGGACAACGAGCGCGAACACCTGCTAAATCTAGACAAGCTCCTGCGCCAGAGAATTGTAGGACAAGACCAAGCTGTTCAAAAGGTTTCGGAGGCCATTTTACGCTCGAGAGCTGGAATTCAAAATCCAAAGCGTCCTATTGGTTCATTCATCTTTCTAGGGCCTACTGGAGTCGGGAAGACTGCTCTGGCAAAAGCCCTTGCTGAGCGGCTGTTTGGCAATGAGTTGGAAATGGTCCGACTGGATATGTCTGAATACATGGAAAAACATGCCGTGGCTCGTTTAGTTGGTCCGCCACCAGGCTACGTAGGATTTGAAGAGGGAGGACAGCTGACAGAAGCTGTTCGTAGAAGGCTTTATTCGATTGTCTTGCTGGATGAGATTGAGAAAGCCCATCCGGATGTATTTAACACCCTGCTGCAAGTATTGGACGAAGGACGCTTGACAGACTCTAAAGGGCGTACTATCGACTTTAAAAATACTATTTTGATTATGACAAGCAATATTGGCTCCCAGCAGATTTTGGAAAGTCTCAAAAGTAAACAGGGACTGACTGCTGAAACGCAGGAAGAAGTTCTGTCCCTGCTACAACATAGCTTTAGACCAGAGTTTTTAAATCGAATTGACGAGACGGTTATTTTCAACCCTCTGAGGGCGGAAGATATGATCAATATCGTAAAAATTGTGGTTCGGCAACTTCAGGAAAGGTTGGAACATCAGAAGATTCAGCTTCATCTGAGCGAAGAAGTTTACGCTTTCTTAGCCCAGAAAGGCTACCAGCCGGAGTTTGGTGCCCGTCCTATTCAAAGAAGCATTATGCGTTATCTAGAAACGCCTTTGGCTCGTTATTTGGTCGAAAATAAGGAAACAGCTGAAATGACAGTTCAAGTCAGTTTGAAGGATAGGCATCTGGATTTTAATTATTTGGTATAAGCTTCTTCCAAAAGGTAAGCGCTTGCTATGTGTAGACAAAGAAAATGAAGAAAGGGGGTTCATGGTTTCTGAGCAGACTCTATCCTGAGATTTTGAAATGAGTCTTAGGTATACGAAAAATAATGAGATACTTTTTGTATCTATAGCCGACAACAATCATTTTGATTGTTTGAGCACCCTTTGCATTTTATGAAAGGAGGCCTGTTTTGTCTGTTTATGATGTTTTGATTATCGGTGCTGGACCGGGCGGTTATGTGGCTGCTGAAGAAGCAGCTCGTTTGGGTAAGAAGGTGGCCGTGGTAGAAAAGAAGTCTATCGGCGGAACCTGCCTGAATGTGGGATGTATACCGTCTAAGGCCTATCTCCAGCACGGTCATTGGTTGCTGACAATGGAGGAGGCTAGGCGTTATGGCATTGAGAGCAAGCTTGAAAGGATTGATTTTGAGAAATTGGTAGACCGAAAGAATCAGGTTATTGCCAGTTTGCAATCTGGAATTCATGCTAGCTTTAAGTCTTTAGGTATTGAATATATCCAAGGGCAGGCCAAGTTTGTCAAAGACCGAACTTTTTCCGTCAATGGTAAAGAAATCAGTGGCAAAGATGTGATTTTGGCTACTGGCAGTTATCCTTTTGTGCCTCCTATCAAGGGATTGGAACAGGTTGACTATCTAACGACAGATACGTTTTTTGACTTGAGGGAGCTTCCTGAGAAGTTAGTCATTATCGGAGGTGGCGTTATCGCAATTGAGCTAGCTTTCGCTATGGCTCCTCTGGGTGTCGCTGTCACTGTTATTGAGGTTGCGCCGGAAATTCTTTTGACCGAAGAAGCTGAAGCGCGACATGTGATTCAAAAGAAACTAAAGAAAATGGGGGTGATGATTTATCAGGGAGCGCAGATAAAGGAAGTAACTTCTAATTCTGTCTTACTTGAGAACGAGCAGGTTGCTTTCGACCATCTTTTGGTCGCTACTGGCCGCAAACCAAATCTAGAGCTAGCAAAGGATATGGGATTAGCCTTGACAGATCGGAATTTTGTCAAGGTAGATCAATACTACGAAACATCCAAAGAGCATGTTTATGCTATCGGTGATCTCTTGGAATCTTATATGCTGGCTCACGTAGCTAGTGCAGAAGGAATAAAGGCTGTAAGAGCTATCTGCCGGAGAGCTGAAGAAGCAGTTGATCCGCTGGGTGTTCCCCGTTCACTCTACACCAATCCTGAAGTAGCTTCTTTTGGTCTCAGCAAGGAAGAGGCTGAGCAGGCCGGCTATGATGTTCTGGTCGAGAAGCTGCCTTTCTCTTATAATGGGCGGGCTATCGCAATAGGTGAGACGGAGGGCTATGTCAAGCTAATCTCAGAAAAGCAATACCATCTTCTGCTAGGTGCAGTCATCGTCGGTCCGAACGGTACAGATCTTCTGCAGAATTTGATTTTGCTGAGGCAGGCCGAAGCAACGCTGGATCAAGTTCTTGAAACAGTTTTTGCTCATCCGACTACATCAGAACTAATACAAGAAGTCGCTAAAAGACTCGTTCAGGACGATTAATGAGGAGGTAAAAATATGTCAAATTATAAAGATTTACCACAACGATTGACCAAAACAAGAAGCCAAGGGGCTGTATCAGAGCTAGTCGATTTAAAAGTCCATGATGCTACCGAAGTTGAGGTGGAGCAGATTTCCAAAGAAAAAGCCAAAACCATGTATAAAACCATGTGGGATATCCGAAATTTTGAGGAAAATACACGGCGTTTCTTTGCTGCAGGACAGATTCCTGGCTTTGTTCACCTTTATGCTGGAGAGGAAGCGATCGCTACGGGTGTCTGTGCCATTCTGACAGACCAGGACTATATTACCAGTACTCACCGAGGACACGGTCACTGTGTTGCTAAGGGCGGTGATTTAAAGGGAATGATGGCAGAAATTTTTGGCAAGGAGACTGGACTTGGAAAAGGAAAAGGCGGATCTATGCACATCGCCGATTTGGATAAGGGGATTCTCGGTGCCAATGGTATGGTTGGTGGAGGCTTTGGTCTAGCAACTGGTGCTGCTATGCGTAACAAGTACTTGAAAACAGACAGTGTAGCTGTCTGCTTCTTCGGTGATGGTGCAGCCAATGAAGGAAATTTCCACGAATGTCTCAACATGGCAGCAATTTGGAAACTGCCGGTTATCTTTGTCAATGAAAACAACTTCTTTGCAGAATCGACACCGCAATGGTATTCTTCAGCGTCTGGCACCATTGCTGAGAGAGCGGCTGCTTATAATATGCCCGGCGTTCGGGTTAATGGTAAGGATTTATTCGCTGTCTACCAAGTAGCCAAGGAAGCTGTAGAGCGGGCTCGTAGAGGTGAAGGACCTACCTTAATTGAAGCTGTAACATATCGCGATCATGGTCACTTTGAAGGGGATGAGCAGAAGTATAAGGCTTTGGAAGGTGAAGAAAAAGACTGGGCTGATGTGGATGCTCTGGACGTCTTCCGTGACTACGCTATCGAGCATGGCCTCTTGACTGAAGATGAACTTGATGCCATCTTAGAAGAGTCTCGAAAGGATGTGGAAGAAGCTATCAAATTTGCTCAAGACAGTCCTATTCCTCGTCCCGACTCTCTGCTGGAAGATGTATTTGCTGATTGATAGAAGGAGGTTGATCAAATGGCTAGACAACTGTTATTTATGAAAGCAATCAATGAAGCGCTGGATCAGGCAATGGCAAAAGATGACACCGTAATCCTTCTGGGAGAAGATATTGCTGGCGGTGTAACAATCAAGCACTTGGAAGAAGAAAACGAAGATGCTTGGGGCGGTGTAATGGGTGTGACCAAGGGACTCATGCCAAAATATGGCCGAGAGCGGGTGATTGATACTCCGATTTCAGAGCACGGATACGTGTCAGCTTCTGTTGGAATGGCTCTGACTGGCTTGCGTCCAGTACCGGAGCTGATGTTCAATGACTTTATCGGTTTCTGCTTTGACGCCATTCTGGGGCAAGGCTCAAAAATGCGCTATATGTTTGGTGGCAAGGCCAAGGTTCCGATGACAATGCGGACCATGCATGGGGCAGGAGCTTCGGCTGCAGCTCAACACTCGGGTTCATATTACGGTATCTTTGGATCTATTCCTGGTATAAAGGTAGTTGTTCCAGCAACTCCGTATGATGCTAAAGGGTTACTGCTGGCTTCCATTGAAGACGACAATATCGTGATTTATTCAGAAGATAAGACTCTCTATGGTATCAAGGGAGAGGTACCAGAAGAATATTATACAGTTCCAATTGGGAAGGCTGCTGTCCGCCGTGAGGGAACTGATCTTACTATCGTCACTATCGGTAAGATGCTCTATGTAGCTTATGAAGTAGCGGATCGCTTGGAAAAAGATGGTGTTTCAGTTGAAGTGATTGACTTGAGAACAGTAGCTCCTTGGGATGAGGAGACTGTCTTTGAATCAGTCAAGAAAACTGGACGGCTGATTATCGTTGATGAATCAAACCCTCACAATAACACAGCGACGGATATCGCAGCAGCAGTGACAGACAAATGCTTTGACTATCTGGACGGTCCAGTGAAATGCGTCTGTGCGCCAAATGTGCCGGTACCATTTGCGGTGAATTTGGAACAGCTCTATATCCCTAATGCTGATAAGGTTCTGACTGTTGCTGCAGAATTGATTGACGATCTGAAGAGATAGAAGGGAGGCAAGTATGGCTACAGAAATTGTAATGCCTAAGCTAGGCTTAACAATGACCGAAGGTCTGATAAATAACTGGCTGGTCAAGGAAGGCGACACCGTAGCTGCTGGTCAGCCTGTCTTGGAAATCAGTTCTGAAAAATTGACCAGCGATGTAGAGGCGCCAAGTGCAGGAGTGATTTTAAAAATTATCAGTCAGGCTGGCGATACTGTCCCGTGCAAGAAAGTAATTGCATGGATTGGTGAAGCAGGAGAATCTATTCCAGGTATGGAGACGGAAGAAGTCTCTGCGAATAAATCAGAAAGTGATAAGGGAGCAGTTGATTCAGAGCCAGAGCTAGCTGAAAAAACTGTGGCAGCAAGTTCCAACACTGTTGGAAAAAGTGAACAGGGACGTATTTTTATCACCCCGCTGGCCCGCAAGATTGCTAAGGAAAAAGGATATGATATTTCCATGATTTCAGGAACGGGAGGTAAGGGCCGCATTACCCGACGGGATGTGGAAAACTATAAACCAGAGGCGCTTCCAAACCAAACACCTGAAAATAGCTCTGCGATCCTTCAGCCGGCTAGTCAGGTTGACTATGGCGCAGGATTGACAGGCATGCGTAAGTCTATTGCGGAGCGGATGATGACCAGTCTCCAGACATCGGCTCAGGTGACCTTGCACCGTAAGGTTGATATCAGCAAGCTGATAGCCTTTAGACAGGATATGAAGGATAAGGTAGCTTCTCCATTAGAAAATGGTGAAATCAGCATCACGACCCTGCTGACAAAGGCTGTTGCCAAGGCGTTGAAAGATCACCCTCAACTCAACGCTTGGTATTTCAATGGTCAGTATCAGGAAGTAGAAGATATTCACATCGGTATTGCGACGGCACTTAGTGATGGTCTGGTGGTGCCAGTCATTCGTCACGTGGATAAGCTAACGCTGGCTGACTTGGGCCTAGCTATCAAAACAGAGGCCAATCAAGCTCGTAAAGGCACTTTAGATCCAGCTCTTTACTCAGGTTCAACCTTCAGCATTACCAATCTCGGGGCAGCAGGGATTGAGTATTTCACTCCTATCCTAAATACTCCAGAAGTGGCGATTTTAGGAGTTGGTGCCCTGCAAACGGCGCTGGCTCTTGACAGCCAAGGACAGGTCTACGAGCAGAAATTCCTGCCACTCAGCTTGACTTTTGACCATCAAGTCGTAGATGGTCAGCCCGCAGCAGAGTTTCTAGCTAGTCTAGCGGACAAGTTGGAATCTCCTTACGACTTGGTTTTCTGATAAAAGAATGAATAAAGAATTTCATTCCTGAATGATAAAGAAAGAGGCCAGCTGTTTATATCACTCATTAACAGTTGGCTTTTATATATTCTATCATTCTCTTGCTTCAATTTATAATGTTTAGATAAGGAAATGACAGGATGATAGGGAGTAAATTCTAAGGCTCTAAGTAGGTGAATCAAGCTGCAGTATAAGATAAATTGAATGACGATAATGGGAGAAAAATATCAGTGAGGTAGAATATGAAGGTTGCCAAAACACTAGTCTTAGAATATCTAGAGCAAGAATTACTAAAGAATAATAAGCAAGGCCTTGAAACAAAAGTGATTGCTGCTGCTTTAGGAATGCAACGCTCAAATGTGAGTACCATTTTGAATCAATTGGTAAAAGAAGGGATGCTTGTTAAAGGAAATACAAGGCCAGTTCAATACAAGTTAAAAGAGATATTTGTAGAAAATCCTTTGGATTTTCCAAGCATTATAGGTGAAAATGGCAGTTTGCGAACAGCCATCCAGTTAGCACAGGCAGCTATTTTATACCCAAATTATGCCCTTCCAGTACTCATTTTATCCGAGGTCGGTGCTGGTAGAACTCACTTCGTTAATAAAATGATGGAGTTTGCCATTCAAAATCAAGCGATTAGTAAACCTCAGTTGTTTGAAAAAATTAACTGCTTAGACTATATTGATGTTCTGGATGATTTGCTGAAGTTGTTATTTGGCTCAGAGGGGACTAAGTCTGTATTTGAGAAAGTGGCAGAAGGAATTTTATTTATAGATAACATACAGGTTCTATCTTCGGCGGATCAAAATAGATTGATTTCCTGGCTGAATCACAGAGAAGGAGAACAAAAGAGACGTCAGAAGAAAGGTTTGGTGATTATCGGAAGTAGCGCTAAGCTATCTGAACATTTATCCAATAAACTTCCTGTTGTAATCCAGCTGCCTTCTTATCCGAATCGACCGATTAGTGAAAAGCTAGAGTTACTAAATTACTTTTTAGCTATCGAATCAAAGAATTCTGCGCATGATATTCAAGTGCCGCGTGATGTCATTCATTCCTTCATCCTATCAGCGAATATTAGCAATATAAAAGAATTAGAATATGCAGTTCGAACTGCTTGTGCCAATGCTTTTGTAAGAAGTCTGAGGTCGGAGCTAAAAGATTTAACACTTAGTAATGACGATTTGCCCATTCCTTATCAAGGAATTCGGCATTTAGGTGGTCATAATGTAGTTAAAATCGATGAATTGATTGGCAAACGTAAGGTGCTGATTTATGATAAGGAGTTGGGATTGCTGGATTTTCCAGAGCAAGAGTCGGATGATTTATATAACAAAATTAAATCAGAATATTCTCAGTTATCAGAAAGAGGCATTGAGCAGGATGATGTTTTTGAGGCAGTGAGAAACTATATTCAAAGCTATATTGAATACAAACCTTTTGTTAAGAAAGAAGATGAGTTGGAAAATCTTAATCAGCTTGAGACGATTGTTTCTGCTGAAGTAATCCAGTTGGTACAAGCCTTTGTTCTATCTGTTCAAAAAGAACTTAATATAGAGCTTAATTCGACGGCATATTACGGCATCAGCCTTCATGTCAATGCGATGCTTAAGCAGAAAGGGTCTTTAAATCGGCAGTTGGATAATGATGCTATTGTGAAAGTGATTCGGGATTATCCAATAGAGTATGCACAATGTTCTAAATTTGCCAGGCAACTAGAAACAAGATTTCAACTGGCTGTTCCAATAGATGAAATCGTCATCCTAACCATGTTTATTATTGAATCCGAAAAGAAACAAGATAGTCTACGACCTATCTTGCTCTACGTTCTGCATGGTAAAGGGGTTGCCAAGTCCTTGGCTGAGTCAACCAAGATGCTGACAAAAAATAGCCAAGTGTATGGCTTTGATATTCTATTAGAAGAATCTCTAGAGGAAAGCTATCGTAAATTAAAAGACCAAATTGAGGAGCTAGACCAAGGTTTAGGAGTCATCGTCCTCTATGATATGGGATCGATTAAGGAAATGCTGGATAAAATTCGAGAAGAAACTCTGATTAAAATCAGAGAATTTGAAATTCCCATTACTATGATTGGCATGGGGATTGCACGGCGCTGTTTGATAGAAGATGATATTGACAGTGTCTTTCACGCTTTTCATATGGAAATGAATCAGCTTTATAAAAATCGGGACCAAGAAAAAATCATCATCACGCTCTGTTATACCAGCGAAGGTGGTTCTCTTCAGCTCAAGCACTATCTTGATCAGTATTCAAAGCTGGGTTACCGTGTCATTGCTTTGTCAGTTGCTAATAAGGAGATGTTGATTGAGGAAGTGATGGCCTTAAGAAAGACCTATCAAGTTCATGCTTTTGTTGGAACTTTCGACCCTCAAATTATGGGTATCCCTTTCATTTCCATTAAAGATGTTTTTGAGCAGCCCAAGGAGCACTTAGATAAATTATTGATGTTTGTACCGACCTCTGTCAATAGCTACGATTATGAGAAAGTTTACCAATTTTTAGAAGAGCAATTTGTCTATACTTCCTTAGCTAAGATTAAAAAGATTCTTCCTGCTATTTTAGATGAATTTGATTTTTATTATCAGCTTACAGAGGAGCAAACAATAGGTTTGTTTGTTCATATTGCGTGTCTAGTGGAGCGGACCCTTTCAGGAGAATGCCTGAAGAAGAGCAGTAAAGAAATTACTGGTGTTATCGAAAAATTCCCTGACGACTATAAGCATGTTAGGAAAATCATCCGAACAGTGGAGCGAAGCTTTAAGATTCTTGTAGATGACGCAGAGGTCAGTGTTTTAATTCAGATGCTGCGCAAATTATAAAATTGTAAGTTGGAGTCGCAAACCAATAAAAAAGCACCTGACTCTCATTACCTTTTTAGTCGGGATTTACATTTCCGATTTCTGTGGTAATGTTGTGATTTAGATGCTTTTTTACATGTGCTCTTGCACAAGATTATGCAGCCATTTCCCTGAGAAGACACGAGGGATGCCCCAGATTGGCTTGAGAATGTCTTCGCCATTTATCACAAGAAAGATTAGCCAAATGGGAGCCTGCAGACTAACCAGAGCATAGCCAAGTGGAATGCTGAAGAGCCAGACAGGTAAAATATCTAGCAGGCAGGCATAGTTGGTATCGCCTCCGCTACGTAAAATCCCGACGATTAAAACAACACTAAAAGCTTTTGGAATAAACAACAGGGCATTTAACTGAATCATCAGGATGGTTAGCTGCTCTGTCTGATTGCTTAAGTTGTAGAGTTTCAGGGCTAAGGGCATGGCCCAGATGAGTAGGATGCTGACGATGAGCCCGATGAGAGGTAATAGAAGTAAGAAGCGCTTGGCATCTTGTAAGGCTTTTTCTACTTGGTTTTCCCCGATGGTATTGCCTAGCATAACAGCTACGGCATTGCCTGCACCACGAACGAAGACAAAACCAATTTGGGCAATGGCGCTAGCAATCTGGGTAGAGGCCACCACTTCAGTACCTAATAGCCCGATAATGGCCAAGCCAATTGATGTTCCAAGAGACCAAGCGCCTTCATTAAAGACGACTGGTAAGGTTTTTTTCAAAAATTGATAAACGAAGTCTTTGTGGAAAGCAAAGAGTTCAGCTATGCTAGCGGCTCCAGCCATCCTTGTTCGATAGACACCAAAGACTAACCAGCAAAGCTCTAGCAATCGAGCCATAAAGGTAGCAATAGCGGCACCAACCAGTCCAAGTTTAGGAAACCCAATCAGCCCAAAAATAAGGACGGCATTGCCAATGATATTGGTCGCCATGGATAGGAGACTAGCAAGAGTTGGTAAGAAAACTTCATTACTACAGCGACACATGGTGGCCAAGGAGGTTGTGATAGCTGTCATCAGGTAGGTCCAGGAGACGATAGATAAGTACTGGGCGCCCAACTGAATAGCTTCGGTATCATGAATATAAAAACCAATCAGTTGCTTGGGAAAAAGTAAAGCGACTAAAGTAAAGGAAGCGGAGATGAGCCCGCTCAGCATATAGACTAATCCCAAGGTTTTTCTCATATCAGCAATTCGCTGGGCTCCCCAGTATTGGGCCATGAAGACAGAAGCTCCGCTACCGATACCAAACTGTACAATAGTCAAGAGAAAGAAAATCTGGTTGGCAGCACCAGCAGCTGCGATTTGTTTTTCTCCTAGCTGGCCAATCATGACAACATCAGCTAGATTGACAGCGCTAGCCAGTAGAAATTGAAGAGAAAACGGTAGACTGAGACGTAAGAATTGTTTCAGAAATGTTTTCTTTTCACTCACTGTCTCACCTCCCTTCGTTTCAAATAGGATAAGCAATCAGTATGTCTAGTAACCTGATATCTAGAAAGTTTCTGCTTTTTTTGAATTGGATGATTCTGATTCCTCATAAATTTCGCTATTTCTATCTGATAGCTTGAAATAAGCCTCAAGTTTAGTGATAATAGGCAATTTGATCAACAAAAATTTGACAATCTTTGTCAGCTTCTGTTTGAATCTCTACATTCTTCAATTCCTTTTCAGGATAAGGGTTTTGAATAGGAAATGCGAAGAAAGTTTGTTGCTCTTTTTGATAAGGTTTGGTGCTAAGCGAGACTTCAAATAATTGCTCATCTACCTTATAGATGGGTTCGCCAGGTAGAGGGTTGGTATTGGTAGTCCGATCCCATTCAACACTTGTTTTGCCAATGTTTTCTCCAAAGATAATTGGAACAGCAACCTCTGTCTGATCGGTATAGGTTAGTAGGATATTTCCGATTTGATAGGTTTCCATTTCGGGGAAGACACCGTCCACAAACCATTGGTATTCCACAAAATAGTCAGTAGCATAGCCAATTTCAATCCAGATAGGATGCGCTAGTGTTTCAAGGCTGCGCGAGTGGTTCTGCAGGTCAGGATAGTGGTAATGGAAGAGATATGATAAGGTTTTATCACGGATAGTCGCATAGTCTTCATCACGATAGTCATGATTCCAAAACATCTCGTATGCATAGGCCAAGCCGAAGAAAATGACATTTCTCTGCAGGATTACCTCATTTAAAGTGCTCCAGTTGGAGATGATAGCTCCCTTGCTCCCCTTCTTCAAATGCTCAGCCCAATGCGGAAAGAGATAGCCTTCAAAATTACCATAACGGATGCTAAAGCCTTCTTCTAAAACTTCATCTTCCAGTTTTTCATCCAAACTCCAGAGCCAATGGAGAATTTCGACATCTTTGGGAATCTGGTGAATAGCCTGCCAGGTTGCCGGCATGATGCCAACTTTTTTGCCTGTATCTTTTTTGAACTGGGGAGTGTACATGATGATTTCTGCTCCACCAAAAGACCCTGCATCAGGAACGATAGCGTTTTTCAGTAACTTGTCTCCCCAAATCATGGTTCGGACATTTTTCTGCTTGAGGTGGTCATAAATCTTGATAATGTCCTCTGCAAAGATATCAGCTCCAGCCTTCCCTTTGCAACGCTCACACATGGCAATTGAATAGTATTCATCATGCCCGATATTGATGACTTCTGGTTCAAAGACCTCAATGATTTCATCCAGAACATCAAAGAGGAGTTCATAAGAGGCAGGATTTGATGGGCAGTAAGTGTCTGGATAAGGATCTTCAGGGATTTCTGCAATTTCTGGGTGGCCAAGCATCAAATAATCGCAGTGACCGAGGGATGGCACTTCAGGAATCACCTCAAAAAATCGTTCCTTGCAGTAGAGGACCAGATCTTTCACATCATTTTGACTTAGAAACTCCCCGTCACCATTCTCCATGTGAATGGCATTCTTGTACCAAGGGAAGGTATAGTCTTGGATTTCTTTGGTCTTGCCAGAGTATTCAGCCATATCAGCACAATATTTAATCCACTCTTGATTAATTTCAGGGTGTTTTTTATATTCCATAGCACCGCCGATTTCAATCATGAGGGTATTGTACTTGAAGAAAGCAAGCATATCCACAAATTGCTTGAAGAAATCCATATTCTTACGAGACGGTAAAAAGACCTTGAGGCCACGCTCGGAACAGACGGGTTCGTCGTAGGCCAAGCCATAAGGCAAGTAGCCATCCTGCAACATTTGAATAATTGAAATTGCCCCATAAAATAAGCCGCGTTGGGACAAGGCATAAACGAAAATGCCGTCTTGAGCAATCTTTACGATGTGCGCTTCAGGGTTGGATGGATAGGGAAGTGAAAAGGACTGCATGACCTCTTGTCCGACTTCTCGGGAAATCCCTTCTATGAAATGAATAGCAGGGAAAGCCAGCTGGCCATCATTTCTTGCTTTTGGATGAGCCAGTAAAGTGTCGGTTAAAATAGGCAGAGGGCTGAATATTTGAGTTTCTTTAGTGAAATAGCGACCGTTGTTTTCTTGTTTCCAATATTGAGGTGTGATGCCTTGTTTCATAATCTGCTCCTTGAACTATCTGAATATCTGCAAGTCATAAATCTGGGCGCAAAAAGAAGGTATGAATCGGATTTACCTGTTACTGAGTTTTCTCTTTTCTAGTCTTCTCGATTTCGCCTTGAATCTTATAAAGATTTTCCGAAAGACGACCAAAGTAGAGTAGCTCTCCCATCCACTTGATGAGCTTGCTTTTTGAATTTTTTGTCAATTTATTTTGTTCTTGCTCTAGCGTAACCTCAAGCCCTTTTGAGCAAGGCTTGGTCTTGTAGGAAGTAATCGTTTTTTCACTGTGGGACGAGATTTGAATGACGTAGGTTTCATGGCGACGATAGTCCAGAATCTCATAATCAGTCTTGGTATAGACATTGTCTGACAATTTTGAGTAACGAAGTCCTTTCTTTAACCTATCTATCTTTTTTGTTTGATTGTCAGTTTGATTGATTTGATTCAGAAACTCGCTTTCCAAGAAGTCATAAAATTCATCTGAAGTGACTTGGAGTTCTCTAATAATCTTCATAAATTAAGTATATAATAAGCCCTTGTGGAAAGTAACCCCCTGAGGAAAAAGAGACGGATTTTAATGAATTTTTATACTCTTTAGCTTTCTATTATACATTATCATAAAAAACGATTAATTTTTATACACTAATTTTACGATAGGTTCTAAAATATATTAAAGGAACTATTTAAAAATAACAGAGTACCAGAGGTAAAGCACGTAAGAAACTATTGCTTTAAATTTTTTATAATAAATTGAGTATGAATGGCATTTGAAAATGGATACACTAAGCTAGAAAACTGTATATTAAGAAAATATAAACGCTTTTGACACCCAGATAGACCTATAGTAAACTGTGGGTAAGAAGTCAAATTGAAAGGAGGTATTTGTATGGAAGAATGGAATAGTTCAGCGGAGATTATTGCCATGTCCTTAATTGCCAATTCTGGTGCAGCCCGATCCTTAGCTTTTGAAGCACTTAAAAAAGCAAAACTAGCAGAATTTGATGCAGCTAAGGAATTAATGGATGAGGCAAATAGTGTAATTTTAAAGGCCCATCATTCCCAAACAGATTTATTGCAGGAAGAAGCACAAGGAAACGGTCATCAGTTGAGTATACTGCTTGTTCATGCACAAGATCATTTTATGACGAGTCTCTTGGCCATTGACCTTATCACCGAGATGATTGAGCTGTATTCCAATCGAGAAGGAGAAAGACAATGAAAATCTTATTAATATGTGCAGCCGGAATGTCCACGAGCATCCTGATGAAAAAAATGGAGCAATATGCAAATGACCAAGGTATTGACCTCGATATAAAAGCGGTCGGATTGATGGACTATCAAGATTATGCTCAGGACTATGACGTAATTTTATTAGGTCCTCAGGTTTCTTATAAACTTGATTCTGTCAAAGAGACAGTTTCAAAACCTGTTGCCACCATTCCAGCTATGGATTATGCAATGGGAGATTGTAAGAATATCTTTCAATTAATTAAAGCAATATCTTAAGGAGGTTTTTCTGATGGAAAAATTCTTTAACAGTAAATTCATGACCAAACTTCAGGAAATTGGTTATAAACTGGCCAACAATGTGTTTATACAGTCTTTACAAGCTGGATTGGGCTCTCTCTTGGGATTGATTACCGTAGGTTCCTTATTTCAAGTCTTAGCTGCAATTGGAAATGAAACTGCTCTAGGTTGGTTCAAAACAGGGGATGCAGTGTATAATACATTGACCTTGCCTTTCCGTTATTCAATGGATTTTATTTCTATCTGGGTTGCTATCTTCTTTGCTTATCATTATGCTAAGAATTTGAAATTGAAATCCCCTATTATGGCAGCTGTTGATACAGCAGTTACTTTCATGCTTGTGGCAGGAGCTTTTGTTGATACTGAAGACTTCTCCGGCCTGCAATTAGACTACCTTGGCTCACAAGGTATGTTTATCAGCTTCTTTATTGTCTTTGTCGTCGTACAGATTGAAAAATTCTGTTATGAAAAAGATATTAAAATAAAGATGCCAGATGTTGTGCCGCAGTTCCTGCAAGATAGTTTCGGCTCTATTCTGCCGGTATTCTTCTCCATCACTCTCTTCCTCTTGCTGAATGTTGGAATTGGAGCCTTGACAGCAGGAGCTTATAATGTTCCGTCTGGTTTTATGGCTCTCTTGCGTGCACCGCTTGGCGCTGTATCATCTGTTCCAGGGATTGTGATGCTTTGTATGTTAGCGCTGATTCTTTGGTGCTTCGGTATTCATGGTACCCTCATCATTATTCCAATCATTTCTCCGCTTGGGATTCAAGCGGCAACAACCAATGCTGCTCTTCATGCGAACGGTCAGCCAATGCAATTCTTCCCAGTCTTGCTTTATACTTCTATGGCCTTAGTTGGTGGTACAGGAAATACATGGGCCCTGGTCCTGATGGGCTTACGATCAAAATCTAAACAAATCAGTGCCGTATCAAAGATTTCACTCATTCCTGGGTGGTTTGGTATCAACGAGCCAGTAACATTTGGTATGCCAATTATGTTCAACCCAATTCTTTGTATCCCTTATGTACTCAATGTGCCTATTATGATGATTTTGACTTATTTTGCTTACAAAACAGGCTTTATCATTCCAGCTTGGATTGTTGTCAGCGCTCAGTTGCCAATGGGCTTTAGTAACTATCTGACCACCCTTCGTTGGCAAAACTTTGTTTGGGACTATATCTTGATTTTACCAGCTATGTTAATCTACTATCCATTCTTCAAAAAATACGAAGAGCAATTGGTTAAGCAAGAAGCTGAAGCGGAAGCAATAGAAGCCAAAGGAGGTGCAGCAGCTTGATTGATGTAACAAAATTTTCTAGAGACTTTCTCTGGGGATCGGCTTCAGCAGCCTATCAAGTTGAAGGAGCTTGGGATGAAGATGGTAAGAGTCTGTCTATCTGGGACACCTTTGTCCGCCAGCCTAATAGGACCTTTAAAAACACTACAGGCGATGTGGCAGTGGATCATTATCATCGCTACAAAGAAGATGTTAAACTGATGGCCGAAATGGGTCTGAAAGCTTATCGATTTTCTATTGCCTGGACCCGTATTTTACCTGAGGGACGAGGAGAGGTTAACCAGAAAGGTATTGAGTTTTATTCAAATCTGATTGATGAACTTCTCAAATATAATATCGAACCCATTATCACGATCTATCACTGGGATTTGCCTCAAGTACTGCAAGATGAGTATGGAGGCTGGGAATCCAGAAAGATAATCAATGATTTCCTGTATTATGTAGAGGTTCTCTTTGAAAACTTTGGAGATCGAGTAAAGTATTGGATAGGACTTAACGAGCAAAATGTCTTTGTTGGACTCGGCTACAGAGATGGCTATTTCCCACCAGGGATTAAAGACATCAAGCGAATGCATCAAGTCAATCACATTGTCAACTTGGCTAATGCGACGATTATCAAACGATTCCATGATTTAAAAATAAAAGGTCAAATCGGTCCAAGCTTTGCTTTTCCTGTCCTCTATGCTCTGGATAATCAGCCAGAAAATGTTCTAGCCATGGAGAAATCTTTGGATGTTAATGTTTGGTACTGGATGGATGCTTATCTATTGGGACGTTATCCAAAGACAGCCTTAGCTTATTTGAAAAATCAATTCGGTATAGAATTAGATATCCGAGAAGGAGATTTAGATATTTTAAAAGCAGGCCGTCCAGATTTCGTTGGTGTCAACTATTACCAATCTCATACTTTTGCTGCTAATGTTCCGAATGCTGAAGCTGGTGAGCCGGACCAGTTTAAGCATGTGCCAAATGAACACTTAGAGCGTACTAGCTGGGAGTGGGAAATAGATCCAATTGGTTTGCGAATTGCTTTACGGCGGATTACCAGTAGATATGACATCCCGATTATGATAACTGAAAATGGGCTAGGAGAGTATGATACCTTAACGGAAGATAGAAAGATACATGACCCATATCGGATTGAATATCTTGATAAGCATATTACAGCTGTACAAAACGCCATAGAAGATGGTTGCCAAGTCATCGGCTATTGTACGTGGTCTTTCACAGATTTACTTTCATGGCTCAACGGCTATGGCAAGCGTTATGGATTTGTTTATGTAGACCGTGATGAGGAAGAAGGTGGTAGTCTAGAGCGGATTCGAAAAGATAGTTTTTACTGGTATCAAAAATTAATTAAAGAATTTGAGAGCAAAAGAGAAAACAGTAGAACCTATTCATAGAAAAAAGTCAGCAGTTTATAGGGATATAAACTGCTGACTTTTCTTTTTTATTTTTCTCGCATTTGACCTTGTGGGAAGTAGGTGCCTTCTGGCATGTCGTTAATGATGACATGGACAGCAGACTGAGGTGCGCCTGTATTTCTGATAACAGCTTCAGTTACTTCCTTGGCGAGAGCTTTTTTCTGCTCCAGAGTACGACCTTCAAATAAATCAATTCTAACAAATGGCATATTTTCTGCCTCCTTTATTTCTTTATCATTATTTTATCATAAATGAGGTTTTAAAGAGTAGTGAATTATGGTAAAATAATGTGAAGTAAAAATGGAGATAGTGAATTAGCAAAGATTTAAATTATGGCTCAGTTATACTACAAATATGGCACGATGAATTCGGGCAAGACCATTGAGATTTTAAAAGTCGCCCACAATTATGAAGAACAAGGCAAGAGCGTGGTTATCATGACCTCGGCTGTTGACACCCGCGACGGCTTTGGTGTCGTTTCTAGTCGTATCGGCATGAAACGAAATGCCATAGCTATTGAAGACCAGACGGATATTTTTGGCTATATCCAGCAGCTGCCTGAAAAGCCTTATTGCGTTTTGATTGATGAGGCTCAGTTCTTGAAACGCCATCATGTCTATGATTTGGCTAGAGTGGTGGATGAGCTGGATGTTCCGGTTATGGCTTTTGGTCTGAAAAATGATTTTCGCAATGAACTTTTTGAAGGCTCCAAGCACCTTTTGCTCTTGGCTGACAAGATTGAGGAGATTAAAACTATTTGCCAATATTGCTCTCGTAAGGCTACCATGGTTTTACGGACTGATAACGGAAAGCCGGTTTATGACGGAGAGCAGATTAAAATTGGCGGCCACGAGACTTATATCTCTGTCTGCCGCAAGCATTATTTTAACCCCGACATTAAGTAATCCAACGATAGAAAAAAGGAGATGATGAAAAATATATGAACATCTATGAACAGTTACAAGCGGTGGAAGATCGCTACGAAGAGCTTGGTGAACTTCTCAGTGACCCTGATGTGGTCAGCGATACCAAGCGCTTTATGGAGCTTTCTAAGGAAGAAGCCAGCACTCGCGATACAGTGACGGCTTATCGAGAGTATAAGAAAGTCTTACAAAACATCACTGACGCTGAAGAGATGATTAGAGACGCCTCTGGTGACGCGGACTTGGAGGAAATGGCCAAGCAGGAGCTCAAGGATGCCAAGGCTGAAAAAGAAGAATACGAGGAAAAGCTGAAGATCCTTCTCCTTCCAAAAGATCCAAACGATGATAAGAACATCATTTTGGAAATCCGCGGTGCTGCAGGAGGAGACGAAGCGCAGTTGTTCGCAGGAGACCTCTTGCAGATGTATCAAAAATATGCTGAGAGCCAGGGCTGGCGCTTTGAAGTCATGGAAGCCTCTTACAATGGTGTAGGTGGGATCAAGGAAGTGGTCGCTATGGTCTCGGGCCAGTCGGTCTACTCAAAGCTTAAGTATGAATCGGGTGCTCATCGTGTACAGCGGGTTCCTGTAACAGAAAGCCAAGGTCGTGTTCACACTTCCACAGCAACTGTCTTGGTGATGCCAGAAATTGAAGAAGTAGAATACGACATTGATCCTAAAGATCTGCGGGTGGACATCTACCACGCTTCAGGTGCCGGCGGTCAGAACGTCAATAAGGTTGCGACTGCGGTTCGTATTGTCCATCTACCAACCAATATCAAGGTCGAAATGCAGGAAGAACGGACCCAGCAGAAGAACCGGGATAAGGCTATGAAAATCATCCGAGCTCGTGTAGCAGACCACTTTGCTCAAATTGCTCAAGATGAGCAGGATGCAGAGCGCAAGTCCACAATTGGTACAGGCGATCGCTCAGAGAGGATTCGCACCTATAATTTCCCGCAAAACCGGGTGACAGACCACCGTATCGGCTTGACCTTGCAAAAGCTGGACACGATTTTAGCTGGCAAACTGGATGAAGTCGTTGACGCTCTGGTTCTCTATGACCAAACGCAAAAACTAGAAGAGCTGAATAAATAATGATACTAGCTCAATATTTGGCGGAGCTAGAGCAGGAGCTGGTAGCAGCGGGAGAAGAAGCAGAAAGCCTGTCTTTCGTTTATAGAGCTCTCAATGAGCTCTCCTTTACCGACTTTGTTCTCAAACTTCGGACAGAAGTAAGTCAGAAAGAATGTGACCAACTAAAAGCGATTCAAGAGCAGCTGCTTGCTCACAAACCGGCCCAGTATATCATTGGCAGCAGTGACTTTCACAGCCTGACTCTCAAGGTTGATGAGCGGGTTCTAATTCCTAGGCCTGAGACGGAGGAGCTAGTGGAGCTGATTTTGTCAGAAAATCCCGAAAGTTCTCTATCTGTCTTAGATATCGGAACGGGTAGCGGAGCCATTGCTCTTGCACTGGCAAACAGCTGTCCAGACTGGCAGATTACTGCTTCTGACCTTTCGGAAGATGCTCTTGCTTTGGCAGCAGAAAACGCTCAGTCCTGTGGATTCAGCCTCACTTTTCTCCAATCTGATTGCTTGGATGCAATTCAAGGAAAATTTGACATTATCGTCTCCAACCCGCCCTATATTTCAGAAGCAGATAAAGACGAAGTTGGACTTAATGTTCTGACCTCAGAGCCTCACATAGCCCTCTTTGCTGAGGAGGATGGCTATGCCGTCTATCGGAAAATAGCCGAGCAGGCAGGAGACTATCTGACAAAAAAAGGAAAAATCTATCTGGAAATTGGTTACAAGCAAGGAGACGGTGTCAGGGAGTTATTGAAAAAATCTTTTCCCCAAAAACGAGTCCGAGTCTTGAAAGATCAATTTGGCAAAGATAGAATGGTGGCGATGGACAATGGATAAGATAGAGAAGACTCTGGCAGCAGGCGGAGCAGTTGTCCTGCCGACAGAAACAGTTTATGGCCTCTTTGCCCAGGCTTTGAATCAAGAAGCGGTTGAACGAGTTTATGAATTAAAACGAAGACCTCGTGACAAGGCTCTCAATCTCAATGTTGCTAGCTTGGAAGAGATTTATGTTTTTTCTAAGAACCAGCCCAGCTACCTAGAGCAGCTCTATCAGGCCTTTCTGCCTGGGCCACTAACTATTATCCTCCAGGCCAATGACCGAGTGCCTGTTTGGATAAACTCAGGTATGGAAACCGTGGGTTTTCGGATTCCTAAGCATCCAGTTACGCTGGACTTGATTCGTAAGTATGGTCCCTTGATTGGTCCATCCGCCAATCTTTCTGGAAAAGCTAGTGGAACTTCTTTCCAGCAGATTATGATGGATTTTCAAGAGGAAGTCTCGGGGGTAGAAGATGACGCATCCTTGACAGGTCAGGATTCAACTATTCTAGACTTGTCTGGAGAAAAGGCACTTATTCTACGCCAGGGAGCGATTACTCGCGAGGATATTCTCGCCCAAGTAAATGATATAAAATTTTAACTTTAGGACCTAAGGTCCTATTTTCGCAAAAGAAGGGAGACACCTTATGATTTTTGACCAAGAAGACTACAAAGCATTTGACCCAGAGATTTGGGAAGCAGTTGCTAAAGAAGAAGAACGTCAGCAGCATAATATTGAGCTGATTGCTTCAGAAAATGTCGTTTCTAAAGCTGTCATGGCCGCTCAAGGTTCTATTTTGACCAATAAATATGCCGAAGGTTATCCAGGACGCCGTTACTATGGTGGGACAGATGTAGTGGATGTGATTGAGAGTCTAGCGATTGAGCGTGCCAAGGAAATTTTTGGTGCCAAGTTTGCCAATGTGCAACCTCACTCAGGCAGCCAGGCAAATTGTGCTGCTTATATGGCTTTGATTGAGCCAGGCGATACAGTTATGGGCATGGACTTGTCTGCGGGCGGCCACTTGACTCATGGTGCATCAGTCAGCTTCTCTGGTCAAACCTATAATTTTGTATCCTATAGCGTTGATTCAGAAACAGAATTACTGGACTTTGATGCCATCCTCCAGCAAGCCAAGGAAGTACAGCCTAAGCTGATTGTGGCAGGGGCTTCGGCCTATTCTCACATCATCGACTTTTCAAAATTCCGTGAAATCGCTGATGCAGTGGGTGCCAAGCTTATGGTAGATATGGCTCACATCGCTGGTTTGGTTGCTGCTGGCCTCCATCCTAGCCCTGTGCCTTATGCGGATATTACAACCACGACTACCCACAAGACCTTGCGTGGCCCTCGCGGCGGCTTGATCTTGACAAATGATGAAGAATTGGCTAAGAAAATTAACTCAGCTATCTTCCCAGGCATTCAAGGCGGACCACTGGAACATGTCATTGCAGCTAAAGCTGTTGCCTTTAAAGAAGTACTGGATCCAGCTTTCAAGGTTTATGCTCAGCAGATTTTGGACAATGCCCAAGCTATGGCTCAAGTCTTCCGTCAGCATGACAAGTTCCGTGTGATTTCTGATGGTACTGAAAATCATCTTTTCTTGGTTGATGTCACTAAGGTTGTAGAAAATGGGAAAGTAGCGCAAAATCTCTTGGATGAGGTTAATATCACGCTTAATAAAAACTCCATCCCTTACGAGACTCTGTCACCATTTAAGACTAGCGGCATTCGTATCGGCACAGCAGCTATTGCAGCTCGAGGCTTTGGTGTAACAGAAAGTATCAAGGTAGCAGAGCTTATTATCAAGGCTCTGGAAAACGCTGAAAACGAAGCGGTGCTAAATCAGGTGCGGGCAGAAGTTCGCGAATTGACGGACGCTTTTCCACTCTATGAGGGCTTGAACTAAGATGGATATTTACGTAAAAAAAGCGATTATTCATCAATTCAGCCCAGCTGATACCGAACTGCTGCTAGCGGATAAATTTCTCAACATCACTCCCAAGATTGAAGAATATCTACGTAAGAAAATCGAGCGAGTCTATTCTGACGATGCTAAGACAGGTGTTTTCGATCCTGAAAACGTCTTTTTAGCCAATCTTTCAGACGACTTACTGGAAACATCAGTGACAGTGGCTAAGCTCTGGCAGGAGGAGTTTTCTGTCAGTGAAAACCAGAAAACCAACGATCTGATTTTTGTCCAGTTTGACAAAGAAGGTGTGGAGCACTTCGCTTTTCTGCGGATTGCTCTGCGGGAAACCCTGACCCACTTGGGTGGTGAGGTGGACAACCCTATCAAACTGACGCAGAACAATCTGCCTGGCTTTGGTACAGGTGCGGACGAGGCTTTGGTCATCAATCTCAAATCTCGCAAGTACCATCTGATTGAAAAGCGCATCAAGTATAACGGTGCCTTTCTCAATTATATGTCAGATAATCTCTTGCAGGTCAATCCGACAATCTCAGCTAAGAAATCAATCAAAGCACTTGAGAAGACTGCTCAAAAGGTTGCCGAAAGCTTTAACAAAGACGATTTTCAGTTCCAGTCCAAGGTCAAATCCAGTATTTTCAAAAATCTGGAAGAAAATGACGAACTGTCGCCTGAGAAGTTGGCCGATGATCTTTTTGACAGTAATCTGACTGCCCGACTTACTTTTATCGACCAAGTCAAGGAAGCTATTCCTGAGCCAGTCAAGTTTGACGAGATTGACAGCAGCCGCCAGAAGAAAAAGTTCGAAAATCAGAAACTCTCCCTTTCAAATGGAATTGAGCTCATCGTTCCCAATAATATCTATCAGGATGCAGAGTCGGTAGAATTTATCCAGAACGATAACGGGACCTATTCTATTTTGATTAAGAACATCGAGGATATCCAAAATAAATAATGTTTAAATTTCTAAGAAGACTGATTCTAGTCCTTTTCGTGCTCTTTGCCGGCTACAAGATTTATCAGGTTCATCATGATGTCAAGCAGGTCATGAAGTACCAGACTTTGGTCAGAGAAGTGCTGGACGAGCAGGACACAGCGGCCAATGAAGAATTGGTACTTGCCATGATTTATACAGAAACCAAGGGGAAAGATACTGATGTCATGCAGTCCAGTGAAAGCGCAACTGGTCAGACCAATGCCATCACGGACAACAAAGAAAGTATTCGCCAGGGAGTTCAGACCTTATCTGATAACCTAGAGTTAGCCAGCGAGAAAAAGGTGGATGTTTGGACAGCAGTACAAGCCTATAATTTCGGTCAGGCCTATATCGACTACGTCGCTAAAAACGGTGGTGAAAATACGCTAGAGCTGGCCAAGAAATATTCCAAAGATGTAGTAGCGCCAAGCTTAGGCAATGTAACTGGCAAGACCTACGGCTACTATAACCTGATTTCAATTTTTCACGGGCCAGAACTCTATATCAACGGCGGTAATTATTATTATTCCCGTCAGGTCAAGATGAACATGCATATCATGCGCCTCTTAAAATGGTTTTAGAAAGAAGTAGTTTAGCTTCTTTCTTTTTTGATGGTGAAGTAATAATCCAGATATTTGTAACCATGATAGATACATGATATAATTTTGTACATCTATCATAAAAAGGAATGAAAAATGAACAAGAAACTTGCTTTTAAGCTCCTCATTCTGGTTTTGGTGACAATTGCCGGTCTAACAGCTTTTTACAACCATAAAGAAGCCACTAGCCTCAATACAAAACAATTTGTGCAGTCAACAACGCCGACCTTGTTTTTCCACGGTTTTGGATCCAGCTCTAATGCTGAAAATCATATGACAGAGGCAGCCAAAAAAGCTGGAGTCACTCAGACAATTATCACAGCAAATGTCAGTAAAAACGGTCAAGTAAGCTTATTAGGCGAGATACCGAAAGGTGCTATCAATCCCATTATTAAGGTAAACTACGAAGATAACCGCAATGCCGACTATGCTCAAGATGGTAAGTATGCAGCTGCTGTGATTCGTAAGCTACAAGAGACTTATGGCTTTAATAAGATGAATCTGGTAGGCCATTCGATGGGGAATATGTCCATCCTCTTTTATATGCTAGAGAACGGTCAGGATGAAAATCTTCCTCAGTTGCAAAAGCAGGTCAATATTGCCAACCATGTTAATGGTCTGGAAGGAAGGGACTTGCCTGAAGATTTGACAATTCTAGACGACCAAACTGGCCAGCCTAGTGCTATGAGCCAGACTTATCAAAAACTACTGGGATTACGAGAAGTTTACCCGCAAGAACAAGTAGATGTTCTGAACATTTACGGTGATTTTAAAAACGAATCCGACGGTTCTGTCCTCAATATTTCTTCTCGCAGCCTCAAATATCTCATGGTTGAAAATGCCAAATCTTACCAGGAAAAGAAAATCACAGGTCAGTTGGCTCAGCACAGCCAATTGCATGAGAATCCAGAAGTAGACGAATTACTGATTGACTTCCTTTGGAAAAAGTAGGAAAGAGCAGTTACTGGCAAGCAAATCCAGTGACTGTTTTTTCTTTGAACTTCTTTGAGAAATGTTGTAAAATGTATCTATTATCTCAAGCCCTCAATGGATGAGATAATAATAACTCCATCATTGCAGCAACTTACCTGAAGCGCTCTGAACATCAAAAGGAGCAGAAATCACCAGCTCAAGAAACAGAAATTCGAGGCACTCAGAAAGAAGTTTGCTCTATAAAAAAGCTATAGAATTTGGGAAACTATAGCGGGAGGAAAAGAGGAAAAAATATGAAATTCAAAAAAACTTTAATGACAGCAGGAGCCTTGCTGGCTACTCTGTTTACTGTATCAACCGCAGCTGCCGATTCAAATGTTCAGAAAGTCATTGATGAGACTTACGTGCAGCCTGAGTATGTCCTGGGTTACTCCTTAGATGAGAGCCAAAAACAGCAGACCTTGCAGATGTTGGGCTACAATTCATCCAGCGACAGCAAGCCACTTAAGACCATGACACCGGAAGTCTACTCTAAAATCATGGATGTTGCCAACGACCCTAGCCTGCAGCTTTATTCTTCTGTGAAAATCCAGAAGTTAGGCGGCAATAAGCCATTAGAGGTCAAAATTGTCACTCCGCAAAACATCACCAAGGTTACTGAAGATATGTATCGCAATGCGGCTGTTACTCTAGGTGTTCAGCATGCGCAGATTACCGTTGCAGCACCGATTCCGGTAACAGGTGAGAGCGCCTTGGCAGGGATTTACTACTCTCTGGAAGATAACGGTGCGACCATTCCTCAGGAAAATAAAAACCTAGCGCAGGAAGAACTGGCTGCCCTTTCTGGCATCAATGCTGAAAACACAGGTAAGGAAGGCTATGACGCAGACAAGCTTAACGTAGCTCTGGCTGATATCAAAGCGGCTATCGCCAATGCTAAGAAGAACAACAGCAATCTGACAGCAGATGATGTCCGTAAGATTGTTGAAGAAACCTTGAAAAACTATGGACTGACTCAGTCAGTGACCAGTGACCAAATCAACCTCATCGTGAATTTTGCTATCAATCTTTCAAACAGTGGAGTCATTACGGATTCTGACTTTACAAAGACACTTAGTGACTTGAAAGACAGCATTGTTTCAAAGGCAGGGGATACCTTTAACAATATTAACCTTAACTTTGATGCAAATGGGCTCCTTCAAGAAGGTGGTAATTTCTTTTCTAATATCTGGAATGCCATTGTCAACTTCTTTAAAGGATTGTTTGGCGGTTAATTCCAAGACTATGTAAAACAAGGCTAGGACATTTGAGTTCTAGCCTTGTTTGTTATTTCTTAATATGTTAAATCCTCCATCAGAAGCGTTCTAGTGGAGGATTTTTACTTTTAATATTTCAAATTAGATTTATTTATTATTCCCACTCTACAGTTGCAGGTGGTTTGCTGGTGATATCGTAGACAATGCGGTTGACATGGTCTACTTCGTTGACGATACGAACAGAGATTTTTTGCAGAACATCCCAAGGAATCTTGGCGAAGTCAGCTGTCATACCATCAATAGAAGTGATAGCGCGAATCGCAATTGTGTAGTCGTAAGTCCGGCCGTCGCCCATGACACCAACAGATCGGACTCCAGTATTAACAGTAAAGTACTGCCAGATGTCGCGGTCAAGACCAGCTTTGGCGATTTCTTCGCGGAGAATAGCATCAGATTCGCGGACAGTTTCTAATTTCTCCTCAGTGATTTCTCCCATGACACGAATAGCAAGTCCTGGTCCTGGGAATGGCTGGCGCCAGACAATTTCATCAGGCATACCAAGCTCGGTACCCAAAGCACGCACTTCATCCTTGTAGAGCGTGTTCAGTGGCTCAATCAGCTCAAACCGCATGTCTTCCGGCAGACCACCAACGTTATGGTGAGACTTGATAGTCTGAGCGGTATCAGTTCCGGACTCGATAACGTCTGTATAGAGAGTCCCTTGAGCCAAGAATTTCACATCTTTCAGTTTGCTGGCTTCGTCGTCAAAGACATAGACAAACTCGTTTCCGATGATTTTACGTTTTTGCTCTGGATCTGAAACACCGGCTAGTTTATCAAGGAAACGTTTAGCTGCGTCAGCCTTGACGATATTCAAACCAAATTTGCCGCCAAGCATATCCATGACCTGATCAGCTTCGCCTTTACGCAAAAGACCATGATCTACAAAGATACAGATTAGTTGATCACCGATTGCTTTCTGCAAGAGAACACCGACGACAGAAGAGTCTACACCACCAGAAAGTCCCAACAGCACCTTCTTGTCACCAACGGTTTGGCGGATTTTTTGAATTTCCATGTCAATGAAGTTATCCATAGACCAGTCGCCTTTGGCTCCACAAATATTCAGAGCAAAGTTGCGCAGGATATCATAGCCAAATTCTGAATGACGAACCTCAGGGTGGAACTGAATGCCGTAGATTTTCTTTGTTGGATTTTCAATGGCTGCAAAAGGACAGTCAGCAGAAGTACCAGTACGAACAAAGTCAGCAGGTATCTCTGTTACCGCATCTCCGTGGCTCATAAGAACTAGCTGGCTTTCAGGTGTTCCGTTAAAAAGGCTGGAGTTAGCAGTATGTGACAGAGTTGACTGACCATATTCACGATTTCCAGCATGACCAGCAGGGACAACCTTGCCCCCCAGCTTGTGAGTCAACAGCTGCATACCATAGCAGATCCCCAAAATCGGGATTCCCAACTCAAAGATTTCCGGGTCAATATCAAAAGAGCCGTCTTCATATACAGAATTCGGACCGCCGGAAAGGATAATCCCGACAGGCTGGATAGCACGGACTTCGTCAGCGGTAATCTTGTGGCTCTTAAGCTCAGAAAAAACACCGATTTCACGAATGCGGCGTGAAATCAGCTGGTTGTACTGGCTTCCGTAATCAAGCACGATGATCTTTTCGACATCTTGCAATTCAGTTCTAGTTGTCATCTGTTCCCTTTCTTAAAAGAAGTAATCTTTTCCCCTCATTTTATCACAAAAAAGGAATTTTTCCAAGGTAATAAGGAGTAAGAGTGATGAAAAAACGAATATGAGTCTTTATTTGGCTTAACAGCTAGAATCGTGATAAAAGCAAGCACTTGAGAGCTAATACTTATCATTTAGTTTGACATTTGAAGTATTTGGTACTAAAATAAAGGAAGGTACCAAATAAGAAAGAAGAGCCGACATGTTACCCGCATATATTAAAATTCATGATCAGATTAAGAAAGATATTGACGATGCCGTTTGGGAGATTGGGGAGCGCCTGCCCAGCGAGCGAGATCTAGCCGAAACCTTTAAGGTCAGCCGTATGACCCTGCGTCAGGCCATCACACTCTTGGTTGAGGAGGGAGTGCTGGAGCGTCGAGTCGGGAGTGGTACCTTCGTAGCCAGCACACGCGTTCAGGAGAAAATGCGCGGCACAACCAGCTTCACGGAAATCATGAAGGCACAAGGCAAAACGCCATCCAGCCAGCTCATTTCTTATCGCCGTACCCTGCCGAGCGAGCAGGAAGTGGAGAAACTAGGCATCCACAAGACGGAAAATGTCATTCGGATGGAGCGGGTTCGCTACGCTGACGATTTGCCGGTGGTCTACGAGGTGGCTTCAATTCCAGAGAAGTTCATTAAGAATTTCAAAAAAGAAGAGGTGACCAGTCATTTCTTTCAGACCTTGCAGGAACATGGCTATAAAATCGGCAAGTCTCAGCAGACTATTTATGCCCGGCTGGCTAAGGAGAAAATCGCCAATTACCTCGATATTCCTCGCGGCCATGCCATCTTAGGACTGACTCAGATTTCTTACTTTGACGACGGAACAGCTTTTGAATACGTAAAAAGTCAGTATGTCGGCGATCGTTTTGAATTTTATTTGGAAAACAATTAATTATTGCAAAACTCTTGGTTATCACTAAGAGTTTTTAACTTGTCTTTTACTCGGCAGAAAAAGCTGATTGAAGTTTTGCAATCTCATATTTCGAGTATTTATTTCCCTTGTCAGACTAGAGTTTATCATGCTTTTCTGGTATAATGTTTCTTATGGAAATTGAAAAAACAAACCGAATGAATGCTCTCTTTGAGTTTTATGCGGCGCTTTTGACTGACAAGCAGATGAACTATATAGAGCTCTACTATGCAGACGACTACAGTCTGGCTGAGATTGCTGAGGAGTTTGGTGTTAGCCGTCAAGCCGTTTATGATAATATCAAGCGGACGGAGAAGATTCTGGAGGACTATGAGAAAAAGCTGCACATGTACTCGGACTACATCGTTAGAAGTCAGATATTTGACCAGATTACAGAGAAATACCCTGAAGACAGCTATCTGCAGGAGCAGATCGGGATTCTGTCTGGTATTGACAACCGAGAGTGACCATGGCTAAACAAGTCATCTACAAGGGAATGTCTTGCTGGTTGTTGGAGTCGGAAGAATCCTTACCTACTAGGGTACAACTTATCTCCTCTGACGATCTTTCTAAGGCAATGCAAGAAGGTTTCAGCTGCTGGGGCTACCCTAATGAGATTATGAAAGAAGTCTCTGCCGAGGAATTTGCTTGTTTAACTCGTTTTGGAAAATTTCCACTGAATTGATTGAAATAGAAACTAGGAGAAATCAAAAATGGCATTTGAAAGTTTAACGGAACGTTTGCAGAACGTCTTTAAAAATCTGCGTAGAAAGGGAAAAATCTCGGAGAGCGATGTTCAGGAAGCAACCAAAGAGATTCGTTTGGCCCTCTTAGAAGCTGATGTTGCCCTGCCAGTTGTCAAAGACTTTATCAAGAAAGTCCGTGAACGTGCTGTCGGTCACGAGGTTATCGATACCCTCAATCCAGCGCAACAGATTATCAAGATTGTTGACGAAGAACTGACAACTATCCTGGGCTCTGATACTGCTGAGATTATCAAGTCACCAAAGATTCCGACTATTATCATGATGGTTGGTCTGCAAGGGGCTGGTAAAACCACCTTTGCTGGTAAGCTTGCTAATAAGCTCAAGAAAGAAGAAAATGCTCGTCCGCTCATGATTGCGGCGGATATTTACCGTCCGGCGGCTATTGATCAGCTGAAAACACTTGGACAGCAAATTGATGTACCAGTTTTTGCTTTGGGTACGGAAGTTCCAGCTGTTGAGATTGTCCGTCAAGGTTTGGAGCAAGCAAAAGCCAACCACAACGATTATGTCCTGATTGATACGGCTGGGCGCCTTCAGATTGACGAAAAGCTCATGCAGGAGCTATCTGATGTCAAATCGCTGGCTAATCCGAATGAAATCCTCTTGGTTGTCGATGCCATGATTGGTCAAGAAGCGGCTAATGTTGCTCGCGAATTTAACAGCCAACTGGAAGTGACTGGGGTTATCCTGACTAAGATTGATGGTGATACCCGTGGTGGTGCAGCCTTGTCTGTCCGTCAGATTACTGGTAAGCCTATTAAATTTACTGGTACCGGTGAAAAAATCACTGATATCGAAACCTTCCATCCAGACCGCATGTCCAGCCGGATTTTGGGCATGGGGGACATGCTGACTCTGATCGAAAAAGCCTCTCAGGAATACGATGAGAAAAAATCGCTTGAAATGGCTGAAAAGATGCGAGAAAACACCTTTGATTTCAATGACTTCATTGATCAGCTGGATCAGGTACAAGGCATGGGACCTATGGAAGACTTGCTCAAGCTGATTCCAGGTATGGCCAATAATCCTGCTCTCAAGAATATCAAAGTGGATGAGAAAGAAATTGCTCGCAAGCGCGCCATCGTATCCTCTATGACACCAGCTGAGCGGGAAAATCCTGACTTGCTGAGTCCTAGCCGCCGCCGTCGGATTGCTAATGGTTCGGGTAACAGTTTCGTCGATGTTAATAAATTTATCAAAGACTTCAATCAAGCTAAGCAGATGATGCAAGGCGTTCTGTCAGGCGATATGAGCAAGATGATGAAGCAAATGGGCCTCAATCCAAACAATATGCCTAAGAACATGCCTGGTGGCGGAGGAATGCCCGACATGTCAGCTCTGGAAGGCATGATGGGCCAAGGCGGAATGCCAGATATGTCAGGCTTAGGAGGAGCTGGCATGCCGGATATGAGCCAAATGTTTGGCGGCGGCCTCAAGGGTAAGGCCGGAGAGTTTCTGATGCGCCGCAGCATGAACAAGATGGCCAAGCAAATGAAGAAAAATAAGAAGAAGCGGAAGTAGGAGAAGAATTTCTTTATTAACTTAGTTAGGATTTAGTTTTATAAATTTAGGAGATTATTATGAACGAAAAACCTAATATTTATGTATTGAGTGATTTACATTTTGATAAAAAAGCACTTCCAGGGTATGTAAAACAGAAATTAATAAAATTAGAGAATGATCCTATTGCTCATTTCAAAT
>NZ_CAJPNR010000009.1 GCF_905372115.1 uncultured Streptococcus sp.
CAGAAATTGTCCATGAGATTAGCCCTGAGCAGTTGAAAAACTCTCAATTGACACCAGGCTTGCTTGAAGTGTTCAGCCGTAAGGATTCTGGCGGTCTGCCCGTTTTACCTGGTCATGACAGTATTACCCACCTTCATACTGGTAAATTTGGGGATGAGGGACAGTAATAATTTTAGTGTAATTTTTTTCCAAGACTTTTACCATTTTACTGGTGAGAGTCTTTTTTACGTACAGCAATAAACTAAAAAACCCCTTTGTCAGCTACTGTGAGTGACAAAGGGATTTTTCATTAGTCGAGATGCCATTGTGTGGCCAGCCAATCGGAAAAGGCAGCATAGCGCTCTTTGAGGGCTTCATGATGACCGTAAGAATCAAAGACGGAGAAAGTGGTAAGGATTTCTTTCTGAATCAAGCGATGAATTTCTTCAGCATAAAAAGGAGCTTTGGAAAGTCGGTTTGAGTGATTCGCGCCTTCTGTCTTTCCATTCTGCAAATAAACCAGACAGTCCTTGTTTTTCAAGTCCTGTGTCTGGCAATAGTCGCTAAAACCTGGGTACCAAAAAGAACCGCAGATAGAAAAAACACAAGGAATCTCGGAAACGCTATAGAGACTGTAAACAGCCGCTAGTCCACCGAGAGAGTAGCCACCATAGGCAATTCTATTTTCATCCAGTAGGTAACTCTGTCTGATTTCTGCTAATATACCGTTGAATAGTTTCTGGTGGTAGCTATCTGCTCCGCCGCCAAAATCGGGATTGTCAGGCTTTAGAGCATTGGCTTTCCAGAGGGTATAATCGTCCAGCCTGTTGTTTGATATCAGTCCGATCAAGATTACCGATGAAGAAAGCTTGCTTAGGTAGTTTATCTGTCCATCGTTTAGCAAGACAGCAGGATAAGGTCTCGATCCGTCATAATCTTGGGGCAGGGCAATTTTGACAGTGATACCCTCCCAGACAAAGGTCTTATTTATTGACAAAGTCATTGATTTTCTCGAGTGAGTCGATTACAGCAGGACCATAATCCATGAACTCATCATAGGATATGGTCATGATTTTCTGATTTTTGACTGCTGGGACATCTTCTAGAACAGGATTAGCTTTCATTAGATCAACTGCTTGCTCATCCATGGCCTTGTTGCGGTCGCTGGTTACGTAGATGATGACTTCTGGATCCATAGAGACCAGATTTTCCAAGGTCAAGTCAGAGGTTCCAGTCGCTACATTGGTATAGCCGAGCTGGTTAAGCAAGCTCTCCTGCAAGGCAGATTTATAGGCACCGAAAGTCTCATCGTTGTAAGCACACATGATGAGCGCTTTTTTCTTTTCGCCTTGGCTAGCCTTATTGGTCTTCTTAACACTGTCAATTCTTGCCTGCAGCTGGTCAGCATACTGATTGGCCTTGTCTTGGACATTAAAGATGGTTCCTATATTCTTGACATCTTCAACGATATTGCCTAGGTCTTGCTTGGTATTGGACAGGGAAGCCTTCTGTGTATAGACAGGGATTTTGTTTTCATTCCAGGCACTGACTGTCCCCAGAGACTTCTCGGAAAACATCATGTTTCGGCCAAGAAGAGCATCTGGCTCATAGGATAGCACAGTTTCCTGTGATACGGTTTTCTTGTCGCCAACTTGCGGAATGGTTGCAATATCAGCCTTGTATTTATCTGTGACATCATTGTCTGGATTGAGCATACCGGCGATCTTGTCTTTCAATCCTAGTTCAATCAAGATTTCGGTTGTTGAAAGGTTGTTGGTGATGACCTTTTCCGGTGCCTTTTCAAAGACCTGATCAATCTCCTTGCCTTCGGCATCGTAGGTTTTGATTGTCACTGGATATTTTGTCTCTGCTGTACTCTTTTTCGCGCTTTCAGTTTTGGAGGAAGATTGCGAAGTTGAGCTTTCTTTCGTACTTTCCTTTGATGAAGAATTACAGGCTGCCATTGTCAGTGCAGCAGTTGCGACGAGTAAGATACTGAGTGTTTTTTTCATATTTCCTTCCTTTCTTGGACTTGGAGCTTGTATAGATAAAGCTGAAAACAGACTCTTATAGATACTGAATCATGGCCTGTCGATCGTTAGTCCAGATCACTTTGCTCTGAATACCGTAAACGGCTTGCAGTGAATCATGGGTGATGGCCTCCTTTGGAGCGCCTTGGTATGCAATCTCACCTCCCTTCATGAGGTACAAATAGTCTGAATACCGACAAGCCAGTTGGATATCGTGTAGAACAGCCAAAACATTGATCTTTAGGTCTTTCACGATACGCAGCATATCCAGCTGGTATTTGATATCCAGATGATTGGTTGGCTCGTCTAGGAGCAGTAGGCTTGGCTGCTGGGCCAAAGCGCGTGCCAGCAGGACTCTTTGCTTCTCACCGCCAGACAGGGATAGATAGGTTCGGTCCCCCTTATCTAGCATATCTACCTGCCTCAAGGCATGACGGACGAGGGCATAGTCTTTTTCGCTCTCTTTTTGAAAAAGGGACAGATGCGGCGTCCTGCCCAGCATGACGATTTCTTGGACGGTGCAGTCAAACTGAAGATGGTTAAACTGAGTTACAACGGCTATTTTCTGGGCTGCTTTTTTTATGCTGACCTGTTCAAGTGGCCTTCCGTCTAGATAAATGTTCCCGCTGTCAGGTTTGATTTGGCGGTAAATGGTTTTGAGCAGACTAGTTTTACCGCTTCCGTTGGGCCCTAAAATGGTGTGAAACTGATTTCCCTCGACCTTGAATGAAATCCCTTTCAAGATTTCTTTTTGGCCGACGGCATAGTGGATATTTTGGCAAGTTAGATCCATATCAGCTGCTTACCTCCTTTCGGCTTTTGGCAACAATGTAGATGAAGAAGGGGGCGCCGACTAAAGCGGTGAAGATCCCAATCGGCAGCTCGGCATTTTTGACCAAAATTCGAGCCAAAACATCTGCCCAGACAAGAAAGAGAGAGCCGAGCAGGGTTGCGATAGGAAAGAGCCTTTTGTAGTTGGTACCGACTAATCTACGAGCAATGTGCGGAGTGATTAGTCCGACGAAGCCGATAATGCCGCAGCAGGCAACCAGCACCGCTGTCATGATTGCGACAATTGTGATATAAAGGAACCAGTAAAAATGCAGAGGTACCCCCAGTGTCAAAGCTGCTTCGTCACCCATCATCATGGTATTGAAAATACGATACTGGGAACAGAAAAACAAAAAGGAGAAACCAACAATAAGAGCCGGCAAGGCAAGGTCTGACCAAGAAGTTCCGGCTAGCGAGCCCATGGTCCAGAACTTGATCGTCATAAGGCTGTCAGCATTAGCACCGACAGAAATGATAAAGTTGGAAAAGGCGATAAAAAGGGCATTTACAACTGTTCCTGATAAAATCAGACTGCTTGTCGTCATTTTTCCCTGCATGGATGCGATAAAAAGGACCACTGCCGATGCCAGAATGGCTCCTATAAAGGCACCTGTGCCAGTAATGGATTTGAGTCCTAAGATAATGCTTAGTGTGGCTCCGAAGGTTGCACCCGCTGAAATTCCCAGGATATAAGGCTCTGCGATGGGATTATTGACAGTAGATTGCATGACGCTGCCACAGACAGACAGCCCAGCACCAACTAGGATTCCTAAGAGCACTCTTGGAACCCGCATGTTCCAAACAATAGCGATTGTAGACGGCGATAGTTTGCCTGTGCCAAGGGAGAAACCGAGCTTGCTGAAAATAATCTGGTAAGTATCTTGTATATTAATAGTGACCGATCCCAAAGATACTGCCAAAAAGAGGGAGCAAGCCAGAAAAATGATGAGAAGCAAGAGCAGGCAGATATAGCGAGAAAATCCGTGATTTTCTGACTTTTTGAAGAGCATCCAGACCTCCTTAACAGCAAAGATTAGAATTTTTAGACAATTTTTCATAAAAAATTATAACATTTTTAAATCAGAAGGGCAAGAAGGGATAAAAACCTCTGATATGACAAGGTTTAATGACGCTTTCTATTGGTAGCAAAATTTTTTCTCTTTTCAGTGATGAAAACATCTTGCTGGTGTAAGAACTGGTTAGAGCGGATCAATTGAGTTCTTCGGAACGCCTCTACAGACGACTTCATTGGAGAAAAAGTGGGTGAATCTAAATGACTTAGTATAATTACTAGGAAACAAGAAAAAACGACAGAAACTTTTCTATCGTTTTTTGAAATTATAAATGCGTAAGGACCAAGAGAGCTATAATGATGTTCAAAGTCTATTTGAGCTAAAGAAGAGTGAGAAGCGCTCACGGTATTCGATTTCCTCATTAATCAAAAATGTGATACCTGAAAGCCTCCAACAATGATAGCTAAAATGGGCAGATGGCTTTTGCCACGCCCAATAATCATTCAAGACATAAAATAGGCTTATAAAATTCTATTCAAAATACAACAAGTCCTTGCTAGTTTCGGTGAAGAGTTCAAAACCATTCTTAGTGACATGGCCGCAGTCTTCGATGCGGACACCGACCTTGCCAGGGATATAGATACCAGGCTCAACAGAGAAGCACATGCCTTCTTCGATGACCATGTCGTTGCCCTCCATGATAGATGGAAATTCATGAACATCCATACCGATACCATGGCCGAGACGGTGATTGAAATACTCACCATAGCCCGCTTTTTCGATGACTTGCCGAGCGGCACGGTCTACTTCATGAGCTGTGACACCTGGCTTGATAAAGTCAAGTGCAGCTTGCTGGGCTTCCAAAGTCAGATGGTAGATATCTTTTTTGAACTGGTCCGGCTGGCCAACAGCAACGGTCCGTGTCATATCGCTGGCATAGCCATTAACCATGCAGCCAAGGTCAAAAAGGAGGAGGGCGTTATTTTCGACTTTATTGGCTCCAGGAATGCCGTGCGGATTAGCTGCATTATTTCCCGTCAGCACCATAGTTTCAAAGCTCATCTCATAGCCTTCTCGCTTGATGGCAAAGTCAATTTGAGCGATGATATCTGTTTCGGTATTGTCCAGTGAAATATTGTCAAAACCGATATTGACAGCCTTGTCAGCATATTGCCCAGCTACCAGCATTTTCTGGATTTCATCGGCAGACTTAATCAGGCGCAAGCGGTTGACGTAAGGTGTCAGGTTGGCAAATTCTGCAGTTTCAAAGACGGTTTTCAATCCATGATATTTGGTCAAAATCAAGTTATCAAACTCAAGAGCGACAGTCTTGAAGGAGTGAGCCGGAAGGGCTGCTTTAATCTTCTGCCAAGGATTTTCAGAGTCCATATAGCCAAGGACTGAAAAGGGAACAGAACCTGAAGCACGCTCAACTTCTAGAGCAGGCACAAAGAGCAGGGGCTCATGGTCAGGAAAGACAAACAAAAACATCTGCCGCTCATGCGGGTCACTGTAGAAACCAGTCAGATAATTGATAGTGACTGGATCAGACAGAACAGCGGCATCTAGCTTCTCATTCTCGAGATAGTGGGTGATTTGTTGAATTTTTGTCATGGTCACAACCTTCTTTCTATGCCTCTATTTTGGCAAAAAATGTCAAAAAAAGCAAGACTTTTCAAAAACTTATCAAAATACTTGAAAGTGTTTACAAGAAGTGATAAAATGGTGAATGTAGGAAAGTGAAAACGATATTTTCAATAGAAGAAAGGAAACTATATGAACACAGACGACACAGTAACTATTTATGATGTCGCCCGTGAAGCGGGAGTTTCGATGGCGACAGTCAGTCGAGTAGTGAATGGAAATAAGAACGTCAAAGAAAACACACGTAAAAAAGTTTTAGAGGTCATTGACCGTCTTGACTATCGTCCAAACGCAGTAGCACGTGGACTAGCCAGCAAGAAGACTACAACCGTCGGCGTTGTCATTCCAAATATTACCAATAGCTATTTCTCAACTCTGGCAAAAGGGATTGATGATATTGCTGAAATGTATAAATACAATATTGTCTTGGCTAACAGTGATGAGGACGATGATAAGGAAGTATCCGTTGTCAATACTCTCTTTTCTAAACAGGTGGATGGCATTATTTTCATGGGCTATCATCTGACAGAGAAAATTCGCTCAGAGTTTTCACGTTCGCGTACACCGGTCGTTTTGGCGGGTACTGTCGATGTGGAGCATCAGCTTCCGAGCGTTAATATTGACTACAAGCAAGCAACGGTTGATGCTGTAGAATTACTGGCTAAGCGCAATAAAAAAATTGCCTTTGTCAGCGGACCGCTTGTAGATGATATCAACGGGAAAATCCGTCTATCAGGCTATAAAGATGGCTTGAAGAACAAGAAACTTTCATACAGCGAAGGCTTGGTTTTTGAATCTAAATATTCTTATGATGATGGCTACCACTTGGCAGAGCGTGTTATTGCTTCCAAAGCAACTGCAGCTTTTGTCACAGGAGATGAGTTGGCAGCAGGCCTCTTAAATGGTCTGTCTGATCAAGGAATCAAGGTTCCAGAAGATTTTGAAATCATTACCAGTGATGATTCGCAAGTAGCTCGTTTCACTCGTCCTAACCTTTCCACAATCGGTCAGCCTCTTTATGACATCGGCGCTATCAGTATGCGCATGCTGACTAAGATTATGCATAAGGAAGAATTGGAAGAACGCGAAGTTCTCCTAGCTCACAGCATTAGCGAGCGTAAATCAACTCGGAAATAAGCGGTGAGATAGAAGCTTGATTATCAAGTCTTCTGAGCTTGAAAAGCGACAAAAGAGACCAAGCAAATTACTGCTTTAAGAGAGTTTTATGATTATGAAGCGAGGCTGAGGTGTAGTACCTCAGCTTTTTTGTGTTTCCATTCAGTTAGAGCAGTTTTCTAAGCTTTATCAGGCTTTGGATGGATTTTTTACCTCATTTGCCCTTGTGGATTTCCTTTTTATTTTATTTTAGGTATAATAGGAAGTATGAAAGTATTACTGTATCTTGAAGGAAAGTCCGTTTTGGAGAAATCAGGAATCGGCCGAGCCCTCCAGCATCAGATGCATGCCTTGGATTTGGCTGGGATTCCTTATACGACGGACGTTTTAGGAGATTATGATGTGGTCCACATCAATACCTATGGTCCTCGTAGCTTGCTTCTCCTGCATGCTGCCAAGAGGGGCAATAAAAAAGTGATTATGCATGGGCATTCGACCAAGGAGGACTTTGAAAATTCCTTTATTGGTTCCAATCTTTTTGCTCCGCTTTTTGGTAAATACCTAACTCACATGTATAAAAAGGCGGATTTCATTATCACGCCGTCGGAGTATTCCAAGCAGCTGATCCAGTCTTATGGGGTCACTACGCCTATGGTGGCTGTGTCAAACGGTATTGACCTGCCTAAGTATAAGAAAGATTCTCGCAAGGAAGAAGTTTTTAAAAAGTATTTCAAGATTGAAGATGGGCAGAAGGTGGTCGTCTGTGCTGGTCTTTATTTCCGCCGCAAGGGGATTGAGGATTTTGTAGAGGTTGCCCGCAGGATGCCAGATGTGCGCTTTATCTGGCTGGGCTCTATCAATCTCTGGCTGATTCCGCGCAAGATTCGCCGTCTGGTTCTCTTTGACCACCCTGATAATGTCGAATTCCCTGGCTATTTTAAGGGAGCGGTATTTCAGGGAGCCATGTCTGGAGCAGATGCCTTCTTTTTCCCGTCCTATGAGGAAACTGAAGGAATTGTTGTCCTGGAAGCCCTGGCCAGTGAGCAGAATGTTGTGCTGCGTGATATTCCAGTCTATCAGGGCTGGGTGGATGAGCGTTCAGCCGATCTCTGCAACAATGTAGATGAGTTTGTCCAGTCTCTGAGAAATATCCTAGATAAAAAGGTGGATAAGCGTGAAGCAGGCTATCAGGTGGCTAAAAGCCGGTCAATTGACGATGTCTCAGGTCAGTTAGTTGAGGCTTATCAAACAGTTTTGGAGATGTAAGATGCGTATTGGTCTTTTTACAGATACCTATTTTCCTCAGGTCTCTGGGGTTGCTACCAGTATTCGGACTTTGAAGACGGAGCTGGAAAAATTAGGTCACACGGTATTTATTTTTACGACGACGGACAAGGATGTCAATCGTTATGAGGATTGGCAGATTATTCGGATTCCCAGCGTACCTTTCTTTGCCTTTAAGGACCGAAGAGTGGCTTACCGAGGCTTTTCTCATGCCTTAGAAATTGCCCGTCAGTACCAGCTGGATATTATCCATACCCAGACTGAGTTTTCACTAGGGCTGCTGGGGATTTGGATCGCCAAAGAGCTAAGGATTCCGGTAGTACATACCTATCATACCCAGTATGAAGATTATGTGCACTATATTGCCAAGGGGATGGTCATCCGTCCTAGCATGGTCAAATATATCGTCCGTGGCTTCATGAGTGACTTGGATGGGGTTATCTGCCCTAGCGAGATTGTTTATGATCTCTTGATTGATTATAAAATCGAAGCAGAAAAACGGGTAATTCCGACAGGGATTGAGCTGGCGAAGTTTGAGCGGCCGGAAATTTCGCGTGAGGATATCAAGAAGCTTCGTTTCAAGCTAGGACTGGTTGAAGATGAGATTATGCTGCTCAGTCTGTCCCGTATTTCTTATGAAAAGAATATCCAGGCTATCGTTGAGGCGATGCCTGCCGTCCTAGAAGAAAATGACAAAGTCAAGCTAGTCATTGTCGGCGACGGTCCTTATGCAGAAGACTTGAAAAAACTGGTTGCCAAGCTTCAGATTGAAGAAGCTGTCATCTTTACGGGGATGATTGCTCCTAGTGATACGGCTCTTTACTATAAAGCTGCGGATTTCTTTATCTCTGCCTCGACCAGTGAGACCCAAGGTCTGACTTATCTGGAAAGCTTAGCCAGCGGCACACCGATTATTGCCCATGGAAATCCTTATCTGGATAATGTTATCAGTGACAAGATTTTTGGGACCCTTTATTACCAAGAGCGGGATTTATCAGGCGCTATTTTAGAGGCAATTATTGCGACACCTGATATGGATGAGCAGAAGTTAGCAGACAAGCTCTACGAGATTTCAGCGGAGAACTTTGGTCGCAGAGTTTATGAGTTTTATCTGGATTTAACCATTTCTAAGGACTTCCATAACGAGCTCAGCCCAGAGGAAAGTGCTGCCAAGCGTCTGGCCAAGACAGTGGCCTATCTGCCTGGAAAAGTCATTTCTCTTCCAATCAATGGCTCCGTTCGTATCCTCAAAGCTTCGAGTAAGCAAGTGAAAAAAATCAGGAATATTACTAAATTATTAGAATAGAAACATGCCTTGCATCATTGTGGCAATAGCTATTGATGCAAGGTTTTGTTTAGAAATAGAGGAGAAATCTTATGAAAAAATATCTCAAACAGTTGCCGTGGTTGCTTTTGTTCTATGGCATTTTCATTGCTTCAGATTGGATTTGGCAAGAGCTTTGGAGATATCTTATAGACAATACAGAAAGTGTAGAAAGTGTTTTGAACTGGCTTTCAAACTTTAATATTTTGTATTATCTTTTACTGCTGCCCTTTGTTGGTGCAGGGATTGCTTATATAAATACTCGGAAGAATGGCTTCGTTTTGCCCTTCCTCCTTCTGATTCCTGGTGTCCATTATTATTATCTATTCAAAAATTTTTTTGATGGCCTTTTTTACTCAGGAGACAAGATTTATAATCCAATCACTTCCACGCTTTATAATGCTAGGGATATTCATGTCTTGTTATTCCTTTCTTTGGGAGGAATGCTGTTGGCAGAGCAACACCGTAAAAAACGTCAAGCAGCTACTTTGAGTCAAGAGGCTCTCAATCGTTTTTCCGGTTTTGATGGCCAATAGCTCTTGCAAATTTTTCCAATCGTGCTATAATGTTTTCTAGAGACAAATCACCTGCAGGAAATCTTTTAGAGAGCGCGTGGAGCTGGAAATCGCGTAGAGGATGCAGTTGGGACTACTCTATTAGCTTTTATGCAAACATAAAACGGTGGCTACGTTAGAGCCGATTCGAGGTGTAAGTCTTTTGGCTTGCATAAATGAAGGTGGAACCACGTTGCGACGTCCTTTTGAGGATGTCGTTTTTCTTTTGTCAGAAGGAGGGAGAATGGTGCTTTATATGATTGGCGGATCGCCTTGTAGTGGGAAGTCAACAATTGCTTCACTTCTTGCTAGACAGTATCAGCTGCTTCATATCAAACTGGATGATTTGGTAGACGAGATGATGAGTCAAGCAAGTGCAGACTCACAGCCGATTTGCCTTCTTAGACAGGACAGAAATCCGGAACAAATCTGGATGAGAAATCCAGAAGAGATGGCAGATGAAGAATGGCGCTTTTATGAAGAGATTTTTCCTTATGTAAAATCTTACTTGATAAAAAATCAAGATAGACCTTTCTTAGTGGAGGGGGCAGGACTTTTGCCTCACTTGGTAAAGGAGCTTGAATGCCCAGTGCCCTCTTATCTATGCTTGACTCCGACAGCTGATTTTCAGAAAAAGCATTATAGACAGAGAGAATGGGTTCCTTATGTCTTAGAGGGAACAACCAATCCTGAGCAAGCTTTTGAAAACTGGATGCAGCGAGACATTCTTTTTGCTCAAATGGTTCGGAAGGAAGCGGTGAGATTAGGCTATTCTAGCCTCATAACAGATGGTAGTCAATCAGAAAAGCAGACTGCGGAAGAGATTGCTCGAATCTTTAAATTGTCCAATATAAATAGAATAGATATTAAAGGAGAAAACTCATGATTAAGATTACTTTCCCAGATGGCGCTGTGCGTGAATTCGAATCTGGCGTTACAACTTTTGAAATTGCTCAATCTATCAGCAATTCCCTAGCTAAAAAAGCTTTGGCTGGTAAATTCAACGGCAAATTGATTGATACGACTCGTGCCATCACTGAAGATGGTGCCATTGAAATCGTGACACCTGACCACGAAGATGCTTTAGACATCTTGCGTCATTCTGCAGCCCACCTGTTTGCGCAAGCGGCTCGCCGTCTTTTCCCAGATATTCACTTGGGCGTTGGTCCTGCCATTCAGGATGGTTTCTATTATGATACGGACAATAAAACAGGGCAAATTTCAAATGAAGATCTGCCTCGTATCGAAGAAGAAATGAAGAAAATCGTCAAAGAAAACTTCCCATCCATCCGCGAGGAAGTGACCAAGGATGAGGCGCGTGAAATTTTCAAAAACGATCCTTACAAGTTGGAATTGATTGAAGAGCACTCAGAAGATGAGGGCGGTTTGACCATCTACCGTCAGGGTGAATATGTGGATCTCTGCCGTGGGCCTCACGTTCCATCTACAGGTCGGATTCAAATCTTCCACCTCTTGAACGTGGCTGGAGCATATTGGCGCGGGAACAGCGACAATGCTATGATGCAGCGGGTCTATGGTACTGCTTGGTTTGACAAGAAAGACCTGAAGAAATATCTGCAAATGCGGGAAGAAGCTAAAGAACGCGACCACCGTAAGTTAGGTAAAGAGCTGGATCTCTTCATGATTTCTCAAGAAGTGGGGCAAGGTTTGCCATTCTGGCTGCCAAACGGTGCCACTGTTCGTCGTGAGTTGGAGCGCTACATCGTTGACAAAGAGTTGGCTTCCGGCTACCAACACGTCTACACTCCGCCTTTGGCTTCTGTAGAGCTCTATAAGACTTCTGGCCACTGGGAGCACTATCAAGAGGATATGTTCCCAACCATGGATATGGGTGATGGAGAAGAGTTTGTTCTTCGTCCCATGAACTGTCCGCACCACATCCAAGTTTACAAACACCATGTTCACTCTTACCGCGAGTTGCCAATCCGTATCGCCGAGATTGGCATGATGCACCGCTACGAAAAATCTGGTGCCCTGACTGGTCTTCAACGTGTACGTGAAATGTCTCTCAACGATGGCCACCTCTTTGTAACGCCAGAGCAGATTCAAGAGGAATTCCAACGTGCGCTGCAGTTGATCATCGACGTTTACGCTGACTTCAACTTGACAGAATATCGTTTCCGTCTCTCTCTTCGTGACCCTCAGGATACGCATAAGTATTTTGATAACGATGAGATGTGGGAAAATGCCCAAACCATGCTGCGAGCAGCCTTGGACGAAATGGGTGTGGACTACTTTGAGGCAGAAGGAGAAGCAGCCTTTTACGGCCCTAAACTCGATATCCAGGTTAAAACAGCTCTTGGAAATGAAGAAACTCTGTCAACTATCCAGCTGGACTTCCTCTTGCCAGAGCGTTTTGACCTCAAATATGTCGGAGCTGACGGTGAAGAGCATCGCCCAGTTATGATTCACCGTGGAGTTATCTCAACCATGGAGCGCTTTACAGCCATCTTGATTGAAAATTACAAGGGTGCCTTCCCGACTTGGCTGGCTCCGCATCAAGTGACTTTGATTCCTGTTTCTAACGAAGCCCATATTGACTATGCTTGGCAAGTAGCTAAAAAGCTGCGCGACAAGGGTGTCCGTGCTGATGTGGATGAGCGTAATGAAAAAATGCAGTACAAGATTCGTGCTTCACAAACTAGCAAGATTCCTTATCAGCTTATCGTTGGTGACAAGGAAGGAGAAGACGGTACTGTTAATGTCCGCCGCTACGGTCAAAAAGAAACACATACAATACCAGTAGACGAATTTGTAGAGCAGATCTTAGCAGACATTGCCAACAAATCACGCGTTGAAAAGTAGAATTCATTAGATAACGATTAAACCCGAGCCAATTGGCTCGGGTTTAATTGTTTTCTATCTGTAGGTAGAAACTTCTTTAACTAATTATGTTAGCAAGTTTAAACTTAATTCAAGTATTTATCCACATAATCATCAAAATCAGGATACTCATTTCGGTTCATAGCATAGAGCATTTCTCCGTAAAGTGGGTCACTAGACGGGTCATCAGGTTCTAGAAGAGTAGCTATTTTCATATCATCATCTGGGAAAAGGATGGTGTAGTGATAGGTGTCACTGACAGTGATACTGTAATATTTAGTATTTTCTTGATAGCCTGACTTATCTATCTTATAGTGAAATTCTTTATCACCTAGCTTGCCGGTCTTGTCATTGAAGACAATGTCAATGTCCTCTCCATTTGCTTTCTGAGCCTTCCATTTTCCCTGGAAGCTAGCGTGCTGACCGCAGGCGCTGAGAAAGATTAGTGTTAAGACAGTGATAAAAAGCCATGTTAGTTTTTTCATATCGTTCTCCTTGTCTATCCTTTGATATTATTCTACCACAAATATTAAAAATAAAAAAGCTGAGTTGGTAAACTCAACTTTTGCACAGTAGTTATATATTTGAGCTATCTATTCTGCAGCTTGAGCCCAGCGTTGGGATAGCTTACGCGAGAAGCTGGAAATAGCGAAGTTAATCAGGAAATAGATGGCTGCTACTAATAGGTAGAGTGCGAAGACCTGTTCAGCTTCAAAATAGCGTCCCATTAGAATTTGAGCAGAACCAAAGAGTTCTTGGAGCGCAATAACAGAATAGAGCAGGCTGGTATCCTTTATCACTGTTACAAATTGAGAAATGATGGCTGGCAGCATTTTTCGAATAGCCTGAGGTAGGATGATATAACGCAGAATCTGAAACTGAGTAAATCCTTGAGATAAGCCGGCTTCAGTCTGACCTGGATCAATGGCATTGAGGCCGCCCCGGATAATTTCTGCCAAAGCAGCAGAAGTAAAGACAGTAAAGCTAATGATACCGGCTGGCGTTGACTTAATCTGAAAGACTAAAAAGATAGTGAAAATCCAGAGCAGATTGGGTACATTACGGACAAATTCGATATAAATGCTGGCAATCAGTTTGAGTAGTTTATTTTTTCCGTTTCTCATGACTGCTAGAATAGTTCCAAAAATCGTGGATAGGACGATGGAAATGAAAGAAATTTGCAGTGTCAGCCAGAGCCCCTTAAGGATAAAGAGGAGGTTATTTGTGGTTAAGACTTTTAAAATATTTTCCATAGAGACCTCCTTAGATGCTGTAGGCTTGTTTATTGGCTTCCTCTACCTTACGTCCCCAGCTAGCGATTGGGAAGCAAAGGAGGAAGTAGAGCAAAGCTGCTCCAGCAAAGGCTGGGATGTAGTTGGAGTTCAGAGCAGACCAAGACTTGGTTACGAACATCAGATCCATACCAGAGATAATAGCGACGGTAGAAGTGTTTTTAATCAGATTGACGACCTGATTGATTAGCGGTGGCAGGATAATCCGAAAAGCTTGGGGCAGGATGATGTATCTCATGGTTTCGACATAGGTAAAGCCCTGAGATAGTGCAGCTTCAGTCTGTCCGCGAGGAATGGACTGGATACCTGAGCGGATAACTTCAGCGATATAAGCACCGTGGTACAGTCCTACACAGAGAACCGCAGTCCAATAGATTGAAGGCATGATGGTGTAATTACTAACTAGCGGAAGACCGTAAAAGACAATCACAAATTGCACTAAGAGTGGTGTATTCTGATAAAACTCAACAAAAACACGAGCTAGGCCACGTAGAACTTTATGCTTACCTGTGCTGATAGCTCCGAAGGAAATCCCTAGTAGAAGAGCCAAGATTAGGGCACCGATAGAAATGGCTAAGGTAAAGAGGAATCCTTGGAAAAACATGCCAAAGTCCGCAAAGTAGGCCTGCCAAGAAGAAATACTAAAACTCATGGGGTCTCCTTTCTAATCATCTGTTGAAGCAGATGGTTTTAAATCATATTTGTCATAAATTTTCTGTAGACTGCCGTCTTCCTTCCATTTAGAGATTAGGCCATCTACATAGTCATTCAATTGAGTATTGGATTTTTTTGTTACCACACCATAATCGGCTTTTTTGAAGCTGTAATCCAGAATGTTTGACTTGGAACTTACATAGCCTGTCAGGATGGACTTGTCAACAGAAATGGCATCAATACGGTGAGCCCGTAAGGAAACAGCAAGTTCAGGATAGGAGCCTAACTCCACATATTTGAAGTTGAGTTTTTTCTCTTGAGCGATTTCTTCCAGCAAGGTTTGAGTAATAGAGCCTTGGACGACGCCGATAGTCTTGTTATTCAAGTCCTTGACGTCTGTAATTTTGCTGGATTTATTAACTAGAAAACCAGAAGCATCGGTGTAGTAAGGGGTTGTGAAATTATAGATTTCCTTACGCTCATCTGTGATGGTAAAAGTCGCAATTACCATGTCAACTTGTCCGTTGTCCAGAAGTGGTCCGCGAGTTTGTGCGGTAACTGGGACGTAGTTGATTTTGACGCCTAGTTCCTTGGCAATTTTCTTTGCAATATCGATTTCTAGACCGCTGTAAGTATTGCTATCAGGATTTAGGTAACCAAAGTTAGGTACATCCTGCTTGACACCGACATTAAGGACTCCGCGTTTCTGGATGGCCTTGACCTGTTGGCTGCTACTGGAATCGGCTTGTGCAGGAGTGGCGTGAATCAAGCCTAGAGTCAGAAGGAGTAAGAGTAGGCTAATGAGTATTTTTTGTAGTTTCATAGGTCTTCTCCTTTTTAAGAAAGCACATTATCGCTCTCATGGTTGATAATTTTACTGAGAAACTGCTTAGCGCGAGGCTCGGTAGGATTGTCAAAGAAAGCATCAACATCAGTAGTATCCACTAACACCTCACCGTCTGCCATGAAGATAATACGGTCAGCTACCTCACGGGCAAAGCCCATTTCGTGTGTGACCACAATCATATTCATGCCGTCTTTGGCTAATTTTTGCATAACGGCCAGAACATCCCCGATTGTTTCAGGGTCCAGGGCAGAAGTCGGTTCATCAAAGAGCAGGAGCTCAGGATGCATAGCTAAACCACGGGCAATGGCAATCCTTTGCTTTTGCCCACCGGACAGCATGCCTGGGTAAGAGTCTTTCTTGTCCCACATGTTGACAAATTCTAGATATTTTTGAGCGATTTTTTTAGCTTCTTGTTTATCCATTCCTAGAACTTTAATAGGTGCCAAGGTAACATTTTCTAACACCGTTTTGTGGGGGTAAAGATTAAAATGTTGAAAGACCATTCCGACTTCTTTACGTAAATTGACCAGATCTTTGGCAGCAGTGTTCGTGACCTCGTGGCCATTGACGATCAAGCTTCCCTGGTCAATACCTTCTAAAGCGTTGATTGTACGGATAAGAGTAGATTTTCCTGAGCCGGATGGTCCCAGCAGTACGACTACTTGTCCTTTTTCAAAACTGAGATTGATATTGCGCAGAGCATGGTAGTCTCCGTAATACTTTTCGACATTTTTAAATTCAACTAAAGCCATATCTTTCTCCTTTGTGTTAGATAATATGACATAGATTTTACCATAGAATAAATAAACTGTCAAATTGAATAAAAATGAGTATTTCCATTCAGAGAAAAATTTTTTGGATGAGAATTGTCCATTTTCTACAAATGTGGAATAAAAATGGCTTGAATTAGTGTTTTTTAAGAAAACTTTGGTATAATAAGACTAGATAAATAAATAAAATTGGATTGGGAGTCTAGCTAGGCAAACTAGATTGCCTTTTGCACGTTTTGATGCAGGACGACTTAGCTGACTATGTCATAACTTTTCTATCATGGAGTTGATTCAATCCCAATCTTATGTTAAGGTGAACATATGAAGAAAATATTAGTTGTAGATGATGAGAAACCAATCTCAGATATTATTAAGTTTAATATGGCCAAGGAAGGCTATGAGGTTTTGACTGCCTTTGATGGTAAGGAAGCCTTGGAAATGTTTGAGGCAGAACAGCCAGACATCTTGATTCTGGACTTGATGCTGCCAGAAGTGGATGGACTGGAAGTGGCTCGGACTATTCGCAAGACCAGCAATGTGCCGATTATTGTACTGTCTGCTAAGGACAGTGAGTTTGACAAGGTTATTGGCCTTGAAATCGGTGCAGATGACTATGTGACCAAGCCTTTCTCAAATCGTGAGCTGCAGGCGCGCGTCAAGGCACTTCTTCGTCGGGCAGACCTTGTTGTGGAAAACCAAGTGGAAGAAAGTGGCCCGAACGAGCTGACCATTGGGGAACTGCAGATTTTGCCAGATGCTTTTGTTGCTAAGAAGCATGGCAAGGAGTTGGAGCTGACCCACCGTGAGTTTGAGTTGCTTCACCATTTGGCGACACATATCGGACAAGTGATGACACGTGAGCACTTGCTGGAAACAGTATGGGGCTATGACTATTTTGGCGATGTCCGTACAGTGGATGTGACCATTCGCCGCCTGCGTGAAAAGATTGAAGATACGCCAAGCCGACCTGAGTATATCCTGACTCGCCGCGGGGTTGGCTACTATATGAGAAATAATGATTGAAGCAATTAAACAATTTGTGATTTCTGCGGATTTTGTCTTTGCAATCATTATTATTGGCTTCATTGTAGTTGTGGCCTTGCTTTTATTGGAAAATCGCCGGGATAACCAAAAGCTTGTACAGCTTAATCAAAAGGTTAAAGATTTGATTGCAGGGGACTATTCTGAGGTGCTGGACATGCAGGGCAGTCCAGAAATCACAGATATGACCAACAGTATCAATGATCTTTCAGAGGTCATTCGACTGACACATGAAAACCTTGAGCAAGAAACTAAACGCCTTTCCAGTATCCTGTCCTATATGACAGATGGCGTGCTTGCGACCAACCGCCGGGGGCAGATTATCACTATCAACGATATGGCAACCAAGCAGTTGGGAGTTAAGAGAGATGAGGTCCAAAATATGAGTATTTTGGATCTGCTTTCGATTTCAGACGAGTATGATTTGCGGGACCTGATTACCAATGTTCCTGAGCTGACTATTGATTCTCAGGATGAAAATGGTGAGTACTTGAGCTTGCGGGTTCGCTTTGCCTTGGTAAGGCGGGAGTCGGGCTTCATTTCTGGTTTGGTAGCTGTCTTGCATGATACGACAGAGCAGGACAAGGAAGAACGGGAGCGTCGCCTCTTTGTCTCTAACGTCAGCCATGAGTTGCGGACTCCGCTGACCAGTGTCAAGTCCTATCTGGAAGCCCTGGATGAGGGAGCCTTGTCTGAGCCAGTAGCACCGGACTTTGTCAAGGTATCACTCAATGAAACCAATCGCATGATGCGGATGGTGACGGACTTGCTTAGTCTGTCCCGTATTGACAACGAGACGAGCCATTTGGAAGTAGAGTTGACGAATTTCACCGCCTTTATCACCTTTATCCTCAATCGCTTTGACAAGATTAAAAATCAAGACGAAACTAAGAAATATGAGATTATCCGTGATTATCCGATAACACCGATTTGGGTGGAGATTGATACAGATAAGCTGACTCAGGTGATTGATAATATCATGAACAATGCCATCAAGTATTCGCCAGATGGTGGAACCATTACTGTTTCCATCAAGACAACTGATGAGCAGTTGATTCTCTCGATTGCGGATGAAGGTCTGGGAATTCCCAAGCAGGACTTGCCTAAGATTTTTGACCGCTTTTATCGAGTGGACAAGGCACGCAGCCGTGCACAGGGCGGAACAGGTCTGGGGCTGGCTATTGCTAAGGAAATTATCAAGCAGCATCAGGGCTTTATCTGGGCTAAGAGTGAGTATGGTGTGGGCTCGACCTTTACCATTGTCTTGCCTTATGAGAATGATGGTGTCCGGGATGATGACTGGGATAATGAAGATGATATATAGAAAGTAAACATGACTAAAGGATTTCAATACAGTATTCTGGCGTCAGGATCAAGCGGTAACTGTTTCTATCTGGAAACAGACAAAAAGCGGATTCTGGTTGACGCTGGCTTATCAGGCAAGAAAATTACGAGCTTGTTGGGCGAAATTGGCCGCAAGCCTGAGGATTTGGATGCCATTTTAGTGACTCATGAGCACAAGGACCACATTCATGGCGTTGGAGTGTTGGCCCGCAAGTATCATCTGGATATTTATGCTAATGAGGCCACTTGGAAGGCTATGGAAAAGGACTTGGGCAAGCTGGATGCTAGTCAAAAGCATATCTTTGAACTGGGCAAGACCAAGACCTTTGGAGACTTGGATGTGGAGAGCTTTGGTGTCAGTCATGACGCAGCTTGTCCACAATTTTACCGCTTCATGAAGGATGACAAAAGCTTTGTCATGCTGACGGATACGGGCTATGTCAGTGACCGGATGGCTGGGATTATCGAAAATGCCGATGGTTACCTGATTGAGAGTAACCATGATATTGAAATTCTTCGCAGCGGTGCCTATCCTTGGAGTCTCAAGCAGCGGATTCTGTCGGATATGGGTCACCTATCCAATGAAGACGGAGCGGAGACCATGATTCGGACTTTGGGCAATCGCACCAAGCGAATCTATCTGGGACATCTCAGTAAGGAAAACAATATCAAGGAATTGGCCCACATGACCATGGTCAATCAACTGGCTCAAGCTGATATGGCAGTCGGCCACGACTTCCAGGTCTATGATACCTCGCCTGATACCGCAACGCCTTTGACGAGTATTTAAAAGTCTTCATCAAAGGAACTTTTTGAAGTGAAAAGATGGACAAAATCGAAAGTAAGTTACTTCGCAATTAGGGTTTGCAACCTCAACAGCCACTTGGTGTTGAGTAATCAGATAGCGAATCAAGACCTTTTGAACATAGTAAAGCTAGACTGAGACACTTTTGTCCCAGTCTCTTTTTCTCTACTTTAAAGGACTGTATGATATAATAAGTTAATACAAAAATAGTTGTGGTAAGTTTTTATGCGAGAAGCTGATTTCAATCGTATTGCCCAAGGGAGGTTCTGAGAATGTTTCGAAAAAAATATATCTTAATTACCATTATGGCTGTAGGACTTGCATTGATAGGTGTTTTTATCTATTGTTACATAGTGTTCAATAGGAAAGTACCAAAAGTTGAATATGGAGAAATTAAGAAGCCAAAAATAGAAAATATTGAAACTTTCGGTGATAAAAATCAGTTTGTTTTGATACAATCATCCAACAAAGATATATTTCCAAATGGAGGCCTTGGGCAGCGCTACTTAGTGACAGATGAGCGGAGATTTGATAGAGCCAGTTCTTCGGAGAGACCATCAGAAGGTTGGTATTGGAATATATACATCTATGATATTGAGCAGAAGAAACCAAGCGCTCAGAAGGTGGATTTGTATGCTTTGGTAAAAAAATATGATTCCTCTTACTATTTAGGGGCCTTAGGAAGCGTTATTTACCAAGATGGTCAAGATTATCAAATTTTGGAGCTCCGTAAGTGGAAGGGAGATAGTCCCACATTTGTCTTATTAAATTTAGAAACATATAAGATAGAAGATGAGAATCCCATCTTGCACCATTTAGAATCACGCTATCAATATAGATTGGGAGATTTGATTTATGGGACAAATTTTTATGATATTCTCAAAGAAAGAGGCGCTTCGCTGGATAGAGATCGACTGACTTTGAATTCTGGTAGTAAGTTGTCGGAGGAGATTAATTTAAGTCGAGAGTATCCAGAAATTATACAGCATATGGAAGATGATTCACAAATAAGTTCTATTGGATTTCGTCAAGGATTGGTTACTGCAGAAGAAGAATACCAAATCCTACGCCATTGGTTTACTCCAGTAGGTGAAAAAACAGTTGATATTGTTACGAGTGAAGATTATAATGAGAATAAAACATTAGATACTTATAAAGACTACATGGAGTGGCAAAAAGAAGTCTCTAAAATTCAAGAGCAGCGAAAAAAAGAGATGGAGAATAAAAATGAGCAGAAGAACAATTAAAAATTCATCTATACCCGTTTTAAATATTAAAAATCGATAGTTTGAACTTTTCTTAGTCAGAGAATGAACTTAAGTGATTCTTAAATATCGGAAAGGAGCTTGTATGCGGCCAATTTACTTTGTGGTAGGTCTATTATCTTTAGGGTTGGGAGTTTTGGGGATTTTTCTACCTCTCCTGCCGACGACACCATTTCTTCTCTTGTCCATTGCCTGTTTTTCGCGCAGTTCCAAGCGCTTTGAGAATTGGCTCTATCATACCAAGATGTATCAGACCTACGTGGCAGATTTTCGAGAGACGGGAACAATTGCCAAGGAGCGAAAGAAAAAGATTATCGTTTCCATCTATATCTTGATGGGGATTTCCATTTTTCTAGCACCTATTATTTGGGTTAAGATTGGACTGTTGGGTCTGACTGTTTTTATCACCTATTATTTGTTTAAAGTAATTCCGGATAAGGAATAGAAATCACTGTCAGCAGGTGCGTTTGCGCCTGTTTTTTGTTATAATAGAGACTGTATATCTTTGGAAAGGAAAAGGTATCATGCTGCTTATCTGACTGAAGTCAGCATGATGTAAAATAGTAATGGAAAATTTGAAAAAAGCATTGCTGGAGCAGTTTGACTTGATCTTCTCTGATGAGACCTTGTTGGAAACGGCTTTTACCCATACGAGCTATGCCAATGAGCACCGCCTCTTAAAAATTTCACACAATGAGCGCTTGGAATTTTTAGGAGACGCTGTTCTGCAACTGATTATTTCGGAGTATCTTTATACCAAGTATCCTAAGAGACCAGAGGGCGACCTATCCAAGCTGCGCTCTATGATTGTTCGGGAAGAGAGCTTGGCAGGCTTTGCCCGTGATTGTCAGTTTGATCAGTTTATCAAGCTGGGACGCGGTGAGGAGAAGTCTGGCGGCCGGAATCGTGATACGATTTTAGGTGATTTGTTCGAGGCCTTTTTAGGCGCTTTGCTCTTGGATAAGGGTGTGGAAGCAGTCAAAAGCTTTCTCTATCAAGTCATGATTCCCAAGGTGGAAGCGGGAGATTTTGAGCGGGTGACGGACTATAAGACCAAGCTGCAGGAGTTGCTGCAGATTAATGGCGATGTGGAAATTGCCTATCAGGTCGTCTCCGAGACAGGACCTGCTCATGCCAAAAATTTCGAGGTGGCCGTTCTTATCAATGGCCGCAAGTCCGGTCAAGGCCAGGGGCGTTCTAAAAAGCTGGCCGAGCAGGAAGCTGCTAAAAACGCATTTGAAAAGGAAAGTTCTTCATGTTTTTAAAGGAAATTGAAATTCAGGGCTTCAAGTCATTTGCTGACAAGACTAAAGTTGTCTTTGATCAGGGAGTGACAGCGGTTGTTGGGCCAAATGGTTCCGGCAAGTCCAATATTACGGAGAGCCTGCGCTGGGCCTTGGGAGAGTCCAGTGTGAAAAGTCTGCGGGGCGGCAAGATGCCCGATGTGATTTTTGCGGGAACAGAAACCCGCAAGCCGCTTAATTACGCATCAGTGGTGGTAGTTCTTGACAACAGTGACCAATTTATCAAGGATGCTGCTAATGAGATTCGGGTGGAGCGTCACATTTACCGCAGCGGTGACAGTGAGTATAAGATTGACGGCAAAAAAGTCCGTCTGCGCGATGTCCATGATCTTTTCATGGATACAGGGCTGGGACGAGATTCCTTCTCCATCATTTCCCAAGGGAAGGTCGAGGAAATCTTCAACAGTAAGCCCGAGGAACGTCGGGCAATCTTTGAAGAAGCGGCTGGAGTGCTTAAGTATAAGACACGCCGCAAAGAAACGGAAAGCAAGCTTAGTCAAACCCAGGATAATCTGGATCGACTGGAAGACATTATCTACGAGCTGGAGAGCCAGGTCAAGCCCTTGGAGAAGCAGGCTGAAACTGCTAAGCGCTTCTTGAGTCTGGATGGCCAGCGCCGAGAGCTTTACTTGGATGTTTTGGTGGCTCAGCTGACAGCTAACAAGGAAAAGTTGACCCAGGCTGAAGAAGATTTAAGGAATATCCAGCAGGAGCTAGCAGCCTACTATAGCAAGCGCGATGAACTGGAAGTTGAAAACCAAACCTTGAAGGCCAAGCGCCATGAGCTCAATCAAACTTTGTCTGATGATCAAGCTAGTTTGCTGGAATTGACCCGCTTAATCAGTGATTTGGAGCGTCAGATTGACCTTTCTAAGTTGGAGTCCAGTCAGGCAGCGACGAGCCGTCGGGAAAATGAAGAACGTTTGGCCGCTTTGTCAGAAAAACTGGCTCAGATAGAAAACAACATAGAAGACAAGCAGGCTGAATTGAGCCAAATAGCTGCCAAACTGACTGACAATGAGCAGTCTATCGCTGCTTTGGAAGCAGAATTAGCAGACTTCTCAGATGATCCAGACCAGCTGATTGAACATCTGCGTGAGCAGTATGTCAAGCTCATGCAGGAAGAGGCGAATCTTTCTAATGACTTGACTTCTCTGGAGAGCCAGCTGGCTAGCGAGCTTAAATTGGCTGAGAGCAAGAAGGCAGACTATGCTAAATTGCAAGAAGATTTAGAAGCTAGTCAGACTCAGGAGCAGGCTGGTTTGGAAGAGTTGGAAATTGCTCGCCAAGCCCTCAAGAATCTACTGGCTGACTACCAAAGTCAGGTTCAGTTGGTAGAGAAGCTGGAGGCTGACTATAAGCATCATCAGACTAAGATGTTGGAGCTTTTGGACGACCTCAAAAACAAGCAGGCACGTTCCAATAGCTTGGAAGCCATTCTCAAAAATCACAGTAATTTCTATGCTGGAGTCAAGAGTGTACTGCAGGAGGCAGGTCGACTGGGTGGTATTGTAGGAGCAGTTAGCGAAAAGCTTAGCTTCGACCCCCACTATCAGACAGCGTTGGAAATTGCGCTGGGAGCCAGCAGTCAGAACATTATCGTGGAAGATGAGGCGGCTGCGACTCGGGCTATCGAATTTCTGAAGAAAAATCGGGCTGGTCGGGCAACCTTCCTGCCTTTAACAACCATCAAGCCGCGTCAGCTGGCTGACCATAACCGTGCTACAATTGAAAAGAGTCCTGGTTTTCTAGGACTGGCTTCTTCTCTGGTCAGCTATGATTCGTCTTTAGACAACATTTTTCAAAATCTGCTGGGAACGACCGCTATTTTTGATACAGTGGAGCATGCCCGAGCAGCAGCTCGCCAAGTACGCTATCAGGTTCGTATGGTGACTTTGGATGGGACGGAGCTTCGGACTGGCGGTTCTTATGCCGGTGGTGCCAACCGCAATAACAATACTATCTTTATCAAGCCGGAGTTAGATGCTCTGCTTGAAGAGATTAAGCAGAAAAATGACAGCTTGAAAGAGCAGGAAGAAGCAGTGCAGTTTCTGCAAAACCAGCTAAGTCAGGCTAAGCAGGTATTGGAACAAATCAAGACAGACGGTGAGCAGGCTCGCTTGGCTGAGCAAAAGGCTAATCTAGCCTATGAACAGTTAGCCAAGCGCGTAGAAGAGCTTACAAGTCTGAAAAATCTACAGGAGCAAGAGTTGGCTGGTCAATCTGCTTTGGATATTTCAGAAGAGAAAGACCGACTGCAGACCCGCTTGATGGAGATTGAGAAAGAGAAAAGCGACATCACTGCGGAAATTGAGCAGGTGAAGTCGAACAAAGATGCAGTTCAGGCTCGTTTCGACAAGCTTTCCTCTCGCCTAGCTGAACTCAAGCTTCAGCGGACAGAGTTGACCTCCAACCAACGCTTTGAAAAGAATGACTTGGAACGACTGTCTGAGGAAAAAGCCAGCCTTGAAAAAGAGCAGGCAACCTTGGAGCTTTTGATGGAGCAAAAGGAACAGTCCAGCCTGCAGAAGGTGGATATTACAATTCTGGAAGAGCAATTAGAGACTGCCAAGCAAGAAAAGATTGAGCTGGATCAAAGACTGATTCGTCTGAAATTTGAGCTTGAAGATCTAGAAGGACAGTCTGACGATATTGCCAGTCGTTTGGAGCAAGCCCGCCATCAAAATGAAGAATTGATTCGCCGGCAGGCCAAGGCTGAGGCAGAAAAGGATAAGCTCATGGATGTCATGCGCCGTCTGGCAAGCAATCTGACAGATGACTATCAGATGAGCTTCGAAGAAGCAAGCAGCCAGGCTCGTCCGTTAGAAAGTTTGCCAGCTGCTGAAAGCCAGGTGAAGGATCTGGAAAAAGCCATTCGAGCTTTAGGTCCGGTCAATCTGGAAGCAGTTGAGCAGTTTGAAGAAGTCAGCAACCGTTTGAACTTCCTCAACGAGCAACGAGACGATGTCCTATCAGCCAAAAATCTGCTCTTAGAGACGATTGAAGAGATGAATGACGAAGTCAAGGAACGCTTTAAATCAACTTTTGAAGCCATTCGTGAAAGCTTCAAGGTGACTTTCCGTCAGATGTTTGGCGGTGGTTCGGCAGACCTGATATTGACGGAGGGAGACTTGCTGACAGCTGGTGTAGAAATCTCCGTGCAGCCACCAGGCAAGAAGATCCAGTCGCTTAATCTGATGAGTGGTGGGGAGAAGGCCTTGTCGGCTTTGGCTCTGCTCTTCTCTATCATCCGTGTTAAGACCATTCCTTTTGTCATCTTGGACGAAGTCGAAGCAGCGCTGGACGAGGCCAATGTTAAACGTTTTGGGGATTATCTCAATCGATTTGACAAGGACAGCCAGTTCATCGTGGTCACTCACCGTAAGGGAACCATGTCAGCTGCAGACTCTATTTACGGAGTTACCATGCAGGAATCTGGCGTTTCTAAGATTGTCTCGGTCAAGTTAAAAGATTTAGAAAGTATGTAAAATGAGTATAAAATTAGTAGCAACGGATATGGACGGGACCTTTTTGGACAGTAAAGGTCAGTTTGATATGGACCGGCTCAAGCATGTTTTGGCTCGCTTTAAAGAAAAAGATATGTATTTTGCCGTAGCCAGCGGGCGCGCCCTCTTGTCGCTGGAAAAGCTGTTTGAGGAAGTGCGCAATGAGATTATTTTTATTGCTGAAAACGGCAGTTTAGTTGAGTTTCACGGCGATGATCTCTATGAAGCAACTATGCCTCGGGACTTTTACCTCAAGGTTTTTGACAAGCTGCAGGAATCACCCTATGTCAATGTCAATGAGCTGCTTTTGACAGGCAAACGTGCCTGCTATGTCTTGGAGACTGTGGATCCGACCTATCTTTCTTTCAGTGCTCATTATAATGAAAATATTCAAAAAGTGGCGAGCTTGGCTGATATCGACGATGAAATTTTCAAGTTTACGACCAATTTTGCTGAGGACCAAGTCGCAGCTGGTGAAGCTTGGGTCAATGAGAATATCGATGGAGTCAAGGCTATGACGACTGGCTACAAGTCTATCGACATTGTTTTGGATTATGTGGATAAGGGGGTTGCCATTGTCGAGCTGGCCAAGAAGTTAGACATAGATCTTTCTCAGGTTATGGTCTTTGGGGATAATCTCAACGATATGCACATGATGCAGGTGGCTGGCTATCCGATTGCGACTGAAAATGCTCGCCCTGAGATTTTAGAAGTCGCCAAGGAAGTCATCGGTCACCATGATGCTCAGTCGGTTATCACTTACATGGAGGGATTATAATGGCAGATATAAAACTGATTGCTCTGGACTTGGATGGAACTCTCCTGACTTCAGACAAGAAGATTTCTGACCGCAATTTAGCAGCTTTAAAAGCAGCTCAGGCCAAGGGAGTTAAGGTAGTTCTGACTACTGGTCGCCCCCTTAAGGCTATGGATTTTTTCCTGCATGAGCTGGGAACAGACGGTCGAGAGGATGAGTACACCATTACTTTTAATGGTGGTCTTGTTCAGCGCAACACTGGAGAAATCCTTGATAAAACAGTCTTTTCTTATGATGATGTAGCCCGGATTTACGAGGAGACGGATAAACTCCACATTCCCCTTGATGCTATCTGCGAAGGACTTGTCTATCAAATTCAGTCCGATCAAGACTCGCTTTATGCTCAGTTCAATCCAGCTCTGACCTTTGAGTCTATTGATTTTAGTGATTTGTCCAGCCAGCAGACTTATAATAAATGTGTGACCGCTTATGCTCAAGAACCATTGGATGCGGCTATTGAGCAAATTTCACCAGAATTATTTGAGCGCTATGAGATTTTCAAATCTAGAGAAATGTTGCTGGAGTGGTCACCGAAAAATGTCCATAAGGCCAATGGTTTGGAGAAACTGATTGCCCATTTAGGCATTGAGAGAAGTCAAGTCATGGCTTGTGGTGATGAAGCCAACGATCTATCTATGGTTGAGTGGGCTGGTTTGGGAGTGGCCATGCAGAATGCAGTAGCCATCGTCAAGAAAGCAGCCAATGTGGTGACACCTATGACCAATGATGAGGATGCAGTGGCTTGGGCTATTGAAGAATATGTACTAAAGGAGGATTAGCCGATGGGATTATTTGATCGCCTTTTTGGCCGAAAAAAGCAAGAACCGCCGATTGAAGAAGTTGTCAAGGAAGCGTTGGAAAACATTGGCGAGCTTGAAGAAGAAACAGCGCCTGTTCCAGAAGCAGGAGAAAATCTTGAAGCGGAAGCTGTTCGGTCCTATCAGGACGAGCAGCAACTTGATGACCAAATTTCGGATACAAAAGATAGTTTGGCTGATGTTGAAGAGCTAGCATCTCAAGCTATTCAAGAAGAAAGCAAGGAGCCAGAGCATGAAAGAGAAATTATTGCAGAAAATCAAGAAGTGGCTCAAGGAGCAACTCAGACTGAAGAAACTCTAGAAGAGCACCAGCCTGAAAGCAGTGACGAAACGGTAGAAGAACTTGTTGGACAAGCGGATCTTTCGGATGAAGCATCATCTCATACTGAGCATAAAGCAACTTCTTATGACGAGGTGATAACTGATTCAAATAATGAGTTCGAGCCAGAAACAGAAGCTAAGTCACTAACAGAATCAGAACAGGTCGACCAAGCAGCTGATGTTGCTGAAGAATCAGAAGCAGCAGCTACAGAAGAGTCTGTTGAACTTCCTCAAGAGGAATCCACTCAGGAAAAATATGACCGCAGCCTAAAGAAGACTCGGACAGGATTTGGAGCACGGCTCAATGCCTTCTTTGCTAATTTCCGCTCAGTAGATGAAGAGTTCTTCGAAGACTTGGAAGAGCTGCTCATCACTAGTGATGTAGGGGTTCAAGTAGCTTCCAGTCTGACTGAGGAACTACGCTATGAAGCCCGTCTGGAAAATGCTAAAAAACCAGCTGCTCTGCGCCAGCTGATTATTGAAAAATTGGTGGACATATATGAGAAAGATGGCCGCTTTAATGAAAAAATCAATTTCCAAAACGGTCTGACTGTCATGCTCTTTGTTGGGGTCAACGGAGTTGGTAAAACTACCTCTATCGGTAAACTAGCCTATAAGTACAAACAAGAAGGTAAGAAAGTCATGTTGGTAGCTGCAGATACATTCCGAGCTGGAGCAGTGGCTCAGCTGGCTGAATGGGGTCGGCGCGTAGATGTTCCAGTAGTAACGGGGCCTGAAAAGAGTGACCCTGCCAGCGTGGTTTATGACGGTATGGAGCGTGCTCAAGCAGAGCAGGTTGATGTTCTTATGATTGACACGGCGGGACGCCTGCAAAATAAAGACAATCTCATGGCAGAGCTAGAGAAAATTGGCCGCATTATTAAGCGGGTGGATCCAGAAGCACCGCATGAAACTTTCCTAGCTCTCGATGCTTCAACTGGTCAGAATGCTCTGGTTCAGGCCAAGGAATTTTCTAAAATCACCCCAGTCACAGGAATTGTACTGACGAAGATTGATGGAACAGCTCGAGGCGGGGTTGTGTTAGCTATTCGTCAGGAATTGGATATTCCAGTGAAGCTGATTGGCTTTGGAGAAAAGATTGATGATATCGGTGAGTTCAACTCAGAGAACTTTATGAAAGGCCTGCTTGAAGGCTTAGTATAAAACAAAAAACCAGTACGAGTACTGGTTTTTTTATGAACAATTTTTAAATTTTATTTGTTTGGAGACCACTGCCAGTCAGCTCCAAATTCTTTAAGGAGTTCAAAGGAAGCATCTGGTCCCATAGAACCGACAGGATACTCATGAAGAGGCACTTCGTTGCTATGCCAGAGCTCTTCAATCTGATCGATCAGTTCCCAGCTGGAGCGGACTTCATCCCAGTGGCTGAAGTTGGTTGAGTCATTGTTGAGGACGTCAAAGATTAATTTTTCGTAAGGATCAGGGGAAGCACCGCTGGCTGTTGCGTCTGTCCGGTAGTCCAGAGAAAGGGGAGCTAAGCTGAAGCGTTCGCCGACCTCTTTGCCATTCATGCTAAGTGAGAAGCCCTCAGTCGGCTGGATATGAATGGTCAGAACATTTGGTGCTAATTCCTCACCAAAGATAGACTCCATCTGCTTGAAAACAATATTGACAAGAGTGCCTTTTTCAGTGAGGCGTTTACCAGTTCGGAAGAAAAATGGAACATCACGGAAACGCTCGCTATTTACAAAGAAAGCTCCTGAAGCAAAGGTTTCAGTCATGGAGTCAGGATTGACATTAGGTTCACTCCGGTAGGAGATGTATTTCTTGCCTTTGACTGTGCCAGACTTATACTGACCGCGGATAAAGAAGCGTTTCAAGTCTTCTTTATTTGGCTGTACCAAGCGCTCAAAAACTTTGACTTTCTCTGCCCGAATGTCCTCTTTGCTGAAGCTTTTCGGCTTGTCCATAGCTAAGAGTGACAGGAGCTGTAAGGTATGATTCTGCACCATATCGCGCAGAGCACCGGACTGGTCATAGTAACCGCCGCGTTCTTCGACGCCTAGCTTTTCTGCAAAGGTAATCTGGACATTGTCAATGTAGTCACGATTCCAGATATTTTCAAAGAGAAGATTGGCAAAGCGGATAGCGAAGATGCTCTGAATCATTTCCTTGCCTAGATAATGGTCAATACGGAAAATCTGCTCTTCATCAAAGGCCGCCAAGAGTTCTTCGTTAAGTTGGCTGGCAGTTGCCAAGTCTGTTCCGAAAGGTTTTTCGACAATCAGACGTTCAAATCCTTTGCCATCTACGATGTTTTCAGACTTGAGATGTTTGGCAATGGTACCGAAAAATTGCGGAGCCATGGATAGGAAGAAGAGTTTATTGTGCTCGGCTTGGTATTGCTCATTGAGTCGATTTTGAAGCTTGCGCAGCTCAATGTAGTGCTCGGTATCCTGCACATCATGACTTTGATAGTAGAAGTGACTGGCAAACTCTTGGGCTTGCTCTGGACTGTCAGCTAAATCAGCGATTGCTTCGACAACTACAGACTCAAAATACTCCTTGCTCCAAGGCCGGCGGGCGGTTCCGATAACTGCAAAATGCTTGGAAAGATTGCCAGACTTATAGAGCCTGAAGAGGGATGGATAGAGTTTTCTTTTGGCCAAGTCACCGCTGGCTCCGAAAATTGTTACAATAACTTTTGAAGACATCCTGATACCTATTTTCTAAATGATGTCTCTATTTTATCACAATTTTTCTAAAGATTGTATTCAGAAATTCGGTTTCTGAAAAGGGGGATAAATAGAAAGAAATTGACCGCTGCTTGAAACATATTCAAATACAAAAAATGAGGCTTAGACACGATTGTGCCAGCCTCGTTTTCTTTATTCAAATACCCGATAAACGTAAGGATTGTCCGGTTTTTCTACCTTATCAAAACTTTCGACTTCTAGAGTTGGCAGGCTTTGCCCCAGACTTTTATGGTAATGCATGGTAATTTTTCCCTTGGCATGAATCCAGGTATTATTCTCGAAATGCTGGGTATTTCCAGTCGTCAAGAGGCCATAGACACCTGAGTCGGCGATACAATGGATAATACCGAAGCGAAAGAGAAATTGGCTCTTCTGATCGCTGGGGTCATTGTAGACAAACCCGGTGAACTCCAGCGTCTTGCCTACAAACTCGTCGGGATAATCATAGATGACTTCCATGATTTCCATGTAGTTCTCAGTTGTGACCTGAATGGTATCTTGCTTGACATATTTCTTAGCGGCTGCCCGCATTTCTTTTTCGTAAGCCCCCTTGGTAAAGTAGGTGCTGGTGTCCGGCTTCAGGTATTGGCTGGTTGTGCCTTCGTCCTGCTGAATAGCAGTTGAAGTTCCCTCAGCCAGCGGGAAATGAAATCCTTTAGCCGAAACTGTTGTCGAATCCAAGGTTACAGTTGGAAAGAAAATTCCTACAAAAAGCGGAATGACGAGGAGCAGCACGCTGCCTAACTTGGCCCAGCGAGTGCTTAAATGACTATGAACCTCCATCTTTTTCATCCAGATGATAAGCTGCACGACTGCCAAGACAAAGGACAGAATCATAGACAAGTATGCCAGATAGGAATAGTGGAGATTGATATATTGATTAAGCTTGCCCGTCAGCTGCAGATACATGGTAATCTCAAAGTAGCCGACTAAGATTAGAAATCGAATCATAGCACTACCCCCACAAGCCAAGAGTAAAGAAAGACGACGACGGTAACCAGGCTGATAAATTGCCAGATAAAGCGTGTCTTAAAGTAGTTTTTCATCATCAGCAGATTCTTGACATCTAGCATAGGCCCAATGACCAAGAAAGCTAAGACTGGCGATAGGCCGAAGCTAGCAATCAAGGAGCTACCGATGAAAGCATCAGCTTCGCTGCAAAGTGAGAGCAGGAAGGACAGTAGCATGAGGAGAAGAATTGCAACAGCTGGTGTCGAGCTGATAGAGGTCAGGATTCTGGTTGGCACATAGACTTGGACCAGGCTGGCGAAGAGACAGCCAAAGACCAGATAGCGGCCTGTATCGAAAAATTCGTCAATGGCCTGCACAAATACCTGAAATAGCTTTTTTCCTTTGCTGAGATGTGAAAAGTCATGCTCATGAACAGCCTTGCGATTTTCTTTTTGAATATTGCTGTCTGCAAAGAAGCCCAGGAAAATCCCTAAAAGAATAGCCACGACCATAGAACCTAAAGCACGAAGCAGAGCCATTCGGAAGGAATTACCAAAGGCTGAGTAGGTCGCAAAAAGCACGATGGGGTTGATGACTGGCGCCGTTACCAGAAAAGGCACAGCTGTGTAACTGGGAACTTTCTTTTCCAGAAACCGATTTATAATAGGGACGATTCCGCACTCGCAAGAAGGAAAGACAAAACCAACCAAGCTTCCAAAGAAAATCCGAGCCCATTTGTTCTTGGGTAGGAAACGATAAACTTTGTCTGGCGTGACATACACCTCGATAAAGCCAGAAATAATACTTCCGATTAAGACAAAAGGCAGGGCTTCAATGATAATGGAGAGAAAGATGGCACCGGCTTGCAGGACACTGGCCGGCAGCTGAGAGAAGAAGCTCATTCTTTCTTATCCTTCTCGTTTTTAGATTTTTTCTTGTCTTCCTCAGGGAACTCTACCTTTTCCATCTTGGGCAGGGTCGCAAACTCCTCGAACATTTTGTCCAAATCGTCTGATCTAGTAAATTTAACAGCCATAGAGGCACCTCATTTCTAAGATAATAATTCTATTATACTACCAATTATCAAAAAATGAAATTTTGAAACATAGGAGACTCTTTGTCGCTGATTTACCCTAAATTTTTTTGTACAAATAGTACTAAATAGTTCTAAAACTGCCTATCTTTCAAAGCACTTGTGATATAATAGGATTGTTATGGAAAATATAAATATTGAAAAAATTGCCCAGAAATTGGGCCTTAAAGAAAGCCAAGTATCACAGGTCCTAGATCTGACCGCTGAAGGAAATACGATTCCTTTTATTGCTCGTTACCGTAAGGAAATGACAGGAAATCTGGATGAGGTCGAGATTAAGGCAATCATTGACCTAGATAAGAGCATGACTGCCTTGGCGGAGCGTAAAGCGACGGTCTTAGCTAAGATTGAGGAGCAGGGCAAACTTACGGATGCGCTGCGCTCTGAGATTGAAGCCGCTGAAAAGCTGGCAGATGTGGAAGAACTTTATCTGCCTTATAAGGAGAAGCGTCGTACCAAGGCTACCCTTGCCCGTGAAGCAGGTCTCTTTCCTTTGGCCCGCCTAATCCTACAGGATGCGGCTAATCTACAGGAAGAAGCTGAGAAACTTACTAGTGAAGCCTTTTCGACAGGAGAAGCTGCTCTTGCTGGAGCAGTGGATATTCTGACCGAGGCAATTTCTGAAGATACCAAGCTGCGGGCTTGGACCTACCATGAGATGCAGACCAATTCTTTTATCGTATCCAGTCTCAAAGACGGTGATTTGGATGAAAAGCAGGTCTTCCAGATTTATTATGATTTTTCCGAAAAAGTAGCAACTATGCAAGGCTACCGTACCCTGGCTCTTAACCGTGGTGAGAAGCTAGGTATTCTCAAGGTTGGTTTTGAGCACAATCTTGAGAAGATCTTACGCTTCTTTGAAGTTCGTTTCAAGGTGAAAAATGCCTATATTATCGAAGCTGTCCAGCAAGCAGTTAAAAAGAAAATCATTCCAGCCATGGAGCGCCGTATTCGAACCGAGCTGACTGAGGCCGCTGAGGATGGAGCGATTCAGCTATTCTCAGATAATCTCCGCAATCTCCTCCTGATTGCCCCTCTCAAAGGTCGCGTAGTACTGGGCTTTGACCCAGCTTTCCGGACAGGGGCTAAGCTAGCTGTTGTTGATGCGACAGGTAAGATGCTGACGACTCATGTTATCTATCCAGTAGCGCCAGCAAAGCCAGCTCAGATTGAAGCATCTAAGAAGGAGTTGTCAGAGCTGATTGAGCAGTTTGGCGTGGAAATCATTGCCATCGGAAACGGAACTGCCAGCCGAGAAAGCGAAGCATTTGTAGCAGAAGTTTTGAAATCTCATCCGAATGTCAGCTATGTCATCGTCAATGAGAGCGGAGCATCTGTCTACTCTGCTAGTGAACTGGCTCGATATGAGTTTCCAGATTTGACCGTTGAAAAGCGCTCAGCTATTTCCATTGCCCGCCGATTGCAGGATCCTTTGGCTGAACTGGTTAAGATTGATCCTAAGTCCATCGGAGTTGGTCAGTACCAGCATGATGTCAGCCAGAAAAAGCTGTCTGAAAGCCTGGACTTTGTCGTTGATACCGTGGTTAACCAAGTTGGTGTTAATATCAACACCGCCAGTCCTGCCCTTCTAGCTCACGTAGCTGGTCTTAATAAATCTATCTCAGAAAATATTGTCAAGTACCGGGAAACGGAAGGCTTGATTCGGTCTCGCGAGGCCATCAAGAAAGTGCCGCGTCTGGGCGCAAAGGCTTTTGAACAGGCAGCTGGCTTCCTGCGTATTCCCGAAAGTGATAACCTGCTAGACAATACAGGCGTTCACCCAGAGTCTTATAAGGCGGTGGAGGAGCTCTTTAAGCGTCTGGAAATTAGCAGTTTGGATGAATCAGCCCAAGCCAAATTAAAAGCAGTGCAGACTGCTAGTTTGGCTGCAGAGCTAGGCTTGGGAGAAGAAACCCTAAAAGATATTATTGCGGATCTGCTCAAGCCTGGCCGGGATTTGCGTGATTCCTTTGACGCGCCAGTTCTGAGGCAGGATGTCTTGGATATCAAGGACCTGCGCATCGGTCAAAAGCTGGAAGGTGTCGTCCGGAATGTTGTCGATTTCGGAGCCTTTGTGGATATCGGTATCCACGAAGACGGTCTTATTCATATCTCCAAGCTGAGCACAGACTATATCAAGCATCCTAGTCAGGTTCTATCAGTTGGTGACTTAGTCACAGTCTGGGTGGATAAACTGGATGTGGAGCGGGAGAAGGTCAACCTCTCTCTAATAGCACCAAATGAATCTAACTAACTATGTCAAGCGGGTTTCAGCTGAAGATTTTGGCTGGGAATTCCGCCACCAAGCTTATTGGAACAAGCGTCTCCGTACTACAGGGGGACGCTTCTTTCCTAAAGACGGACATCTGGATTTTAACCCAAAAATCTATGAAACTTTTGGGCTGGAGACTTTTCGAAAAATTGTCCGCCATGAGCTGGCCCACTATCACCTCTATTATCAGGGCAAAGGATACCGCCATGGAGATAGAGATTTTAAAGAACTGCTCAAGCGAGTTGACGGTTTGCGTTATGCTCCATCCTTGTCCGACTCGCAATCCTTTCTCATCTATGAATGCCTGAGCTGCGGAGCACTTATCCGTCGCAGACGCAGAGTTAATCTTCAAAAATACCGTTGCGGACGCTGTATGGGCAAGCTCCGTTTGTCGGAGAATGCTTGATAAATCAGCAAGAGAGTTCACTGAAGAACTCTCTTTTTTAAAAGAATGAATATTCTAATCCATAATCAGCCTTTGGCCCGATTGTTTTCTCATGAAATATGGTAGAATAAAGTAAATATGATCATTGAGGTCTCTATCATGAACGTGAAATTCTATAAGTTGAAAAAGAATCGACTGATTTCCGGTGTCTTGTCCGGTCTGTCTGATAAATTTGATTTTGATCTGAGCCTGGTGCGCTTCCTCTTTATTATCTTTACTGTGGTCAATTTCGGCTTGGGAATTCTCATCTATATCCTGCTGGCTATGGTTATGCCTTATAAAGAAGACATAGAAGAAGAAATGTACGGAACTGGCCCACGCAAACGAAAAGAAGCGGAAGCTATCAAAGACGATAAAGACGGATGGTTTTGGTAATTCTTAATAAAATAGAAAATTTCGGGATGCACTCCCGATTTTTTACTTGAAGTAGGGAATGTTTTAGTAAGACATTTCTATACCATGATTTATTTTCTGCTTGCTTCTTTTAGATAAAATCTAAAAAAGAAGCAGGATAGAAAACCAGGTAAATTGACACTTAAAAACATCACCAAAATATTAGCAATTTATTCAAGGAGGAAACATGACAGAAGTTTGGAATGCTTATGACTTAAATCGAAATCAACTCCCTCATTTCTTAGTTCGAGGAGAAAAAATTCCTAAAGGACAGTTTCATCTCTGTGTTAATGTCTTGGTTCGCCATCAGGATGGCGATATTCTCTTTATGCGACGGTCAGCAAATAAAAGTCTCTATCCTGGCTACTATGAGTTCGGGGCGGGAGGCAGTGTGCTGGCAGGAGAGGATAGTCAGACAGCCGCCCTGCGTGAGTTAAAAGAGGAAACGGGCCTGGTTCCTGACAGCATCAGGCTTTTGGAGCAGGTGTGCTCTATCAAAGACCAGTGCCATTTCGACTATTATGAAGTGGTTGTGTCTGGGGATAAGAGTCAAGTCCGCTATCAAACGGGTGAAACAGATGCTCATCTCTGGTTGCCTCTGAAAGAGGTTCCGGCTTTTGTAGAAAACCATCCTTGTTTTAAGAACCAAAAGAAAATTCTCAGCAGCCTGATTGATTGATGTCGTGGCTGTTTTTCTATTTTCACTAAAAAGTTGATTTAAATCAAAATATTTTTTCGACCTAAAATCAATCTTAAGGATTCTTTTGAGGTAAAAATTTGCTATAATAGAGGAAGACAAATTTGAAGGGAGAAGACAATGTCGGTAAAGGTCAAAGACCTCTTAAAAATGTCTCGTCTGTCTCAGGAGTACGGAGATAAAGTTTTACTGGAGAAAGAAATTAAAACTTCAGATATTTCTCGGCCTGGACTTGAAATGACTGGATATTTTGATTTTTATACACCCGAGCGGATACAACTGATTGGGATGAAAGAGTGGTCTTATCTGATGAAGATGAGCTCTCATAATCGCCATCAAGTACTGCTGAAAATGTTCCAGCCTGAGACGCCGGTGGTTATCATTGCTCGAAATTTAGAGATTCCTAAAGAAATGATTGATGCGGCTGATGAGAAGCAGGTTGCTATTCTTAGAAGCAAAGCCTCTACTAGCCGCTTGTCTGGAGAAATTTCCAGTTATCTTGATTCTCGTCTGGCTGAGAGGACCAGTGTTCATGGGGTCCTGATGGATATCTATGGCATGGGAGTTCTCATCCAAGGGGACAGTGGAATTGGTAAAAGTGAGACAGGACTTGAATTGGTTAAGCGTGGCCATCGTTTGGTTGCGGATGACCGAGTGGATATCTATGCCAAGGATGAAGTGACCCTTTGGGGAGAGCCGGCTGAAATCCTGCGCCACCTATTGGAAATTCGTGGTGTTGGTATCATCGATGTCATGAGCTTATACGGAGCCAGTGCTGTCAAAGATTCTTCTCAAGTTCAGATAGCTGTCTATTTGGAGAATTACGACACTCAAAAAACTTTTGACCGTCTAGGTAATGATACAGAGGAGCTGGAGGTTGCCGGTGTCAGAATTCCACGTATTCGGATTCCTGTAAAGACTGGTCGCAATATCTCGGTCGTGATTGAGGCTGCGGCGATGAACTATCGAGCTAGGCAAATGGGCTACGATGCTACTAAGATTTTTGAAGAACGGCTAACTGATCTAATCAGCCGGAATGAGGTGAAACATGATTGATCCAGTAGCTATCCAACTAGGGCCTATCAGTATTCGCTGGTATGCCATCTGTATTGTCACAGGCTTAGTTTTAGCCGTTTATCTTGCCATGAAGGAGGCTCCACGCCGGAAGATTATTCCTGATGATATTTTGGATTTTATCCTAGTGGCTTTTCCCGTAGCTATCGTTGGTGCCCGACTTTATTACGTAGCCTTCGAATGGGATTATTACGGTAAGAATCTGATAAAAATCATTGATTTTTGGAATGGCGGAATAGCCGGGATTGCCATTTACGGTGGGCTGATAGCTGGTGCTATCGTTCTCTACTTTTTCTGTCGGAGAAGGCTGATTCATCCGGTTGATTTTCTAGATATCGCAGCACCGAGTGTCATGATTGCCCAGAGTATTGGTCGCTGGGGAAATTTTGCCAACCATGAAGCCTATGGTGCGGCAGTTAAGAGTTTGGACTATCTGCCTAGCTTTATTCGTGAGAATATGTATATCGAAGGCAGTTACAGACAGCCAACTTTCCTCTACGAATCTCTATGGAACCTACTTGGCTTTATCTTGATTATTGTTCTCCGCCGTCGGCCTAAGTTGCTGAGGCAGGGAGAAATCGCCGCCTTCTATCTAATCTGGTATGGATTTGGTCGGATGATTATTGAGGGTATGCGGACGGACAGTCTTATGTTTGCTGGTCTGCGTGTTTCCCAATGGCTGTCGCTGATTCTTATTTTTGTCGGAATTGGCATCATCATATACCAAAGAAAAAAGCAAGCCCCTTATTATCAAGAATAAGAAATTCTTAGAGCCGCTGACTCTTGTAAGAGATGTCTGCAATGAAAGGAGAGAAATATGATAATTGAAATTGCTTATGCATTACTAGCGGTAGCGCTCATTATCTTCGTGATTTACTTGACGATTACTGTCAAAAATCTGGGCGAGAAAGCTGGTAAGATGCTTGATGAAACAGAAAATACCATCAAGGTCTTGACTTCTGATGTCAACGTGACCCTTCACCAAACCAATGATTTACTGGCCAAGGTCAATGTCTTAACTGACGACATCAATCAAAAAGTTGCAACCATTGATCCTTTGTTTACAGCTGTGGCGGACTTATCTGAATCTGTTTCAGATTTAAACGTTCAGGCGCGTACGCTGAGTAAAAAAGCGGTGTCTGCTGGTAAAGGAACCGTCAAAACTACAGCTGGTTTATCTGCTTTGCGTTTTGCTTCAAAATTGTTTAAAAAATAAGAAAGAAGGTCTATTATGGGAAAATTTTCATCACTGTTATTGGGCGCTGTTACTGGTGCAGCTGCTGCCTATTTTCTGACCAGTAAGAAAGGAAAGGAAACGACAGATAAGGTTCGGGACTTTGTAAAGGAATATCAAGAAAATCCTGATGATATACACGAAGCTGTCGTTCAGTCCGCTAAAGACTTTTCAAATCAAGCTGTCAGTGCAATTCAACAAACCAAAGAAAAGGTTGAGAAAGGCGAGATTACAACTGAAACAGTCATCGAATCGGTCAAAGAAACGACCAAGTCAGTCGTGGACTACTCGCAAGATAAGTTTAACGAAATCAAAGAAAAATTTGAGAAAGAAGAAAGCAGCTTAGCTGAGGAAGAACCTGTGATCTTCGAAGAGGAAGAAGAACCTTCAGAAGAAATCATCATTGACTTCGGAGCAGAAGCGACAGAAGGACAAGAAGAAAAGGCTCTTGAAACAGACAGTCAAGAAGAAAAATAAAACAAAGAAGACTAGCAATTTTGCTAGTCTTCTTTGTTTACAAGAACGAAAAAAAGAACCGAGGACTTAAAGCGTCGTCGGTTTTTCTTATATTTTAAAATCGTAGAATCACAAGGTTGGTTTATTTGCTAGTTTGGCGTTTCTTTGCGAACAGGCGATAAGATTGAATGCTAATCAGGCTGGAAGCAATGGCCAAAGTGAAGGACATAAATGTATTCATTTTTAAACTCAAAAATACAAAGCTAAACAAAACTGTCAAGACACAGAAAACAGCAATATTTAAGAAGAAAAAGAGTTCACTTAATCTTGGTGATGTTTCTGCTTCAGGTAAGTACTCTTGATAGAGTGGTGTTTGTTCAGATTCAATTTCTTGGTAGTAGTAGTCAGTTGGGTCATCATATTGTTGGTATTTTCTTACGGGCATAATTCTCTCTCCTTACAGTACCCTCTAATTCTACCATTTTTTTGCAGTTTTAAATATTACAAAAGAGTTACAAAACGAATAAATTCGAATGAAAAACCACTCCTTTATATTTTTTTGCTATAATGGTTTTATGAAAAAGATAATTATTACAGCAACAGCTGAAAGTATAGAACAAGTTGAGGAACTTTTGGAGGCAAAAGTCGATCGAATTTATGTCGGTGAGAAAAATTACGGCCTTCGTTTGCCTCATAATTTTAGTTTAGACGAATTAACTCGAATTTCTGACTTGGTTCACCAAGCAGGAAAAGAGTTGACCGTTGCGGTGAACGCGCTCATGCATCAAGAAATGATGGATAAGATCAAGCCCTATCTTGATTTTCTGCAGGAGATTGGGGCAGATTATATTACCGTTGGTGATGCTGGTGTTTTCTATGTGCTGCAGCGCGATGGCTACAAATTAAAAACCATTTACGACGCATCGACCATGGTTACCAGCAGCCGACAGATTAACTTTTGGGCTAAGAACGCTGGTGTTTCAGAAGCTGTCTTGGCGCGTGAGATTCCTTCTGCAGAGCTTTTTAAGATGCCAGAGATTCTGGAAATTCCTGCTGAAGTCTTGGTTTACGGAGCTAGTGTCATCCATCACTCCAAGCGTCCTCTTTTGCAGAATTACTATAATTTTACTCATATCGATGATGAAAAGACACGGGATCGAGACCTCTTTCTGGCGGAACCAAGCGATCCGCAGAGCCATTACTCGATTTTTGAGGACAATCATGGTACTCATATTTTTGCCAATAATGACTTGGATTTGATGACCAAGCTGATAGAGTTGGTTGACCATGGATTCTGCCACTGGAAGTTGGAAGGTCTCTACACACCTGGTCACAACTTTGTCGGGATTGCTAAGATTTTTGTAGAGGCGAGAGATTTGATTGAAGCAGGCAAGTTTAGCTCAGATCAAGCCTTTGTGCTGGATGAGGCGATTCACAAACTGCATCCGAAAAATCGTTTTCTCGATACAGGATTTTATGACTATGACCCTGATATGATAAAATAAATATTTAAACTACGACTCCTTTTAGGAGTTCTTTTTTGAGAACAAAAATAAGATTTCTAAAACATGAGTAAAAAGTATATGTTCCAAACTATTTTTTTGAATTAATTCGAAAATTAGAATTGTGAAAATAATTCAAAGAACCTTGCTTTTAGGGGTAAATTACTATAAAATAATAAGGATTAGACATCAACACTTTTATATTGCAAATAGGAGAAAATGATGGCAAGAAAGTTGAAACGACCAGAGGTGTTATCACCTGCTGGTACTTTGGAAAAGCTAAAAGTAGCTGTTCGATATGGAGCAGATGCTGTTTTTATTGGCGGACAGGCCTATGGTCTGCGCAGTCGGGCTGGGAACTTTACCTTTGAACAGATGGAAGAAGGGGTTCAGTTTGCGGCTAGTTATGGTGCCAAGGTCTATGTCGCGGCCAATATGGTCATGCACGAGGGAAATGAAGAGGGAGCTGGTGAGTGGTTCCGCCGTTTGCGGGATATCGGGATTGCGGCTGTCATTGTTTCAGATCCGGCTTTGATTGCTATCGCAGCATCAGAAGCACCTGGTCTGGAAATCCACCTATCAACTCAGGCCAGTGCGACTAACTATGAAACGCTTGAGTTTTGGAAAAATCTAGGACTGACTCGTGTTGTCCTAGCTCGCGAAGTGTCAATGGCTGAGCTAGCTGAAATTCGCAGACGGACTGATGTTGAAATAGAAGCCTTTGTTCATGGAGCCATGTGTATTTCCTACTCTGGACGCTGTACATTATCCAACCACATGAGTATGCGTGATGCCAATCGTGGAGGCTGCTCGCAATCCTGCCGTTGGAAATATGACCTCTACGATATGCCTTTTGGACAAGAACGTAAGAGCTTGAAAGGTGAAGTTCCGGAAGAATTTTCCATGTCCGCAGTTGATATGTCCATGATTGACCGCATACCAGACATGATTGAAAATGGGGTGGATAGCTTGAAGATTGAGGGACGGATGAAGTCTATTCATTACGTTTCTACGGTGACTAACTGCTATAAAGCAGCTGTGAATGCTTATCTAGAAAGTCCTGAAAAGTTTGAAGCTATCAAGCAGGATTTAGTCGATGAGATGTGGAAGGTTGCTCAACGTGAATTGGCCACAGGATTCTACTATCATACTCCAACTGAGAATGAGCAGCTGTTCGGAGCGCGACGCAAGATTCCAGAATACAAATTTGTAGCTGAAGTAGTAGCTTATGACGCAGACAGTCAGACAGCGACTATTCGTCAGCGAAATGTTATTCATGAAGGGGATCAAGTTGAGTTTTACGGACCAGGCTTTCGTCATTTTGAAACCTTTATCACAGACCTTCGAGATGCTGATGGGAACAAAATTGATCGGGCTCCTAATCCGATGGAGCTTCTGACCATTCACTTGGAGCAGCCTGTAGAGGCTGGCGATATGGTGCGAGCTCGAAAGGAAGGTTTGATTAATCTTTACAAGGAAGATGGCACTAGCGTGACCGTCCGAGCTTAATCTTATATTCATAGGTGGCTTTTTAATTTAAAAGCCATCTTTATGAATACAGGTTTTCAGAGAGGAAATAGCATGATTCAGGTTTACGGAGATATTCTTGATGAGGAGACTCGCTGCCAGCATTATCACAGTGAGAGAGATATCATAGCCCTTAAGTGCTTTGCTTGTCAGAAATACTATCCTTGCTTTCTCTGTCATGACCGCTACGAAGATCATGCTTTTCTGGCCTATCCTGTCAGTCGGTTAGAAGATCGAGTAGTCCTTTGTGGCCATTGCAGGACTGAGCTGACTATTTCTCAGTACCTTGGCTGTGAGGATGCTTGTCCTATCTGTACTCATCCTTTTAATCCTGGATGCAAGAAGCATCGCTCGATTTATTTTCAGACAAACAAATAACTCTTCCATCCAGTTGGATGGAAGAGTTATCTTTTGAAACGGCGATTGGTGATGCGAATGTCCTTCTTTTGGGCTTCACGGATATTATTGGGTACGAGACTGATTCGCTTAATGTCCTGCACTCGGATAATAGTGGTCATACTTTTCTTGAAATTCTTGATAATCAGCTGCAGGCGCTCGCGATCGTATTTGACAATATCGCCGGTGAAGCTTTTATCCAGAAAGATAACGTGGACACCAGATTGTTTACGCAGAGCTAGTTCGATGGTACGCAGAATGCGGCCGCTGTCCTCTGGTCCTTGTTCATTCTTTTTGCCACTGATAAATTCGTTGGCTCTTTGTAAAATCATTTCGAGATATTTTTTCATAGCTAAAATCTCCATAACTTGTTACAATATATTATATAACAAAATTCCCTAAATTGTAAATTCTTTTACGAATTATTAGTTGGAAAATAAAACAAGAGGTGAAATATGGCTGAATTTACATTCGAAATCGAAGAAAAACTTCTGGTCCTGTCTGAAAATGACAAGGGCTGGACCAAGGAGCTCAATCGAGTTAGCTTTAACGGAGCACCAGCTAAGTATGATCTTCGGACTTGGAGCCCAGACCACAGCAAGATGGGCAAGGGCATTACCCTTTCCAATGAAGAATTTCAAGTTCTCGTGGATGCATTTAAAAACTGATAGAGAAAGGGCACTGCCCCCATAAAATGAGACACAAGAAAACCTCCCCTGTATCTGTCATTTTAGAGTGTTTCGGTATCAAACGTTCAACCTTTTACCGTTGGAGACAGGAGTGTAGGAACTCTCAGAAAAGGGACGAAATCGCAGAGAAAATCGAAGCACTCTGCATGGAAAATCACTTTATTTACGGTTATCGAACCATCACTCGCTTGCTTAAGAAAGTTTATAACCTCATCGTGAATCGCAAGAAGGTCTATCGTATCATGAAGGAAAAGGGCTGCCTCTGCCGTGTCCGTCCCAAGAAAGGACCCAAATTAGGGAAGCCTTACTATGTGACAGCCAATAAGCTAGTTCGTGATTTTCAAGCTGATAAGCCACTCAAGAAGCTGGTCACAGACATTACCTACCTCTACTTTGGAAACTGTAGACTCTATCTATCCTCTATCATGGATCTCTATAATCGTGAAATTGTGGCTTATACCATCTCAGATTGCCAGGATACGGACTTTGTGCTCGACACGCTTCATCAACTCGACCTACCTCAAGGGGCACTCTTACACAGTGATCAGGGATCTGTCTACACCTCAAAAGCATACCATCAGGCTTGTACTGAAAAAGGCATCACCCGCTCCATGTCCCGTAAAGGAACGCCAGCAGATAATGCCTGTATCGAATGGTTCCATTCTTTTCTCAAGTCTGAAACCTTCTATCTCCATAAGTGGAGAAACTTCACCAAAGATAGTATAACAGATATTGTCAAAAATTACATCATATTTTATAATAAAACTAGAATTCAACAGAAATTAAATGACCTGTCTCCTGTAGATTACAGAAAACTGATCGCATCATAGGGGTTTTCTCTTGTCCCATTATTGGGGGTCAGTGCCATTTCTCTATCAGTTTTTTCTATTTCTCTGAAAAGTAGGAATGGAATTTCAAGCTCTTAAAAATAGGAATGCTGATAATGGTGATAGCAACCATTTTTAGCAAGTCAGGCAGGATAAAAGGAGTTAGGCCAACCGCGACTGATTTAGAGAAATCAAGACCTCCTAAGAAATGCAGTCCTAGGATACCACCGACAAAGACGAGAGCGTCACCCAATACATTGGCTATAAAAATTATATAGAAAGGACTGTCCTTATGGGTCAGACTGGATGTCACTAGGGCAAAGAGTAAGTAGAACCAGAGATATCCAGCGCTTGGGCCAAAGAGAGCCTGAAAACCACCGCTTCCTCCGGCAAAGACCGGCAGGCCAATAGCTCCCAAGAGCAGATAAAGGAAAACAGACAAAACTGCTTCACGGGGCTTGAAAATGGTTGCAATCAAACCGACAGCAAAAGTCTGAAGTGTGATAGGAATGGGGCCGATAGAAAAAGCTAATTGAGATAAGACAGCTAAAAATGCAGCTCCTATAGCTGGGAGGGCAAGAAGAAAAGCTTTGTTCTTGTTCATAAATAGTAAACCTCTTTTTATTTATATGGTAACTATTTTAAAAGGTAAATAAAAAAAAGTCAAGTCCTTCTGTATCGGACGAGACAATTAGATAGACAAATTCTTATTTCCGTTTCTTGCTTCTGATGAGCAAGATGATGAAGGCGATAAGACCAAAAATATTAAAGAAAAGGATGCCCAAGGCCGCAAAAAGTTTTTTTGTTTTACTCATCAGTTTTCCTCATTTCTGGATTGCTTTGTACTATCATATCAAAATTTTCAATGTTTGAATAGGCTTCATTAGAAAAATTAGCTATAGCTTTAAACTATATTATTTTCAATAAAAAAGGATTATCTAAAAGAGCTATAAAGAATTGCAGCAGCACACTTTGATTGATATAATAATGCAAAAGTAAATAAGAGTTTTTGCTAGAGGTGTGGGTGCGTAATCAACATCTTCCCAAAGCAAGACTGACTAGATTGGAGAAGGCTATGACAGATTTATTAAAAATTTATCAGGAACTACAGGAGAAAAAATGGGTTAACTTGTCCCATCAGATTAGGGAAGACAGTCCGCATTTTCCAGCTCTGCCTGCCTTGGAGAAGAAGGACATTTTCACTTTGAAAGACGGTTTTCATGTTCAGCAGTTTTCTGTAGTTGGCCAATACGGGACTCATATTGATGCTCCGATTCACTTTGTGGAGGGTGGTCGCTGGTTGGAAGAGATTGAACTAAAAGATCTTTTCCTGCCTTTGGTAGTTATTGATAAGTCTAAGGAAGTAGCAGAGAATCCAGACTTTATTCTGGACAAGCAGGATATTTTAGATTTTGAAGCGGAGCACGGGCAGATTGAGCCAGGAACGTTTGTTGCTTTTCGCTCAGACTGGTCCAAGCGTTGGCCGAGTCAATCAGCTATGCGCAATCTGGATGTTCAGGAGATTCAGCATACTCCTGGGTGGGGACGAGATGCTCTAGAGTTCCTTATCCATGAGCGTGGTGTCAAGGCGGTAGGTCACGAAACTTTTGATACAGATGCGGGTATTCCTACAGCGGAGCATGGGCTGCTCAATGAATACTATCTTTTGGAGCAGGACATTTATCAGCTAGAAGTTATGACCAATCTGGATCAGCTGCCGGCTAAAGGTGCTCTCATCTCGATTAGTTTTCCCAACTGGCATCAAGCCAGCGGTTCACCAGTTAGAGCTGTAGCTATTTTACCATAAAGAAAAAGGAGTCTGAGATTTCATTTCAGGCTCCTTGTCTCATATAATAACTAATAAAAAAATTGCTTTTTATAATCTTTGGAATTTCTTGATGGATATTTGACAATTTATCTTTTAAAATAGTGATGCAGAAGTTTATTGTCTGAAAAAAATCTGAATTTCTTCTATTAGACTATTATTTGAAAGGAATGTCAAATGAAGCTGAAATAGCTTTAATTATAATCTTACAAAAATGTAAGATTCGATAGTAAAATGAAAGATTAGGTTATGGAACGGTCATCATCTTTATTATAAAATGGTAGCAGAAGTCAAAAAGAGGCTGGAATACCAAACCTCTTCTGATTTTGAATTTTTTATCGCATGGTAACGAATTCTTCGGAACCGGTCGGGTGAATAGCAACTGTAGCATCAAAGTCAGCCTTGGTAGCGCCCATCTTGATAGCAACTGCGAAACCTTGAATCATCTCATCTACTCCGTAGCCAATACCGTGAAGGCCAACGACTTTTTCATCCTCACCGGCAGTGATGAGCTTGAACTTGGCCTGTTGGCGGTGCTGGGTAACAGCTGAATACATGGATGTGAAGCTAGATGTGTAAACGTGGATATTTTCTGCTCCGTAAGTCTTGATAGCCTCTACCTCAGTCAGGCCGACTGTCCCAATAGCGGGATGGGAGAAGACGACAGTTGGAATAGTTGAGTAGTCCATCTTAGCATCTGTTTTGCCATTGAAAAGACGCTCAGATAGAGTTCGTCCAGCCTTGATAGCAACAGGAGTTAATTCTTTTTCACCTGTTACATCGCCTAGAGCATAGATGCCTGGTACAACAGTGTTTTGGTACTCATCTACAGAGATGAAGCCACGTTCATTGAGAGTGACGCCAGCTGCTTCCAGATTGAGGTCTTGGACGTTTGGTTTACGACCAATTGCCCAAATAACATGCTGGGCTGTGTGGCTGCTGCCATCTTCAAAATAGAGCTTGAGCTGACCATCAGGCAGTTTTTCCAGCTTTTGCGGAATCTTATGGGGATGAAGCTGGAGTCCAGAGTTCTCCATTTCTTGGAGCAGGCCGTCAATCAGATAACTGTCAAAGTTGCGCAGTGGTCGATCCTTACGAACAAAAAGATCTGTTTTAACTCCTAGAGCATGGAGCACGCCAGCTAGCTCAACTGCTATATATCCTGCTCCGACAATGGCTACAGATTCAGGTAACTCTTCCCAAGCAAAGACATCGTCGGAATTCTCTCCGTAGCCTGCGCCAGGTATATTTGGAATAGCAGCATGAGCACCGGTCGCGATAACGATATGCTTGGCGCGAATGAGCTCGCCGTTGACTTGGACAGTGTTTGCGTCCACAAAACGGGCACGTCCTTCGATCAGCTCGACACCATTCCGCTTGAAGCTGCCATCGTAAGATGAACGTGCTCGGTCAATGTATGCTTCGCGGTTTTTCCGAAGGGTAGCAAAATCAAAAGCTTGATTATCAGAGGTAAAGCCGTAGTCTGGTCCATAATGCTGGATAGCTTCAGCTATTTGAGCTCCGTACCACATAATCTTCTTTGGAACACAGCCGACATTGACACAGGTGCCACCCAGTTTCTTTTCTTCAATAACGGCAACCTTGGCACCGTATTCACCGGCCCGATTCATGGTAGCAATCCCCCCGCTGCCACCGCCAATAGCAATCATATCAAATTCTTTCATCTTGTTAGAATCTCCTTCTATTATATGAGGTAATTGTACCTTTTTTAGAAGGTGAATGCAAAAATCTGCTACGGATTTTAGCGGAGTGACTATCTGAGATAAAATAGCAACCATTTGTGAAAAACTGTAAATTTTTTTAGAAGAATTATGATAGCCTTGTGATATAATATAACAAAAGAAAATCGTTTTCATCAAGAGGAGGAAAAAAGATGAAAAAGTTAAAGAAATGGCAATTATTTAGCATTATTGGAGCTACGATTGCAGTTGTTGCAGGAGCAATTCTCTTCATGTTTTTAAACGGAGGTAATCCTTCTGAGGCACCGGTCGATACGACTCCGCTGGTTCAGAAGGCCAAGGAAGGTTCAGTGGCTTCTTCAGTCTTGCTGACAGGAAATGTCACCGCTAGCAATGAGCAGTACATCTACTATGACAGCACCAAGGGTGACTTGGAAAATGTACTGGTCAATGTAGGCGACCAAGTGACTGCCGGTCAAGCGTTGGTAACTTATAAAAGTGCAGAGGCTCAGGCAGCTTATGATGCAGCTGCTCGGGCGGTTAGCAAAGCTGATCGTCAATTGCATGACTTGCAAACCAATGGTGTGACTGTAAATACAACTGGTGACGAAGAAGCAGATGGGGCGTCTGAAGCTCAGGCTCAGCGTTCTGTGGAGTCTCAGGCAGCTGACCTGCGCGATGCTCGGGCTGATGCAGTTGATAATATGAATAAAGCGCAAGCTACTCTCAATGCCTTGACAGTGACCAGCACTGCAGATGGTACGGTCGTAGAAGTCAACCGTGATGTTTCAAAATCAACAACTGGTGCCACTCAAACCTTGGTTCACATTGTCAGCAATGGAAATCTGCAGATTAAGGGTGAATTATCCGAATACAATCTGGCTAACTTGTCTGTCGGTCAAGAAGTGACCATTACATCAAAAGTTTACCCAGACAAGAAATGGACTGGTAAAATCAGCTACATTTCCAACTATCCGAAAGACGGCCAGCAGGCAGCAGCTCAACCATCTGGAACAGGTGGCAGCGGAACAGCTTCAGGTTCCAAATATCCATTTACAATTGACATTACCAGCGAGATTGGTGAGCTCAAGCAAGGCTTCTCTGTCAATATCGAAGTTAAAAACAATACTCAGGGACTCATTGTGCCAGTCAGCAGTGTGGTAATGGACGGAGACAAGAACTATGTTTGGGTTCTGGAAAAAGGAGTTGCCAAGAAAACAGAAGTGACGCTCGGAAATGCTGATGCTGAAAATCAAGAAATCTCATCTGGTTTGACAAAGGATAGTAAAGTTATCATCAATCCGACAGATAGCTTGAAAGACGGTCAAGAGGTGAAATCTTATGAAGAAGCTAATTGAGTTAAAAAATATTAATAAGAGCTATCGCAATGGAGACCAGGAATTGCAGGTACTAAAAGACATCAGTCTGGAGGTTGAAGAGGGCGAGTTTGTTGCCATCATGGGACCGTCTGGATCTGGTAAGTCTACTCTGATGAATATCATTGGGATGCTGGATCGTCCGACCACTGGTGAATACCATCTAGGAAGCGAAGAAGTAGCTAAGCTAGGTGATAAGAAGCTAGCCAAGGTTAGGAATAAGCAAATCGGCTTTGTCTTCCAGCAGTTCTTTCTCTTGTCTAAGCTTAATGCCTTGCAAAATGTGGAACTGCCCTTGATCTATGCAGGTGTCGGTCAGTCTAAACGCAAGTCCTTGGCCGAGCAGTTTCTGACCAAGGTGGAGTTGGACACGCGGATGCATCACCTGCCTTCAGAGCTTTCTGGAGGACAGAAGCAGCGGGTTGCTATTGCTCGTGCTTTGGTCAATAATCCCTCTCTGATTCTGGCTGACGAACCGACGGGGGCCCTGGATACCAAGACTGGCGAGCAGATTATGGAGCTCTTAACTGAGCTCAATCGAGAAGGGAAAACTATTATCATGGTAACCCACGAGCCTGAGATTGCTGCCTATGCCAAACGGCAGATTGTCATTCGTGACGGTGTTATCTCATCTGATAGCGCTAAGGAAGGAGGACTAGTCTAATGCAAAACTGGAAATTTGCCATTAGCTCCATTCTTGGACACAAGATGCGGTCTTTCCTGACCATGATTGGGATTATTATCGGAGTGGCTTCGGTTGTGGTTATCATGGCCTTAGGAGATTCCATTACCCGACGGGTCAATGAGAGTTTTACCAAAAGTCAGAAAAACATGCGCCTCGTCTTTTCTCCTAAAAAGAGCAAGGACGGCTCCTATACACAAACGGCTGATCTCTATTCTGTAAATGTGGAAGATGAAAGCGAAGAAGTGGTGGAACCACCCAAGGCTCAGGAAGCATGGGTTAAGGAATTGACCCATATCAAGGGAGTGGACGGCTACTATGTGACCAACTCAGCTATGGAAACCTTTAGCTACGAAAATAAGAAGGCTGAGCGCGTCAACTTTGTCGGTGCAAATATGACCTATATTCAGGTGAAAAAATACAAAATAATTGCTGGTCGTGCTCTGAGACAGCAAGACTATCAAGGCTTTGCCAGTGTTGTGCTGCTAGACGAAGGTCTGGCTGCGACCCTTTTTTCTTCCGCTGAAGAGGCAATCAATAAAATTGTGACAGTGGGTGCCAGTAACTATCGGGTGATTGGGGTTTATAGAGATCCTGAAACTGCTGCTGCATCTGGCTCTATGCAGGTCTATGGAGGTAATGCTATTACAACCAATACACTCATAGCCGCAAACTTTGGAGTAGATGAAATTTCAGAGATTGTTCTTCGAGTGAATGATACTAGCTTAGTTCCAGAACTTGGCCCTAAGGTTGCCAAGAAATTAACAGAAATTGCTGGTCTCCAACAGGGAGAATATCAAGTGACAGATGATAGTGCCCTCTATCAGGAAGTGCAAAATATTTATGGTGCCATGACAGGAGTTATCGGTGCCATCGCCGGAATCTCACTCTTTGTTGGTGGTATTGGCGTTATGAATATCATGCTGGTATCGGTCACTGAGCGGACTCGTGAAATCGGTCTACGGAAGGCTCTGGGAGCAACGCGTGGCAATATTTTGATGCAATTTTTGATTGAGTCTATGATTTTGACACTGATTGGTGGGTTGATTGGCCTGCTTCTAGCTGCAGGACTTGCGTCTGTATTAGGCTCAGCCATGAGTCAAATGCTGGAAGGAACACCAGTGACGGTATCTCTACCAGTCAGCATCGTCAGCCTTCTCTTCTCAGCAACTATCGGTGTTCTCTTCGGAATCTTGCCGGCCAACAAGGCCTCCAAACTGGATCCAATTGAAGCACTGAGATATGAATAATACAACAAAAGTCTGGGGAACCAGACTTTTTTTGATGTAAAAAATCCTGCTGGAATACCAGTAGGATTTACTTTGTTAAAATCTGTCTAAAGTTAAGATTATTTCATCGTTGGGAAGAGCAGGACGTCACGAATGGTCGTAACATCTGTTAGCAACATAACCAGACGGTCGATACCGATTCCTAGGCCTCCAGTTGGTGGCATACCGTATTCCAGAGCTTCGACAAAGTCATAGTCAATGCCTGTTGCTTCGTCATCACCCAGTTCTTTAGCTTTGGCCTGTGCTTCAAAACGAGATAATTGATCGATTGGATCGTTCAACTCGGTGAAGGCATTGGCATATTCTTTGGTCATGATGAAGAGCTCGAAACGGTCCGTGAAGCGTGGATCTTCTGGATTTTTCTTAGCCAGAGGTGATACTGCTACAGGATGACCGTAGACAAAGGTTGGCTGAATCAAGGTTTCTTCCACAAATTCTTCAAAGAAAGCATTGATAACATGGCCAACTTCGGTGAAGTGTTTTTCAAGCGGAACTTTCTTTTCCTTGGCCAAGGCAGCAGCTTCTTCAAAACTTATATCTTGCCAGAAATCAACACCCGTAATTTCCTTGATGGCATCTACCATGTGAACGCGTTTAAATGGTTCGTTGATCTTGATTTCAGTTCCTTGGTAGTTGACTGGTCCATCTCCATTAACAGAGACGGCTGCATGTTGGATAATACCTTCAGTCAAGTCCATGATGTCTTGGAAGTCCGCATAGGCTTGGTAAACCTCGATGGAAGTGAACTCTGGATTGTGAGTTGCGTCCATTCCTTCGTTACGGAAGATACGCCCAATCTCATACACTCGCTCCATACCGCCGACGATAAGACGTTTAAGGTGAAGCTCGGTTGCAATCCGCAGTACCATGTCAATGTTTTGGGCATTGTGGTGGGTGATAAAAGGACGGGCAGCAGCACCGCCTGCCTCATTATGGAGAACAGGAGTTTCAACTTCAAGGAAGCCTTGGCCATCCAAGTAACGGCGGATTTCTGAGATGATTTTTGAGCGAGTGACAAAGCGTTCAAAGCTTTCGCGGTTGGAAATCAAATCCAAATAACGTTTACGGTAGATGGTTTCAACATCTGTCAAGCCGTGGAATTTTTCAGGCAGGGGACGCAGAGCCTTAGACAAATGAGTGAGGTGAGTCGCCTTGATAGAAAGCTCACCCATATCTGTCCGCATAATCTCACCTTCGATACCGAGGAAATCTCCTAAGTCAGACTTTTTAAAGATTTCATAATTTTCTTCACCAACCGCATCTTTACGCACATAAATCTGTATTTGGCCTTCACGGTCTTGGATGTGGGCAAAGCCAACCTTTCCTTTGCCACGCTTGGTCATGAGACGGCCAGCGATAATAGCTGTTTCATTGAGTTCGTTTAATTCTTCTTTATCTTTATCGTTGTATTTTTCTTTCAGTTGAGCAGAGTTAGCAGTTCGCTCAAAGCGTTTGCCAAAAGGGTCAATTCCCTGCTCAGCCAGCGCAGCCATTTTTTCACGGCGGATAATCTGCTGGTCATTTAATTCCTCAATATGTTCAGTAGTCATGTTTTTCCTCCAAAAGTTTTCCTACCTATTTTATCACAAAAGATAGGGAAATTCATCTATATTTGGCTATAAAGTAAGAAAAAAAGCTAGAAATCCAGCCTTAATTTTCTGCCTTTTCAAGTAAGTAATCCGTATTATTCCAAGTGATCAGCTCATAATTCTCAAAGTCTTCTGTTTCAAGGATGGTGATACTAGCATTGGTCAGACCGCCATTCTTGCGCAAAAGAGGTGTGTCATAGCCCAGCATAGTCTGAATGCTGGCGGTTAAGTTAGCACCATGCCCGACAATGAGGACCTGTTCATAGTCCTTGTCCTTTAAGGTCTTGATAAAGGAAATGGTTCGGTGGGTCGTATGGTAGACCGACTCAGCATCAAAAAACGTATGATTGAATTGCGAAAGGTTGTGGCGGAAGGCAGTCATCTGGTGCGGATAGATGGCTTCTATGGTAGAGATTTTTGCGCCTTCTAGTTTTCCCAACTGCCATTCTCGCAGTTCAGGCACTGATAAGATTTCAGTCTGGAACTGGCTTTCTTCTTGGATAATCTCAGCAGAGCGAACGGCGCGTGGGAGATCGCTGCTGTAAATCTTGCCAAATTGTGTTTGAGCCAGATGTTTTCCAAGGGTATGCAGTTCTTCAACAGCGGATGGCAGCAGTGGCGAATCACCGCTGGCTCCCTGAAAGCGGCCTTCCTGATTCCATTCTGTTCTTCCGTGTCGGACAAAGTATAATTTCATAGTGGTTGATTGTTTCTTTCTTATTAGAGTTTATTAAGAATATTAGGTGCAGTATTGAAGAATTATGAGCTAGAATTCTCCTTGAGGTCTGCAAAGTCAGCTTGAACAAAATCGGCCAAATCTTGAGCCTTGATTTCGATACTGCGGCCGACTTCGCCGGCAGACACGATGATGCTATCTCGCTCTAGAGCTGACTGGTCGATATAGATTGGAAAGTTGTGCTTTTGCCGGATACCGACAGGATTGTTGGCTCCGTGGATATAGCCTGTTGTCTTTTCCAAGTCTTTCTGAGGAATCATACTGACTTTTTTATTGCCGGAAATCTTGGCCATTTTCTTTTCGGACAGATGCTCTGTGATAGGCAGGATACCGATTAGTGTGCCAGTCTTGTCTCCCGTCAAGGCCAAGGTTTTATAAATCTGCGAACGGTCCAAGCCTTCGGCCGGCTGTTCGGCTAAGGCATTTAGCTGCAGACCTCGATGTTCAATCTTAGCCTTGCTTAAAATTTGCTCGACCAGTGATTTTTTGATTTTTGTTTTTTTAGCCATTAGTATATCTCTCTTCTAATTGTGACATCCAGAGACCCAGCCAGGTACCTAGACCAAAGAAAAAGGCTGCAAGGACAAGTGTCAATATAGAAACTCCATGATAGCTGATGCTTTCACTGTTTCCTGCTTGAGGAACTACAATGAGAAGTGTACTGGATAGGACAATGCCAATGATAAAGTGATAGACACGAGAGTAGTAGTTTTTCAAAATATGATCCATCAGTTTAGAAAAGAGAATCAGTGCTAAGGCGCCTCCGATTCCGATAGGAAGAAAGGTTCCCAAGAGATCCAGTTTGCGAAAGCCATTCAGCATAGGTGCATAGAGTCCTAAAATCAGGAGAAGGTTGGACGGACTGAGTCCGGGAATCAAAATGCCCAGTGCAATCAGGGCTCCTGCTAAAATGAAAGAGAGAAAGTTGGCTGGCAAGGTGCCGACCATACCGTTTAGGGAATAAAGAAAAATTCCTGAGACGATGAGGCTGACCCAGAAAACGAGAATATCAATCCGATCACGCTCACTTTTAGCAACAGACTCTTTAATAAGGCTAGGAACAGTCCCGATGATGGCTCCGGCAAATCCCCAGAGGACAATCACTTTGTAGTTGTCCAGCAGCAGATTGACAGGATAAGAGAAAGCGGCAATTCCTAAAATCATTCCGATTCCAACTGGTATGAAATAGAGAACATTTTCGACGAAGTTTTCCTTTAAATGCGCTAAAAAATGAATCAGGCGCTCGTAAATACCTAAGATAGCTGCTAAAACACCGCCTGAAACTCCCGGTAAAATAAAGCCAAGTGCAATGACCATTCCTTTGAAAATTCTATTCAACCAAGAAATCATTGTATTTTCCTTTTCTAATTTCATTTATCAAATCATTATATCATAAAATATAGGTTTTATTAAGAAGAAACGGCTGGGAATTTCCTATTTTTTGACAATAAAAAACGACAGCAATCATTAAGATTTGAGCTGTCGTTCTGAGCTATTGGCTTTCTTTAGGAACTGTAAATAGCTTTTGATAAGTAGCTGTTTGGTCTTTCAAGGTTGACAGCTGGTTCAAATCAAGATAATGGGAGAAACCAGTCAGCTGACCTTGTGATGTGTACTGGTGCAAGTCGTAATCTTGCTCCGTATTTGGTGCGGCATTGTAGTAGCCGTCGTCATTACCATAAGTCGGAATCCAAATTGCTGTGAACTTGTCAGTGGAGATACTGTGTTCCTCCATAAAATAGGTTCCAATATAGATACCAATATTTTTAACACCAAGTGACTCTAGCTTGGCTCGGAAAGCTTCAACTCCCGCATTCATGTCAGACATAGTCTTTTCTTCGACGTCTAGCCAATAATAGGTTGGATGATACTTAGCAGAAGCCTTGTAGAAACTTTCGGCTTCTTTTTCCATTTCCTTTTTGCTATTGGCGGCCACATAGGCATAGACAGCAACAGGGATGTTGCGCTTTTGAAATTCTTTGATGTGTCTTTCATAAGATTTGTCCAGACCATTCAGATGAGTTGCTGCGTTTTCTTTTTTTGCCTGCGCTCCACTATGAACACGGACAATTACTCCTGAAACATTCTGTGCAAGTAAGTCGTAATTAATCTCACTTGGCAGCTGCCAGCCAGAAATGTCAATGATTGGTCTGGAAATAAACTCTTCATCCAAGGACGAATCGTCAGATGTTTCCTCTTTTTTTGAGGAACTTGGAGTCTGTTTAGTTTGTGAAATTTTTGCCTGTGCTTGCTTTTCCTGAGAGTCAGTAATTTGCTTGCTTATCAAAATAAAAGCGATAAAAGAAGCAAAGAAAATTAGGATTGCAAGCGGTTTAATCCTCTTCCTCATACTGGTTTATTTTAACTTAAAACAAATAAAAAAGCAAAAAATATCCCCATAATTGCTGGAAAATGAATGAAATGTAATATAATTGAAATATTATAAAGCAAAAACAAGACGTTTTGAAAGCCCAAAATGTCTTGTTTTTAAAGACCTTAGCCAAGCAGTGGAAGATGAGTTACCGTTGGCTAAATCGTTTTGCTTTTTCCTACCTTTTATAATATTATAATAGCTTTTGAATGAGTTCTTCTATCTTTTGGGGAGAGGTTTGTGGAGAGAAGCGTTTGATGACTGTTCCGTCTCGACTGACCAGAAACTTTGTGAAATTCCACTTTATGTTTTCGCCCAGAAGACCGCCCTTTTCTTTTTTGAGCCAGTCAAAGAGTGGAGCAGTATGAGGGTCGTTGACATCAATCTTAGCAAATCGGGGAAAGGTCGTTCCGTAGTTAAGGCTGCAAAAGCTATTGATTTCTGCAGCGTCTCCAGGAGCCTGCTGGCCAAACTGATTGCAGGGGAAATCCAGGATTTCAAATCCGTCTTTCTGATAGCGCTCATAGAGTTCCTGCAGTTCTTGGTACTGAGGAGTGAAGCCGCAGCCGGTCGCTGTATTGACAATCAGCAGAATCTTTCCTTTATAATCACTCATTTTTTGCGGGCTTCCGTCTTGTTTTTTAATTTCGATATCGTAAATGTCTGTCATGTTATTCTCCTTTGTTTGCTTCCTATCTTATCACATTTTTATATAAATAAGGCAAAGTAAGCCATGATTGTCCCTGTCTTTGCGCTAGTGCTTTTTTTTCAATCCAAAAGGTGGTATAATGAGAATTGAATTTTTAGAAGTTTAATGGTGAAATATGAAAATTGACAAGAAACACTTGTTGAATTATTCCATCTTGATTCCCTATTTGATTTTATCTGTCTTGGGATTGATTGTGGTCTATTCAACGACGAGTCCTACCTCGATTCAGGCCGGAGGAAATGGTTTTGGGATGGTCATGAATCAGGGGATTTTTTGGATAATAAGTCTCTTTATAATTGCGCTCCTATATAGAATCCGCTTGGGTTTCTTAAAAAAAGGAAGTATCCTGACTATAGTTATCTTTGCTGAGATTATCCTCTTGCTTTTATCTCGTTTTATAACAGGGACTATTAATGGCGCCCATGGTTGGCTCAAGCTTGGAGCTTTCAGTATTCAGCCTGCGGAGTATTTGAAGATTATTCTGGTCTGGTATCTAGCTTTTCGCTTCACAAAGAGGCAGGAGGAGATAAAGGTCTATGACTATCAAGCCCTGACTCACAACCATTGGTTTCCAAAAGCCTTTAACGACTGGCGGACTATGGTGGCTATTCTGATTGGGATTGTAGCTATTATGCCAGACCTTGGAAATGCGACTATTCTATTTTTGACTGTCGTGATAATGATAGCTGTCAGCGGGATTGGCTATCGATGGTTTTCTACGATGCTGGGAGCCATTGTTAGTGTTTCCGGCTTGGTTCTAGCTAGCATTTGGTTGATTGGGGTTGAGCGCGTGGCCAAGATTCCAGTCTTTGGATATGTGGCCAAGCGTTTCAGCGCTTTCTTCAATCCCTTCAAGGATCTGTCTGGCTCAGGCCACCAGTTGGCAAATTCCTACTATGCTATGAGTAATGGTGGCTGGTTTGGGCTAGGACTGGGTAACTCTATCGAGAAGCGTGGCTATCTGCCGGAAGCTCATACGGACTTTGTTTTTTCTATCGTGATAGAAGAGTTTGGTTTCTTTGGTGCCAGTCTGATTCTGGCCTTACTCTTTTTCCTGATTCTGAGAATTATCTTGGTCGGGATTCGGGCCAAGAATCCATTTAACTCCATGATGGCTTTGGGGATTGGCGGCATGATACTCATGCAGACCTTCATCAATATCGGTGGAATTTCAGGTCTCATTCCTTCTACAGGAGTAACCTTCCCCTTCCTATCGCAAGGAGGGAACAGTCTTCTGGTCTTGTCAGTAGCCATCGCCTTGGTACTTAATATTGATGCTAACGAGCGCCGTGATGCCCTGTATGAGCAGATGGAAGCGGAGGCGCAAGGCCGGTCTGAGGAAGCTTAATTACAGTTCGTGTGAACAGTTGTTGCAAAAATGAAAGGTGCAGATTATGTCATTTAACAAATTAGAAAGCTACAGCAATAAAGAAGTGATTCGAGAAGAAGTCGCCATTTTGACAGACTTGCTTGCTGATATTACTCGGAATCTTCTCGGCCCTGAGACCTTTGAAAAAATCTCCCTTATGGAGGAGCTGGCTGTCAACTCCAAATATCATGAGTTAAAAGCAATTGTAGAAGAACTGACGACAGATGAAATGGTTTATATTTCCCGCTATTTCTCTATTTTGCCGCTCTTGATTAATATCTCAGAAGACGTTGACCTGGCTTATGAAATCAACCACCAGAACAATATCAATCAGGATTATCTTGGGAAGCTGTCAACAACCATTGACCTGATTTCAACGCGGGAAAATGCTCAGGAAATTCTGGAAAATCTGAATGTTGTGCCAGTACTGACAGCTCACCCGACTCAGGTTCAGCGTAAGACCGTTCTGGACTTAACCAATCATATCCATAGTCTACTGCGCCAGCATCGAGATGTTAAGGCTGGACTGGTCAATGAGAAGAAGTGGCTAGGAAATCTCCGCCGCTATATTGAGCTTATGATGCAGACAGATATGATCCGTGAGAAAAAGCTGAAAGTGACCAATGAGATTACCAATGTCATGGAGTACTACAACAGCTCTTTCCTACAAGCAATCACCAACTTTATGGTCGAATACAGACGCTTGGCAGAAGAGCGGGGCATCAAGCTGGATAATCCTAAGCCTATAACCATGGGAATGTGGATTGGCGGTGACCGGGATGGCAATCCTTTTGTAACAGCAGAAACCTTGAAACTATCAGCCACCCTCCAGAGTGAAGTCATCCTCAACTATTATATTGACAAGGTTTATACACTCTATCGTACCTTCTCACTATCGACCAATCTCTCAGAAACCAGTCAGGCGGTGGCAGAAATGGCAGCTCTGTCTACTGACAAGTCTGTTTATCGGGAAAATGAGCCTTACCGCCGTTCTTTCCACTATATCCAGTCCAAGCTGATTCAAACCTTGCTTTACCTTAAAGAAGGCAACTTTTCAACTGACGGTCAGCGATTGACTGACCGAGCTGAGGAAAAATTGTCTGCGAAGGCCAACCTTTCTGTCAGCAATAAAGGAAGAGAAATCATCCCTAATTATATCCAGTCTCGTATCAGCGAGACCCTGACTGAGCTGAAGAAGGAGGAGACACCTTCTTACAGAACCGCTCAGGAATTTAAAGAAGACTTGCAGGTCATTTATGATTCTCTTATCGAACATCATGGTGAAGCCTTGGTAAGTGGGGACTTGACTGAACTTCTCCAAGCAGTTGATGTTTTTGGCTTCTACTTGGCCAGCATTGATATGCGGCAGGATTCCAGCGTTCATGAGGCCTGTGTGGCTGAACTCTTGGCATCAGCTAATATTGTCCAGGATTATAGTAGTCTGTCGGAAGAAGACAAATGTCAGGTCCTCCTTAAACAGCTGCTTGAAGATCCTCGTATTCTGTCTGCTACTCATGAATCTAAATCCGAACTCCTGCAAAAAGAACTGGAGATTTTCAAAACAGCTCGTCAGCTAAAAGATGCCATTGGTGAGGAAGTGATTAAGCAGAATATTATCTCTCACTCGACCAGTGTTTCTGACTTGCTAGAATTAGCGATTATGCTCAAGGAAGTGGGGCTGATTGATGAAAATGGCGCTCGTGTCCAGATTGTTCCGCTCTTTGAGACCATTGAAGACTTAGACAATTCCTGCAATACCATGGAGAAATACCTATCTCTGCCGATTGCGCAGAAGTGGATTGCTTCTAAGGATAATTATCAGGAAATCATGCTGGGCTATTCAGACAGTAATAAGGACGGTGGCTACCTGTCTTCTTGTTGGACCCTCTACAAGGCTCAGCAGCAGCTGACAGCCATTGGTGATCAATTTGGCGTAAAAATTACCTTCTTCCATGGCCGGGGAGGTACAGTAGGACGTGGTGGTGGTCCAACTTATGAAGCCATCACTTCTCAGCCACTCCGCAGTATCAATGACCGGATCCGTCTCACTGAGCAAGGGGAAGTCATTGGCAATAAATATGGAAACAAAGACGCAGCCTACTATAACTTGGAAATGCTGGTGTCTGCTGCCATTAACCGCATGGTAACTCATAAGAAGAGCGATAGCCATACGTCTGATAAATATGAGCGAATCATGGACCAAGTAGTCAATCGCAGTTATCAGATTTACCGTGATTTGGTCTTTGGCGACGAGCGTTTCTACGATTATTTCTTCGAATCCAGCCCTATCAAAGCCATTTCTAGCTTCAATATCGGTTCTCGTCCAGCAGCCCGTAAAACCATTACCGAAATCGGTGGCTTAAGGGCTATTCCGTGGGTCTTCTCATGGTCTCAAAGTCGGGTTATGTTCCCAGGTTGGTATGGTGTCGGGTCAAGTTTCAAGGAATTCATTGATGAAGACCCAGAAAATAACTTAGCCTTTCTGCAATTTATGTATAAGAGATGGCCTTTCTTCAAGTCACTCTTATCAAATGTAGACATGGTTCTGTCTAAGTCAAATATGAATATCGCTTTTGAGTATGCGCAGCTTTGCGAAGATCAGAATGTGCGAGATATATTCAATATTATCTTGGATGAGTGGCAGCTGACTAAAGATGTCATTCTAGAGATTGAAGGTCACGATGAGCTCCTTGCTGAAAATACCTATCTGAGGGATAGCTTGCACTATCGTATGCCTTACTTCAATGTTTTGAACTATATCCAGCTAGAACTGATCAAGCGTCAGCGAAATGGCCAGCTCACACCTGATCAAGAAAAGCTGATTCACATCACCATCAACGGTATTGCGACTGGTCTGCGAAACTCTGGCTAATACAAAGAAAATCGGAATTGTTCCGGTTTTTTCTATTTTTGTAACCAAAGGGCTTCTTAATTCGTTATACTAGTGACAGTTCAACCACTTTTCTTGGTATCAACCTTACTACAAATTAGACAAGGAATAATTCACAAAAAAATGCTAAAAGACTTGCATTTTCATTTAAATTTGATAAAATAGTAAGGAAAGTTAGACTGTATTGCCTACTGTCTATCTATAAAATATATTTTATTGGAGGCTTTTACTCAAATGGCAAAAGAAAAATACGATCGTAGTAAACCACACGTTAACATTGGTACTATCGGACACGTTGACCACGGTAAAACTACTTTGACAGCAGCTATCACAACTGTATTGGCACGTCGCTTGCCTTCAGCAGTTAACCAACCTAAAGACTATGCGTCTATCGATGCTGCTCCAGAAGAACGCGAACGCGGAATCACTATCAACACTGCGCACGTTGAGTATGAAACTGCTAAGCGTCACTACGCTCACATCGACGCTCCAGGACACGCGGACTACGTTAAAAACATGATTACTGGTGCCGCTCAAATGGACGGAGCTATCCTTGTAGTAGCTTCAACTGACGGACCAATGCCACAAACTCGTGAGCACATCTTGCTTTCACGTCAGGTTGGTGTTAAGCACTTGATCGTCTTCATGAACAAAGTTGACTTGGTAGACGATGAAGAATTGCTTGAATTGGTTGAAATGGAAATCCGTGACCTCTTGTCAGAATATGACTTCCCAGGTGACGATCTTCCAGTTATCCAAGGTTCAGCTCTTAAAGCTCTTGAAGGTGACTCTAAATTTGAAGACATCATCATGGAATTGATGGACACTGTTGATGAGTACATCCCAGAACCAGAACGCGATACTGACAAGCCATTGCTTCTTCCAGTCGAAGACGTATTCTCAATCACTGGTCGTGGTACAGTTGCTTCAGGACGTATCGACCGTGGTATCGTTAAAGTCAACGATGAAATCGAAATCGTTGGTATCAAAGAAGAAATTCAAAAAGCAGTTGTTACTGGTGTTGAAATGTTCCGTAAACAGCTTGACGAAGGTCTTGCAGGGGACAACGTAGGTGTGCTTCTCCGTGGTATCCAACGTGATGAAATCGAACGTGGACAAGTTATCGCTAAACCAGGTTCAATTAACCCACACACTAAATTCAAGGGTGAAGTTTATATCCTTACTAAAGAAGAAGGCGGACGTCACACTCCATTCTTCAACAACTATCGTCCACAGTTCTACTTCCGTACAACTGACGTTACAGGTTCAATCGAACTTCCAGCAGGTACTGAAATGGTAATGCCTGGTGATAACGTAACAATCGACGTTGAGTTGATCCACCCAATCGCCGTTGAACAAGGTACTACTTTCTCTATCCGTGAAGGTGGACGTACCGTTGGTTCAGGTATGGTTACAGAAATCGAAGCTTAATTCGATTCCGTTCCCAGATAACAATTATAGTCAGACACTAAACCCCGTGAAAACGGGGTTTTTTAGTATGTAGAATAATAAAAGGTAGTTGGTAATCTCCAGAATAGATAGCTTGATTTTGCAGAAGCATCTTGAAGATGGTTTAAGAGGCGGGAAGGCAAGAAGTGTAGATATAAGCTTGATAGAATTTTTGCCCTTTTTAATTAGGTTGGGGAAGAAAGTATCATTTAAAACAGAGATTCTTTCAGGAAGGATTTTCACTTTTCACTGAAAGTATAGTATAATAAGAAATAGAATACATTTGGAGAAGAAAAATGCCCTCAAAATCAGGATCATCACCTTATGCTAAAAATAATGACGGTAATAAAGAAATAGAAAAAATAATCTC
>NZ_CAJPNR010000010.1 GCF_905372115.1 uncultured Streptococcus sp.
CACTGAAAGTATACATAGGGGACAGCACCAAACGGTTGGTTAATTTGGCACCGTGACGCAATTGAATCGGGTCTATAATTTGTTTAGACATAGTAAAAATCTCCTTTCTTCTTTGACAACTATTATAGAAGATTCAGAGGCCAAAAACAAGGGCTTTTCAGTAAGTGGTATTAACCATCAGGTATCCGGTAAGAAAAGGATGGTCACCTGCATAAAAAAACAAGCGTCAATGTTCATTGACACTTGTTTTCTGTTTTATTTTTTGAAACGGATTCCGAAATAAACCCCACAACCAACTATGATAATCAAGCCTATAGCAAGTAGCGTAAAGCTGATTTCTGTACCTGTGAAAGGCAGAATTTTCTTCGTCTTCCCCTTATCTCCAGGTTTATCTTGGTCTTTTTCTGTTGGTTTATCTTGATTTGATTTTTTCGGATCTGGTTCATCTGTTTTTTTAGACGGATCCTTGTCTGGGCCAGTCGGTTTCGTTTGGTCAGTTACGACTAACGTCCCATCCTTGTATTCTACTGTATTTCCATTGGCATTTACAACTGTTACTGTACCATCGAGATTCACTTGGAACACGATGTCGGTAACAGCTAAGTAACCAGTTGGGGCTGCAGCTTCATGGAAAGTATACACTCCAGGAGCTAATCCAAGCTCATGCGATGTATTTGCTTCTGAAGTCCATTTCGCTACAGGATTACCAGTTGCCTCTTTGCCTTGGAAAATTTGAATCTCTGCACCAGCAATCTCAGTACCACCAAGGTTAACCTTACTGAAGGTAATCTTACGTGGAAGATCATCGTCCTTATCGGTTACTGTAACAGTTGAGCCGTTTGTTACGACCTTGTTCTCTTCACCCTTAGCGTCTTTTTCTCCTACGCTAGTCACTTCCACTGTACCGTCTGTTTTGACTTGGAAAGTGATGTCGGTTACTTTCAGGTAACCTGTTGGAGCTGCTTCTTCATGGAAGGTGTAGGTACCAGGTGCTAAGTTGATCTCCTTAGACTTACCAGCTTCCGATGTCCAGCTTTCGACTGCGTTTCCTTCAGCTTTCTCGCCCTTGTAAATCTTGATCTCAGCACCAGCGATTTCTGTACCGCCTAGGTTGACCTTACTAAAGGTAATCTTACGCGGTAGGTCATCATCTTTGTCAGTCACCGTAACAGTTGAACCATTGGTCGCAACGGTGTTAGCTTCACCCTTAGCGTCCTTCTCGCCAACATTGGTCACTTCCACTGTGCCATCATGTTTGACTTGGAATGTGATGTCAGTCACTTTAAGGTAACCCGTTGGAGCGGCTTCCTCATGGAAGGTATAAGTGCCTGGAGTCAAGTTGATGTCCGTAGACTTACCAGCTTCGGATGTCCAGCTTTCTACTGCATTTCCTTCAGCTTTTTCGCCCTTGTAAATCTTGATTTCTGCACCAGCAATCTCAGCACCACCGAGGTTGACCTTACTGAAGGTAATCTTACGTGGGAGATCATCATCCTTATCGGTTACTGTAACAGTTGAGCCGTTTGTTACGACCTTGTTCTCTTCACCCTTTGCGTCTTTCTCGCCAACATTGGTCACTTCCACTGTGCCGTCATGGTTAACTTGGAAAGTGATATCTGTTACTTTGAGGTAGCCGGTTGGTGCGGCTTCCTCATGGAAGGTGTAGGTGCCTGGAGTCAAGTTGATATCCTTAGACTGACCAGCTTCAGATGTCCAGCTTTCGACAGCTGTGCCTTCAGCTTTGTCGCCCTTGAAAATCTTGATTTGAGCTCCTGCGACTTCTGTACCACCGAGATTAACTTTACTGAAAGTAATCTTACGTGGAAGGTCATCATCCTTATCGGTTACTGTAACAGTTGAGCCGTTTGTTACGACCTTGTTGTCTTCACCCTTAGAGTCTTTTTCTCCTACGCTAGTCACTTCCACTGTACCGTCATGCTTGACTTGGAATGTGATGTCGGTCACTTTGAGGTAACCGGTCGGTGCTGCTTCCTCATGGAAGGTATAAGTGCCCGGAGTCAAGTTGAGGTCTTTAGACTTGCCAGCTTCGGATGTCCAGCTTTCGACAGCTGTACCTTCAGCTTTATAGCCCTTGTAAATCTTGATTTGAGCACCGGCGATTTCTGTTCCACCAAGGCTTACCTTACTGAAGGTCACCTTACGTGGGAGATCATCGTCCTTATTGGTTACTGTAACAGTTGAGCCGTTAGTCGCAACGGTGTTAGCTTCACCCTTAGCATCCTTCTCGCCAACATTGGTCACTTCCACTGTGCCGTCATGTTTGACTTGGAAAGTGATATCGGTCACTTTAAGATAACCCGTTGGGGCTGCTTCCTCATGGAAGGTATAAGTGCCTGGAGTTAAATTGATGTCCTTAGACTGATTAGCTTCAGATGTCCAGCTTTCCACTGCGTTTCCTTCAGCTTTCTCGCCCTTGTAAATCTTGATTTGAGCACCGGCAATCTCAGTACCACCAAGGTTGACCTTACTGAAGGTAATCTTACGTGGAAGGTCATCGTCTTTATCCGTTACGGTCAGAGTTGAACCGTTAGTCGCAACGGTGTTAGCTTCACCCTTAGAGTCCTTCTCGCCAACGTTTGTTACTTCTACTGTTCCGTCTGTTTTCACTTGGAAAGTAATGTCTGTCACTTTGAGGTATCCGGTTGGAGCTGCCTCCTCATGGAAAGTATAAGTACCAGGTGCTAAGTTGATATCCTTAGACTTACCAGCTTCAGATGTCCAGCTTTCGACTGCGTTCCCTTCAGCTTTTTCGCCCTTGTAAATCTTGATTTCCGCACCAGCGATTTCTGTACCGCCTAGGTTGACTTTACTGAAGGTAATCTTACGTGGTAGGTCGTCATCCTTATCAGTAATAGTCAGAGTTCCACCATTGGTCGCAACGGTGTTAGATTCACCCTTAGCATCTTTCTCACCAACGTTTGTCACTTCCACTGTACCGTCATGCTTGACTTGGAAAGTGATATCGGTCACTTTGAGGTAACCGGTTGGGGCTGCTTCCTCATGGAAGGTATAAGTGCCCGGAGGCAAGTTGATGTCCTTAGACTGATTAGCTTCGGAAGTCCAGCTTTCTACGGCTGTACCTTCAGCTTTTTCGCCCTTGTAAATCTTGATTTGAGCACCGGCAATCTCAGTACCACCAAGGTTGACCTTACTGAAAGTAATAGCTTTCAGACTATTGTCCTCCTTGTCAGTAATCGTCAGAATTGAACCCGCTGCTTGAACGGTATCTTCTGCTCCTTTTTTCACAAGAGTAACAGTACCATTAGCGCCGACAGTAAATGTGATATCTTCTACATATTGATAACCAGCAGGAGCATTAGCTTCAGTCAGCGTATAGGTTCCTGGAGACAGTTTTATTACTTTAGAAGTATTTTCTTCTGAAGTCCAGTCTGCAACAGGAGCTTCTTCCTGTTCAACATGATCACCTTTATAGATTTTTAGTTCCGCACCAGGAATTAATTTTCCGTTTGGATCTACTTTTTTGAAAGTTACATCCTGCTCGGTTACCGTCTTCTTATTGACGATTTCACGCGATACAGATTTGTCTGTTCCAAAATCCTGGGCACCAATCTTAATTTCCTCAGTTAATTTATCATATCCTCTAGGAGGAGTCACTTCACGGATGGTATAATCATCGCGCAACAAGTCACCCAAGTTGGCATTCCCGTTAGAATCTGTGGTTAATTTTCCGACAACTGCACCGCTCCGATCACGAACAACTTCAAATTCTGCACCTTGCAGGTTCTCACCATTTTCATTAACCTTATGGAGCTTAATAGTGAAAACATAGCCTTCTCCAACACCGCCGGCAATCTGATAAGAGCGATTTTCAGCTGATGTCGTTGTTTGACCACCATTATAGGTCATGGTAGCACTATTGGAAACACGCTCACCATCAACTAGATCGTAATCTGCTTTTGTCTTATAGTCCAGCAAATACCCGAAACCATCCATGTCGCCAAGGTCGATCGTGAATCCATCACCAGCAGCATTTTCCGTGATTTTTGATTGGAAATTAGCTGTCACGTCTTCTGTTGAATCCCGAACCCAATCTCCATTATTCCAGCGCCAAGCAATTTTGTAGACCCGAATTGAGTCCCTCATGATTTTAAAATTAGGCGAAGTAATCTTGTCAGTTATCGTTACTCCGGTATAATGCTCCATATTGCGGTTAATCGCAATATTGTAATGAACCTCGTTCTTACCGTCTTCTGCTGCCTGATAAGAGCTCTTCTCAATTTTTGAGTCATATCTTTTGGGTGGTCCATTATAATGGACGATTCCCGGATACAACATCCGACCTCCTACGGTAAATCCACCATTCAAGTCACCTTCTTGTCTCACAACATCATGGTCAACTCGTGCATAGAAGAAGAATTCTCCTTGGACACCAGACTTTTGCTCAACATAATTTGTATAGGTCAAAGTAATGGTCTTGTTGGTTGAATCCAAAAATCCATTTGCCACTACGTTATCCGAGCCGTCCTTAAGCTCAATAGCTGAAGAGTTCCCAAAAGCATACTCAGAAGGCAAGGTGATTTTTGTCGTATCTCCTTGATGTACTTGGTTATCCGGCAAGACAAACTTTGCGTAAACTCGAAAAGTTTCCCAAATATCAATTCCCTGCGTCAAATCACCACCTGAAGAATTCTTCAGGCTCATCTCAGTGATAACATCACCAAACTCAGCTGCTTGCACCTGAGTAAGAGGAGCAACTGATGGCAAAATGACTCCTAAACAAAGAATAATAAGGTGGAGCAATGCTCTAATCCTTTTGTTCATGCAATTTTCCTTTCTCACAATATTCAGTTTTAAATGTACAATGTAATTGTATACTAACTGAGCTTCCCCATCTTGTCAGTGCCCGCTTTCTAGAAAACGAACATTTATAGATACATTACATCTACATTTTATCATACTATAAGAAAAATGGCTATACACAAAAGGAGATTTTTTTAACATTTGTTTAGCTTTTTGTCATTTAGAAAAGATGGACGATTTATATGGTTCATTTGCAAATCAGACCAATATTGCTAGGGTCAATTGCGTCTGACAATCAATGTCCTCAATAACATAGAAAAACCGGAAACAAAGTCCGGTTCTAATCATTTATTTCCTAAACGTCAGGGCATAAAATTTCCCATCCCAGAGGAATTTAAATTCCTTCTCTTTAACTCCAGCCGGTATAACGGCCTCTAAAAAGATGAGAATTTTTCAATCGTAATTCACCTGACTGCCTATCTATATCTTTTGCTAAACTATAGGCTTTATAGAGGACTAAAAGACTAAAAGCAAGCTCAAAAGCTAGAATTATCCGACCCCAATAAGTCTGATTCGCTGGCAGATTCCACAAGAAATGTAAAACAAAAGGCAGCATAACACAAAATAGGCCATAAGCAAATACAGATTGATTCTTCTTATGATAATGTAATATCAGTGCAAGACCGAAAGTAAGCAAAGATGTATATAGCCCGTGAGACATAAAAGCCGGAACTAAACGGCTTATGACTTGTGATAGAGAATCAGCCAAACCACGGTCTACATTATTAGCAATCCAAACAAATTGTTCTTGAATTTCAAATCCTGTACCCGCAGCATAGCCCAGCAGCAATATTGATTTTAGATTTTTTACTGGAACAAAGTAATAGGCGAAGACTACTGCTAGAAGTTTGGCAGGCTCCTCAATAGGCGGAGCAACAACAGAGTCCTGAATGATATTCACCCAGGAAGTCTTAGGAAAGTTACTTTCTAATAAATAAGTCAGTCCCCTATCAGCCGTACTAGATAGAAACTTCGACAGGAAAAGTCCGCCTATCAGTGCTAATAAAATAGCTGCCAAGGGGGTCTGCCATTTTTTAGCCAAAAGAAAGAGCAAAAGAAAGACTGGAACAATATAGAAAATTTCTAATAAACTAGCTACTCCCACTATCCCATAATCAGTACCTGACAAACTATAGGAGATATAAGGTTCTGTAACGACTCCTAGTCCAAGTATCACTAGAAAAAAGTAAATAAAAAGAATAAGTCTTTTCTTCATTCCTTTACCCCCATTCTGAAATCAAGGAAATGGTTGTTACCAATGTTTAAGTCTTGTTTTCGATCAAATTTTTTGGCAAAATGAAAAGCTTCGTAAAGAACAACTAAACTGAAAGAAACTTCAAAAGCAATCATAAGGGGACTGAAGGATAAGTGACCGTTTGGTAAATTCCATAGAAAATGCAAAACAAAAGGCAAAATGAAACAAAATATTCCTTTATAAAATACTGATTGATTCTTCTTATAATAAAGTAGCATGAGTATTAAGCCAAAAGCCGTTAAAGCTGTATAAAGTCCGTGAGAAGTCAAAGCTGCGAAAATTCTCCCCAGAGCCTGAGAAATGGAATAAGCCAATCCTTTATCTAAATTTTTAGCAATAAAAGTGAACTGCTCCCTAATCTCGAATCCTGTCCCTGCCGCATAGCCTAGCAACAGTATAGATTTTAGATTTTTCACAGGCATAAAATATATTACCCAAACAACAGCTAATAACTTGACTGGCTCCTCAATAAATGGGGCTACTAAAGAGTCTTTAAAGATATTAAAGAATGAGTGACTAGGAAAAGTTGACTTTAACCAAGCAAAAATGCTCTCATCACCAACTATAGCAAAAAAACTGGATAAAAATAAGCCACCTACAAAAGCTAGCCAAAGAGCAACAGAAGGCGTTCGCCATTTGCGAGTCAAATAGGCCAATAATATTATAATAGGAACAATATAGAAGAGTTCAAGCAGACTCACTACACCAACAATCCCATAATCTTTTGCAGACAAACTATAAGATAAGTAAGGATTCATGGATAATCCTAACCCAAGACAAATCAGGGATAGGTAGCTAAATAAGACAATATTTTTCCTCATAAAAAGCCTCCTTTTCAAGAAAAACTACAAAAAGACTTATTCGAAAACGAATGATTATCATTTTTTTGCTTAAAATTCATCGAATTTATCCTCTTGAAAATAATGTAGTTGACTGCTTGTAAATCAGATTCTTAAAATCAACTGTCAAAAATTTTTGAATGAAATAGTAAAACATCTTACTAATTTCATTCTAGCAAAATATTAAAATTTTAATCTTACATAAATCTTACGTTCCAAACTTATAATCTTACAGTATTGTAAGATTGCAAACATAAGCAATTCTAATATAATCTGTCATTTCATTTCCGGTGTCAATTTATTGTAAAAAGTTTAAACCTTCTTCAATCCCTCATATTAAATATTCTAGAATACAAACATCAATTATTTTTCAAAAAATTTGCAGTTATTTTTTTCATACAATATTCCTTTCTAAAAAGTATGATATTAGCCTTAAAATCATTTCTCTATTTGGAGAAAATCAAAAGGTCACCCCCTATTATGCAAAAAAGAAGATAGGCTTTCCATAACCTAACCTTTCATTTCAGCTTTTAAACTTACATTTTTGTCACTTAGCATGAAGGAATATTTTTCTAACAATTAAACTGTGTCGAATGTTTCTTTTATTCAGAATCAAAAAAACCGGAAACAAAGTTCAATTCCTACATTTTTTGAAACTTACAACCTTGATTTAACAATGTTTTAGGACTTTTCAATTTTATAAAATAGACTCTTTTTTCAAATTTTAGTAACTTTTAGGTAATTGTTAATATAAAACAAATCCAAAATAACATATTACTCTCTCGCTTTAATATTATCTACACTGTCAATTTCATATCTACATTTTTTAAGATAAAGTAAACTAATAACAAAATCTAAATGTAAAATCATTCAACAAAAATATACTAATCTTTACCTATTGAGACTTTATCTTATAAACCATCAATCTGCATTAAAATAATCATAAACCTCTTTAAAAAGGGTATGCAATATTTCTTGCTCTTCTTCATCTAAATTATTTTCAGAGACTAGCTCATCCAAATACTTAGGTACAGTAGAATGGTTTTTAATAGTCGATTTAGCATATCTTCCTATCAAATGAGTCTTTTATAAAAGTTAATTTCAATATTTTATTCAGTACAATTCCTTTTCTAGTTCATTTAGGAAGGTGATTACAAATTGATGGCGACTTTCTGCCATTTGTTTGGCAGTCTCCGTGTTCATTTCATCTTTTAAGAGGAGCAACTTGTCATGGAAATGTTGGATGGTATCAGCAAGGGGCCTCCCTTTGTGGCCACCATAGGAAAAAGTTCGCGCAATTCCTACAGCTCCTATCGCATCCAGGCGGTCTGCATCCTGGACAATCTTTCCTTCTATGGTTTCTGGATGTTTACCGCGATTTTTGCTGAAAGAAACAGCATTGATAACCTGGCAAATCTGGTCGATTTGGTTTTGAGGAATACAAATCTCTTCTAGAAACGTGCGAGCATTCGCATTATTCTCTGTTTGAAATAATTTATCATCATCAGCATCGTGAAGAAGAGCTGATAAGCCCACTATCTCCATATCACATGGACCTTCTGCTTGTGCGATTCTCATAGCATTGGTATAGACGCGAAGGATATGCTCTACATCATGGCCATCCGCTCGATCAGCAAATAAAGTTTTAACATACTGCTTTGTAGCATGGATTCGTTCTTCTATCATCGTTCTTCTCCTTATCATCTCATAGTCATCAATTTTTGCTTTTCCACTTTTATAATATAATTTTATCTGATTCTGTCTGATTAAAACTTTGAAAGTCGGTTAACTACACTCAATTTTCGCATAGTCATCCGAATTCCAAATTTCTTTTCAAGATAATTAGTGTTTAAACGTTTTTTTCGAGCATCACGTGGTAAATATAGGTAACAACACTCACGACCACCATAGAACTCTTCATCTCCAAAATTCTCTCTACTAAGTTCTGTTAGAGTACTTTCGGGAATCTCTTCGTTAGTAAAAACTAGATGAATACGAGAACTATCATAAGTATTATCAAATGGATTTTCTTGAATAGCAATCTCTAATTGATTAATTTCTTTGATAATTATTGATAAATCAGCTCCAATTTTATCCAAAATTGTATCATGAACTAACTTTCTGATTTCTTCGTCAGATAACTCTGATTCTAAAATAATATTCCCACTCTGAATATATGTTTGAACGTTTAAAAAACCAACTTCTGTAAGGATTTCTACTAAATAAGACATTTTGGGAATTCTATTGGTACCAGTTGGTGTTACTCCACGAAGGAAAATAATCTTTTTCATATTAACTTTCCAATGCGTCTTTTTCTAGAGAGTTCATCATTTCGCCATAATATTGAGGATCTCCCGTTGAAAAATAATTAAACCATGCTTCAACTGTAGTTTTTGAATACAGGCCCAACTCCTCGACAATAAACTTAGCCCATAATAAAGAGCCGGCTGAACTCGCAGTAATAAGCTTTCCGTCTTGAACTGCAATCTCATCTTTATAATAACCATGTCCTCGATAATGTTGGCTCATCTGGCTTAAAAAGAATGAAGCATTACTTGTATGATATCGATTATCTAAAATTCCTTTTTCGGCTAATCCCAAAGTAGCTCCACAGATAGCTCCAACTAAGATATTTTCTTGTAATAATTTAGAGGCAAGTTCTAAAACGTCATCTTGCTCATTGTTCAACCAACTATCTCCTCCGATAAGCAATAGAGCATCTGTATTTGCAGTATCTATATCATATAGATTAAAATCTGGAACAATTGTCATTCCTCCAGCAATTTTTATAGACTTTTTCCCTTTAGAAACCGTTAATATTTTTACTTTGGATTCTCCTAACATAGCCTGTAAACTTAGTGCATGCATCAAATAGCCGTGTTCTCAATCGGCCATAGTATCTTGAACATACATATAAATATTTTTCATAATGCTTACTCCTCTTTGATAAATGATCGAACTATTAATTGTTTTTATTGTATCATATTTTGTGTTTCGCTGTAATACCAATATTTTTTACTTCATCAGTAAAATAGCGACTTTTAAATATTGAACAACCTACGGAGGCTCACCGTAGGTTTGTATTTATGTTATCAACTTCTGCAACATTTCAACTGCTTGTCCTCAATATCACTGTGCTCCCGTTTAAAAGCAGAGTCAAGAATTATGACAAATAGTACCAACATCTAGAATGAATTTAGAACCTAAAAACAAATCATCAATCTGCATTAAAATAATCATGAATCTCTTTAAAAAGGGTATGCAATATTTCTTGCTCTTCTTCATCTAAATTATTTTCAGAAACTAGCTCATCCAAATACTTAGGTAGAGTAGAATGGTTTTTAATTCCATTCATGACAATTGCAAATTTCAGATCATCTAGTTCAGTTTTATTAAACCCTTTTAGCTTCTTCAAATCAATTCTAGTGATTGGATGTGGGACAACATCTAGAGTACTGTAAATCGTTTTTCCTAATAAATAGTCTGTTGTGGTATCAAATAATTTTGCTAATTTGACAATGGCTTCTAAACTAGGTTCTAAAGTTCCATTTTCCCAACGAGAATAAGTACCTTGTTGTACATCAATCATCTCGGAAACTTGTACCTGAGTCCAGTTCTTCTGATTTATTTCCTAAACGTCAGGACATAAAATTTTCCGTCCCAGAGGAGTTTCAACTCCTTCTCTTTGACTCCTGTCGGTATAGCGGCCTCAATTTCTCCTAAATCAACAGTAGCGTCCTTAAAATAGTTCTTGCTGAAGTGGTTCTTCTTATATTGCTTGTCCACATAGTCTGCCGTCTCGTCTGAAATCATAATCTTAGTTCCTGGCTTAGCCACCCGCAGCATTTCCTGCATGGCCTTGGCCTTATCACTAAAGAAATTAATTCCACCGATATGATAGACGATGTCAAAGCTATTATCTGCAAAAGGCAGGTCTTCTGCACAAGCATGAAAGAGTTGCAGATTTGTCTTCTTGGCACAGGATTTCTGACATTTTTTCAGCATGCCTATGGAAATATCCGCCCCGACAAAGTCTAGGCTTTTCAGGTCAATATTCTCAGGAATGTAGCGCAGGTCTTGACCAGTCCCGATAGAGACATAAAGGACGGATAGATGATCCTTCCATTCTATTTCTGCCATCTGGTCCTTTCTCAGCTTGTCAATAGCTTTGCCATGGAGAAGTGGCCCCATCCATTTCTCACCAAAATCATACCAGCGAGCCAAGCGATTGTACATGGTCATATACTTGGCATTGTCCCCTGAGACATAGTCCGGATTCAGCGCCAGATAGATGTCTCCGTCTTTTTGAAGATCCTCTAACTTCAATCCTGGCTTCAGCTTCTCTTGTATTTTTGTATCTGTCATATCTTCTGTCTCCTTTTTCTATTTGCCATTTATTATAGAGGATTCTGAGACAAAAACAAGAGTTTTTCCGTAAGTGGTTGCCCTGCATGAGTAACTGGAAGAAATTGCTCAGTAAGTTGCAAAATAGCTAGACAAAATAAGCAAACAAAAAGAAGATAAAGCATTCTGCCCTATCCTCTCTTTGTTTATTTGCTCAGTCGAGTCTTATGGTAAAGTCCTAAAAGAGCCAGAACTACCAGACCAGCAAGAACTAGTCCAAGACTTTCGGCAGAGCCAGTCGCAGGAAGAACTTTTTTAGATTTTCCTTGACCGTCTGCTGCTTTATCAGAATCAGATGATGGATTTGAATCTGATGATTGACTTGGCTTGGTACCACCTTGAACCGACTTATCCGGTGTGCTTGGTTCAGCAGGTGCCGCTTGGTCAGTAATGAACAACTTACCATCTGTATATTCTACAGCATTGCTATTAGCGTCTAGAACTGTTACAGTGCCATCTTCATTAACTTGGAAGATAATATCTGTCACAGCCAGATAACCTGTCGGAGCCGCTTCTTCATGGAAGGTGTAAATACCCGGCTCTAAGTTGATTTCTTTAGATTTGTCAGCTTCTGAAGTCCAAGATGCGACAGGACTGCCCTTGCTTTCCCGTCCCTTGAAAATCTGAATCTGCGCACCGGCAATTTCCTCACCAGCTAGGTTGACCTTACTGAAGGTTACCTTTTTGTCTCCAGGAGTTTGCGTTTGCTTGTTAACGACATTTACTGCGACCAATCTGCTGTCTCCAGAATCTCCAGATGCTGGACTTCCTACGTTCAAAGTCTTACCAAAATCCGTCGGACTGATGGTAATATCCTCTGTCAGGCGATCGTAACCAGCTGGAGCAGTCGTTTCACGCAGGATATAAGTGTCACGCAGAAGATTACCAACTTCTGCGTTCCCATCTGCATCTGTCGTGATTGTGCCAACCACCTTATTGGTCGCTTTCCGCACCACTTCAAAGACTGCACCGCTCAGAGAAGCATTAGACTCATCTGTTTTGTGAACCTTAACCTTGAAGTTATAGCCTTCAGACTTTCCGCCAGCAATTTGATAAGAGTATTCATTAGTTACAGACACTGTCTCGGTATTGTTGTAGTTCATAGTAGCCTTATTTCCTACAACTTCTCCATCAGCCAAATCATAGTCAGCCAATGTCTTGTACTCAACTAGGTAGCCGAAACCTTCTACATCTCCGAAGTTGATTGTCAAGCTATCACCTTCAGCGCCAAAGGTCATCTTAGACTGGAAGTCTGCTGTTACATCTTCAGTCGAATCACGCGCCCAATCTCCATTATTCCAGCGCCAAGAGACCTTATAAACTCGTACAGAGTCTTGAACAATCTTAGCGTTTGTGTCACCCAGCTTATCCGTCACAGAGACATTTTTGTAGTTGCCCATGTTACGGTTAATGGCCACATTGTAGCGGATTTCATTCTTAGCATCAGCATCCCACTGAAAAGCACTCTTTTCTAGCAGAGACTCATACTTTTTCGGCGGTCCATTATAATGAATGCTGCCGGCTGGAATCCTATTATTGCCGACCGTGAAAGTAGCTGGAATATCCCTTTCCTCTGTGACGACCTCGTGGTCAATCCGCGAATAGAAGAAAAACTCGCCTCTGACACCAGACTTCTGCTCCACATAGTCTGTGTATGTCAGTGTGATGGTCTTGGCATCGCTATCCAGGACTCCATTAGCTACCAGAGCTCCGTTTTCATCCTTGAGCTCAATAGCTGATGAATTCCCAAAGGTAAATTCATTCGGTAAATGAATCACCGTTGTATCACCTGCATGAGCCTGGTTGTCCGGCAGGGCAAACTTAGCATAGACACGGAAGGTCTGCCAGATATCCACACCATTGGTCAGCTGCTCACCAGAGTTAGTGGTCAGGTGCATCTCAGTGATAACATCATTCAGTTCCGCCGCCTGAGCCTTAAGGGTTCCGGCTAGGAAAGGCAGGAACACACCTAGACAGAGAATGATGAGCTGAAACCATACTCTCAGTTTTTTATTCATGCAATCTTCCTTTCTCACAAGTAAAATTTGTTTAAAAGTATAGCGTATTGGCCAGCCAGTCGAACACGTTCTTTTCATGTTTTTCTGCCTTTTTGACAAACACTGGAAAGACAATACTAATTCATTGTACCATATTGACTATTAAAAAACTATAGGAATGCTCACAGGGGTTTATCATAAAAAGGAGAAAGAAGACGCTAATCCTTCTCTCTCCTTTTGATACGCAAAAACAGGTCAAAAGATGACCTAAAAATCATTGAACAAATTAAGCTCTTCTATTTTGACAAAAAGTCAATCTTTCTGTGACGCACTGGAAGTTGCATCTACCTGATTCTGATCTGTTTCTTCTTGTTTGGAAGAATTTCTTTCCGTCTTATCTGAAGTTTCGGGCTCTTTCTGTACATGCACGCAGGCCGTTAGGATAAAGACAGAAATCAGAGCCAGAAACAAGCTCCCAATTTTCTTGAATCTAGACAAACGAGTTCTCCATTTATACGAAACTTGATGAGACTAGCACTCAGCCAAAAATGACTGCACAGTCTTGACATCTTCTGAACTACCGCCGCAGTCAATATCGCAGATATGCTGGAGCCCATATTTTTCGATAATCAAGGCAGTCGCCCCGCAGAAAGTCCGGCCATGTTTAACAGAATCGCCATTGTTAACAAAACCTTTAATCAGCCCAGGATGCTTCTTGATAAAGCGTTTGGTAGACCATGGAATTTTCCCAGCACCAGCATTACGAGTAATGAGAATACAGGGCTCTTCCAGTTTCTCCTTGATGCTCTGGGTCGGATAGCCCAGTGATTCTGCAAAACGTTTACCGACACCAGTATTTGAATCATAAACTACAATCATCTTCATTACCTACTTTCTTAAAAAAAGGATAGCAAACCAGGTCGCAAAGCCTAAAACCACAACATCTGAGATGAGCATAAGCATAAACTCTAAATCTGGCATCATGTGAATGTAAATCAGCAATGACAAAGTTGTCAAAGCCAGTACCGCCAGCTTAGCAACTGCCGGCAAGCCCGGAATCAAAGCTGCTCCGATTAGAACAATGATGAGACCTCCGACTAAAAATGACTGAAAATCCACACTTAAACTAAAACCAACTGTCACACCGCCGTAGCCAATGGTCAAAAGACCAATCGCGACCAGACAGATACCCAAAATAGCCATTCCACTCATAGCAAATCCTCCTTGCTTGTTCATTCTATTTCCTCACTTTCTATTTTTGAATGAACGCTTCCAAATATTCATTCAAAGCTTTCTAACCATTCCTATTCGCACTACATAAGACATCACCTCCTTTGTTTGTGAATGAATAGTTTTAGAAATTCATTCACTAATGCTTTTAAGAAAAGGAATTTCCTCTATTTGGAAAAAATCCCCTTAACAAAATATTTCACTAAAGTCTCAAGACTATCGAAGTAGCCTGAAAAATCCTGTTCTGTAACATGCATGTCTATGTAATAAATCAAGTCATAAACCTTCATGATCTCAGCTATTTTCTCCTGCGAAAAGCCCTCTTCCTGCAAGCGCTGGCTGAAGGTCTGAATCAGAAACTGATGAAAGGCATTGGATGCTCGTCCGGAATCCTGATTATAGTAATCGTGCAGAATCTGAGAAATCCCTGGCTTGTTCCACTCAGCCAGAATTTTATTGGGTGAAATCAATTCAAAAGTGACTGCAAAAAGCTGTTCAATGATTGCCTCGGGCTCGCCCTGCCAGTCTACGCTTTGCATGATTCCCTCACGTATACGGCTATTTTCAGTTACATAAACCTCCAAGAAGATAGCTTCCTTGGACTCATAATACTTGTAAAAAGATCCGACAGCCATCTGGCTTCTCTTAGCAATATCAGAAATTCCAGCTGCCTTATAGCCTTTTTCTGCAAAGACTTCTCTAGCCGCAGCCAGGAGCTCATTTTTTTTATCCATTTCCACGCCTCTTTTGTGAATGAATTATATTTTGTGTTCATTCATATTTTAACACAATCTTGCCACTTGTCAAGCATTTATGCTATACTATACAAAAAAAGATAGTTTGCTAATCAAATTATTTTTTAGATTATATTTTGGAGGTTGAGCTATGCTCAAGGAAAGACGAAACCAGGGTACCATCGCCCTAATGGTAATTTCTCTTATTTTTCTAGCTGTTGCTGCAGTGATGGGCTTTATCCAATACCAAAAAGTCAACACCAAGACTGCCTATGACCGAAATAGCAATCCTGGAGCAGATTCAGCAGTCTATGCTGAAGTGTCATATATTTTCCCAGAAGCTCTGATTGAAGTAGACGATAATACCCAAGTTTGGCTGGTTGCCTACCAAGACGGATATGTTGGTCTGCAGGCTAAAAAAGGGGACAAGCAGATTGCCCAGCTCTTGGAAAAAGAGAAAAAGGGCGAGCTGGAAAAAAATCCTGTCCGAATCGTTGGCTCCTACGTTAATGCTAACTCCCCTAAAAAAAATCAGGGATATATCTCTAATTATGGTAGTCTCGTTCGCGGTCTCCTAGCAGACAATCCCGAAGTCATCACAGTAATGTCAAGCAGCTCCTATATCTCTATCACTGAATTTGAGTCTGACAATCTTGCATTCATGTTCTACATTCTGTTTTTGATTGGACTCTGTGTTTTCTTTGTCGTTATAGGAATTATTGGCCGCAAGAAAAATATCGCTGCCTACGAAGAAATCTATGCAGCCTATCCAGAGGCCAAGGACAATCTCAATATCCTGCTGGAGCAAGCTTCTTTCCACGACGATGTGCTGAAAATTGCTGTTTATAAAGATCATCTCATTACCTACTATCGAGGTTTCAAGGCGATTGATCTCAAACAGGTCGTCCATCTCTACCACCACATTCTCACCATGCATCGTGGCTTCGTTGCTTCAAACAGAAACTCAACCTTAGTTGCTGTTCGAAACAATCAAAAGAAATACCAAATGCCTATTAAGAACATTGGTAAAACAACAGATACCAAACTCCAGTCAACCTTTGACTATCTCTACAACCACTTCCCTCATATCAGATTGGGAGTGTAAATGACTATAAAATAAAGCTAGGTTAGTCCTAGCTTTAAATTTCTGACAAACTAGTTCTAAGTTTGTCTTTTTTGTTTTATTGATATAGTACAAGAGATAATCTTTTATTTACTATTGTACTTTCTTTGGAAGACTTCTATGGCCTTGAACTGTTCAAGATCTTTTTCGTTTCGAGGTTTAAAGCCAAGATATTGATATCTAAAGAAATTTATTCTCGCCGTTGGTCCAAATTGACTTTCATTCCATGGTGCATAGTCAAAGTCCAAAGAGGCTCTATTATTTTCATCCACCTTTATTGTAAAGGCAGACCACTCTGCCAGACCCTGCTCGATGAATATCTTCTTCATCTCACCACCTAAATCAAACAAGTCCATAAATTCATTATCAAATTCGTCTTCAGAAATGTTAAATAAAGATGGAATATCCATATAATAATGATATTCTCCTTTATATTTAAAGAAAAATACTACACCGCCACTAAGAGTTTTATCCACTTCAAAGTTGATATAAAGATCTTCCCACTCAACCGGAATCATATCATTCACTTTATAAATAATCTCTGTCATTTTCTCATTAATTTGTTTTTCCATTTTATCCTCCGATTTGGTCTATTACATTGTTTTATTATAATCCTAGTATATCACAAAAAATATGTATCACCATTGATTAAACCAGAAGAAAACCACCTTAAAGGTGGTTAAGTCACAAGCAGTTTTCTCCTGAATCAGTCAGTTATCAAGAAAGAAACTATCTATAAAAGTATATCTTGAGGACCAATCTCAGACAATACGCCGTTGGTAAATTTTATCGCTAGTCCGTTTTCCTTATCCCAATCACAATCACATAAAAAGCCAAATTCTTCAACATTTTCGTCAAAGGTCAAAGGAAACATGATTTGCTTGAGCTTCAACAAAGAGTAAATTTGTTCTTTGTCTCCAATTTTATCCAAAAAATATTGTTTTTCGTCTGTATTTGTGTAACCAGAAACAATATTTGATATTTCACGATTATAGTATGATACAATGGCACAATTAGCTTCTTTTACAATTTCATCTAAGTGTTCTTTAAAAAAGATATAGGCTCTTTCTTGATTTACTTCAAATTTTCCATCATCATCTGCATCAATAATCATTTCTAAAACATACTGCTCACCAAAAATAGTGACGGTCATATCTCGAGTCCAACCATAATTAAATGTTAGTTTACCAAAAATGTGATGATTCAATTCCATTATTTACAACTGCCTCTCTAAAAAACTAATAATTTTTAACTGCTGCAACTCTACCTAAATGTCCAAATTTAATACTGATAATAGCCGAGATTAATCGCATTGTTTTTATGTCATTAAATCATGCCAAGCAAATTTCCCTTATTTTCGAAGTTTGGTTATTTCTTTTCCAGATATTTCTAACTATTTTACTAAAAGTTCATCAGCTACTTTAGTTTTCTTTTGATTTCCTATTCGCGTTCACTATAGTTCTAACAACATAAACAATATCTACTGCCAACTTTCTAACCAAGTTCTGCCTCTAGGGAGGCTTTGGGTTTGATGGAACTATTTTCCATTATGATCTCTTTGAAAGGCTTCCATGGCCTTGAACTGTTCAAACTCTTTTTCATCTCGAGACTCAAAACCAAGGTATTTATGCTTGAAATATTTTAAAAGAGCACTTGGTCCAAAGCCACTTTCATTCCATGGTGCATAGTCAAATTCAGCAGATAATTTCGTACCAAGAACCTTTAGCGTACAAGAAGACCACAATGCTTGTCCTTCTTTTTCAAATATTTCTCTCAATTCCCAAGCCAGTCTAAAGATTCGTCTTTCGTTTTCTTTAAACTCTGAAATAGGAATACTATATTGCTTTGGTATATAGAGATTGTAGATATACTCATTTTTCCCTTCTTCATTAAAAAAATAATAAACTCCTCCTCCATCAGAAGCAAGACTTATACCAATATAAAGATTATCCCAAGCTACAGGTATTGTCTTATGAACGCTCTGCGCAATTTCCATCACTTTTTCGTTTATCTGTTTTTCCATATTTTCCTCTTTCTAGCTCGCTAAATTGCAGCTGGTAAATCTTGCCCATTTTTAACCGTATTGACACAAGTTTCTTTTTAAAAATCCAGTCCAATGATAATCCATTCATCAATGATATCCCAAAAATTTAAGTTTCCTTTAGGAAGCTCTTTTGTGGACCAAAGATAAGCTCCAGTTTCTATATTCTGCGTCAAATCCAGAACGATATAGGTCCCCATCCCGTTACTGAAAAAGTTATAGCAAGAGGTCAAATCCATCTCCAGCTGGTCTTCATATTCCCATTCAAAATCAGCCATAGAATCGATATTTTCAGCGCTATCCAAGCCCATTGTTTTACTCGGATAGTAATAAAAACCATTATGAACCTTTGTGTAAAAGTCTACAATTATTTTATCAATATTTTCAACTGTACAATCAAATTTTTTACCAAAATTTGATTCAGATAGTGGGTTTTTCCCTTCGTAGAAAGCTATCTTTTGAGTCTTGTAACTAAGAATGGTATACAAAATAGAGTATTCATCCCCAATTTTCATCAACTCAATATTTGTCAAATAAGTTTTCAGGTAAAGAATGGTATTGCTTAGTTCTCTTGCAAAGTATTTTCTCCATTCTCCTAAAATAGCTGATTTTCTATCTTCCAAATTATCAGTTAGAAAAGCAACTTTCCAATATTCTGGAATGGGAGCATTCAAAATAGTTGATTCATCGGTTACAAACTCCACTTTCTTTTCAGACGATAGCGTATATTTGTTTAAAAATGCAATCTTTTCATTTACCATTTTATCCATCTTCACCTCCGAATTTTTTTAAAATCAACTTATTTGTATCTCTAGTATACCACAAAGCAAATCTCCGAGCTTCTTCAGATAAAAAACCACCTCCTGAGGTGGTTTTTATACATACAAACTATTTTTCATTATATTCTTGCTAGAAAGTTTCATTAGCCTTGAACTATCTTAGTTCTTTTTCCTTTCTGCGCTTAGCCAAGGCACTGTTAATCTTCTTGGTCTTAAGATTTGTATCCAAGTAAAGAAAGAGCCATACAAAGAGATAAATCAGAATAAAATCCAGCCAGAAATGACAGCTGGCAATTAAAAATCCCCAGTTATTATAGACCATGAAACAGCATACTAAGACTGCGACAGCGACAAAATGCAGTAAAATCGAGACTAAAAAAGAGAAACGGTCTTCAAGAGTTTTTAAAATTGAACTGATGATCCCAATCAAACCGCTCATCACCATGACACTGATGATATTACTAGTTGTGGGCGGATGTTTTTGAATAGAGAAAGCAAGGACAATCAGATAGACTGCACTCCCTGTCTGGATGCCCATTAATATAGCGTGTAGACATTTTTTTATACTCATCACTTACCTCCTAGATTCCCAGATATTCCATCAAGAGCTTGACATAGCGACGGCTGACTTCGGTCTTGATTTGATTGGTCAGCTTAGCCGTCATATTGCCAGAAAAACTGTCAGACAAAGACTCCAGATGGTCAATATTGATGACAGCATGCCGAGAAACCTGGATAAAGTTCGAGCTGCTAATCCGCTGCTGAAAGCGAGTCAAGGTCTCTGTTGTCTGGTAGATGCCTTCTCTGCTGTAAATCATTAGAGTTGTCTGGTTGATGTCTGCTAGGATAATATCTTCAGTCTTCAGCATGACCAGTTTATCATCCGACTTGATAGGCAGGACGCCACTTGGCCCTGCCTTGTACTGCTCTAAATAATCTAAGATGGCCTTGGCTTCTGCCGCTAGCTGGTCTGCCTTGACCACAACCAGCGGATCCTTGGATGAAATGGTTGGATCTGTTTCAAATTTTGCTTGCAAGAGGAAACTCCCTATTCACATTCTATTGTAGTTTCAGCCGGCGGATGGCAATCATATTTTGCACCATCCAAATAAGCGCTATTGCAACTAAAACTATTCCAACTATATAGAAAGTTTCTGTCCTTGTCAAGAGCTCCTGCCATTCAATGCGAATTCCCATTGTTTTTTCAAAAGCTGCTCGTGACTGGCTGCTATTAGTAAAAGTATCTGCTAGACTTTCCTTCATGAGAACCTGTCTAAATAGAGATGTCATGTAGTTAGAAGGAGTGAGCTTCATTAGATTTTGCGCCATTTTCGGCAAGATTCCAATGGGGATATAGGTTCCCACTAGAAAACCAGAGGTAGCTCCGACTGCTGTCGCCAATTTACCCAGACTATCCACTGATTTGAAACATTGAACAATCAGAGCATTTATCAGTGTGGCCAAGAGGCTATTTAAGAGCATCAAAAGAACCAGATAAGGAAGGATTCCCCACTCAAAGGAAATTTTATCCGCCAGCGTAAAATAGCTGAGCATAAAGGCAAACATAATGACCTGCATCAAAAAGCCGATAATGACAGAGCTGACAAGATAACTAAGCTGCAAGCCCCATGGTCCCAAGTCTGTGATAAAGAGGTCGTCTGTCACCTTCCGCTCCCGGTCTTCGACCTGCCGAGAGAAAGCCGCCAATGTGGTCGTTAATCCTGTAACTGCCAACACGCCGCCAATCAGCCACAAGTCCATCAGCTGGCTGGAATGGTCTTTGTAATTATTTTTCAAAAAAACGATATAAAGCACAAAGGGAATAATGGCTCCGAAGAGGGACAAAATTACCCCACTGCGGTTGCGAAAATAAAGTAAAAAATTACGTTTTATCAAAGCTAGCATATTAGCGTACCTCTCTTCCTGTCAGTGCCATAAAGGCATCGTCCATGGTTCCGGGTTGGAATTCAAATTGTTCGATATAGGGACCAGCCTGAGCCAATAAGGTCAGTGCTTCTTGAGTCGTTTTAGGGTGGAGGATAAATTCCCCTTCCTTGACTTGCTCCCAAGCGCAGCCTCTTGACAAGCTTTTCTCTAAACCTGCTGCATCTTGGCTCAAAATCCGTAAAACATTGCGAGCGTAGCTTCCCTTAATCTGGTCTGCAGATCCTTTGGCAATGACCTGACCATGGTCTACGATATAGATCTTATCCGCATCATCAGTTTCATTGAGATAGTGGGTTGTCAAGACAATGGTCATCTGCTCTTCTTTCTGAATCTGCTTGAGCAGGCTCCAGATACTCTCCCGAGTCTGAATGTCCAGGCCTGTCGTAGGCTCATCTAGAAAAAGTAGGTCAGGGCTATTGAGCAGGGCTCGCGCAATGTCCACCCGACGCTTTTGGCCACCAGACAGTGTCCCATAAGGCTGCTTAACAAAGGCTGACAAGCCCAGCTGAGAGACCAAGCGCTCGATTCTACCTGCCGGCATTTCCTTGTACTGCTTGGCTCTGATGGTCAGATTTTCCAAAACTGTCAGCCGGTCGTCCAATACACTGTTTTGGAAAACCACACCCAGCCTAGGCTTTTCAGCATAGCAAATCTGCCCGGATGTCGGCTGCAAGAGCCCTATCAGCATCTGAATGATTGTGGATTTTCCTGCACCATTAGGGCCTAGAATAGCTGTAAAACTGCCTCTCTCAATCTGAATATTCAGATCATTGACTGCCACCTTATCGCCATAAACCTTGCTAAGATTTTTCGTTTCTACTAACATGATCTTTTCTCCTTTTCTTTACTTCTGAGACTATGATAGCAAGTCTTTTTTGAAAAATCTCAGCTTTTTGGACAAGCGGTAAAATGAGGGAGATGAGAGGTGAAAATCCAGACATCAAAAAATCCCCGACCAGAGGTCAGGGATTTGCTCTTAGCGGGCGACAATCTTGCGGTAGCTTCGTGAAGTCAGAAGGAAGACCAGAATATAGGTCAGGAGGAAGACTCCGCAAGTTGCTAGTGTTGTCTGAATTAAGAGAGAAAGATTGGTCACACCCAATAAAGCAACTATCAAGCGCAGCATATGAAAAACCGCTGCTACATGTAGAAAAGCAAAGATGAGAGGTAGGAAGAAAACAGTCAAGATTTGCTTGCGAATGGTACTTCTAGTCTGCTTTTCATCTAAACCAACTTTTTGCAAGATGATAAAGCCATCGCGATCTTCATATCCTTCAGAGATTTGCTTGTAGTAAATCACGAGAACAGCTCCTAGGAGGAAGATAACCGAGAGGAAGACTCCGATAAAGAGCAAAGTTCCAGTAAGTTCTTGATAGCTCTTTTCTGCACTATAACGGTCACTAGCCATTGCGAAGCTACCATCTTGAGCTTGTTCCTGATCCAAAGTGTCCCTCAACCCCAGTTGGACTTGCTCGACAAACTTTTTACTGCCCTTAGTCTCTGAAGCAACTCCAATGTAGTAGTAATGATCCACATCGAGATTAACCTCTTTGCTATCATTGACCACCATATAGAGACCCTGCTCCATGGTCACATCGTTTGGATTAGGAATTTCCCCATGCGTGAAATTCGACGATAAAAGCTGCTTAATCTTCCAGTCCTTACCATTCACTCGGAGTGGCTTGTCCTTATTTAAGGAAATATTTTTTCCATAGACAAGAGTTTCATCGTCTGCCAGGTCTATCTTTTCCCCTGTCATTTTTTCATAATCCTGACGATTAATGACCGTAATCGTGCCTGCAGACTTGGTCAAGATACTTGTATCTGACTCCAGCTCTCTTTGCATTGGAACTGTCACATCATTACCAGCCAGTTTCATAATGAAGGCTGATTGGTAGAGATAGGTAGTATAGCTTGGCTTCTTCAGATCTGTGTCCTGAGCGACTTGCTGGACCTTGTCTAACAGAGCCTCCTTCTGATCGGTCGATTTCGGCAAGACCACGCTGACATTGTAATCCTTTGGATGCAAGGTAGTAATATAATCCTGACCTCCAACATAGATATTGATTGTACCAACCAGAGTCACTAAGAGCATGGTAGATAGAATGGAGATAGTTGCCAATCCTGCTGCATTTTTACGCATCCGCGAGATGAGATTGGAAACAGAAATGAAATTTTGCGTTTTGTAATAGTAGCCTTTGCGCTTTTTGAGAAATTGTAATAGTGTAATTGAACCTGCATTAAAAAGCAGATAGGTTGCTAGGATAACCATGACCACAGCTATAAAGAAATTGCCGATAGCAGTGACAGGTTTGGTAACGGTCAAAGCCATATAATAAGCCACACCCATGAGCAGGAGCCCCAGCAATGTTTGCAGAAAAAGGAAGCGTCCTTTCTTCTCGCCTGCTTTCTTTTCTTTCATTAGGTTAAGAGAGCTATAGCGTAGAAGTCGGGTAGAGTTGAGCAACAAAATCACCGCAAAAGCGACACCTAGACTGATTAGAGTCATCCCGACGTTCTGCCATTGGAAGGTCGAGTCAAGAACTGCCGGCATTCCCATCAATTTCAAAAGGACTGCGTAGAGCATCTTATCTAAAGCTAGACCAGACAAGATACCCAGACCAACTGTAGCCAGATAAAAGACACAGAGTTCAAAGAAGGTCATGACTAACAGATGCTTTTTCTCCATACCCAGCAGACTATAGACTCCCAACTCTCGGGAGCGGTTTTTCATGACGAAACTATTAGCATAGGTGATAAGGATAAGGACGGCAATCTGAATGACATGGATACCAAACTGCAGGGTCATGCGAGCAGCTGCACCGCCATAAGAGGCCTCCATGTTGGGGCTATGAGTTAGTGAGACAAAACTATACAAAATCGCTGTTGCCAGTACCGTCGCCAAAGCAAATGGATAATACAAACTGCGATTTTTAACCAGATTGGACAAAGCCAGTTTACTCGTTAGTTTGAACATAATTGCCCACCTCACTTGCCATAACTGTCAGAGTATCGGAAATCTCTTGGAACATCTGCCGCTCGGTCTTGTCGCCACGGAAGATTTGATTATAAAGAATTCCATCCTTGATAAAGAGCACCCGCTTGGCGCGGCTAGCCGCTGCAGTTGAGTGGGTCACCATGAGAATGGTTTGACCGCGGGCATTGATATCGTCAAAGACATCCAACAACGCTGCCGAAGACTTGGAATCCAAGGCTCCTGTCGGCTCATCCGCCAGCAGAATCTCAGGATCTGTGATGATGGCCCGAGCTACTGCTACCCGCTGCTTCTGGCCACCGGAAATCTCATAAGGAAACTTCTCTTGCAGCTTGTTAATCCCCAGCTCATTGCAGGTCGTAACCAGCTTTTGCATCATCTCGGTAATGGGACGACGAGAGAGGACCAGAGGCAGGAGAATATTATCCTTGACCGACAGGGTATCCAGCAGATTGAAATCCTGAAAGACAAAACCTAATTTCTCCCTACGGAAGCTGGAAGCCTGACTGTTTTTGATGGTTGCTGTGTCAGTTCCGTTGAGAAAGACACGGCCCTCAGTCGGCTTGTCCAACATGGCTAGGATGTTAAGCAGGGTGGATTTCCCGGAGCCTGACTCCCCCATGATGGCGACATATTCGCCTTTTTCTACCGTAAAGTGAATGTCTTTCAGTGCCTCTACTTGGCTGCCCTGAAAGCGGGTTTTATAAATCTTTTTTACGTGTTGTACATCTAATAATGTCATCTTGCTTCCTTTCTGTCTAGCAGGCACCTATCAAAGCCCTGCTTTTAGCAGCATTTATAAACTGCTTCCTAATTGATAAGTCTATTTTATCTCAATACCAACCGCCCTGCCATAACCTAAGCTTACATTTTAAAGTGCAATCTTACAGTTTTGTAAGATGTGAGATGGGCTTTATTTTACCCAAAAGGCGACCAAGGCAATTAGCCAAAGGTGGGCTGGATAGAAAATATAGAAGAAATATTTGCTCCACTTGCTGCTGGATCCTCGCTCACCATTATAGAAGTGCAAGAGAGGAAGAACACTGATAAAGAGCCAATCTGAATTATAGAGCAGCATTGATAGCGTATCCTGCAGAGTTGGATAAATTTGAATACTCATGGCAAAGAGAACTCCCCCCCAGGCTACATAGGACAAGTTTCTGAAAAAGACTTGATTTCTAAAAAGGTAGGTCAAGAGCATGAAAGGAAGCAGAGCCATGCCGCCTTCGCTAAAGAGAAGCCCAGCCAGCAAGACTAATACTCCTGCTGTCAGCCGCAAACCACGCTTCCCATCCTTAGTAGCTCCGCCATTGTCAGAAAAGCCAAAGAAAAGACTCAGCATGAGGACACCGCAGGCCAAGGTCAGAAAGATATTGTGAGTGAGGTAGATGCCCTTCTCCTGAAAGAGAAGCGTCAGGATACAGTTTCCTGTCTGCATCAGGGCTGCCCAAAAGAAGAGCCGCATATTGTAAGCCAGGCGGTTGCGAGTGTGGAGAAAGCCTTCCACTGCCATGAAGGCAAATGCTGCTCCGACACAGCGGGTTAGGGCATGCAAGACGCCATCCCAGCCCTCCGGCACCAGCCCCGGTATCTGACTGATATGGTCAAAAACCATAAGAAATGCCATGAAGAGCTTCAACTGAAAAGCATTTATACCTTTTGATTTCATTTTTCTGTCTCCTTCTTATTTCTTGCCTCTATGATAATAAAAAAGAAAGGTCGGTACCATAACCTAACCTTTCATTTGCTAGTTTTATTCTTACAATTTTGTCACTTTTAAAAATCATGCAGGAGCATCCGTCAAAAATAGCACAAAACCTAGTGGCTTTTATGAGAACTTTCTTCTGTATGCAACTGTTCTAAAAAGCCTTTGACCGCTTCTCGGTCTGCTTCCGTTCCAGAACCTTCTATGTTACGGATATGGCGGAGGCCGTACTGCTCCACTATCTTATCCGTTGCCCCGCAAAAGGTCCGCGGATAACGCTTCTGATTGCCATTGATGACAAAGCCTTTGATTAGATGTCTGTTCTTTCTGATGAAGCGCTTGGTCGTCCACGGAATCTGCCCAGCACCGCTATTTCTGCTGACTAAAATACAGGGTTCCTCCAGCTTTTTCCAGACTGACTGGCTAGGCAGTTCCAGGCTTTGAGCAAACTTCTTGCCCAAACCAGTCAGGCTATCATAAACCACTACTAGCAACTTTCTTCCTCCTACTCAAAGATCAATTTCTTCTCAGGAAAGGCGATGGAGACCGTCGTTCCCCGACCAACTTGAGAGTCAATGGAAATCTTGTGTCCCAGCTGGTCAGCAATTTTCTTGGACAGGTAAAGGCCTAAGCCTGATGACTGCTGGGTCAGACGACCGTTGTAGCCTGAGAAACCGCGCTCAAAAACCCGTAGCAAATCAGCATTTTGAATCCCCAGACCCGTGTCTTTGATGTAGAGGCTACCCTCTTGAAAATAAATCTCTATGCTGCCTTCTTTGGTGTATTTAAGACTATTGGACAGGACCTGCTCCAAAATCACTAGAAACCACTTTTTATCAGTGACAATCGTGTGGTCTAGATCATGAAGATTGAGACTGAGTCCTTGCTGAATAAAGAAAAGAGCGTATTTCTTGACTACTTCCCTGACCAAATCAGCCAGATTTTCCTGCTTCAGAACTAGATCATCATGGAAGCTTTCCAGACGGAGGTACTGGAGCACCAGATGAACGTAGGATTCAATCTTGAAGAGCTCCTGCTCCAACTGAGACTTGGCTTCCTTATCCTTCAAATCTCCAATCAAAAGTGAACTGGCTGCAATAGGTGTCTTGACTTGATGAACCCAAAGAGTATAGTAGTCCAGCAAATCATTGTATTTTTCCTGCTCAACCAAGAGCTGATTCTTCTGTTCGTACTCCAGCTCTTCCACTCGTTCCTGCAAGAGCTTTTCTAGAGGAGTCTGAGCCTGAGCGGAGACCTGTAGCTTCTGGCTGCGATAGCTCTTAAAGGCCGTCCAAGCATCTGCTCCGATAAACAAGAAAGACAGAAAAGCCAGCAAGAGCGCGACATATTCCAGCAGACTGCGGTAAGCATCAAAGACAAAGGCAAATAGAAGAATAAAGCCTAGCAGCAGAATCAGCAGAGCTAGAAAAAATCGCCGCGAATAAAGGTAAGACTTAAGAAAGAAAAATTTATCCTGTGTGTCCATTGATGAGACCGTATCCTATTCCTTTTTTGGTTTCGATGAAGTTTTTCAGTCCGTGCTCTTCAAGCTTCTTACGCAGGCGAGCCACATTGACCGATAGGGTATTGTCATCGATGAAAAAGTCACTGTTCCAGAGTTCCTTCATCAGATCATCACGCGCTACGATACCATCTGCGTGCTCAAAGAGGACCCGCAAAATCTGAAATTCGTTCTTGGTCAAGGTCACCACTTTGCCATCAAAGACCAGATCTGTCGACTTGAGATTGAGAATGACACCCTGATGCTCCAAGAGACTCTGGTCGTTTCCAAACTCATAGGAACGGCGCAGCAAGCCCTGAACCTTAGCCAGAAAGACATTATTGTCAAAAGGCTTGGTCACATAGTCGTCTGCCCCCATATTGATAGCCATGACAATGTCCATGGACTGATCGCGGGAAGACAGAAACATGATAGGCACCGTTGAAATCTTGCGGATTTCCTGACACCAGTGATAGCCGTTAAACAAGGGCAGGCCGATATCCATCAGTACCAAATGCGGCTCCTCTCGGACAAAGACAGTCAGCACATCCATAAAGTCCTCTACTGCCACTACCTGAAAGCCCCATTGTTCCAGCATTTTCTTAACCATCTGACGAATGACTGGATCATCTTCTACTAGTAAAATCTTGTGCATCTTTCCCTCCCGATTTCTTGCTAGTAACATTATACCAAAAAATGCGCTTGCTTGTTTATCATCCTCAGTCTAAGGTAGGATTTTTCTGGAAAAGAGAAATTCTAGCAAAAAATATGCTATACTAACTAGTAGAAATTGGAGATATAATATGAGCAATATTTTTACTTACCTTGAAGAAGTGCAGCATGACAGTATTTATGATAAACCTTTTAATGAACTGGATCTGCTAATCCTGACAGAGCTAACCTACTTGCCTTTTGACCAGCTGGTACATGAAGATATGTCCCCTTACTGCGACTGCCGGCTGCTGGATTTGGCCGATCAAGTACCGCGCGACCTCTCCATGATGGTCAGCAAAAACCGACTGAAACTGCTAGATTCGGCCGCAGCCTCTACCCGTTTTAAAAATCTAAAACTGATGGGCTATGTCAATGACGTTGACCAAGATATCCAGAAGCAATTCGCTGCCTTGATGTTCAAAATCAAGCCTGATACCTATGTTCTGGTCTTTCGCGGTACGGACGACTCCATTGTCGGCTGGAAGGAAGACTTCCACATGACCTATATGGATCAGATCCCTGCTCAGAAAATGGCCGCCCGCTACCTGCAGAAGGCCTTAGAAAATCTGCCCGGTAACTTTATCCTAACCGGCCATTCCAAAGGAGGAAACCTGGCTTCTTATGCAGCCAGTCAGATGGAAACGTCGCTTCAAGACCGTATTGAAGCCATCTACAGTTATGACTCTCCCGGTCTCAATCACTTTGTCACCGAAAGCGATGGCTATCAGGCTATGGTTGAAAGGATGAAACGCTACCTGCCTCAGAACTCCATCGTCGGCATGATGCTGGAAACACCTAAGGAAGCTAGGATTGTCAAAAGCAGTGCCATCGGCGGCTTTGCCCAGCACGATACATTTTCATGGAAAATCAAGGGAGACTCTTTCCTATTGCTGGATACACTAGATGCAGAGAGCCTACAGATAGACAAGACTTTTAAAAATTGGGTGAGCACCGTTTCAGATGAAGAACTTAAAGACTTTTTCGACCTCTTTTTCGGACTGATTTTGGATGCTGGTATCCAGTCTGTCGATGAACTGTCCAATGTTGAAAACTTTAACAAAGTCCTTGATATCCTGAAAAATGCTAAGTCTCTAACAGACCAAGAACGTGACATGCTGCTGCGCTTGTCCAAGCTCCTACTGGATATGCGTGTCCAAAGCTGGAAAGACTCCATTAGCTTGCCTAAGCCTTCTGCTATTGGCAAGGATATCCGAGAAAACCTATCACGCTGGAGCAAGCAGTTGCCTTTCGGCCAGTCTGAGACTGACAAAAAGGAAGAGACTGCCGCAGAGGTTCAAGAGTAAAATCAAAAAAGTCCTCTATAGCTTATCTAATGGCAGACTTGGCCTATCCATACCAAAAACAAAACAAGCTCTTATCTTGACAGCTTGTTTTTTCTTTGTTAGAATGTAACAAATTCATTTACAACTAAGTAGTGATAAAAACCAGAAAGGAAACCATCATGAAATCTATCAAAGGAATCGCCCTTATCGCTATCAGCATAATCCTGACCATCTATGCTTGGGCTTCAGCTGGAATGACCAACTTTATCGTACCCGGTCTGGCCTTGACCACCCTTTCGCTGACCTTTTTACTTGCGACTCGGAACGCCCTTTTGGAAAAATGGTTCCATGGCATCGAAAAGATGTATGCTTATCATAAGTTTACCGCTATCTTTTCCGTCGTTCTTCTTGCTCTCCACAATGTTGCCATGGGCGGCAGTCTCTGGGGCTCTCATCTGGCAGCCCAGCTTGGTAATGTTGGAATCTATCTCTTTGTCAGCATTGTTCTGGTGGCCTATCTTGGCAAGCACATCAAATATGAGGCTTGGCGCTGGATTCACCGCTTTGTTTATTTGGCCTATATCTTTGGTCTCTTCCACGCCTATATGCTGATGGGCGGTCGACTCCTAACACCGACCTTACTAGGTTTCGTAGTCGGATTCTACGCTATCATCGGTTTAGCCTCTGGCTTTTACATCATCTTCCTCTACCAGTCTCTTGCCTTTCGCCATCTGGGAAAAATCCTGCAAGTCAAGCGCCTCAACCACGATACCGTGGAGTTGAAGATCCAGCTTAGTCAAAAGCTAGACTATCAGTATGGGCAGTTTGCCTTTGTCAAGATTTTCCAAGAAGGATTTGAAAAAGCGCCGCATCCATTCTCTATCTCTGGCGGCCATGACAATATCATCTACTTTACCATCAAGGACTCTGGTGACCACACTAAGAAACTTTATGACAAGATCCAAGAGGGAACCAAGGTCACCATTGACCGAGCTTATGGTCACATGATTCTTGACCAGGGGCAGGAAAAACAAATCTGGATTGCTGGTGGGATTGGCATTACGCCCTTCATTTCCTATATCCGCGAAATTACTAATCTGAATCGTCCAGTCAGCTTCTACTACGCTTATACTGGAGCAGAAAATGCTGTTTACCTAAACCTACTCAAAGACTATGCAGCCAAGAATCCGCAGTTTGACCTTCATTTGGTCGATAGCAGGGTCTCTGGCTATTTAGACTTCAAAAATTATCCTCTGGATGACAAAACCACCGTCTTCATGTGCGGACCTGTCAGGATGATGGATAAACTAGCCAACGAATTCAAAAAGACCAATCCTAAAGCAGATCTGGTCTATGAAGGCTTTAAGTTTAAATAAAGAGTATAAAATATCAGGAGCAACAATAAGGTTGCTCCTGATATTTTATTGTCTAGTAATGGATGGAGCTGAATCAAGATACAGATTGGGAGGTCTGCCTGATTCGGAAGAATCTTCTCCAGAGAATAAGGATCAATTTCAATAGCTGATATTACTGTTTTTTAGGCATATTTGAAACAAAAATATAAGACATTTTCAAAACATTTACCAGTTTATCACGTTTCTCTTTTAAGTTTTGCAGGAACGGATCCCGTACTTCTGCTGGAACTTCTAAATCATCTGAACCATACTGAGATAATTGATCACTAAGAGTCTGTTTGGATTCCTCAAAAGCTTTCAAACTTGCTTCCGCTTCTTTGTCAAAATCTGTTCTTTCAGACTCAGGGAGTTTTTCTCTAATTTCTCCACTATATTTGATGTAATTATCCGCAAGCTTATTATAGACGGTTTTCAAATCACCAATTGTTGTTGCATTAGCGATTTCTTCGTCTGTAACCAAGACAAAATCAGGCGTTTCTAAATTAGCACTTGACGAAGTACTTGAGCTGCTTGAGTTACTTTCTTTACTGCTTGATTTTGAAGACTTCTTAACTGAGCTAGAAGCAGCCTTGCTTTCTGAAGATTTAGAAGTAACGGATGAATGATTATTTGAACATGCTGCTAAGGTAACTGCTGCTAAAAGAGCCACGCTGGCTGAAAAAATTTTTTTCATTTTTGTCTCCTTAAATAAAAAGTAAATTTATTATAGAATAAAAATAAAGTGCTGTCAAAAATCCGACTATTTTTTAAAGAAATCAAAAATTCCCATTTTTTCCTCCTTGAATTAATTTGAAAACTTTATGGCACAAGAAACAAGTAATGGCTTTTATGATAAAAGGGTATATATTTTATCGTTTTTCGATATATTTTTCTTGAAATACAATAAAAAATAGATTATAATAAGAATAAAAGGAAAAGAAAATCTACTGCCGGCTGATTTTCGATAGAGGTAAGCATCATGAAAAAGATTGAATTAAAAAATAACTCTTTGCTCAAAGATATCGTTACTCTACTGAATCTTATCATAGTGGGTTATGCTGCTATTCTGGTGTTTCTTACTATCCTAAGTGTGATTTCTTACACCGGTCTTTCCGACAGGTTGGGAATAAAGCTCAATGTTCAATTTCTGCCCTCGGTTGATTTTTCAAATTTGTGGAGTATTTTAGCCTTTGTTATAAATCTTCTCACAGCTTCTTTGACTATTTATCTCATCTATCTTGCTCGTAATTTCATCAAAAATTTGATTGGTGGAAAGATTTTTGATTCATCAAACACGCAACTAGCTGATAAGGCATGGAAAGTCTTTTTGGCTCTGACCTTTCTTTCCGTTAAGGTTGCTGCATCAGGCAATCCCATTGCCCTCCCCTTCTCTTTTAACGCCAGTATGAGCTTTACACCTCTCTTGGGCGCTCTGATTATTTGGCTGATGATGAAAATTCTAGAAAAGGGGATTGATATAGCTGAAGAAAATGAATTTACCATCTAGGAGGCTGCTATCATGATTATCGTTAATCTTGATGTCCAGCTGGCCAAGAAAAAGATGAAACTAGGTGAACTGGCCGATATCATCGGTATTACCAACGCCAACCTTTCCATTCTCAAAACGGGCAAGGCCAAGGCTATCCGCTTTAGCACCCTCAATGCTATCTGTCAAGCCCTTGATTGCCAGCCCGGAGACATCCTAGAATTTACAGATGATGAAGAATAAAAAAACTCCCGTCTTAGCCGATTCCATTCAGCTAGGAGGGGAGTTTTTATTTGCCTATTCAATCATTTGTGTTTCGGCTAGTTTCTTATACCAGTGAGCGGATTTCTTCGGATAGCGTTCCTGCGTTTCGAAGTCTACGTAGAATAAGCCGTAACGCTTTTCATAACCGTTAGACCAAGAAAAGACATCCATCAGAGACCAGATAAAGTAGCCCTTGACATTAGCCCCGTCCGCAATCGCATCGGATAAGACTTCCAGATGCTGCTTGACGTAATCAATCCTAGCATCGTCGTAAACTGTATTGTCCACAAATTCATCTTTATAACCCAGACCATTTTCTGTGATATAAATCTTCTTGTAGTTTGGATAATCCTTCTTAATCCGCATGATCTGATCATAGAGGCCTTGCGGATAGATAATCCAATCCCAATCAGTTTTCGGAATATGGGTTGGAGATTCTCTGCGCCCTACACCCTTAATCTGGTACTTGGAGCTTCCCTTTTCGCCTTTACCGTTATGGATAATTTCTGTTTCACCGTCAAAGTCGCGCATCCAGTCACTCATATAGTAGTTGATGCCAAGGAAGTCATTGAGGTCTTTAGCTGCTTCTAAAGCCGCAAAGTCTTCATCTCGCAGATCGAGCTGACCACCATTGACCTTAAGGATATGATTCACTCCTGCCAGAGTTACATCTGAATAGTGCCCCAGATAAGTCGCATCTAGGATAAACTTGTTATGAATAATATCTTCCAACTCTGCTGCTCTGACATCTGCTGGATTTTCTGGGTCGTAAGGGTATTTTGTCGGCAGGGCATGAACGACACCGATTTCACCCTTGTAGCCCTTGTCCTTATAAAGCTTAACTGCGCGGGCATGGGAGACCATCATGTTGTGATGGGATTGAAAAACCTTGGCTAAGTCATACTGAATCCCCGGCGGGAATTTTCCAACTAAGTACTGACCATCACCAATAGGACCAATTTCGTTGAAAGTTGTCCAATAGCGAACTTCTGGAAATTCTTCAAAACAGAAAGCCGCATAGTCCACAAAGTGCTCAATATTTTCTCGATTGAGGAAATCGCCATTTGAATGAAGGGCCTCTGGTGTATCAAAGTGGTGAAGGGTCACAAAAGGTTCTACATGACGCTTGTGGCATTCTGCGAAAAGATTATGGTAAAATTCCACACCTTTTGGATTGACCTCGCCATAGCCTGTCGGAAAAATCCGTGACCAAGCAATGGAAATCCGAATCCCATTGACACCATACTCTTCAGCCAATTTCAGATCCACAGGGTATTTGTGGTAAAAGTCACTGGCAGGTTCTGCCGTGTACCAGTAGTTATCCTCTAGGTATTTATCCCAGGCAACAGGTCCTTTTCCATCTGTGTGGGTTGCTCCCTCAGCTTGATAGGCTGCTGTGGCACCACCGAAAATAAAATCTTTAGGTAAGCTTTTTGTCATCTTATTTTCCTTTCAATAACATTTGGAGAGTGGGACAGAAATCGGTAATTCGTTAGAATTCGATTTCGTCGTCCCACCTCCGCACAGTTGAGTAGGGCTGTAAAAGCTGATGAAATCAGCGTAGTAGAGCCCACTCAACCACTGCGTCTTGCTCGACAATCCAAAGACAATTGAGAGGCTAGGACTTTTGTCCCAAACTCTATCAAGTTGCTTCATCTCACATAAACAGATTTAGTTGTTGAATTGCTCCTGAACGAAGGCTAGCGCTCCTTTGCCATCACGGGTTAGTTTGATGTATTGGCCGCCTTCAGTCTTAGCCAGCTTGATACCCAATTTATCAGTTTCCGCCTTCATGTCTTCAAAGTTGGAGGCAACTTGAGGAGCCAGAATAACCAGGTCAAACTCAGGCAGCATTTCACGGTGAGCACCGTAGCCACCCGCTGCTGCTTTGACAGGAACATTGTATTCAGCTGCTGCTTTATTCAAAGCGTTGGCCAGCAATCCACTAGTACCACCACCTGCACAGAGCACCAGAACATTGGTTTCTTCGCTAATATTGTTTTGCGCTGGAGCTTCTTCGTCCACTCCTGCTTTTTCAAGGATAGCCTCCGCTTTAGCAGTATTAAAGTTAGCTGCTACCTTTTCTTTCAGAGCATCGTTAGCTTTACCAGAACGTTCTTCTTCTAGGATTTGTTCGTCATAAACCTTGACGAATGGATAGTAAATAATCACATCTACTACGACAAGGAGGGCTGCTAGTACAAAGGACAGAAGCTGGAAGTTCGTACCCAGCACAATTCCCAGAGGTCCAGGTGTTACCCAAGGAAGGTTGGCTGAGAAGGAGTTCATGTTTAAGGTATCAACAAAGAATTTGAAAATCCATACGTTTGCGATAGGTGCAAAGATAAATGGAATGAAGAAAATAGGATTCAGTACGATTGGAGCACCAAAGAGAATAGGCTCATTGACACCAAAGAAAGTTGGGACAACAGATGCCCGTCCAATTGCACGGTTACGCTCGGACTTACAGATCCACATGAAGAGGAATGGAACAATCAAGGTCGCACCAGTACCACCCATAGTAACGATGAACATTTGAGTACCAGAAGTGATGACCTTATCCGCATGCTGACCAGCTTGAACCAGAGCCAAGTTAGCATCGATATTGGCATAAGTAATGGCAGCAATGGCAGGCTCAACGATAGATGGACCGTGAATTCCCACAAACCAGAAGAAAGCATAAGCACCAAAGATAAGTGTGATTCCCAGATAGCCATCTGCCGCTGAGAAAAGCGGAGCGAGAAGTGTTCCGATGGATTCAGCAACAGTTACTCCCAGACTTGCTTTAACAAGCAGTTCCAAACCGTAGAGCAGAACGACTGAGACAGTAAATGGAATCAAGTCTTTAAATACTTGAGAAATATTTGGTGGAACTTCTTCTGGCATGCGAATGGTGATATTATTTTTCACACAAACCTTGTAGACATTAACCGTAACGAAGGCTGCGATGAAGGCTGTCAAAAGACCTTTGGTTCCCATAAAGGCAGTCAGGAAGCCACCTTCCTTGGCAGGTTCAGCCGCCATGAGGAGGAAGCCGACCATAGAAGCCAGCATAGTAGACAAGAAGTTAATCTGGTTTGTCGCAGGCAGGTCGCGATTGACAGAGTCTGTCAGCGCCTTAGCAGTGGTCCCACCCACAAAGAAAGCCAGAATCCCCATCGAATAGCTATAAGGGGTCATTAGGAAAGTTTCAATGTCCTTTGACCAGTGGAAGCCCCAAGCATTTGGCACATAGGCAATCAAGATAAAGATAGATGAGAAAAGGATGACTGGCATACCAGCGATAAAGCCATCCCGAATAGCACGGAGATAGATATTCCGAGAAATCTTCTCAAAGAAAGGCTTCCCTTTCTCAATAAGTCCGATGAGTTTGTTCATTATTTTACTCCTCTTTTGTATAGTTCAATCAAATGGTGCATCACGTCTTTGAGCAAGATGGTAGTCATTAGATGATCTTGGCCGTGCATCATGGTCACGCTGTAAGCCAAGTCCTCACCAGCAGCTTCTTTTGTCAAGAGACTGGTCTGAGCATGGTGTGCTTCAGCGATGCAGCCATTTGCTTCTTCTACCAAGGCATCTGCCTTGGCAAAATCCCCAGCCTCTGCGGCTTTCAAAGCTTCCAGGAGCTTGGATCGAGCGTCACCAGCGTAGGCCACAATTTCAAAACCGAGCAATGTTACTTCTTCTCTATTCATGAGAGTTCCTCCTTGTATTCTTATGTAAAATATTATTATTGTTTTCTATTTATAAAAGGCGTTGAATATGCAGAACCAGGTAGACCCGTTCGCTGTGGTAGAGATCAATTCCCGTCTTCTGGGCAATGATGTGGTAAATATCGCTTCCGACCTGATAGGCTTGAGGGTAGGTCATCTGGATCTGACTTTCCATTTCCAGCAGGGAAACATTGTCATCACGGCTTCTGTCCAGATAGTCTAAAAAGTAGTTCAGGTGAATCATAAAACGGTCATAAAAGTTGCTGTTTTCTGCACTTCTTTTAATGCCATTTTTCTTCAGCTCTGCTTCAACTGCAGCCAGAATATCTTTTCGCTTGCCCAAGTGACTTTGCCCCTCGGGATTGGTCTCCCCTTCAGCATTGATAAAGTGATATGCAATGCGATTGACCTCGTCGCTAGGGAAATTATCCAACAACCGCTCGCGGTATATGGCTACCGCTTCCTGGGCAATCTGATAAGGGACAGGGTATTTGTCCGAAGCATCTGGCAGGTCACTCTCCTTGTACCGCCCCTGCTGCAGAGCCTGATATGAACAGTAGATGTGATCCGTCAGCGTGACATAGATATAGTCCTGGACAGGGTAATTATACTTCTTAGAAAGGGTATCAATCACATCATAGGTCACTGTGATAAAGTCCAGTGGAACATCTTTGAGCAAGGCCACAAAGTTTTCTTTAGACTCTTCCGTTCTTAGGCGAAAGATTTTCTCAATCTTACTTTCCAGAACGATGTCACCCTTCTTTTTATTAAAAGCTATGCCACTGCCAATCAGAACAACCTCTTCACCATTTTCATGTTTGGCTAGAGCAACATTGTTGTTCATAGGATGTATGATTCGATACATATCTCCTCCTCTTCATTTTCTAGGGTTCTGGCAAAACAAAAAGACCACAAACAAACCGAGGCTATATCTTCCCTCAATTTATTTGCGGTCACGCCTAATCCAACTTAGTAACGCTCACCCTATTCAATTTCTGGTTTCATTATAGCATATCAGCCTCAGAATGTAAACCCTTACTTTATTTATTTTTTAACTATTTTTAGACTCTTTCTTTCCAAGAAGTAGCTGTTTTTTGAAGAACCTTGTTGAGCTCATCAATATTTTCAAATCCTGTTGTACGAAGCCACTTGCGAGCTGCTTCTTCACCTTGCTCAATGTAGTCTTTGACACTGCCAGCCCAAGTCGCACGTCCGCAAAGAACACCGTTGAAGTTAGCACCTGACTCATGAGCGAACACAAGTGTTTCTTGGAAAAGTTTCGCAGATACACCAGCACTCAAGTATATGTATGGCAGGTTAGTCGACTCATCTTGTTCCTTGAAGAAGGCTGCAGCTTGTTCTTTAGTATGCACCACTTCACCATCGCCAAAGCCTTCAACGTATTTAACGTTGACTGGAACTTCTACTTTCAAGACATCAATGTTGAAACGTGGATCTGAGAAGACCTTCATGGCACCGATAACCTTGTGAGGTTTCACTTTCGCGTATTCAGCGCTGGAAGCATCCGCAATCTTTTCATCGTAAGCCAAGATTTCAAGGAAGAAAGGAATATCTTCTGCCACACACTCAGAACCTACACGCTCGATATAAGCCTGCTTTTGCTGGTTGAGTTCTTCAGAGCTGTCTACATCGTAGTAAAGGAGGAATTTAACCGCATCCGCACCTTGTTCTTTGATGCGTTTCGCAGACCAAACATCCAGACAGTCTGGCAGGCGCTTAGTGCTAGAAGTATCATAGCCTGTCTTTTCATAGGCCAATAGCAAGCCAGCATTCTTGTCCAGAGCCTTAGTAGCAGGCAGTCCATACTCAGGATCCAACAGCATAGACGAAGCGTAAGGAGTCAGCTCTTCTGCAACCAAAACTTTCAGTTCTTCCATTTGAGCTACTGTTGGTTCTGCTTCCTGGTGTTGGGCCATGAGGCGTTTCAAAGCACCGCGTTGGTCAAATGCCAAAGCAGAAATGATGCCATTCTCATCAGAAAGTTTTTCCATGTACTTGCGTTTTTGTTCTGTTAATACCATTCTTTATACCTCTTTTACTGTAATTTGATTGTATAGGCCGTCGTAGTTTTCAACGTTGACATGACCGGTCATTTTTTCTTGGGCATTGAGCATGCCGAGAACGTTTGCTTTCTTCAATAAGGAAGCATCATCTAAACGAAGACTCAAGGCCGAAGAAATCCCTGCAACAGTTGAGTCCCCAGAGCCAACTGGATTGACCACTTGGATTTTAGGAATATCTACTTTATAGAAAGTATCCCAGTGTTTTGCAAAAGCGCCATCTGCACCGAGTGATACGATGATCCACTCGATTCCATCAAAGAGCGGTTCTGAAAGGACAGCTTTTAACTCATCCAAATCTTTGGAAACATCGCGGCCCAATAACTGAGAAAGTTCCTCATTATTAGGTTTGATGGCAGTTGGCTTCACATCTGATTTGAGTACAGCTTCCAGAACTGCTCCAGAGCAATCCAACACCACCTTATTGCCAGCTTGGTTAGCCAGTTCAATCAGCTGGATATAGTATTCTGTCGGCAGGCCCGCTGGCAAACTGCCCGAGATACTGACAACATCCGCCTCAGCCATCAAAGACCGAAAATGCTCTTGGAAATCCCTTGCCTCATCTGCTGTAATAGTCGGACCGGCTTCCAGGATTTCTGTTTGCTTGCCCTCGTGTAAGATAGCAATACAGTTTCTCGTATCTCCCGAAATGTTATAAAAGCATTGTCTAACATTAGGATGAAGGTTTTGTAATAAGAACTCTCCATTAGTCCCACCAATCAGGCCCGTCGCAGCAACATTGTCTCCAATTTCTGCCAAGACCCTGGTTACGTTGAGACCCTTTCCGCCTGCTGTTTTACTGACTTCTGCAACACGATTAACAGTATCTATTTTCAATTCTTCTAAGGGATAGGAAATATCGATAGAAGGATTCATGGTCACTGTAAGAATCATCTGGCTACCTCACTAGTCGTGGTACTCTCCACGATCCCATTTTTCAAGAAATTCTGTAAAGAAGTTGGCATCTGTTTGATGAGCATTGTGAGTCTCAACGTGCTCAATTTTTGCGATCAATTTTTTATTTTCTTCAGTCGGCTTGTACTCCGCATGGATGAAAGCTTCAATGATATCACACATGAGGAGCTCACCAGTAATTTTTCCACCAAAACCAATAACATTTGCGTTGAGTTCTTCCTTAGCATAGAGAGCTGAAGTCATGTCACGTACCAAAGCTGAACGAACACCAGGAACTTTATTTACAGCGTTGTTGATACCGACACCAGTACCACAGATACAAACACCAAGATCAGCTTGTCCACTAACGACTGCCTCCCCTACTTTTTTACCAAAGATTGGGTAGTGAGTACGTGTATGGTCATAAGTACCAAAATCAAGAACTTCATAGCCTTTTGATTTTAGAAAATCTGAGACTGCCATTTTTTCATTGGTAACGATATGGTCACATCCAATTGCAATTTTCATTTGACTTCTCCTTTTCTTAGCACATCTTGTTGAGCATATCAACTCGGATTTGGTGACGGCCGCCGTCGTATTTACCATTGACAAAGCCTTTGGCAATGTTCTTAGCCAGCCCTTCACCAACGATTTCAGCTCCCATCGTAATCATGCGAGAGTTGTTATGGCCGCGAGTCATGTAGGCAGAGCGTTCATCTGAGACTTCCGCTGCTACCATGCCTTTGATTTTGGTCGCTACCATGAATGGACCAGCTCCATAAGCATCAATGACAATACCAAGATTTTCCTCTTGTTTATTCACCTCAGCCGCAACTGCAAGGGTCACATCAACAAAATCCTGACCTTCTTTCGTCACATCCACCACTTCAAAGTTTTCTCCGACGAGAAAATCCTTGACCACATCTTTCAGCTTGCTTCCAGCAGCATCTGCTCCAATAATAATTGCCATGAGCATTCTCCTTTATTTGATTTTTGGAACAGAATATTGTTTATAAAAAACACTTTCTGTTTCCTATAAGCATACTATACTCCTTTAAAAGTTATTTGTCAACAGATTTTTGTTTATTTTAATCAAAATCTTTTTAAAGATGATTAAAATAAACAAAAAAGCCCTAAAAAGAGCTTTTTGATAATTTTTTCATCCATTTAAAATAAACTAGGAAATAATCTTGGTATAGACTTCCAGTTCTTCCTGAGCATTTTCAGACATCTGGTCTGTGATAACAGCTGTAATCTCCGACAAAGGACAGATAGAGGTAAAATCTTCCTTGCCAATCTTAGAAGAATCAATCAGTAGATATGTCTCTGTCGAGCGCTCCAAAGCTAGCTTCTGAGTATAGGCCTCTTCAAAAGAAGAGGTCATAATCTGCCCGTTTTTGATACCATTGCCACTGAAAAACATCTTGGTAAAATACATCTTGTCCATGATGGCATTGGTCATCTCACCAACAAAGGCTTGAGTCGCTTCCCGCATCTCCCCACCAAGTAGAAAGACTTTGAAAGTATCCGACTTCTTCTTCAAAAGATCGTGAAAAATCGGAAGGCAGTTGGTAATCACGCGCAGATGCTGATTGCTGATTTCCTCAGCCAGCACTTCCACAGAAGTCCCCGGTCCAAGAAAAATAGTATCGCCATCTTCAATCAGCTCCACAGCCTTCTTGGCCACAGTCCGCTTGGCCTCGATATTCTGATAAAGCTTCTCTTCATGAGGGATTTCTCTATACTTGAGATGCTGATTACTTTTAGCCCCACCGTGAACACGAGTCAGCAGCCCTTTACTTTCCAGCTCAATCAAGTCCCGCCGAACCGTCATGTCTGAAACCTTCATACTCTCTACAATCTCAGCAACCGTCACTGTCCCAGCTCGATCCACCAGCTTAACTATTTCGTCCTGTCTCTGATTTTTTCCCATACTTTAGCCTCTCTACACATTGGTTTTGTTTATTATAACTCATTTTTCTGTTTTTTTCCATATTTTTTGTTTGTTTTAAACAAAATTGAGGGTTTGCAATATGGTATAGGACATAAAAAAGCACCTCGCAATGATGTGCAAGATGCTTTCTCCAGTTGATAGAACGATATATTTCACAATATGCCAAACTGTATCACTATAAAGAAATTTTAATACCTATTGATTTACATTTTTAAAGGTCACTTTAGCTTCTGGGTCAATACTAGTAACAATAGTTTTATAATAATGTTCTGCGGATTCTGTAATGAGATTTTTATATTGCTTAAGATATTCTTCCTGTTCTTTATTGCTAAGAGATTTAGCAACATGCTCTCCAGTATCAATATTTTCTGTTGCACCACTCAGCAGCTGACCACTCGTGTCATATAGTTTGTATCGCTCTTTGGGATCATCTGAAACCTTAACTCCTATAACTTCATATTTAGGGATAGTCAACTCATATTCATGATCATCAATTTTCTTAACCTTGACTCCTTCTTTAATCCCAAATTTAGCTGTATAGTTAAGAATGATGATTGCTTTCTTAACAGACAATGGAATTCTGAAATTGGTACCAGGTATTTTCTTATCTTTCTCAATCACTTCAACCTTTTGAATGCCAACATCCAAAAAAACACTTTCGTTGACTTTCTCCAAGCGAGTGATTTGCGTATAGATTTGGCTTCGTTCATCTGAAGCGTTTTTACCTTGGAAAAATCCAATGATATTATAAGTTTTCGCAACAACAAAAAAGATAGCAAGAACGGCTACCACAATCCATATGTAAATTTTAGCCCCCAAAACTTTTTTCATCAAATCCTTAACTATTTTCATTATACTACTTCCTCCGAATCAAAAATGCTGTTCCAAGGCTAATAATAGCTAGAAAAGCTGCTAAATAAGGATTCAGCGGAAAGAGAATGACAATTAAAAGCAACAACAAAACAAGTGATGCAATTTTTACTATTTTCATAATATACTCCTAAAACTTTTTCAATAAAAATTATATAAATATATATACCTTTTGTCAAGCGGTTTCAAAGAGAATATTACATCAAAAATCCCCCAGCAGCCTCTTGCTAGGGGAATGTCATTGAATAAAGTCAAGAAAGTTTTTGTTGACTTCATCTACCGATCAAAGATTGTTATCCAATCAAACTTCCATTTGGGACATTTTCGTCCACAGTAAGGAGAGTAAGTTGGTCGCCGTGCTCGGCTGATAGAATCATCCCTTGGCTAACATATTTTTTCATCATCTTACGTGGTTTGAGATTAGCTACGATTTGGACTTTCTTACCGACCAGTTCTTGCTCGTTTGGATAGTATCTAGCAATACCAGAGAGGATTTGGCGGTCCTCACCGTCTCCTGCATCCAAGCGGAACTGAAGAAGCTTATCCGAGCCTTCAACTTTAGAAACCTCTTTGACTTCTGCGACACGAATTTCCACCTTATCGAAATCATCAAATTTGATTTCCTTGCGGTTGAGTTTGAGCTCGACTTCTTCTGGATTCCATTCTTTTTCAACCGTAGGTTTGTTGCCTTCCATTTGTTCTTTGATATAGGCAATTTCTTCTTCCATATCCAGACGCGGGAAGATTGGTGTTCCTTCCCCTACAACTGTCAGACCTGCTGGGAGCTGGTCAATTGCTAGGTTTTCCAGTGAATCCGCTTGAGGCAAGCCAAGTTGGCTAAGGACAGCCTTGCTGGTTTCCATCATGAAAGGCTCAATCATGTGGGCAACAACACGGAGGCTAGCTGCCAAATGGCTCATAACTGCTGCCAGTTCTTTGACCTTGGAATCATCCTTAGCCAGAACCCAGGGAGCTGTTTCATCAATATATTTATTAGTGCGGGAGATGAGCGTCCAGACTGCTTCCAGGGCACGTGGATAGTCAACTGCATCCATGTGTTTGTAGTAGTCAGAGATGGATTCAGATGCCACCTGAGCCAGAGCTCCGTCAAAGTCTGTCACATTTTCTTCATAGGCTGGCACCTGACCGTCAAAGTACTTGTTAATCATAGAAACCGTACGGTTGAGCAAGTTGCCTAGGTCATTAGCTAACTCATAGTTGATACGACCCACATAGTCCTCAGGTGTGAATGTTCCATCAGATCCCACCGGAAGACTGCGCATGAGGTAATAACGCAGGGCATCCAAGCCATAGCGTTCTACCAGCATTTCAGGATAGACCACATTGCCCTTAGACTTGGACATCTTGCCATCCTTCATGACAAACCAACCGTGGGCAATCAAGCGGTCGGGCAGCTTAATATCCAGCATCATGAGCAGGATTGGCCAGTAGATAGAGTGGAAACGCAGAATGTCCTTGCCCACCATGTGGAAGACTGTTCCATTCCAGAATTTATCGTAGTTAGCATGATCATCCTGACCGTAGCCAAGAGCAGTCGCATAGTTGAGCAGAGCATCAATCCAGACATAGACAACGTGTTTAGGATTGGATGGCACCGGCACACCCCAAGTAAAGGTCGTCCGAGATACGGCCAAGTCTTCCAGACCTGGCTCAATGAAGTTTTTCAGCATTTCATTGAGACGTCCGTCCGGCGTGATAAAGTCAGGATGTGATTTGAAAAATTCTACCAAGCGGTCTTGGTACTTGCTAAGGCGCAGGAAGTAAGACTCTTCTGATACCCACTCCACTTCATGTCCAGATGGCGCAATTCCGCCGGTTACTTTTCCATTTTCATCACGGAAGACTTCTGCTAGCTGGCTTTCAGTAAAGAATTCCTCATCAGATACAGAATACCAGCCTGAATATTCACCCAAGTAGATATCATCTTGAGCTAAGAGACGTTCAAAGACATCAGCTACAACCTTTTCATGGTAGTCATCGGTCGTCCGAATAAATTTATCATAAGAAATATCCAACAACTTCCAGAGTTCCTTGACCCCAACTGCCATACCATCGACATAAGCTTGAGGACTAATTCCTGCCTCTTCTGCCTTGGTCTGAATCTTCTGTCCATGCTCGTCAAGACCAGTCAGATAGAAAACATCGTAGCCCATGAGACGCTTGTAGCGAGCCAGAACATCACAAGCAATGGTCGTATAGGCAGAGCCGATATGGAGCTTACCAGATGGGTAATAAATGGGAGTCGTAATATAAAACGATTGTTTTTCAGTCATTTTTTAATCCTTTCAAGGCTAATGAAACCTTTTTTAATAGCACTTCATTATATCATATTTTGTTAAGTTTGCGAAAAGACATTCATTAACAATAAAATCAATTAAAAAACCTAGAAAATATTCTAGGTCTAATAAGTCACAACATTCAAATTACCACTTTCATACTCAGCGATGAAGATATTAGAAATATCGGTGTATCCGTCTTTAGCCAGTCTCTCCACCAGCCAGTCTTCTGTTTTGTCAATAGACTCTAAAATATCAATTTGGACAACACCATCAGTGATAAGCGGATATTTAGGATTCTCTTCACCAGCCTGTACAATAATCAGCTGGCCGTTTTGTTCTATAACCGCCCGTTTGACCTGCTTGAGCTGGAAAATGCCTTGGCTGCGCAGCTTCAAAGCTACATCAGCTGCCGAAAGACCAACAGAACGGCAGGCTTCGGGAATCAATTTCCCATGCTGAATCAACGTTGTCGGCTTGCCATCAATCAAATGCTTAACCGCACGGACATTGTTATTGAGCCACTTTAGGGTCAAGACCAAGATGGTCCACATGATAAGAATGACAGCATATTGAAGAATGTTAATGGAGCTATTATAAATCACCCCACCGATAATGCCACCAAGGACATAGTTTTGAATCTGGTCGATTGCTGAATTGGGCGCCAGATTGCCTTTTCCGGTCACATTGATAACAAAAACGAGTGAGAAAAGACCCAGTGCTAGTTTAATTAGGACTTCAAGAAAATTTAATGTCATTTTTCAACCTCCATTATTTCGATATCTGTTGTCTTATGCAAGTCAATTTTTTCAAGCAAATATTTATCCGGCTCACTGCCACTCATAGCCCGATAAAAGTTCTTTCCGACCTTCAAAATCGCTCCATCCGTCGCGGCTGAAGTATTGACATAGACCTCCGACTTATCCACACCCAAGTCTTCTGAAATAACCTCAATAAAATGCAGAGAGGTTTGAAACTGGTTATTAGAGTCTTGGTCAGTCTGAAAATTGCTAATGCCAATCAAGACCATAGCCACCAAGGCCAAAACAGAAATGATGGCTAGTTCCCGAAATTTTGAATCGCGCTTATTGCGATAGGCCTTAAAAGCAAAAAATCCTGTCACAAGCAGAAGCAAGACAGAAAGTGCAACTGTCACCCAGTTTTGCTGGCTAATCTGACTCAAAACATAATCATAAGAATAGAATTTCATGGTTTCTTCCCTCTATTTTTCTAGGATAATTATAGAAAAATTTTCATTATTTTTCAAGCTTTCTTACAATCACTTTGCTATAAATCATTCCTAAATTTTGTTATAATAAACTCAGTAAATTTTACTAGAAAAGGAAATTTTATGAAACTCATCTCTTGGAACATTGACTCTCTCAACGCTGCATTAACCAGTGATTCTGCCCGCGCTCAGCTTTCTCAGGCTGTTCTTCAGACCTTGCAAGCTGAAAATGCTGATATTATCGCCATTCAGGAAACAAAACTGTCTGCGACAGGTCCGACAAAAAAGCACTTGGAAATCTTGACAAATCTTTTTCCAAACTATGAAAACACTTGGCGCTCCTCCCAAGAGCCTGCTCGTAAGGGCTATGCAGGAACCATGTTCCTCTACAAAAAAGAACTGACACCAACCGTAACTTTCCCAGAAATCGGCGCTCCGTCAACCATGGATGTTGAAGGTCGCATCATTACGCTAGAATTTGACGACTTCTTCGTCACTCAAGTTTATACGCCTAATGCTGGTGATGGCCTCAAACGCTTGGATGACCGTCAAGTCTGGGATACCAAATATGCTGAATACTTGGCAACACTAGATGGACAAAAACCAGTCCTCGCTACTGGCGACTACAATGTGGCCCACAAGGAAATTGACTTGGCCAATCCAGCCAGCAACCGCCGTTCACCAGGCTTTACCGACGAAGAACGTGCTGGCTTCACCAACTTGCTGGCTAAAGGCTTCACCGACACCTTCCGCCACCTACACGGCGATATTCCTAACCAATACACCTGGTGGGCGCAGCGCAGCAAGACTTCTAAAATCAACAATACAGGCTGGAGAATCGACTACTGGCTGACCAGCAACCGAGTGGCTGACAAGGTGACCAAGTCTGATATGATTGACTCCGGTGCGCGCCAAGACCACACACCCATTGTCATGGAGATTGAACTCTAAGGAGAAAACGAATGGACTATCAAGCTGTCATTCCTGAATTTGTAGTATCTGACATCAAACAGTCGCGCCACTTCTACTGCGACTTGCTGGGATTCTCTGTCGAATACGAGCGTCCAGAGGAGAAATTTCTCTTCCTCTCGCTTGAAGACTGCCAACTTATGCTAGAAGAAGGCAGCGCAGAAGAATTAGCTCAGCTGACCTATCCTTTCGGGCGCGGTGTCAATATTTCCTTTGGCATTGAGGATGTCCCTCAGCTCCACCAAAAACTGCTGGAAGCTGACTATCCTATTCATCGTCCCCTGACAAAAAGAGAATTTCGAGTAGGAGATAGCTTTATTTATCCCCATGAATTTGCGATTTTGGATCCAGATGGTTATTTTTTAAGATTTAGTGAATAAGAAAGCGAAGTCATCAGACCTCGCTTTTTAAATGTCTTTAAAGTTATAGAGTTGCGGATAGTGATCGCACTCGGGATTTTTAGGATGGCAGATAGCCCGTCCAAAGTAAATCATGGCCTGATGGGCTGGCAGCCAACGTTCAGGTGGAAGGACATCCATAACTCGCTTTTCTACTTCCAGTGGCGTTGCCGACTTTTTAACGATATCATGGTGCTTGCAAATGCGCTCCACATGAGTATCAACAGCAAAGGCTGGAATACCAAAGCCCACACTCATGACTACATTGGCCGTTTTGCGACCAACACCAGCTAGACTTTCCAATTCTGTCCGCGTTTGTGGTACTTGACCGTCAAAGTCATCCAAAAGCTGCTGAGCACATTTCTTCAAAAACTTGGCCTTGTTGCGATAGAGCCCTAGGCGGGAGATGTATTTAGCAATGTCTGCTTCACCAGCCGCAGCCATGTCTTGAGGACTTGGATAGGCTTCAAACAGAGCTGGCGTCGCCTTATTGACCGCAGCATCTGTCGTCTGAGCCGACAGCATGACCGCTACCAAAAGCTCAAAGTGATTGCGAAAATCTAGACTGGGCTTAGCATCAGGGAAAAGAGCAATAATCTCTTCAATCACATGACGAGCCCGTTTTTTTGATAAAACCATGATTCTTCTTTCTAAGATTGAGATAGATTTATTATATCATGAAAGGAAGAAGCATCCAAAAATCATGATTGAGAAAGCAGCTGGTCTTAATATTTCACAACCCCAACTCTTGATATGCTTTTCGGTAACCAATCTGCAAGATTTGGTTATCTCGCACCAAGAGCGGTCGCTTAATCAGCATGCCGTCTGTAGCCAGTAAATCTGCAGCTTCCTGAGCTGACAAATGCGGAACTTTTTCTTTTAGACCCAGTTCACGGTATTTGAGACCGCTAGTATTGAAAAAGGCCTTGAGCTCAAAGTCCGAGTTCTGGATCCAGTCTAGGAGCTGGTCCCGGCTAGGTGTATTTTGGACAATATCCACCGCTTCAAAGTCCACTCCTAATTGATTGAGCTCAGCCTTGGCCTTGCGGCAGGTAGAGCATTTTGGATATTCGATAAATTGTAACATTGTTTTTCCTCCGTCCCTATAATAGCCCAGCTAACTCCTTCTTGTCAAGCCGAGACTCATTAGAAAAAGCCGACAAGAGAAAGGCTCATCGGCTGGTACAGACTTATCATCTAGGGAAGTACAGTCTGTTTTTCTGTTATTTATTAATCAAACGCACGCGCACAATATTGTCGCTATTCTCAAATTTATCAACCAGCTCCTGAATCTTGCTTTCGTCCGACTCATCCAGATCCAGCAAAGTATAGGCATAATCGCCTTTGGAACGATTGATGATATTATCAATATTGATATTCAAATCACTGACCGCTGTTGAAATCCGAGCCACAATATTCGGTACATTTTTGTTAATCAGGGTAATCCGATAAGGCGCTGAGAGGGCCTGACGGACATTAGGGAAATTCACAGAGTTGATAATCTCCCCCGTTTCCATGAAGCGGCGGATAGTTTTCCCAGCCATAATGGCACAGTTGAGCTCAGCTTCTTCGGTCGAGCCGCCCAGATGAGGAAAGACAGTAATCTGCGGATGACGGAGCAGCTCTTCTACACCAAAGTCTGTGATATAACGCTTGACTACACCAGCTTCTAAGGCATCAAAGAGGGCAGCATTGTCCACCAGCTCTCCACGGGCAAAGTTGATAAGAGTCGTTCCCTTTTGCATAAGATTAAAAGCAGCCTGATCAAAAGTAGCACGTGTATCCTCAGTCAGGGGCACATGGATAGTGATATAATCACTCTTTTCAAAGATTTCCTTAATATCCGCTACCCGTTTGACATGACTAGAGATATTCCAAGCTGTTTCAATGGATACATAAGGATCATAGCCCAGGACGTTCATCCCCAGACGATAGGCATCGTTGGCAATACGGCCGCCGATAGCTCCTAACCCAATGACTCCCAAAGTCTTGTCTGAAATCTCTGTCCCAGCAAACTGTTTCTTACCAGCTTCCACTTGCTTAGGAACATCATCTCCAGAAAGGCCCTTAGCCCAACTGTTAGCTGCGATATAGTCACGGGCAGACAGAAGAATGGAAGCCAAGACCGCTTCTTTCACCGCATTGGCATTAGCTCCTGGCGTATTGAAGACTACAATTCCCTGAGCTGTTGCCTGGTCGACAGGAATATTATTGGTTCCTGCGCCTGCTCGCGCAATGGCTTTAAGCTTGCTTGGAAATTCCTGTCCATGCAGGTTTTGACTACGGAGGATATAAGCATCTGGATTGTCAGACTTGTCTCCGTCAATCTGAAAAGCATTGCCCAGCTCCTTAAGCCCGATTTGATTGATGTTGTTAAAGGTTTTGACACTAAAGACCATAGTTTCCCTCTCTTAAGAATTTTCTTCTTCAAATTTCTGCATAAAGGCAATCAAGTCCTTGACACCTTGAAGCGGAAAAGCATTGTAGAGACTAGCTCTCATGCCGCCTACGCTGCGGTGCCCCTTGATATTCTTGAATCCCGCTGCTGCAGCCTCTTTGTTAAACTTGGCATCCAGCTCTGGGCTAGGAGACACAAAGGGAATATTGGCTACTGAGCGCTGCTCCTTGTAACGAACTGGACTACGGTAAAAATCAGACTGCTCAATGAAGTCGTACAAAAGGCCGGATTTTTCACGATTGCGCTTTTCCATTTCTGCTACGCCACCCAGCTCCTTGACCCACTCAAAGACCAGCTTGGCCATATAGATGGCGAAAGTCGGCGGTGTATTGTAAAGAGAGCCATTGTCCGCCTGAATGCGGTAATCCAACATGCTAGATAGAACTGGTTCGTCATCCAGCAAGTCTTCTCGAATGATAACAACTGTCACTCCGGCAGGTCCGATATTCTTCTGAGCCCCAGCATAAATCAAACCAAAATCCTCTACTCGGTATTGAGCAGCAAGTATATTAGAAGACATGTCCGCCACAATCGGTACGCCATTTGTTGCAGGAAGATCATAAATAGCCGTTCCTTCGATAGTATTATTGGTTGTCAGATGCACATAAGCCGCCTGCGGATCAATCTCCTTTTCATCAAAAGAAGGAATTTCTGTGTAATTTAAATCCTCTGACGAAGCCAAAAGAATAGGCTCAAAAGGAATAAACTTAGACAGTTTGACTGCTTCAGTGTAAGCTTTCTTTCCCCAAGATCCAGCCACTAGGTAATAGGCCTTGCCGCCTTGGGCTAGATTAAGGGGAATCATACTAAACTGAGTAGAAGCTCCACCCTGCAAGAAGAGCACGCGGTAATTGTCTGGAATATCCATGAGCTCACGTAGCAAGCTCTCAGCTTCTTTTATAATATCGTCAAATTCCTTGGATCGGTGGGACAGCTCCATCACACTCATGCCACTTTTGGCATAGTCTAAAAACTCAGCCTGAGCTTTTTTCAAGACTTCCTTGGGCAATACTGCCGGTCCAGCAGAAAAATTGTAAATCGTCATATCCTACCTCCAAAATTTATTTTGTATATCATATCACAAAGTTTAGAAAATATCTATTTTATTTCAGAAATCTAGCACTTTTTTAGCCAATTCCCGAACATTGTTGAAATATAGATAAGCAAAACCAACTGTCTAATCCAGATAACAAAAAATCCTGAGTTTAAGTCAGGATTAAATAGTCTTACTAAAAAGCTGAGTTACGCTTTTTCCAATTCTAAAAGAGACAACTGGTTGTATTGAGAAATTTCTGAGCTTCTATCAATCCTTATTTTCATGATAAACCGCATAGAGCTCGCTCTTGTTCCTGCCGTATTTTTTGGCCACGTTCTTGATGGCTTGATTTTTTTTGCTGCCGGCTTTAACTAAGAGATCAATTTCAGCGAGGATCTGCTCTTGAGATATTTCTTGTTGAGCATCTTCTACCGCCCCAGCTACAATCAAGAGACACTCTCCTTTAGGCGGATGTTCAGCCGTATAAGCCAACAAGTCTGAAATCAGCCCTCGCTGATACTCCTCGTGAATCTTAGTCAGCTCGCGCACCAAGACGACTTGGCGGTCACCATAAACCGCCAGCATATTTTCCAGCGTCGCCCGAACCCGATGAGGGGATTCGTAGAAAATCTGAGTCTCAGGATAGGATTTTTTGCTAGTGAAAAATTCCTTCTGCTGGCCAGCCTTTCTAGGCAGAAAGCCATAGAAAATATGCGGTTGGGGAGCCAGTCCGCTGGCAATCAAGGCTGTTATTCCAGCACTAGGACCAGGAATTGGCACTACAGTAATTCCAGCTTCTAGCGCTGCCTGAACCAAATCATGTCCGGGATCAGAAATACTGGGCAGACCAGCATCCGAAACCTGAGCTATATCATTTCCACTTTGAAGCATGTCCAAGAGAACTGGAATTTTCTCCTTGGCATTGTGCTCATGAAAACTGATCTGCTTAGTCTCAATCCCAAAATGCTTGAGCAGAAGGCCCGTATTTCTCGTATCTTCAGCCGCAATCCTGTCAACCTCTTTCAAGGTATTGATCATACGGATGCTCATATCATCCAGATTACCGATAGGAGTCGCGACCAGATAGAGCTTGCCGAAGGAAGTTTCGCCCTTAAAACTTTTTTGAACCTGCATCACTACTCCCTAAATAACAATTCATCGCAGAACATGCACTCTGCGTCATTCTCTCGGCGCTGGCCATAGAAATCCGTACAGACATGAAAGCCGTCATAATAAAGCTTGCGCAAATTATCCCGGTTTTTCTTGGTCTTGGTCGGAGCTTCCTTCTCCACCTCTCCCAAGCGCTCCCTCAGCTTGTCATTTTCTAGATGCAGAGCAATATTTTCCTCTACCACACTCTTGAGATTTTTCTTGACAGCCTCCACCTCAGCAAGTGTCACTAAAAGCGTCTGTGAAAAATCATCCAAGGCGTCAAATAAGTCTTTTTTATCCATTTTATACTCCTGTGCTGCCTCTTTTTACTTTCCCTTCAAAGTCATATATTCTAAAGCGTTTTGAAAAGATACATTGGCCCGCCACATCTTCCGAGCCAGCAAAAGCTGCTCCAAGGCCTGTCGACCGCTCTCTGTTGCTATCTCTTTATAAAATAATACTTCCAAGAGCTTGAAGACCTGTTCCTGCTTCTCCTTATCATCAGCCAGCTTTGCCAGACGCGAAACCTGCAGAAATGCCTGACTTGGACGAGTTTGAAAATCCTTGACAAAGCGCTCGCATTCGCTGACTAATTCAAAAAAGGCATTATTATGAGCCAAGCTATCCGCTTCTGACTGAGTCTGACTATAAGCAGCTAGTAGCTCCGCTCGACTTTTAATCAAGCCATCCTGTTCCAAACTGTGCTGCAGAGCAGCTGTATTTTTCAAGAAATGATAAACCTGAGTCCGACTTCGAATCGTCGGCAGAATCAGCTGTTCATCAGCAGTCAGAAGAAAGATATAAATCTCGCTCTGTGGTTCCTCAATGACTTTGAGCAAGGAATTGGCTGCATTGATGTGCATCCGATCCGCATCGCAGATAATGAAAACCTGCCGACTGCCTTCTAAGCCACTTTGAGAGAAGTTTCGGACCAACTCCCGAACTCGGTCTGTTTTAATAATGTTATTAACCGGTCGCACCACAGTTACATCAGAAAAATCTTCTGCTGCAATCAAACGACAAGAACGACAAGACTGACAAGGCCAGACGCCTTGCTTATTCTCGCAAAAGAGACTCTGGGACAGGATTTGGGCCATTTCAAAACTGCCAAAAGCTCCGGTAAACAAGTAGGCATGACTAAGCCGCCCCTGTTCCAAAATATGCTGAAACTGCTCAAACAAGCTGGGCTGGCTTTGCTGTAAATCTTTTATCTTCATGACAGATTCCCAAATCGTTCCTGAATGATGGCCAAACTATCGGCCACCACCTTATCCAGAGGTTGACTGGCATCCACCTTGACAAAGCGCTCAGGCTCCTTGTCAAGAATCGCCAAATAGCCCTGCCGAACCCGCTGATGCAAGTCCAAACCTTCCAGATCAAGCCGATTCACCTCTCGGCTTTCACTCTTAGCAATCCGCGCCAGCCCTTCTTCCACATCAATATCAAAATAGAGTGTCAAATCAGGTTTGAGTCCATCTATCGCGAACTGATTGAGCCATTCAATGTCCGCTACATCCAGACCACGGCCGTAGCCCTGATAGGCCACTGAGCTATCGATAAAACGGTCCATCAAGACAATCTTCCCTTGGGCCAAAGCTGGCAAAACCCGCTCAGCCAAGTGCTGGCGGCGACTAGCAATGTACAACAAGAGTTCTGTCTTAGCATCCATAGCCGTATGACTAGGTTTCAAAATCACTTCGCGAATAGCCTCAGCAATCTGGACGCCGCCTGGCTCCCGTGTCGTAATCAGTCCAGTGCCATAATTTTTCAAAAAAGGAAGCAAGGCTTCCAACACACTCGACTTTCCAGCCCCTTCCGGACCTTCCAGCGAAATCAAAATACCATTTTTCATCTTTACCTTTAATCTCTAACTTCTAATTTCTTAATCTTTATAAGAAAATGCAGATGCGAATTGCTCTAAAACTTGATATAAGCTACTTTTCAGAGTTCGTCCACATTACTGAGCAGCCTGATAAGAGCCGATTCTGTCAACTCATTATTTTCATCCCACTCTTTTTTATCTATTGTTTATTTTACCAAAAAAAAAGCTAAAAGCCCATCATAAGAAAAGACTTTAAAAATTTTTTCAAAGTGTTTTACAAAGGCTAAATTTTTGGTAAAATATATTCAGAAGAAATTTCTGGAAATAGATTTAGGAGGATCTTATGTTTAAATTAAAAAACGTACTGGCCATCATTTTTGGGGCTGGAATTTTTTCTTTTGGGATTCATTATTTGGTCATTCCCTTTCATTTGTATGAGGGCGGAGCAACGGGTCTGACCTTGATTACCTACTATCTATTTAAAATCCCTGTCTCGACAACCAACCTAGTGATTAACATTCCTCTCTTTATTATTGCATGGAAGCTACTGGGTTCGAGAACCCTCTACCTCAGCATTCTAGGGACTTTCTCTGTGTCTGCTTGGCTCAAGATTTTTGAAATCCTACCGGCCTCCAAACACCTGCAAGACTATTTTATCTCAGCTCTGGACGGTGATGTCTTACTAGCCTGTCTTGGAACGGGGATTGTTATGGGGATTGGACTAGGCATCATCTTCAATGCTGGCGGAACGACGGGCGGTACTGACATTGTAGCCCGTATCTTTAATAAATACACTAGCATTTCCATGGGCAAACTCATGCTGACTGTTGATTTTGTGGTCATTACCTTGGTTCTCCTTGTTTTCAAAGACCTACGCATGGTGTCTTATACCCTGATGTTTGTCTTTATCACCTCGCGCGTCATTGACCTGATTGCAGAAGGAGGCTTTGCCGGCAAGGGATTCCTTATCGTTACCAGCAAACCGGCAGAACTGGCTGAAGCTATCAATAACAAGCTAGATCGTGGAGTGACCTACCTCAAGGGGCAAGGCTTCTATAGCAAGCAGGATCTCCAGATTGTCTACTGTGTTGTTTCCCGTAACGAAATGCAGCAAATGAAGAAACTCATTAACCAAGTCGATCCATTTGCCTTTACTACTATTACCGAAGCCCATGAGATCTTGGGCGAAGGCTTCACTTTAGATGCCAACAAACAACCTATTGTACGTTAAAAACCTCATCCAATGATGAGGCTTTTTTTATTACTTATAAAGCTTTTGCTGAAGTATGCGTAATCTCAGCCAGTTCAATCGCATGCTCTTCAAATTTTTTCTTGAGAAGGGCTGTATCTATATTACCAGCTAATTGTACTTCAATGACGACTTTGCCATCCTTGCGTGGGATATTGACGGTATTGGAGATGTTGAGATTTTCTTCCACCAGAAGACGGATAATCTGCTCAAGAACCCCCACCTTATTCTCAGTGACAAAGCGCAGACGGACTCCCTCTTCACCATAGCCAGACACTTCTAAGAAAGCTTTGAAAATATCACGGTCAGTAATAACCCCGTAAAGTTGCTCATTGTCCACGACAGGCAGGATACCAATCTTATTTTTCAGCATCAGATAGGTCGCATCTTCCAGACTGGCAAACTGAGAGATCGTAACCACATCACGAATCATAACATCACCAACCTTGGTTTTGTTGAGAAGATAGTTCATCTCATAAATGGACAGACTCGTTGCCTTAGATGGACTAGCTTCTGCAATCGTTCCTTCTGTCACCAGTCCCACTAGTTGGTCATTCTCAATCACCGGCAGACGGTGGAGTTTCTGCTCACGCATCATATCTGCCGCATGAGCAATCGTTGTATTTGGGCTGATATAAACCACCTTACGCGTCATAAAATCTTTAACTGCCATAAAAGTCCCCTCTACTTCCTATCCATAATTCTTATACTTATTATACTTTATTTTGAAGCTGATTTCAAACGCTTCCAAGTCCTTTGCCTAAGTTTTCAAAATTTAGAAAAATCCCGCGATTGGAAAAATTGAAGATAGACAATGGCTAGCTATACTATGTTAAGCATCTAAGAGAAGAAAAATGTCTTGCGGACCTTAACGATCGAAAACTCGCTGCTGCGAGTTCCCATCTGCAATCTGAAACAATCCACCGGATTTTGACGAAAAACTTGTTTTTTTTATCTGCAACTTAAAAAGGTCCAATGGACCTTTTCAAAACGTTACGTTACTATCGTAACTTTCTATCCACAACCTAAAAATGTCTCCCAGACATTTTGAAGAAAACTCGCTCTCTCGAGTTCCCATTTGCAACCTGAAACAATCCACCGAGCATCTTGACGAAAACTTTGTTTTCTTTATCTGCAACTTAAAAAGGCCCGCAGGACCTTTTCAAAACGTTAAGTTACTATCGTAACTTTCTATCAACAGCCTAAAAA
>NZ_CAJPNR010000011.1 GCF_905372115.1 uncultured Streptococcus sp.
CCCCAAAAGAAATGTGGCAGGCATACAAGAAAATCAATCCGGCGATTGGTGACGAGATTGATGCCTGGGCCTTCGGTGTCCAAGCAGACCAACTGGCTGATTTGGTGCTTCGTGGTGAAAAGACAGCGACGGCTTCGGTCTATGAGCTCTATAAGTTTGAAAATGAGCCTCTACCTCAAGTAGGAACTTTCGATATCATACTAGACAGCCGGAATAGAGCCGTCTGTATTATCGAAATCACCAAAGTCTCTGTGCTGCCTTTTAATGAGATTTCAGCCGAACACGCTTTTAAGGAAGGAGAAGGAGACAAAACCTTGGCCTACTGGCAGCAAGTCCATGAGGAATTTTTTACGGAGTGTCTGGTGGAAGCCGATTTGGAATTTTCCCAAGAAACGGGTGTCGTCCTAGAAGAATTTCGCAAGGTCTATCCGCTGGATTAAGCTTAAGTCTATTTTTGAATAGGCTTTTTGTTTGTCCTTGATAAATCGAAACAAAAATGTTACTATTAGGTATATAAAGAAATCGTAATTTGGAGGAGAAATGGACAAATTAATTTTAGGCTTACTCATGATAAAACATTTTACAGTTTATGAAATTCGTCAGGTGATGCGGCAAAATTTCAGCTCTATGTGCAGTGACAGTCTAGGTAGTATCCAAGCAGCCTTAAAAAAACTGTCCCAGCAAGGAGCAGTGACTTATTCGGAGTATGTAGAAAAAGGAAAAATGAAGAAGGAATATGCCATTACTGCTTCGGGACGAATCTTGTTTTTGGAGTGGCTTAAAACGCCTATCGACATGAGCAAGAACAAGAACATGGACTTGGGGAAATTCCTCTTTATGGGTTATCTACCTAAGAAAGAGCAGCTCCAGATGCTGGATTTGACTATTGAGGGACTGGAAGTTGAAGTCCAAGAGTTTGAAGCTGTCAAAGACGCGATTCGTTTTACGGAGGAGCAGGAAAAAGTAAAGGCCTATCTAGAGCAGAACAGCCATCTGGCTACAGAGCTGATAGAGACCAGTCAGGCGGCTGATTTAGCTGAAAGTATTTCCCAGATTGGCTATTTTGAAATGAAAACGCTCGAATTTGGGCTGGATTCTGCCCGCTTTCAGTTAGACTGGTTTACCAAGCTTCGCCAGCAGTTGGCTGAAAATGAGAAAGAGGGCTGAAATACTAAGTATTCCAAAAGCAGCGGCTACTTGCCTTGAGGATACATTTGGCAATGACATTGAGAGTTTGAAAAACCAATTAGCATTTCTTCCGCTACAGTCTTTTAGAGACCGTTTCTGAAAAAAGATTGAAAATAGGCCTAAAAAAGCTTATAATAAAAGCTATAAAATGACAGAAGGCTTCTAGGAGGATTGATTTTGAAGAAGGTTCATTTTTTTATCATTTACGGCTGTGTCTGCTTTGTACTGATTGGCGGAACCTTTCTTTATACCTACTTTAAACATGGAGGCATAGCAGAAGCAATCGAATCCCGATTTAAGCTGTCTGCTGTAGTGGATGCTTCCTTGAAAAAATTTGATCACGATAGTTTCTACATGGATCGGCTGTCTGAGTCAACCTATCTAGAAGGCTACAAAAAAAGAAAAGCTGAGACCGTTAAACAGCTGACCGTTTCAGAATCACCTTATTTAGCTAAGCTTTATGAAACCTATGATGATCAAGAACTGACCCATTATTTCAGTGAAGATCGGATGTACTTGGAAGAAAAAGACGGCTTTGAGACCATTGATGACACCGACTCCCGGAAACATATCAATGGTTATTCGGGCATGTCTTCCTTTAAGGCTTTGCTGCAGGTCATGGTAGATAATGAGTCAGAACTAACCAAGAAAAAAGTGGACGGCGGCTATGAGTTTTCGGTGACAGCAGAAGGTGATTTGGCCTATGACCTTATCGATGCCTTCTACTATGCTTATAATGATGAGCATTATGATACGACCATTGATATTGAGAAGTGTAAGGTTGCCTTTGTGGTTGATCCTAAGACTCGGACCATCCGCTCTATTGATATGACTATGGATTTAGACGAAGATACAGCTTTAGATGGAGAATTGATTTACTTCAAGCAGCGGGCTGTCTTCAAGGACTATGGCAAGGCAAAAGTCCATCTTCCAAAGAAAATCAAAGAAAAAGAAGCAAAATCAGCTGTTTAAAGGCTGATTTTTTTGTGCAAAAGTTTTTTTGTTGCAGATTTTTATGGGGTTGGCTTGATTTTAAATTTTTAAAAATTACCTTTTAGTGATATAATAAAGGTGATATCCTACAGAAAAGAGATAATTGATGACAAATTACGCGATTATTTTGGCTGCGGGTAAGGGTACTCGCATGAAGTCAGATTTACCAAAGGTACTGCACAAGGTTGCAGGAATTTCCATGCTGGAACATGTTTTTCGCAGTGTTAGTGCCATTGAACCAGAGAAGACCGTGACAGTTGTTGGCCATAAGGCAGAGCTAGTCGAGCAAGTCTTGGCAGGTCAGACAGACTTTGTCCGTCAGACCGAGCAGCTGGGAACGGGTCATGCCGTTATGATGGCGGAGCCTGTTTTGGAAAATCTGACAGGTCAGACGCTGGTCATTGCTGGCGATACTCCCCTGATTACAGGAGAAAGCCTGAAAAATCTGATTGACTTTCATGTCAACCACAAGAACGTTGCGACTATCCTGACAGCAGAAGCAGATAATCCTTTCGGCTACGGCCGTATCGTTCGCAATCAACATGACGAAGTCTTGAAAATTGTTGAGCAGAAGGATGCTTCTGATTTTGAGCAGCAAATCAAGGAAATCAATACAGGGACTTATGTCTTTGACAATGCCCGTCTATTTGAGGCCCTCAAAAAAATCAATACCAATAATGCTCAAGGCGAATACTATATCACAGATGTGATTGGTATTTTCCGCGAAAATGGTGAAAAAGTTGGAGCTTATACGCTGAAAGACTTTGATGAAAGTCTGGGGGTTAATGACCGCGTGGCTTTGGCAACAGCTGAGGGTGTCATGCGTCGCCGGATTAACCAGCAGCATATGGTCAATGGGGTCAGCTTTGTCAATCCAGATGCGACCTATATCGATGTGGATGTAGAAATTGCGCCTGAAGTTCAAGTTGAAGCAAATGTGACCCTGAAAGGTCAGACCAAGATTGGGGCAGAGACTATCCTGACCAATGGTACCTACATCGTGGACTCTGTCATTGGAGAGCGGACCGTTATCACCAACTCCATGATTGAGGAGTCAAGTGTTGCAGATGGAGTAACAGTTGGGCCTTACGCTCACATTCGTCCAGGCTCTAGTCTGGCTAAGGATGTCCATGTCGGAAACTTTGTAGAAGTTAAAGGATCGTCAATTGGAGAAAATACCAAGGCTGGTCATTTGACCTACATTGGAAACTCCGAAGTTGGTGCTAATGTCAACTTTGGTGCAGGTACGATTACGGTTAATTATGATGGTCAGAAGAAATACAAGACTATCATTGGCGACAATGTCTTTGTCGGTTCCAACTCGACCATTATTGCCCCAGTTGAGCTAGGTGACAACTCACTGGTCGGTGCGGGTTCTACCATCACGAAGGACGTGCCAGCAGATGCTATCGCTCTGGGACGTGGCCGTCAGATTAACAAGGAAGATTATGCTAAGCGTCTTCCTCATCACCCTCAAAATAAGTAGGTTCAGTCATGGAATTTGAAGAAAAAACCGTCCAACGTACGGAGATTTATCAGGGACCAATTTTTAAAGTGGTTCGCGACCAGGTGGAGCTACCGGATGGCAAAGGTCAAGCCCAAAGGGATTTGATTTTTCATAATGGTGCGGTGGCTGTCATTGCTATCACTCCGGAAAACAAGATGATTTTAGTCAAGCAGTACCGCAAGGCGATTGAAGCGACTTCTTACGAGATTCCAGCTGGCAAGCTTGAGTTAGGAGAGAATGCAAATCCCCAAGCGGCTGCCCTCCGAGAATTAGAAGAAGAAACAGGCTACACAGGACAGCTGGAATTGGTCTATGATTTCTACTCTGCCATCGGTTTTTGCAATGAGAAAATCAAGCTCTACAGCGCCAGCCATTTGAAAAAGGTCGAAAACCCTCGTCCCCAAGACGAGGATGAAACATTGGAACTTTTTGAAGTCAGTCTGGAGGAGGCACATCAGTTGCTGCAAAACGGTGACATCTGCGATGCCAAGACCATCATGGCCCTTCAGTACTGGGAACAAAAAAATCTGAATAAATAGGAACGTAGATCAATGGGAAAAGCTTTATTAACAGATGAAATCATTGAGCGGGCCAACCGCGGTGAGGATATTTCGGGGCCGCCTCTCATGGATGACGAGGAAACCAAGATTCTTTCAACTGGCAGAAGCTCCTTTAGCTCGCAGCAGTCTAGCCGACAGGATACTCAGTTTGGTTATCAAAGCCCTCAAAACCGCTTTGGGTATGAGGAAAATCGGTCTCAGCAGAATCAGAATCAATTTGGCTATCAGACTGCTCAAAACCAAGAGGAGTTTACGGATGAGACCCTGCACATTGAGGTAGATTCGACCGTGACTAAGAGCCGTCGGATTGAAAACCAAAAGCGGAGCCTCTTTCAAGCCAAACTCAATAAAATTCTCCTTTGGGTGGTCATCCTCTTGATTGGTTTGATTGCTGCTATTATTTGGTGGCCTTAAAAACCAGCTCTATTGCACTTAAAAGGAAGCCTAGCCTGTCTAAGCTTCTTTTTCATCAGATGATTTGAGGTATTATATGAAAATTGGAATTATCGCAGCCATGCCCGAGGAGTTGAAGATTCTGCTGGAGCATTTAGAAAATCCAAAGAAGCACCTGCGTTTGGGGCATGTCTATCATACGGGCTCCATCGGCTACCATGAAGTAGTGTTGGTCGAAAGCGGGATTGGCAAGGTTATGTCCGCTATGAGTGTGGCTGTTTTGGTCAATGACTTCAAGGTCACAGCCGTGATTAACACAGGCTCAGCTGGAGCAGTGGCAGAAGGTCTGGCTATCGGCGATGTGGTGGTCGCAGATCGTCTGGTCTACCATGATGTGGATGTAACAGCCTTTGGTTACGACTACGGTCAGATGGCAAGGCAGCCGCTCTATTTTGAAGCTAGTCGCTATCTGGTTGCTGAGATGAAGAAAATTTTGGAAAAAACCCATCAAAAAGCTAGAGTAGGGTTGATTGCGACAGGTGACAGCTTTGTTGCTGGTCAAGACAAGATTGATCGCATTAAGGAGCATTTCCCAGATGTCCTTGCTGTGGAGATGGAGGGCGCAGCTATTGCTCAAGCCACACATTCGATCGGCCTGCCTTTTATGGTTATTCGCGCCATGAGCGATACGGCAAGTCATGATGCTAATGTCACTTTTGATGAATTTATTCTTGAAGCCGGTAAACGCTCGGCAGAAACCCTGATTCAATTTCTGAAAGAGTTGGTTTAAAGGGGGAGATAGTATGTACAAAGAGTCTTATTTTGATGGTGGTCTCTTTTCTTACATCGGTCATGTGGTTTTAGCTACCCTGATTACCGTTTTTACACTGGGAATTTGTGCACCTTGGGGCATGTGTATTCTGTATAATTGGAAGATAAAACATACAGTTATTGACGGGCACCGTCTTTACTTTGACGGTACTGCCATGCAGCTTTTTGGGAATTGGATCAAGTGGTGGCTCCTGACCATTGTTACCTTTGGTATTTATGGCTTTTGGCTGAAAATCAAACTGACTCAGTGGATTACCAAGCATACGCATCATGCGAATTGAGAACAAGGAAGCGAGACTTAAGTGGCTCGCTTTTCCTTTTCTTCTGTCTTGCCAAAAAATCCCTTTTGATGGTATAATCAAGGAACTGCAATCAATGATAGAGGAGAAAAAATGAGTATCTTAGAAGTAAAAAATCTCAGCCACGGTTTCGGAGACCGGGCTATTTTTGAGGATGTATCCTTCCGACTGCTCAAGGGTGAGCATATCGGCCTAGTCGGTGCCAATGGCGAGGGAAAGTCAACCTTTATGAGTATTGTGACGGGTAAAATGCTGCCGGATGAAGGCAAGGTCGAGTGGTCCAAGTATGTGACAGCTGGCTATCTGGACCAGCATGCTGTTTTGGAGCAAGGCCAATCTGTCCGTGATGTTTTGCGCACAGCCTTTGACGAGCTTTTCAAGACAGAGGCTCGTATCAATGAAATCTATATGAGCATGGCTGAGGATGGAGCGGACGTTAATGCCCTGATGGAAGAAGTGGGCGAGCTGCAGGACCGCTTGGAGAGCCGAGATTTCTATACTCTGGATGCCAAGATTGACGAAGTTGCACGGGCACTAGGTGTCATGGACTACGGTATGGAAAGCGATGTGACGGAGCTATCTGGTGGGCAGCGGACCAAGGTTCTCTTGGCTAAGCTGCTTCTGGAAAAACCAGATATCCTGCTCTTGGACGAGCCAACCAACTATCTGGATGCTGAGCACATTGACTGGCTCAAGCGTTACCTACAGAACTATGAAAATGCCTTTGTTCTAATCTCGCATGATATTCCTTTCTTAAATGACGTGATTAATATCGTCTACCATGTGGAAAATCAGCACTTGACTCGTTATTCTGGCGACTACTATCAGTTCCAGGAAGTCTATGAGATGAAAAAATCTCAGCTGGAAGCAGCTTATGAGCGCCAGCAGAAAGAAATTGCGGACCTTAAGGACTTTGTGGCTCGCAATAAAGCCCGTGTGGCGACTCGTAATATGGCCATGTCCCGCCAGAAAAAGCTGGATAAGATGGATATTATTGAGCTACAAAGTGAGAAGCCAAAGCCTACCTTTGACTTCAAGCCTGCCCGCACACCTGGTCGCTTTATCTTTCAGGCTGAGAATTTGCAGATTGGTTACGACCGACCGCTGACCCAGCCCCTTAACCTGACCTTTGAGCGCAATCAGAAGGTGGCTATCATCGGGGCAAATGGGATTGGAAAAACAACCCTGCTCAAGAGTTTGCTGGGGATCATCCCGCCTATTGCAGGTCAGGTTGAGCGTGGGGACTATCTAGAGCTGGGCTATTTCGAGCAGGAAGTAGAGGGCGGCAATCGTCAGACACCGCTGGAAGCAGTCTGGAACGCCTTTCCGGCCCTTAATCAGGCAGAAGTCCGAGCTGCTTTAGCTAGATGCGGCTTGACTTCCAAGCACATCGAGAGCCAGATCCAGGTTCTTTCAGGTGGAGAGCAGGCCAAGGTCCGACTTTGCCTCCTCATGAACCGAGAAAATAATGTTCTAGTGCTGGACGAGCCGACCAACCACCTGGATGTCGATGCCAAGGAAGAGCTCAAACGAGCTCTGAAAGAATACAAGGGCAGTATCCTCATGGTCTGCCACGAGCCTGATTTCTATGAAGGCTGGATGGACCAGATCTGGGATTTTAACCAGTTGACTTAAGAGCATTGTTTTTAATCAAATTGAAAGTTGACAATCAAGAGAAATTTCAAGTCTAAAAGGTGCTCAATTTTATTTAGACACCTTGACAAATATGTAAAGAACTGCTAGTATATCCATAAGCAGTTCTTTTTTTGAAGACTAAATGGAAATTATTATGAAATACCTTATGAAAAAATATGTTAAGTCATTTCTTTTTGGGTTGACTTTTATTTTTGTGCTCTTTTCTTCAGCAGTCTATGCTGTTACTGAGCTTACTGAAAGCACGAATCTATCAACGCTTGATATTTATCAGTTTACCTTGACTCAGGATAATATGGAGGTCCTAAGTCAAGGCGCCTCGGTCGAAAGGGATTTTATCCCAGCTAATGGAAACTGGAAAGAAAGTACGGTCTTCTCGCTAAGAGTAGATAAAAACCAAACTCAGCAAACCTTTAATAGCCCCATTCAATTGCGGTTTAACAATGCAGGTATTGTTAATGGCAAGGCTGTTGATGTTTATGTGACCTTCCATAGTATAGATACTCATCTGGTTCAGAGAAATGCAGACTACCAGGATCCAAATAAGACGCTTGTCCCCTTTCTGACAGTGGATGAAAACTGGGGAAGCAAATCCATCCAGATTATGGACTATATTTGGCCACCGCATCCAACTCTTACTCATGATATGCATGGAAGCTTTACTCTGGATACGGATGTCACTGCAGAATTGAGATATCAGGACGGAACGCCCACAGATCTAAAGATGGTCATGTTGCCGTCTGATATTGATGTGGTCTATAATGCACTCGGTCGAGAAGAAAATTTTTCAATATATGATAAAGATATAGCATTAAATAAAATCGTAAAAAACACTTCCTATGCCCTTAATGAAACTCTAGTAGACAATAAAACGACATGGCACCCTACAAGGAGTACGCAGGGAGATAGTGATGAACACAATGTTTCAGGATTTGCGGTTCGTTCTGAAACTAACGCCGTTCGATTTGAATTTACAACGACGGCAGGTAGTGGCGGTTTGTTTGGCTTTTATACAGAGGCTCCAAAGGCACCAGTGAAGCAGGCTTCAAAGGATAAGCTTCCTGTCCTTGCCGGAGAATCTCTCAATTATACAGCCAAATTTACTATGCCAACCCCTGGTAAGGACGTCATTGGATCTCTATCTTCAATGCAGATGATTGAAACTTTGGACAATCGTTTGGATTTTCAGAGCTTGACCCTTCAATTGGACGGTCGAACGTTGACCCAAGGTGCTGACTATACACTGGCCAGAGATGGACAAAAGGTAACGGTGGCAATCAATGCCAAGCACCTGACCAGTAGCAATGCTGGAAAAGAATTTACTCTTATATACAAGACAAAAACAAACGATAATATTTTACAAAATAGAGCGCCTATTGAAAATAGGGTCACACAAGAAATTGATAATATCCCTGTTTCATCAGAAATCGTTACAACTAATGTTCTCTACAAGAAAAGTTACCAATTTGAAAGTGGAACGCAAGATAAATCTCTTCCTCAAGAAGTTTTGAATGTGCTACCGCAAGATCAACATGACCTAGAAAATGGTTCGGCGGTTACACCGGATTCCCCCAAAGGGAATAAAAGACTAGTCAGTATTTCAGAAGGAAATTGGGTTTTCCAAAACTATGATAAAGAATCTGACACGATTCAAAATCAAGATGTACTTTTCACTGGAATATGGAATTTTCAAGAATACGAAAAGCCAAAAAAAGAAGTCTTCAATAAAAATAATGAAAATATTGATAATCAAGAAGTCAAGGCCAATGATGTTCTAACTTATAAAATCACCTACAAAAATACCAGTGATAGGGAGTTGGATGTCACCATTACCGATGAACTACCTGAACATACGGACTATGTCAATGGTTCAACCGTATATGATGACTTTTCTAATAGAAGATTAACTTGGAGAAGAAGGGTGGCACCAGAGGAGACAGTAGAAGTGTCCTTTAAAGTCCGAGTGGATCAGGATGTAGATGGGCACATTCTTCAAAGCTCAGCTCAAGTATCGACAGATCTGTTTACATTAGAAACAAATAGAACGAGCAATCCGACAGCTATAAAAAAATATGTCCTTCCAGAAACAGGTGGGAATGGAACCCTTTTATACCTCTGGGGTGGCTCTGTCATCACATTGGGTTCAGCGATTTGGCTGATTGTCCGAAATAAACTATATAGGAAATTTCAATAAAGAAAAAGATAGGAAATCGCGAAAGTTTTGAAGAGGAATGGGATATCTCGAAGATCAAGCTTGAGTGAAGAAAAAATTAGGAGATTATAATGAAAAAGATAAAACAGCTGGTCATGGCGGTCTTGGTCTTTGTCTTGGCTTTTTCCAGCCTTCCGGTCGTATCAGCAGACACGACCTATACCATTCAGCTGACTGGGACATCAACAGGCCATACTTACGAAGCTCATCCGATTTTTCTTGGAGACCTCGATCCAGCAACGAATACTCTTACCAATATTAGATGGGCTCCGGGAATTTGGGATTCAGGTAAAAGAAGATTTGGAGACGCGGCCGATAAAGCAGCCTCTTTAAGTGCTAAAGGGGATGATTCGCAAGAAGCAAGAGAATTTGCTCAGGAAATTTCAAAATACTTATCCGGCGGTGGACGAAAAACAGTATCAGGCCAAAATGGGACAACGACTATTTCTGGCTTGGCTCCAGGCTACTATTTGATTAAGGAAGTAAATAATACCTTATACAAAAAAAATGAGACATACACTCGTTTTATGCTGCAGGTGGCAAGAGATACGACAGTAGCAATTAAGTCTGATGTTCCTAGTCTTACTAAGGTCACCAAGTCAAGTACGACGGGAGAGGAAACGACTATAACGGATTATTCCATCGGTGACATGGTTCCATTTCAACTGACAGCGACACTTCCAAGGAACTTGGATGATTATTCTGAGTATGAGCTATCTTTTAATGATAGTTTAATGCCTGGTTTGACTTATAATAATGATGTGCAAGTTTATCTAAAACGCGGTGATGAAGAAAGCTTGATAACTGACCATTTTAATATTTCCATAGAATCGTCCCGTAATCTAACCATAGCCACTAGTAATTTGAGGCAGGTGCCAAATGTAGATGCTTTTAGTAAGATTGTGGTTCGTTACACTGCTCAACTGAATCAATACGCAACAACACATGCCAGTGCCAATACTAACATGAATGTGGCTAGTCTGAGCTTTTCGAACAACCCCAATACGGCTTTGGCAAAATCAATCGGAACAACCCCCCAAAGTAAAGTTCAGATCCATACCTATCAACTCAATGTCTATAAGGTGAATGAAAGCAGGGGAGCTCTTGTAGGAGCAGAATTTACTCTTTATAAAAAAGTAAACGACCAGTATATAAAGGTTGGAACTACACAAGAATACAAAAGAAGTAATTTTTCAGGCTTTAAAGGACTGGGGTCTGGAGATTATAAGCTAGTAGAAACGATTACTCCAAAAGGCTACAACACTATGAAGGATATTGAGTTTAGCCTACGAGCGACTTATGATCCAACATTGCCAACTACTCGGACTGCTATTCAAGCAACCTCAGACAGAGCAACTTTTACTTATGAATTGACAAATGGATTTTTACTACGAAAATTGTCAATAAAAAAGGTGCCCTCTTACCAAATACAGGTGGAATCGGAACGACTATTCTTTACCTGAGTGGTACAGGGCTTGTGCTAGGTGCAGTAATCTTATGGATGTTAAAGAAAAGAGTAAATAAAAAATAGGATAAAATCGGAAGAACTGAACGGGAAATCAGTTTCTTCCTCAAAAGGAGATTTAATGAAAAAGATAAAACAACTAGTCATGGCTGTCTTGGTCTTTGTCCTGACTTTTTCCGCCCTACCGGTCGTATCAGCAGACACGACTTATACTATTGGTCTGACTGGGACAGTTCTAGGGCATACTTATGAAGTCTATCAGATATTTTCCGGCGACATAAGTAACGACAATACCCTTAGTAATATTGGATGGGGGACTGGGATTCAGGTTGATAAAGCTCAGAGTGAACTTGGTGATGCCGGTGCAAAAGCGCAAACCATCAGTGGCAAGAGCAATGACTCTGCAGAAGCAAAAGCCTTTGCTCAAGAGTTATATCCTTATTTGAGTTCTAGTCCAACAAAAACAGTGGCAAGTGAGGAAGGTACAACAACCATTTCTGACTTGGCACCTGGATACTACTTAATTAAAGATCAGGATTCGTCCTTAGAATATATATATAGTCAAGGCTATACTCGCTTTATTTTACAAGTTTCAAAGGATACAAACATAGCCATTAAATCAGGTGCACCAACTTTGACAAAAAAAGTCAAAGTGAGAGATTCTGATAATTACTCCGTAGCGACTGACTACGCGATTGGAGATACAGTCTACTTTGAATTAACTGCAACTCTTCCAAGAAACTATGAAGACTTCTCGGTATATGAATTTCTTTTTTTTGATTTACTTCCAAAAGGGTTGACCTATAATAATGATGCTGAGATTACCTTGGTAAATGATTGGGAAATCGTTGATATTACGGGTAGTTTTTTCAAGAGTATAACTTCAGATGAGCTTAGCTTTAGTAACCGGAATTTAAAGAGCATGAATGATGTTTTTGATTCAAGTAAGATTATTCTGCGTTATAGTGCGACAGTGAATGATAGTGCAGAAACAGGTTCGACGGGAAATATCAATACCGGACATGTTATTTATACAGCCAATCCGAATGTAACCGATGGTAGTAATAGAAGTATTACACCTGGGGATCAAGCTAAAGTCTACACCTACCAGCTGACAGTAAATAAGGTCAAAGAAAACCAAGAAGCTCTAGCTGGTGCAGGATTTACTCTTTATAAGAAGGTTAATAACCAATACACTGAGATTAAGAAGTTTGAAGCTGGATCAGACAGCACCTTTGAATTCAAGGGAATTGATGCTGGGGACTACAAGTTAGTTGAAAGTTCGACACCAGCAGGCTACAATACCATGAAGGATATTGAATTTACGGTTACTTCAACGATTGACTCCACAGGAGCTTTGACAAATCTGACAGCCACTTCGACATCCGCCAACTTTGAGTCTAACGTCAATACTGGTGTTATCACCCTGAAAGTGGTCAATAAGCAAGGTGCCCTTCTGCCAAACACAGGTGGAATCGGAACGACCATTCTTTACCTAGTCGGCACAAGTCTTGTACTCGGAGCAGGCCTGCTTTATGTAGTCAAAAAACGTGTTTCAACAAAATAAGAAGGGCTGGAGGTAGGATTCCAGTTCCTTCCTCAATTAGGAGATTATGATAAAAAAAATAAAACAACTATTGATGACCATCTTGGTTTTTATCCTGGCCTTCGCCGGGCTTCCTGTCGTATCGGCTGATACAACGACTTACACCATCCAACTAAATGGAACGACTGCAGGTCACACTTATGATATCTATCAGATTTTTTCAGGGACTTTAGATGCTAGTAACACCTTAACCAATATCGAGTGGGGCTCAGGAATTGAAAAAGGTAGCATTGAATTTTACATGGGACAGGCGAGTGAGAAGGCAGCTAGTCTCAGTGGTAAAAGTAATGATTCTGAAGAAGCAAAGGCTTTTGCTAAAGAACTTATCCCACGTTTAAAATCTGAACCAACTAAGACCGTCACCAGTGAAGCGGGAACAACAATAATCTCAGGTCTAGAACCTGGCTACTACTTGATCAAAGATAGAGAAAATTCTTTGAGTAATAAACACGGAGAAAGTTATACAAGCTTAATTTTACAAGTTGCCAAAAACATAAATATCACTATCAAATCAAGCGTCCCTACTCTTACAAAAAAAGTCAAGTCAAGTAAGTCCAACACCTATTCTTCTGCAGCGGAATATACCATTGGTGACAAGGTATATTTTGAACTTGTAGCAACTCTTCCAAGTAACTATGCTGATTACTCAGATTACACGCTTATATTTAGTGACTTTATGTCAAGAGCAATGACCTATAATCATGACGCTCAAGTTTTGCTTCAAAATGGTTCGGAAGTGACTGATATTACAAACGAATTCTATAAGAGTATGTTTTATCCAAATGCACAGGAAAACAATCTGGAAGTTGGAAAATATGATATAAAAAGCATTCCGAACATTTCCGCCTCAAGTAAGTTTATTTTACGCTATAGTGTTACTTTAGGTGAAGAAGCTATTTTTGGCTCTAATGGAAATACCAACAGAGCAACAGTGGTGTATTCCAATCATCCGTATAGTACAGAGGGCCTTAGAAGCCAAACACCGTGGGCTGTCACAAAAGTCTACACCTACCAGCTGAAAGTAAATAAGGTAAAAGAAAATCAACAAGCTTTAGCTGGCGCAGGATTTACTCTTTATAAGAAGGTCAATAACCAATACACTGAAATCAAGAAGTTTGAAGCTGGCTCTGAGACCACTTTTGATTTTAAGGGGCTTGATTCTGGTGACTACAAGCTGGTTGAAAGTACAGTTCCTGCAGGATACAATGCTATGAAAGATATCGAGTTTACTATTTCAGGAACAATCGACTCCATAGGAGCCTTGACAAACCTGACAGCAACTTCAGCAAACGCGACATTTGAGACCGATGTCAATACGGGTATTATTACCCTGAAAGTGGTCAACAAGAAAGGTGCTCTTCTGCCAAACACAGGTGGAATCGGAACGACTATTCTTTACCTAGTCGGCACAAGTCTGGTTCTCGGAGCAGGCCTGCTCTTTGTAATTAAAAAACGTGTTTCAACAAAATAAAAGGAAAACTAGAGGAAGTGATGAATGTTTCATTCATCTCCTTCCTCGAATAGGAGATTAAAATGAAAAAAATAAAACAAATACTTACGACCATCTTGGTCTTTATCCTGACTTTTGCAGGGCTACCGGCCGTATCGGCTGATACAACGACCTACACCATCCAACTGACCGGAACGACAACTGGTCACACTTACGAAGTCTATCATATTTTTTCAGGGACTTTAGATGCTAGCAACACCTTGACCAATATCGAGTGGGGTCCTGGGGTTACTGGAGCAGGTAGAACTCATTTTGGAGATGCTTCTGATAAAGCAGCTTCTTTGAGTGGTAAGCAAAATGACTCTGCGGAGGCTAAAGCCTTTGCCCAAGAATTGAATCAATATTTATCAGGTGCAGGTGTAACAAACGTTAAATCCCAGCAAGGTACGACAACCATTTCAGGATTAAAACCTGGTTACTATCTTATTAAGGATAGTCGGGGAACATTGAATAATAGAAGTGGTCAAGCCTATACTAGATTTATGTTGCAAGTGGCAAAGGATACAACTGTAGCCGTGAAAGCAGATGTTCCAACTCTTACAAAACAAGTTCAAGCTAATGGCTCTCAAAATTATACTGCAGCGACGGAATATAGAATCGGACAAAACATTCCTTTCCAAATTACCGCAACTCTTCCAAGTAACTATGATGATTTTCCTCGATATGAATTTACAATCAAGGATACGATTCCTGCTGGAATGACCTATAATAATGATGCTCGAGTTTATCTAAAAGAAGGGGGAACTGAAAAAGACATTTCAACATTTTTCCCAATTTCCTATACAGGCAATGTCATTACGATAACTGCTGGTGATCTTAAAGGTAATCAAGAAGTAACAGCATCTAGTAAGATCGTAGTTCGCTACACTGCAAGTTTAAACAATTATCCTATAATGGGTGGGGTAGGAAATCCTAATATAGCTAGCCTGACCTATTCAAATGATCCAAATGGAAATAATTCTTCAACTGCTGAAACTCCTGAAACCAAGGCTAATGTCTATACCTACCAGCTAGAAGTGAATAAGGTCAAAGAAAACCAAGCAGCTCTTGCTGGTGCAGGTTTTACTCTCTATAAGAAGATCAATAACCAATACACTGAGATTAAAAAGTTTGAAGCTGGATCAAACAGCAGATTTGATTTTATGGGGCTGGATTCGGGTGACTACAAGCTTGTGGAAAGTACAGTTCCAGTGGGCTACAATGCTATGAAAGATGTCGAGTTTACCATTTCAGGTACAATCGACTCCACAGGAGCTTTGACAAATCTGACAGCAACTTCAGCAACCGCGACATTTGATTCTAATGTCAATACTGGTGTAATCACCCTGAAAGTGGTCAATAAGCGAGGTTCTCTTCTGCCAAACACAGGTGGCATCGGAACGACTATCCTTTATCTAGTCGGCACAAGTCTGGTTCTCGGAGCAGGAGTGCTAATGATTATTAGGAAACGTGCAAACTCCAAGTAATCTTAGGGAGAAAGGAAGAGGTAGATGAAGTATACTATCTCTTTTCCTTTCTTGTGCGACTGAATAAATGTTATGAAAAAACACCTTATTAATTTTTTACTAATTTTATTTTTAGTCAGTGGGATAGGATTGTTGCTCTACCCTACTGTAAGTGAACTTTGGAACTCTTATCATCAGTCGCAAGCTATTTCAAACTATGAGAATAAAGTAGAAAAGCTTGACACGAGTAAAGCAGATGAGATGAGAGCGGCTGCAGAATTCTATAACCAAACCCTTGAAAAAGGAGTTGTCCCTAACTATCGTCTTTCAGAGGAAGAAAAAAAGACTTACAATAGCCTATTAGATGTTACAGGGACTGGCATTATGGCTTATGTGGAAATTCCCACGCTAGGAACCAACCTTCCCATTTACCATGGGACGGATGATGCTATTTTGCAAGTAGCAATTGGACATATTCCAGGAAGTTCACTGCCGGTTGGTGGCCAAGGGACCCACTCAGTCATATCAGGTCACCGAGGTTTGCCTTCAGCTAAGCTGTTTACTGACATTGACAAATTAAAAAATGGCGATCGATTTATGATCCATGTCTTGGGAAAGACTATCACCTATCAAGTGGACCAGACCTTGACGGTTGAGCCTGATGATGTTTCTTCTTTAGCCATTGACCCAGAGCAGGATTATTGTACACTGGTTACCTGTACCCCTTACGGGATAAATAGCCACCGCTTGTTGGTTAGAGGTCACCGAGTTCCGAATGAGGAGAAGATTTCCAAATCAAGCAAGAAGAGGAGGGGCGAAATTCCTTGGATTTATGTAGCTATCATCCTTCTTTTGCTGATCTTTATTTTGATTGTTCTTTACGGCAGGAGTAAGAAAAAAAGAGCTGAGCTACGACGTAAAACAGGTTTGCGCTCAGCCGTTTATCGCAAACGAAACAAAAAGGGACGCCATTAAAAACGACTTACGGAAATAAGAGTAGTTATCTGAGAACTAATGAAGAAGGATGTTCCTTTTTTATCAAAATAACAGGACCTTTTTCTTAAAAATGCTCACAGGATAAGACACTTAATCTTGATATTTTACTCTTACAAAAAACGACTGGTACAAGATTTGTCTCAGTCGCTTTTTGTTACTAATAATTCAAAAAATGCTCGATTTCCTGCTTTTCAATCTGTTTACCATGCTGGCAGACAGGGCAGGTGAGGTAATGTTTTCTACCGTAAGGAAAGGTTGGAATCCAATAGAGTGTAAACTTTCGGCCGGTTTCAATAATTTCCCAAGGTGCTACATTGTGACAGTTGGCACACTCGATACTGCTTTGGGTCTGTCCTACGTTTTTCTGATAACCTTTATATCCCCAGATAATCATATTGATTTCCCTCCTTTATTGGTTGGGCAGCAAGCTTATTTGCTGAAGTCATAGTCCTTGATAATCTCGATTTTTTCAATCTTGATATCTTTTTTAGGCTTGTCATTGTCGTCTGTTTCTGCAGCAGCGATTTTGTCCACCACATCCATCCCTTCCAGCACTTGGCCGAATACGGTATAAGCTCCGCCATCTAAAGTAGGATTTCCACCGTTTTTATAGGCTTCTATGATTTTAGCTGGGAAAGAATCCGTAGACATTTGGCTAGACAGGTCTTTCTTGCTTTGGTTGATGAAGAACTGACTGCCATTGGTACCAGGGCCTGCATTGGCCATGGATAGGGCACCACGAATATTATAGAGATATGGAGAATACTCATTTTTAAAGCCGTTTCCAGAGTCTTTAGACTTGTCTTTGCCCTTCCAGATAGACTCGCCTCCAGTGCCGTCACCTTTAGGGTCTCCGGTCTGAATCATAAATTCATTGATAACGCGGTGAAATAAAACGCCGTCATAGTAGCCTTCCTTAGCATGGGTCAGGAAGTTTTCAACGGCTAGTGGGGCTTGTTTTGGAAAGAGCTTGATGCGGATATCGCCTTCAGTCGTTATCAACTTGACTTCCGCTTCATCTTCAGCAACTTCTGTAGATAGCTGCGGAAAATTGGCATTTTCGTTGGTCATGGCATCCTTGAATTGCTCACGGAGTTTGCTGGTTTCCTCTGGGTCAGAGCTAGAGCTCACTAGAGAGGAACTGTTGGATGAGTCGGAGGAGCTAGTTGTCTCCTCTTTCTTGTATTTACCAGAGCAGCCAGCTAAGACAAGTCCTGATAAGAGGCTGATAAGAAGAATTTTTTTCATATAAAACCTTTCTCACATTAGATTGTAAACTACTGATATTTTACTACAATTAGGCTAGTTTTTCAAACCCTCCTGTGTCAGCCAATCCAGAAGCAGATTTTTAAGTCCTGCTGGCCGTAAATTCAGGTCGCGAATTGCTTCTATGTCTAGCCATTCAGGTTGATAGAGATTCTGGGTGTGACTGCGAAGGGCTTTCTCGCCCTGAATCATTGGAGCTGATGTATGGCTGATAGTGGCATGAAAATAGATTTCTAGGCGTTGGCCATTTCTGAAAGTAAAGGCTGGCTGCAGCTGCTTTTCAGACAAGCTCCAACCCAGCTCTTCCTGAATTTCTCGCTGAGCTGCTTGGACTGTAGTCTCACCTGACTCAGCCCCGCCGCCCGGTATCACAAAATACTCTTCTCCATTTTTCCAGCGGTGGATGAGCAGTATTTGCTTGGTTTGGGGATTGAAAAGAATGACTCCGGCTCGCATTATTTTCCTCCTGAAATATTTTTACTGTTAATTAGAATTTCTCTCTATTCTAACACAAGAACAAGAGTTTTGCTTGGACTTGTTAAAAGTATGGTAGAGTGAACAAATTCATCTTGATCTAATTAATTTTTATCTGAAGAGAGAGTTTAATAGCAGGCGAACTTGTGCATAGAGAAATGTTATGATAAAATAAACAGTGTACAAATAATAAGGAGTGTTTTCCATGGAGAAAAGACTGACAAGAGATGTCAAAAACAAGAAAATCGCTGGTGTATGTGCTGGTATCGCAAACTACTTTGATTTAGATCCAACCTTGGTTCGTATTCTTTGTATTGTTTTTTGCTGTGCAGCAGGTACAGGTGTCTTGGCTTATTTAATTGCTTGGGCGGTTATGCCAGAGGCATAATAAGAAATTACGTGATAGTGAAATGAGAACTGGTTAGTCCAGTTCTTTTTGCGTGGATAAATAAGTTTTTTTTTGCTTTTGATTTAGATAAAAGATTTCTCATCTATGGCTCAAATATGGTATAATAAGGGTTATGGCAACTAAGAAAAACACGAAAAAAGGCCGGACAACTCGTCGGCCGACAAAAGCAGAATTAGAAAGACAAAAAGCAATAAAGAGAATGATTGCCACCTTTGTATTGGCTCTTATTCTTTTGTTTGCAGCAATTAAGCTGGGAGCCTTTGGGGTCACAATTTATAATATGATTCGCCTCTTGGTGGGAAGCTTGGCCTATCTGGCTATTCTGGCCAGCTTTGGCTATCTCTTTTTTTTCAAGTGGTTGCACAAGCACGAGGGGACGGTTTCAGGATTTATCAGCCTCTTTTTGGGACTGGAGTTAATTTTCCAAGCTTATTTCGTCAGTGTGTTGAAGCTAGAAGGGGCTGCTGTATTATCCACAACTCTAGGCAGGGTCTTGACTGATCTGACAGCCTTTAAGGTCAGCTCCTTCGCGGGTGGCGGCCTGCTGGGCTCTCTCTTATACGCACCTATCTCTTTCCTTTTTTCAAATATCGGTTCTTATTTCTTCGGCCTGCTGCTCATTCTTTTAGGCGGCCTGCTTATGAGCCCTTGGTCTATCTATGACATTTCTGAAAAAGCTATGGCAGCCTTTCAAAATTGGAGAGAAAAGCAAGAAGAAAAGCGTCAGCTCCGTTTCCTGGAGCAGGAAGAAAAAGCTGCACAGGCAGCTATGCAAGCCATTGAAGTAGAGCAAGAAGAAGCAGATGTCGATTCTGAAACAGGAGAAATTTTAGATGACGAGGACTTGTCAGATACAGCTGTGGACTTTGACGAGGCAGACTATGAGGAACTAGGAGAGTATGACCCTCATGAGCCTCTGGACTTTGGCCACGATGAGGATATGGAGGAAGCAGAGGCAGACTTAGACGCAGATGTCGAGGTGGACTTTACAGCCAAGGAAAGTCTGGACTATAAGCTGCCGACCATCAACCTTTTTGCGCCCGACAAGCCTAAAAACCAGTCCAAGGAAAAACGCATCGTCCGAGATAATATCAAAATTTTGGAAGAGACCTTTGCTAGTTTTGGGATCAAGGCTGCTGTTGAGCGGGCTGAAATCGGACCTTCCGTCACTAAGTACGAGGTCAAACCAGCTGTTGGTGTTCGGGTCAATCGGATTTCCAATCTGGCAGATGATTTGGCTCTAGCCTTGGCTGCCAAGGATGTGCGGATTGAAGCGCCGATTCCTGGGAAATCTCTTGTCGGAATTGAAGTGCCCAATTCTGAAGTTGCGACCGTGACTTTCCGAGAACTCTGGGAGCAGTCAAAGACGGATGCCAGCAAGCTCCTAGAAATCCCACTTGGGAAGGCTGTAAACGGCTCTGTCCGCTCCTTTGACTTGGCTAAGATGCCCCATCTCTTGGTAGCGGGCTCTACTGGATCTGGTAAATCTGTGGCCGTCAACGGTATTATCGCCAGCATTCTTATGAAGGCCAGACCGGATGAAGTCAAGTTTATGATGGTGGATCCTAAGATGGTGGAGCTGTCCGTTTATAATGACATTCCTCACTTGCTTATTCCAGTCGTAACCAATCCTCGCAAGGCCAGCCGCGCCCTGCAGAAGGTTGTGGATGAGATGGAAAATCGCTATGAACTCTTCTCTAAGGTCGGTGCTCGTAATATTGCTGGCTACAATGCTAAAGTAGCCGAGTACAATGCTCAGTCAGAATACAAGCAGGTGCCCCTGCCTTTAATTGTCGTCATCGTGGACGAGCTGGCTGACCTTATGATGGTGGCCAGCAAGGAAGTGGAAGATGCCATTATTCGTCTGGGACAAAAAGCGCGTGCAGCTGGGATTCACATGATTCTGGCTACCCAGCGTCCATCAGTAGATGTTATCTCCGGTCTGATTAAGGCCAATGTACCCTCTCGGATTGCCTTTGCTGTATCCAGTGGGACAGACAGTCGGACCATTCTGGATGAAAATGGAGCAGAAAAGCTCTTGGGGCGTGGGGATATGCTCTTTAAGCCTATTGATGAAAACCATCCGGTTCGTTTGCAGGGCTCCTTTATCTCGGATGAAGATGTGGAGCGAATCGTAGCCTTTGTCAAGAATCAAGCTGAAGCTGACTATGACGATAGCTTTGATCCTGGTGAAGTATCTGAAAGTGATATGGAGTCTGGCGGTGGCGACGATGAAGGCGATCCTCTCTTTGAAGAAGCCAAGGCTTTGGTTATCGAGACTCAGAAAGCCAGCGCTTCTATGCTTCAGCGGCGACTCTCGGTCGGCTTTAATCGGGCCACTCGTCTTATGGAAGAACTTGAGGCAGCAGGCGTTATCGGACCAGCCGAGGGAACCAAGCCGAGAAAGGTTTTGCAGACTAATTAATCTTTATTTTCACTAGTTTGCTAGCAAGATAATCATTTGATAGAAACAAATCTGCCAGCAGTCAGCCGGCAGATTTTCTCTACTTACACATTGCCAAGGAAAGGAAAAGAAGGTATGAAACTAGAGACTATTCACCATATAGCCATCATTGGTCATGATTATGCTAAGACCAGGGAGTTTTATGTGGACAAGCTGGACTTTGATATGCTGGATGAGCACCACCGACCAGACAAACAGGATATTCTCTTTAATGTCCGCAAGGGAAATCTGACTCTGGAAATTTTTATCAAGGAAGAAGCTCCCAAGCGGCCAGCCTTTCCTTCTCCAGAACATACTGGTTTGCGGCATCTGGCCTTCCGAGTGACAAATGTCGAAGAAACGCTAGAGGAGTTTGACCGTTTGGAGATTCCTCATACCGAGCTACGCTATGACGACTTCGACGGTCGTAAGATGGCTTTCTTCTTTGATCCGGATGGTCAGCCTCTGGAGATTCACGAATAAAACTAGGAAAATCAGGAGGTCCTTCTTTCTCGGAAAAAGAAGGACTTGTAAATCTCATATATGAAAAACCCATCGGCTAACTCGTGACCGATGGGTTTTGTTTTACAATGTTACAAAAAGAGTCCGATGACCATGGCTAGGTACATGAAGAAGGTCAAAAGAAATCCAGCCCGCCAGAAGAACTTAAAGAACTTAGGATAGTAGAAGCTTCGTTTTTTCTTGAGAAAATAGATGGTGATGGCGATAGCGAGAACTGAGAGAGCTAGGGTAAGCTGGGGTAGTAAGCTATGATAGTAGGCCTTGTCTGAAATGATATAAAATTCCACAACAAAAAGCGGAAAAGCCAAGTCCGCAAAGTTTAAACCGTATTTTCTTAATTGAAAAACTCGCACAGTAATAGTGGTTAAAATCAAAGTTAAAAAGATAAATAAAATCGAAGCAATCTTTAATAGTGTCATAAGATTATTTTACCACAAAAAATTCAAAAAAGAAGATAAAATTCCTTGCATTTAAGAAAGTTTAGTGTATAATAGAAAGGTATGCAAAAAGCATACTTGTGGGAGGTAAAAATATTCATTTACCGCCAAAACCACAAAGGAGGATTTAAAAATGGCTAAAAAAGTCGAAAAACTTGTAAAATTGCAAATCCCTGCTGGTAAAGCTACTCCAGCTCCACCAGTTGGTCCTGCGCTTGGTCAAGCCGGTATCAACATCATGGGATTCACTAAGGAGTTCAACGCTCGTACAGCTGATCAAGCTGGTATGATTATTCCAGTTGTTATCTCAGTATACGAAGACAAATCATTCACTTTCGTGACTAAGACTCCGCCAGCTGCTGTTCTTCTGAAGAAAGCTGCAGGTGTTGAAAAAGGTTCTGGTGAGCCAAACAAAACGAAAGTTGCAACAGTTACTCGTGCGCAAGTACAAGAAATTGCTGAAACTAAGATGCCAGATTTGAACGCTGCAAACATCGAGTCTGCAATGCGTATGATTGAAGGTACTGCTCGTTCTATGGGATTCACTGTTGTTGACTAATCAATAACGCTCATCCCATTTGCCCGCACTACACTTGATCAGATTGACGAGTGACGTGGGAGATGAAAATCGATTGAACCACTTACAAGGAGAAAGATAAAATGGCTAAAAAAAGCAAACAACTTCGTGCTGCTCTTGAAAAAATCGACAGCACAAAAGCATACAGCGTAGAAGAAGCTGTAGCACTTGCAAAAGAAACTAACTTTGCAAAATTCGACGCAACTGTAGAAGTTGCTTACAACTTGAACATCGACGTTAAAAAAGCTGACCAACAAATCCGTGGCGCAATGGTATTGCCAAACGGAACTGGTAAAACTTCACGCGTTCTTGTTTTCGCACGTGGTGCTAAAGCAGAAGAAGCGAAAGCTGCTGGTGCAGACTTCGTTGGTGAAGATGACCTGGTTGCAAAAATCAACGACGGTTGGTTGGACTTTGACGTAGTAATCGCTACACCTGACATGATGGCACTTGTAGGTCGCCTTGGACGTGTCCTTGGACCTCGTAACTTGATGCCAAACCCTAAGACTGGTACTGTAACAATGGACGTTGCAAAAGCAGTTGAAGAGTCTAAAGGTGGTAAGATTACTTACCGTGCAGACCGTGCAGGTAACGTACAAGCTATCATTGGTAAAGTTTCATTTGAAGCTGACAAGTTGGTTGAAAACTTCAAAGCTTTCAACGACACAATCCAAAAAGCAAAACCAGCTACTGCTAAAGGTACTTACGTAACCAACCTGACTATCACTACTACACAAGGTGTTGGTATCAAGGTTGACGTAAACTCACTTTAAGAATTAATTGAACTGCCTTCGGGTAGTTCTTTTTTTGAAATAAAAATGATGATAGCGGTTACAATTGCAAAGAAACATGTTATAATATTATGGAATCAATTTATTTTATAACAAAAGGAGACGGTGTCATGAAAAAAGATCAGAACCAGCTAACCTGGCTGATGGTATCTCTGATTGCTTTTAATATGGTCTGGGGTCTGGGCAATGTGGTTAATAACTACTCCCAGCAGGGCATTTCGGTAATTGTTTCTTGGATTCTTATCCTAGCTATTTACTTTATTCCCTATGCCCTCATCGTGGGGCAGCTAGGCTCGACTTTCAAGGAGAGCGGAGGCGGTGTCAGCGACTGGGTGGAGAAGACCTCTACCAAGCGTCTGGCTTATTTTGCGGCCTGGACTTACTGGGTGGTGCATATTCCTTATCTGGCTCAGAAGCCGCAGGGAGTTTTGATTCCGCTGGGCTGGGTTATTCAGGGGAATGGAGATTTTTTAAGCAGTCTTGATATTCACTGGATTGTTATTCTTAGCTTGCTGATTTTCGGCGCCTTTCTCTACTTGTCCACCAAAGGCCTGTCCACGCTCAAGGTGATTGGGGGGCTGGCTGGTAGCGCTATGCTGATTATGTCCTTCCTCTTTGTCCTCTTAGCGGTCGGGGCGCCTTTTATCAAACCTGATATGCAGTTTGCGACGGCCAATATGGATAAGCTCAGCACTTATATTCCCAACTTTGATTTTTCTTATTTCACGACTATCTCCCTCTTAGTCTTTGCGGTCGGCGGAGCAGAGAAAATCTCTCCTTACGTTAATCAAACACGCAATCCAGCCAAGGAATTTCCAAAGGGAATGATTGTCATGGCTGTCATGGTTGGTGCATCTGCTATCCTAGGCTCTCTGGCTATGGGTATGCTTTTTGATGGCAGCAATATTCCTGAGGATCTGATGCGAAACGGCGCTTACCAAGCCTTCCAAAAGCTGGGCAACTACTGGGGAGTGGGCAATGTACTAGTAGTCATTTATGCCCTGACCAACATGGTTGGACAGATTGCTGCACTGGCTTTCTCTATTGACGCACCTCTGCAAATCATGCTCAATAATGCTGATGAAGAGTTTGTCCCAAGCTGGCTGCGCAAGCGGACATCAAAAGGAGTCCTCATTAACGGTTACATCCTGACGGGGATTTTGGTTAGCTTCTTGATTATTCTGCCTATCTTTGGAATCAAAGAAATTGACGGTCTGGTCAAATGGATGACCAATCTAAACTCCATCGTTATGCCCATGCGGTATCTTTGGGTTTTCCTTGCCTACATGATGTTGAACAAGGCCTGGAAGAAGTACAAGGATGCCGAGTACAAATTTACCAAAAATCCAAAAGTTGGCTTTGCCATCGGAGCTTGGTGCTTCCTCTTTACAGCCTTTGCCTGCATCTTAGGGATGGTTCCCAAAGTAGACTATGCAACAGATCCAGCTGGCTGGCAATTCTCTCTCTTGACTAATATTTTGACCCCAATCGTCTTAATCAGTCTGGGTGTTATTCTGCCAATTTTAGCTAAGTGGGAAAAGAAACAGTCGCTCAAGTAGTGAGTAGGTTTTGCAAAAGATAATTGAAGTATTTATTCCCAGTCCTATCTGATGATGGGGCTGGTTTTTTGTGAAATGAGCTAGTCTGCTCTGCTATTTTACAAAAAGGAAAAAAGAAAAATTTCAGTGATTTAACTATATAAAAATCACAAAATGTGGTAAAATAGTACAGATAAAATAAGGAGTAAAAAAATGGTAGAACCTAAGTATAAGCGTATTTTGATTAAGTTGTCAGGTGAAGCTCTTGCCGGTGAAAAAGGTGTTGGTATTGATATTCAAACCGTTCAGAAGATGGCGGAAGAAATTAAAGAAGTTCACGATTTGGGAGTTCAGATTGCTCTGGTTATCGGAGGCGGAAACCTTTGGCGGGGTGAGCCGGCAGCAGAAGCGGGCATGGACCGTGTGCAGGCCGACTATACTGGTATGTTGGGCACTGTCATGAATGCGCTGGTAATGGCCGATTCGCTCCAGCAGGTAGGTGTAGATACGCGCGTGCAGACAGCGATTGCTATGCAGCAGGTAGCTGAGCCTTACATCCGTGGTCGGGCCCTTCGTCATCTGGAAAAAGGCCGTATCGTCATTTTCGGTGCAGGTATTGGTTCTCCTTATTTTTCAACCGATACAACCGCTGCCTTACGTTCAGCAGAGATTGAAGCAGATGCGATTCTCATGGCTAAAAATGGCGTGGACGGTGTATATAATGCCGATCCTAAGAAAGACAAGACCGCCGTTAAGTTTGATGAGCTGACTCACCGAGATGTCATCAGCAAGGGACTGCGGATTATGGACTCAACGGCTTCGACCTTGTCTATGGACAATGACATTGACTTGGTTGTCTTTAACATGAATGAGCCGGGCAATATCAAACGCGTTGTTATCGGTGAGCAAATCGGAACAACCGTATCAAATAATTTATAAGAACGGAGATTAGAAACTCATGGCAAATGCAATTGTAGAAAAAGCAAAAGAAAGAATGACCCACTCGCACCAAAGTCTGGCTCGTGAATTTGGCAGCATCCGTGCAGGCCGCGCCAATGCCAGCCTTTTGGACCGCATCTATGTTGAGTACTATGGAGTAGAAACTCCGCTCAACCAAATCGCTTCGATTACGATTCCGGAAGCGCGTGTTCTTTTGGTGACACCTTTTGACAAGTCTTCTATCAAGGACATTGAGCGTGCGCTTAATGCTTCTGATCTTGGGATTACGCCAGCTAGCGATGGATCTGTGATTCGCCTGGTAATCCCAGCTCTGACAGAGGAAACTCGTCGGGACTTGGCCAAGGAAGTGAAAAAGGTCGGTGAAAATGCTAAAGTTGCCATCCGTAACATCCGCCGCGATGCTATGGACGAAGCTAAGAAGCAGGAAAAAGCTAAAGAAATCACTGAAGACGAATTGAAGACCTTGGAAAAGGATATTCAAAAAGTAACGGACGATGCTGTCAAACATATTGATGAGATGACAGCAAACAAAGAAAAAGAACTTTTAGAAGTTTAACATTTTTATCAGAATCAAAACTCAGTTGGCTTTGGCTGACTGAGTTGTTTTAACATCAAAAATCCTTGCCCGGTTTGAAGAAGCAAGGTAGAAAATAGGTCTATATGAATACAAATCTTGCCAGCTTCATCGTGGGTATCATCACGGATGAAAATGATCGCTTTTACTTTGTTCAAAAGGACGGTCAGGTTTACGCTCTTTCTAAGGAAGAGGGAGCGCATGAGCTAGGTCAGTCTGTCAAAGGCTTTGCCTACAGCGATATGAAGCAGAAGCTTCGCCTGACAACCCTTGAAGTTACAGCTACTCAAGAGCAGTTTGGCTGGGGAACAGTAACGGAGGTTCGTAAGGATCTAGGCGTCTTTGTCGATACCGGTCTTCCAGATAAGCAAATCGTGGTATCGCTGGACATCTTGCCAGAAATCAAGGAACTCTGGCCAAAAAAGGGCGACCGCCTTTATATCCGTTTGGATGTGGACAAAAAAGGGCGCATCTGGGGCCAGTTGGCTTATCAGGAGGATTTCCAGCGTCTGGCTCGTCCTGCCTACAATAACATGCAGAACCAAAACTGGCCAGCCATCGTTTATCGGCTCAGGCTTTCTGGCACTTTTGTCTACCTGCCGGAGAATAATATGCTGGGTTTCATTCATCCGAGTGAGCGTTATGCAGAGCCTCGTCTCGGTCAGGTCTTAGATGCACGGGTGATTGGCTTCCGTGAAGTAGACCGCACCCTTAACCTCTCCCTCAAGCCTCGTTCCTTTGAAATGCTGGAAAACGATGCCCAGATGATTCTGACCTATCTGGAGAGCAATGGTGGTTTTATGACTTTGAACGACAAGTCTTTACCAGACGACATCAAGGCCACCTTTGGTATTTCCAAAGGCCAGTTTAAAAAAGCTCTGGGTGGGCTGATGAAAGCTGGTAAAATCAAGCAGGACCCGACTGGAACAGAGTTGGTGTGAGGATAAAGAATCACGTATCTAGAGCTGATGCTTGGAAGAATACAATCTTAAAGAAATGAAAGGAACCTATGAGAAAATCTTTTTACAGCTGGCTGATGACAGAGCGCAATCCTAAGAGCAAGGAGCCCAAGGCTATTTTGGCGGACTTAGCTTTTCAGGATACGGCCTTTCCCAAGCATACGGATGATTTTGATGAGGTCAGTCGTTTTCTGGAGGAGCATGCAAATTTTTCCTTTAACTTGGGCGAGTTTGATGCTATTTGGGAAGAGTATCAGGCCCATTAAGTGGATAGTGGCTAGGGATAGTCATTTTCTGCTTGCTTTGATATAATAAAGATAATTCATTCAAAAAAATAAAATAGAGAGGTTCTTTGTTTGCAGGAACATTCAGTAGAATTGAAACTGGGCCATCCAGATGATGCCTTTCATCTCTTTGGCTCTAATGAACGCCATCTGCGCCTAATGGAGCAGGAATTGAAGGTAACCATCCATGCCCGAACCGAGATTGTGCAGATTTTAGGTACGGAGGCTGCCTGCGAGGAGACTCGACAGGTCATTCAGGCTCTGTTGGTCTTGGTCAATCGTGGCATGACCATCGGGACACCCGATGTTGTGACAGCCATTACCATGGTCAAAAATGATGAAATTGATAAGTTTGTAGCTCTTTACGAAGAAGAGATTATCAAGGACAGCTATGGCAAGCCGATTCGGGTCAAGACACTGGGTCAGAAAATCTATGTGGACAGTGTTAAAAATCATGATATTGTCTTTGGTATCGGGCCAGCTGGAACAGGGAAGACTTTTCTGGCGGTGACCTTGGCTGTGACAGCTCTCAAGCGTGGACAGGTCAAACGAATCATTCTGACACGTCCAGCGGTAGAAGCTGGTGAGAGTTTGGGCTTTCTGCCTGGTGACCTTAAGGAAAAGGTGGATCCTTATCTGCGTCCGGTCTATGATGCCTTGTATCAGATTTTGGGCAAGGACCAGACAACGCGCCTTATGGAGCGAGAAATCATTGAGATTGCACCTTTAGCCTATATGCGGGGGCGGACGCTGGATGATGCTTTTGTAATTCTGGACGAGGCACAGAATACCACCATTATGCAGATGAAGATGTTTCTGACGCGGCTGGGCTTCCAGTCCAAGATGATTGTCAACGGAGACATCAGTCAGGTTGACCTGCCTCGCAATGTCAAATCAGGACTCATTGACGCTCAGGAGAAATTGAAGAACATCTCCCAGATTGACTTTGTGCATTTCTCAGCTAAGGATGTCGTTCGTCATCCAGTGGTGGCGGAGATTATCCGAGCTTACGAACCAGCTCCTGTTAAAGAGACAGCAACTGAGCCAGAAGAAATGGAATAGCATACGAAAAGAGCAGATTTATTTCTGCTCTTTTTTGGGGATTGATTTTAAAGTCGAAATGTTTAACTAAACGAGTTCGTCAATAGATGTGTAGTCCTTGTTGAGGCCTTCAGCAACTGGTTGGCTGGTGATGTAACCTTGGTAGGTTGTGACACCTTTGCGCAGTCCTTTGTCATCTGCAATGGCTTGCTTGAAGCCTTTCCCTGCCAAAGCCTCCACATAAGGAAGAGTGACATTGGTCAGGGCGATGGTAGAAGTGCGGGCTACGGCACCTGGGATATTGGCTACTGCATAATGGAGGACACCGTGTTTTTCATAGACAGGCTCGGTGTGGGTCGTCACTCGGTCGGCTGTTTCAATAACACCACCTTGGTCAACGGCTACGTCTACAATGACAGAGCCTGGACGCATTTGCTTAACCATGTCGTCTGTTACCAGTTTCGGAGCCTTGGCACCAGGGATAAGAACAGCACCGATCACGACATCTGCCTCTCGAACGCTAGCTTCGATATTGAAAGGATTAGACATGAGGGTCTGGATTTGATGACCGAAGACATCTTCTAGGACAGACAGACGCTTAGCGCTGATATCCAGAATAGTCACTTGAGCACCCAATCCTAGAGCGATACGAGCGGCATGAGTTCCTACAACACCACCACCGATAATGGTGACTTTTCCTTTAGGGACGCCCGGTACACCACCGAGGAGTACGCCAGATCCACCTTCGCGCTTAGTCAAGAAGTGGGCACCGATTTGGACCGCCATCCGACCAGCTACCTCACTCATAGGTACCAAGAGTGGCAGTTGTCCATCTTGATCGCGGACAGTTTCGTAGGCCAGACCAGTCGTCTTGGCACTTGTCATAGCATCTGCTAGCTCAGGAGCGGCAGCCATGTGCAGGTAGGTAAAGAGCAAGAGGTCGTCGCGGAGGAATCCATATTCAGCAGCCAGAGGTTCTTTGACCTTGACCACTAGCTCAGCTGCCCACGCTTCTGCAGCAGTAGGGACGATTTTTGCACCTTGCTTTTCATAGTCTGCATCGGCAAAGCCAGAACCAAGTCCTGCATTTGTCTCAATCAGAACTTCATGGCCTTTACCAACGAGACTATGAACACCAGCTGGTGTCAGAGCGACACGATTTTCATTGTTTTTGATTTCTTTTGGAATACCGATTAACATAAAAAATATGCTCCTTTTTTAAGATGTTTTTATTGTATATGAAAACGCTTTAAAAATCAAGAAAAAATCGGAGCGGTTTGCTTTCATCAGTGAATTGTGCTATTCTGTTAAGAAAATCTAGGAGGTCCTGATGGAAAATATCTATGTCAAACTGGCTCATCATGCCAGACTGGAAACTGAGCGGTTGATTCTGCGCCCGGTGATCTTGGAGGATGCCCCTGCGATGTTTGAGTACGCTTCAGATGAGGAAAATACTCGCTATACCTTTGAGACAAATAAAAGCCTGGAAGAAACACGCAATAATATCGCTCTCTTTTATCTGGCCAATCCTTTGGGGCGCTGGGGGATAGAAGTGAAGGAGAGTGGCAAATTCATCGGGACTATTGATTTGCATAAGATCAGGCTGGACTTGAAAACAGCGGCTATCGGCTATGTAATCAATAAAAAATACTGGAATCTGGGTTATACGACAGAGGCCAATCGCGCAGTCATCAAGCTTGCTTTTGAGCAAATCGGGATGAACAAACTTGTGGCGCTGCATGATGTGGACAATCCAGCTTCTGGCCGTGTTATGGTCAAGTCTGGCATGAAATATTCCCACGAAGAGCCTTATGCGTCACTAGACAAGCATGAGAAAGGTCGCATTGTGACGCGGGTCCATTACTATCTGACTAGGGAAGATTATTTTGCAAAAAAATGAGAAAGGATATTGACAAGCACCTATCTACATGATATATTAGATAGGTACGCTGATTTAGCTCAGTTGGCAGAGCGCATCCATGGTAAGGATGAGGTCGCCGGTTCGATCCCGGCAATTAGCATTATATAAGATTAAAAACCCTTGATTTACAAGGGATTTCGTTATATCCGACCAAATTTCGCCCAAAAATTTCGCCCAAAAAGTTTATAGAAGAATATTAAAACTATAAAATAAAACAATTTATTTACTTTCATTGATTTAAACGTGATGTTTTTGTCAGCAATTAGCATCTTGTAGGACAAGGTTGGGTTTTCCCAGCCTTTTCTTTTTGTCACTGATAGTAAGTAGTGAAAGGAAAAGTTTCGGGAAGGGACAAAATAAAAATAGCTGCTTTTGTCTTTGCGGTGAGAGATTGATAAATCTGCTCTGCTATTTTCCAAAACCCTGCCCTCGGCTCCCTAAAGTGAGTCAAAATATGATATAATAAGGTAATACTAGCAAAGCGGGTAAGGTATGTATATCGAAATGGTAGACGAAACGGGTCAGGTTTCGGAAGAGATTCTTAAACAGACCCAGGAAATTTTGGAGTTTGCGGCCCAGAAAACGGGCAAGGAAAATAAGGAAATGGCTGTGACTTTTGTCAGTAATGAGCGCAGTCATGAACTCAACTTGGAATATAGAGATACGGATCGGCCGACGGATGTGATTAGCTTGGAGTATAAGCCTGAGCTGGACATCGCTGTTGACGAGGAGGATTTGCTGGACCATCCTGAGCTAGCTGAGATGCTGGAAGATTTTGACGCCTATATTGGCGAGCTGTTCATTTCAGTGGATAAGGCGCGTGAGCAGGCTGAAGAATACGGCCACAGCTTTGAGCGGGAGATGGGCTTTTTGGCAGTGCATGGTTTTCTGCATATCAACGGCTATGATCACTATACGCCGGAAGAAGAAGCAGAAATGTTTGGTTTACAGGAAGAAATTTTAACTGCTTATGGACTCACAAGGAAATAACAAACGCAAATGGAAAAACCGAGATGTGGTCTCGAGTCTGGAATTTGCTTTAACCGGTATTTTTACAGCCTTTAAAGAGGAGCGCAATCTGCGCAAGCATGTCCTTTCGGCTTTGGCAGTGATAGTTGCGGGACTGATTTTTGACTTGTCCGCGATAGAATGGCTCTTTCTCTTTTTGAGCATTTTTCTGGTCATTGCCTTTGAGATTGTCAATTCTGCTATTGAAAATGTCGTGGATTTGGCCAGCGATTACCACTTTTCTATGCGGGCAAAGAATGCCAAGGATATGGCAGCGGGAGCTGTTCTGGTCGTGTCTGGCTTTGCTGTGGTGACGGGGCTGATTATTTTTGTTCCCAAGATTTGGGATTGGATTTTTTAAAGATTTGAAAATCGGGGGAGACTGCCGATTTTCTGCTGTTTTAATGGAAATAATAGAGGTAAAATAATGACTTTTAAATCAGGTTTTGTAGCTATTTTAGGACGTCCTAATGTTGGGAAATCAACCTTTTTAAATCATGTTATGGGGCAAAAGATTGCCATCATGAGCGATAAGGCTCAGACTACACGCAATAAAATTATGGGAATTTACACGACGGATAAGGAGCAGATTGTCTTTATTGACACACCGGGAATCCATAAGCCTAAGACGGCTCTAGGCGATTTCATGGTCGAAGCAGCTTACAGCACCTTGCGTGAGGTGGATACTGTCCTCTTCATGGTACCGGCTGATGAGCTGCGTGGTAAGGGTGATGATATGATTATCGAGCGCCTGAAAGCGGCTAAGGTTCCAGTTATTTTGGTAGTTAATAAGATTGATAAAGTCCATCCGGATCAGCTTTTAGCGCAAATTGATGATTTCCGTCAGCAGATGGACTTCAAAGAAATCGTACCGATTTCAGCCCTGCAGGGCAACAATGTGTCCCATCTGATTGACATCCTCAGTGAGAATCTGGAGGAAGGCTTCCAATATTTCCCAGAAGACCAGATTACCGACCATCCAGAGCGCTTTCTGGTGTCAGAAATGATTCGGGAGAAAGTCCTGATGCTGACACGGGAGGAAATTCCCCACTCAGTCGCAGTGGTTGTTGACAGTATGAAGCGAGACGAGGAGACGGACAAGGTCCATATCCAAGCGACCATCATGGTAGAGCGTGATAGTCAAAAAGGTATTATCATCGGCAAAGGCGGCTCTATGCTGAAGAAAATTGGATCCATGGCTCGGCGTGATATTGAGCTCATGCTGGGGGACAAGGTCTTCCTAGAAACCTGGGTCAAAGTCAAGAAAAACTGGCGGGACAAGAAGCTGGACTTGGCGGACTTTGGCTATAATAAGAAGGAGTATTGAGGTTTTCTAAGCAAGCTTGGAAAAATTATGTTTGAAATAGCGGTGAAAGAGAGCATAACATTTTGTTATCTCTTTTTACTACAAACTAGCAGCAAGATAGAAAATTGTTGATATTGCGTTATTTAATAGTTGCTATCATTCCGTTAATCTGTAAATATTGTTCCGTTATTCCTCGTATTGTTCCGAACTATGGTATAATAGAGGGAGAAAGTGAGGAGTGCTCATGTATATGACAGTGAGGCAGGTAGCTGATCTCTGGGGGATTTCTGATCGTCGAGTTCGGTCTCTGTGCAGTCAGGGAAAGATTCCGGGTGCTGTTCAAGAAGGGCGTTTGTGGAGAATTCCCTCAGATGCCAGAAAACCAGCGGATGGTCGTTATAAAAAAGCAGAGAGTCTCTTGCCTTTGATTGATGAAAAGATGATGCAGTTATCAAAACTTCGCCCTTTGACGGATGGAGAGTTGGAGCGGCTGAATGAAGAGTTCACAGTCGAATATACTTATAACTCAAATGCCATTGAGGGCAATACTCTGACCTTGCGTGAGACAGATTTGGTCCTGCGTGGATTGACTATTGACCAAAAGCCTTTAAAAGATCATATGGAGGCAATCGGTCATCAGGAGGCTTTTCAGTATGTTCAAAGGCTTGTTGAGGAGAACCAGCCTTTGTCAGAACAGATGATAAAGGATATTCATTATCTAGTATTAGCAGATAAAAAAAATGACCGAGGCATTTATCGGAGAGTCCCGGTGCGCATCATGGGGGCAGCCAATGAACCGGCTCAGCCGTATATGATTGCTCCATTGATGGAAAAGCTCCTAGTGGACTATGCTGTAAGTCAGGAAAATATGGTGACCAAGCTAGCTCAGTTTCATATTGCCTTTGAGAGTATCCATCCGTTTATTGACGGCAATGGCCGAACAGGTAGGCTCTTGGTGAATTTGGAGTTGATGAAGGCGGGCTATCCACCGATTGATATAAAATTTACGGATAGATTGTCCTATTACCAAGCATTTGATGACTTCCATTCAAAAGGAAGTTTATCGTCAATGGAGGCTTTATTTGCCAAATATATCAATGAAAGATTGGATATGTATTTGGAGATTCTATCTCTTGCTGATGAAGGATAAGGAGATTAGATTTATAGTTGATATAAATCTTTCCAATCCTGCTTTCTTTGTCTCAGGTGGAAAAGAAGCCGAAATCATTCATGACTGGTATTGCAGGTTGGCGCAGAAAAATGCTAGGTCTGAATGCGCCTACTATCCTGGCAAAGGCCATGCTTGGCTTTTTAGTGATGTGGATACGCATATTCAGCTACTGCGCTATTTCTTTCAAAATGCTGCCTTCCCAGAGAAATTGAAAGGATTTTGATATGGACTATATTTCCTATATTCGCTCCAAGGTGGGGCATGATAAGGTTATTCTGAATTTTGCTGGTGGAATTGTAGCAGACGAGGACGGTCGTGTACTTCTGCAGTTGCGAGGTGATAAGAAAACATGGGCGATTCCTGGTGGAGCTATGGAGCTCGGGGAGACTTCTTTGCAAGCAGCCGTGCGTGAGTTTTACGAAGAGACAGGCATTGCTGTTGAAGCCAAGCGCTTGCTGAATGTTTACACTAATTTTGATGAAGCCTATCCTAATGGTGATAAAGTGCAGACGGTTGTCTTTCTGTATGAATTGCAGGCACTGGAGAATGTTAATATTTCCAATTTTCACAACGAAGAAACACTGCGGTTAGGCTTTTTTTCTAAAGAAGAAATAGCAGAGCTGGAAAATGTATCGGATAAACACCGCCTGATGCTGGATGAGTATTTTTCGGACAGCTTTGCTATGGGGCTTTGATATTAGGAAAAATAAGAAAGGAGCTTTATGCCTGAATTACCTGAAGTGGAAACGGTTCGGCGCGGTTTGGAGCGTCTGGTGGTTGGTAAGACAATTGATCAGGTGCAGGTCCGCTATACTAAGATGATTGGTACGGGAGTGGACAGCTTTGTCCACGACTTGCCAGGTCAGACCATTGAAAAGATTGGCCGTCGGGGCAAGTATTTGCTCTTTTACCTGACAGGCGGAGTGCTGGTTTCCCATCTGCGAATGGAAGGCAAGTATCTTTTTTATCCTGATGCGGTGCCTGAGCGCAAGCATGCTCATGTCTTTTTTCAGATGACAGATGGTGGGACGCTTGTTTATGAGGATGTCCGCAAGTTTGGGACCATGGAGCTGTTGAGAAAGGATCAGCTGGAGGCTTATTTTGCTGCCAGAAAGCTTGGTCCTGAGCCGACAGAGGCGGACTTTCTTTTGTCGCCTTTTGCAGCAGCTTTGAGCCGTTCCAAGAAGCCCATCAAACCCTATTTGCTAGAGCAGACCTTGGTCGTTGGGCTGGGCAATATCTATGTAGATGAGGCCCTTTGGCGGGCGCGGATTCATCCGGCAAGGCCAGCAGCTAGTCTAAAGCCTGCTGAAGTGAAGCGGTTGCGTGAGCAGATTATAGAAGTTTTGCAGCTGGGGATTGAAAAGAGAGGATCGACCATTCGGACCTACCGCAATGCTTTGGGTGAAGATGGCACGATGCAGGATTTTCTGCAGGTCTATGGAAAGACTGGTCAACCTTGTGCTAGATGCGGCAGCCCGATTGAAAAAATTAAGCTGGGCGGACGCGGTACACATCTCTGTCCTCATTGCCAGAAAGCGAGGTAGCTGTAGTGGCAAGAATTATTGGTATCACCGGCGGCATTGCTTCGGGTAAGTCAACAGTGACAGAGTTTTTGCGGCAGCAGGGCTACAAAGTCATTGATGCGGATCAAGTAGTGCATGAGCTGCAGGAGCCAGGGGAACGGCTTTATCAAGCTCTTTTATCTACTTTTGGCCCAGCTATTTTACAGGAAGATGGGCGCTTGGACCGGCCTAAGCTGGGAGCTATGATTTTTGGGAATCCCGAACTCTTGGACCAATCCAGTCAAATACAAAATCAGATTATCCGCGAGGAACTGGCTCACAGGCGAGATTTGCTGGCAGAAACTGAGGCTGTCTTTTTTATGGATCTTCCCTTGCTGTTCGAGTTACAATATGAAGAATGGTTTAACCAAATCTGGCTGGTGGATGTGACGGTGGAAACTCAGCTCAGTCGTCTTATGACTCGAAATGCTCTCAGTCAGGAAGAGGCAGAAAAACGCATAGCAGCTCAGTTATCTTTACAAGAAAAACGAAAGAGGGCGGACGTGTTGATTGATAATAATGGCTCGCTAGAGGCTACTCGACAGCAGATTCGCGATGCCTTGCAGAAATTAGAAAGAAGTTGATTTATCACGACACAAGTAAACTGGAAACATAACCTGAAAATCGCTTGGTTTGGGAATTTCCTGACAGGTGCCAGCATTTCTCTGGTGACGCCTTTTATGCCACTTTTCGTGGAGCAGCTAGGTGCTAGCGGTCATGAGGTGGAGTATTACGCTGGGCTAGGGATTTCTCTCTCGGCAATCTCAGCGGCACTGCTCTCTCCTGTATGGGGAAGTCTGGCCGACCGATATGGCCGTAAGCCTATGATGGTACGTGCAGCTACTGCCATGGTTTTCACTATGGGCGGTATTGCCTTTGTACCCAATATTTTCTGGCTCTTGCTCCTACGCTTTCTAAATGGGGTTTTTGCTGGTTATATTCCCAACAGCACAGCTCTGATTGCCAGTCAGGCTCCCAAGGAAAAAACGGGTTATGCTCTGGGAACTCTCTCGACCGGTGTCGTTGCGGGTAATCTTATGGGACCATTTATTGGCGGTCTGATTGCGGAGATGTTCGGTATTCGCAATGTCTTTCTCCTGATTGGCGGCTTCTTTCTAGTGGCAGCCTTGATGACCTTTTATTTGATTCGGGAGGATTTTGTGCCGGTGACCCGACAAGAAGAGGTAGGCTTTAGGGAATTGCTGCGCCAACTCAGGTATCCTAAGATGCTGATGAATCTCTTTCTGACCAGCTTTGTCATACAGTTTGCAGCTCAATCTATCAGCCCTATCCTTGCCCTCTATGTCAGAGAGCTGGGACAAAAGGACAATCTGATTTTTGTTTCGGGTCTCATCGTATCTAGCATGGGACTTTCCAGCATGATGAGCTCCAGTATTCTGGGGCGGTTAGGAGACCGTATCGGCAATCACCGGCTTCTAGTGCTGGCTCAGTTCTATTCAATCCTGATTTATCTGCTCTGTGCCAATGCTGGCTCCCCTATGCAGCTGGGCTTTTATCGCTTTTTATTTGGCCTAGGAACAGGTGCGCTGATACCAGGAGTCAATGCTCTGATAAGTAAGATAACACCCAAATTTGGAATCTCTAGGATTTTCAGCTATAATCAGATATTCTTTTATCTGGGCGGGGTGGTCGGTCCTATGTCTGGATCGGTCATTGCGGCAGCCTATGGCTATCATTCAGTCTTTTATGCAACAGCAGGGCTAGTCGCCATCAGTATGTTGGCCAATCTCTTTAGTTTTCGAAATTTATTTAAAAAGAAGGATATCTAGTGCGCGTTAAAATAAATTTAAAATGTTCCAGCTGCGGCAGTCAGAACTATCTGACCAGCAAAAATACTAAAACGCATCCGGAAAAAATTGAGGTCTTAAAGTATTGCCCTAAGGAAAGAAAAGTTACTTTACATCTTGAATCCAAGTAGATTTTATGATAAAATAGATAGGATTTTAAGGAGTTTTTATTTATGTACAACCTATTATTAACCATTTTAGTCATTTTATCAGCTATTATTGTCATTGCAATTTTCATGCAGCCAACTAAAAATCAGTCCAGCAACGTCTTTGATGCCAGTGCCAACGACTTGTTTGAACGTCCTAAGGCACGCGGTTTTGAAGCTGTGATGCAGCGGATGACGGGAATTATGATTTTCTTCTGGCTACTGATTGCATTGGTATTAGCAGTATTATCTAGTAAATAAAATGGGCTCTGACTTCGTCTTGGCCTATTTTTTTGGAACTCCAGAAATTAATGCATTAGGAGAGCTAAATACCAGGATAACTTAGTTTTTTATTAAGTTCATTTTGAACACCTATTGGCTTCAGAATATAAGTGTAAAAGAACAGTAAGAAAGGGAGTAAAGAGTGTCTAAAAAATTTGATAAAATAATAAAGAGTAGCGTTGATCAAGACATTCTCCTTTTTTTGAAATTTGCTTATTTTGGGAATACGTCTAATCCTTTAGAAGCTGCCAGTAGAAGTGCCTATCACGATATGATGAGAACAATTAGATTTTATGATTTACCTCAGTCTGATAGATGGGATATGAGAGAGAAAGTCAATAAGGTATTAAAAGAAGAAATAGATTGGCTAGATTCGAGTCATATCAGGAGTCAAAGTGTTTTTGATAGTTGGCATCGGAAACTTAGTGATGAAATAAAAATGATTTATCAAAATTATGGAATTGAGTTTTCTTACGGACAGGCACAAAAATGGATCAATATGACAATAAAGTATTTATATATACTGGAAGTACAATCATTTGATGGGGTATTTGAGTATTTACATATTCCGATAGATAATTATATATTTGACAGTGTAGAAAATCTCCTTGGTATTCCAAGGCCCAAGCAAGCTTGGAGTCGCTTGGATGATTATGATTGGTATTTGTGTTATCAAGAGGCTATTAGAGAGAAGCTATCTGGCATCAGTCCTTTACGATGGGAATTTCGAGAATGGCTTAATGCAGTGCAGAAAAAAGTGATTGATTAGTGGAATTCTATTAATTAAACAGATAAGAAAGAAACAATGAAAACAGATATATTAGAAATTTTAAATGATAAGGAGTCAATCAGCGTAGATGAGCTGGCGGCTGCTTTGGGGAAAGAGTCTTCCAAGGACTTTAGTAGCTTGGTCAGGACCATCTCCCAGATGGAAAGAAAGCATCAGATTCGCTTTGATAACGAGGGATGGATTGAGCTTTATGAGAAGAAAAAGCAGGAGCGTCTGACGCTCAAGGGTGTTTTTCATGCTCACAAGAATGGCTTTGGCTTTGTCACCTTGAATGAGGAAGAGGATGACCTCTTTGTCGGCCGTAATGATGTCAATCATGCCATTGATGGCGATACAGTGGAAGTAGTCATCACCAAGGTGGCAGACCGGATTAAGGGAACATCAGCTGAGGCTAAGATTATCGATATTTTGGAGCACAGCCTGACTTCAGCAGTTGGCCAGCTGGTTCTGGATGAGGAAAAGCCCAAGTACGCGGGCTATATCCGCTCGAAAAATCAGAAAATCAGCCAGCCTATTTATGTCAAAAAACCAGCCTTAGTTCTGGATGGTACAGAGGTACTCAAGGTCGCTATTGACAAATATCCAACCAAGAAACACGATTTTTTTGTGGCTAGTCTGGTTGATGTCGTCGGCCATGTCAACGATCCAGGTATTGATGTACTGGAAGTGCTGGAGTCCATGGACATCGTCTCCGAATTTCCAGAAAAGGTCTTGGAAGAGGCCGAGCGAGTTCCAGATGCACCGACTGAGCGTGATTTAAAAGGACGTTTGGACCTGCGTGAAGAGATTACCTTCACCATCGATGGAGCAGATGCCAAGGACTTGGATGATGCTGTCCATATCAAGCGCTTGAAAAATGGCAACTTTGAGCTTGGTGTCCATATCGCAGATGTGTCCTACTATGTCAAAGAAGGCTCTGAGCTGGACAAGGAAGCCCTCAATCGGGCAACCTCTGTCTATGTGACCGACCGCGTAGTGCCCATGCTGCCAGAGCGCCTGTCCAACGGAATCTGCTCTCTCAATCCCAATGTGGATCGGCTTACCCAGTCGGCTATCATGGAGATTGATGCCAAGGGGCGCGTGGTCAAGCATAGCATTACCCAGACAGTCATCAAGACGACCTTTCGCATGACCTATAGTGATGTCAACGACATCATCGCAGGGAACCAGGAAAAGGCTGAGCAGTTCAAGGCCATTGTACCTAGTATTGACAGTATGGTACGTCTGCATGAGATCCTGGAAAGCATGCGCTTCAAGCGCGGAGCGCTCAACTTTGACACCAATGAAGCCAAAATCAGGGTCAATAAAGAAGGTCGACCGGTGGACATTGTCCTGCGTCAGCGGGGAATTGCCGAGCGCATGATTGAGTCCTTTATGTTGGTGGCGAATGAGACGGTGGCTGAGCATTTTGCTAAGCTAAATCTGCCCTTCATCTATCGAATTCACGAGGAGCCTAAGGCGGAGAAGGTGCAGAAGTTTATCGACTACGCCTCTAGCTTTGGGATTCGGATATACGGGACGGCTAGCTCTATGAGTCAGCAGGCTCTGCAGGATATTATGGAATCGGTCAAAGACCAGCCTTATGAGGAAGTGCTGTCCATGATGCTTTTGCGCTCCATGCAGCAGGCTCGCTATTCTGAGCACAATCACGGTCACTATGGTCTGGCAGCGGAGTTTTATACGCATTTCACCAGTCCCATTCGCCGCTATCCTGACCTTCTGGTTCACCGGATGGTGCGGGATTATGGCAAATCTAAGGAAATAGCAGAGCATTTTGAGCAAGTGATTCCAGAGATTGCCAGTCAGTCTTCCAGCCGAGAGCGTCGGGCTATCGAGGCCGAGCGTGAAGTTGAAGCCATGAAGAAGGCTGAGTACATGGAAGAATTTGTTGGGGAAGAATTTGACGGCGTAGTTTCAAGCGTCGTGAAGTTTGGACTCTTTGTTGAGCTGCCCAATACGGTCGAAGGCTTGATTCATGTCACCAACCTGCCAGAGTTTTACAGCTACAATGAGCGGACGATGACCCTACAAGGAGAAAAGTCCGGCGTGATCTTCAAGGTCGGTCAGCAGATTCGCATCAAGCTGGTTCGAGCGGATAAGGCTACGGGAGAGATTGACTTCGAATACCTGCCAAGTGAATTTGACCTGGTAGAAAAGACTAGCAAGAGTAGTAGAGGCAAGTCAGGCAGAAAGAGACGCCGTGAGGATGACAAGCGCAGCCATTCTTCTAAAGAAAAAGGCTACAGAGATAAGAAAGATAAGAAGTCCAAGAAAGGTAAGAGCCAGAAGGCATTTTACAAGGAACTAGTTAAGAAAGGAGCCAAGCATGGCAAAGGGAGAAGGAAAGGTCGTCGCGCAAAATAAAAAGGCCAGACACGACTACACCATCGTGGATACCATCGAGGCCGGCATGGTGCTGACTGGGACGGAGATCAAGAGCATCCGCGCAGCCCGCATCAATCTCAAAGACGGCTTTGCTCAGATCAAGAACGGTGAGGCCTGGCTCAGCAATGTCCATATCGCGCCTTATGAAGAGGGCAATATCTGGAACCAAGAGCCTGAACGTCGCAGAAAGCTGCTGCTGCATAAGAAGCAGATCCAAAAGCTGGAGCAGGAGACCAAGGGAACTGGTATGACGCTGGTGCCGCTCAAGGTCTATCTCAAGGACGGCTATGCCAAGCTCCTCCTGGGGCTAGCCAAAGGGAAGCACGATTACGACAAGCGCGAGTCCATCAAACGCCGCGAGCAAAACCGCGACATCGCTAGACAGATGAAGAACTTTAATACAAGATGAAAGACTGGGTGACTGGTCTTTTTTTATTTTAGGGAGCAAGTTTTCCAGTTATTCGATTGTCTTCGATGACTTTTCTAATTTTAAAAAAAGAAGCGAGCATAATAGTTGATAAGTAACCATCCAGATGATATACTTGTTCTTGTATCAGATACAAGTTTATAAAAAAGGAGTTTCTATGGATACAAAATTCTCAGTGGCTTTGCATATCTTGACAATGATTAGTGAGAGTAGGGAGACTTTGAGTTCGCAAAACTTAGCGACGAGTGTAGGAACTAATTCTAGCTATATCCGAAAAGTCATTACCTTGTTGAAAAATGCAGGTTTGATTATTTCTCATCAAGGTAAATCGGGCTACCAACTCGGCAAAATTCCTAAGAAGATGAGTTTACTTGAGATTTATTATGCGACCCAAGAAGTTAAGCACATTAGTTTGTTTCAAATGCATCAGAACGCTAATCAAGAATGTCCTGTCGGACAAAATATTCAAGAGGCAGTATCGCCGATTTTTGCTAGTGCAGAAGCTCAACTAGAAAAGGCATTGCGCCATCAAACATTAGATGATGTCATCAATAATTTATATAAAACAGCTAATCAAGTTCGAAACTGACTTGTAAAATCTTAGTTTTAAAAACAAAAATACAGTCTTGCACTTGATGCAAAGAAGATAAAGGATAGAAAAGAGATTATAATGAAAGCAGCACTACATATAAAATATGACAAAAAGAACATCAACCTTACGATAACAGAAATAGCAAAGCCTATCATTACAGATAATCAAGTTTTGGTTAAGGTCACTGCAGCGGGAGTCAATCCTTTGGACAATATGATTTCCCGAGGAGAAGTTAAGATGATTGTTCCTTACAAATTGCCGCAAACAGCTGGAAATGAAGTTGTTGGAGTTATTGAAGAACTTGGAAGCCGTGTCAGCAACTTCAAGCTTGGCGACCGTGTTTTTGCTCGACTCCCACTTGATCATATCGGAGCTTTTGCAGAATATGTTGCCGTAGATAGTGAAGCCTTGGCAAAAGCCCCAGAATATTTGACAGACATAGAAGCAGCTGCGATGCCTTTGACGGCTTTGACTATTATGCAAGCTCTTGAGCTTATGGGAGCTCAAGCTGGTAAAACAATCTTCATCTCTGGAGGTACAGGTGGTGTTGGTGGCATGGCGATTCCTATTGCTAAAGCAAAAGGCTTGAAGGTCATCACGAATGGTGCTGCCGTTAACGCTGAGCGTGTCTTGAAACTGGGGGCAGATCGCTTTATTGATTACAAGACGGAGGATTATACAAAAACTGTCAGCGATGTGGACTATGTTTTGGATACACTTGGTGGTGCTGAAACAGAGAAGCAAATGTCTATCATGAAAAAAGGCGGACACTTGGTTTCTCTTCGAGCGATGCCAAATGGTGCTTTTGCTAAACGCATGAACTTGCCAAAATGGAAACAAATCTTGCTAGGACTTGCTGGTCGTAAGTTTGATAAGATGGCTGAGAAGTATGGTGTTCATTATCATTTTATCTTTGTTGAAAGTAATGGTGCCCAATTACAAGAAGTAGTAGATATTTTTAGTAAACTTGAAATCAAACCATCTATCGATACAGTTTACTCGTTTGATGAGGTGAATGCTGCTCTCGACAAGGTTGCGAATGGACGTTCACGTGGGAAAACAGTTCTCAGCTTTGAATAATTAGAAAGAAGTTTATGTCTTACATTACAACAAAAAATCAATACATCTCTGTTGCCGGCAATCAAATTGCTTATCGTGAACTTAGCAAGGGTAAGTCTGACTTTCCACTTGTTATGTTAGTTCACTTGGCTGCGACCTTGGACAATTGGGATCCAAAACTTTTAGATTTGATTTCGAAAGAGCATCATGTCCTTGTCTTAGACCTACCAGGTGTTGGGGCAAGTCAGGGAAAAGTTGCAACGACTATCCAAGGCATGGCAGAGCAAACCATCGCCATTATAAGTGATTTAGGTTACAATCGTATCAACCTTTTAGGACTATCTATGGGCGGCATGATTGCTCAAGAAATAGTTCGTATGGATTCTGATTTGGTTAATTGTCTTATTTTGGCAGGAACTGGTCCTCGAGGTGGATTTGAAATGGATAAGGTTACCGGAAAAACATTCAAATATATGTTTAAAGCTGCCCTTGAGCGTATTGACCCAAAACGCTATATTTTTTACAATCATGATGAGCAAGATAAAGTAGAAGCTTTGAAGGTTTTAGATCGTATGGGCGCGCGGACTGAGCAATTTAAGGATAAAGACATGAAAATTTCTGGTTTCTTAACGCAGCTCAAGGCAATCAAGGCTTGGGGCCAAGCTCCACAAGACGATCTGAAATATATCACTCAACCAACCTTAATTGTGAATGGTGATAAGGATATGCAGGTCCCAACAGAAAATTCTTATGCTATGCATGAAAAGGTAGAAGGAAGCAAACTTCTTATCTATCCAAATGCTGGACATGGTTCCATTTTCCAATATGCAGATGAATTCTCAAAGGAATTATTGAGGTTTTTGGCAGCATAAAATAGTCAAAATGCTAGGGTTAAAAAAAGGACATAGCAGCTTTCATACAAGATAAAAGACTGGGTGACCGGTCTTTTTTAGTATGCAACTCTGACTTTTGATTTATGCTATAATGGAAAGGATGAGGTTTGAGGATGACCACTTTTGGTGAATGATTGATGAAAAAAAGTGGAATGACTCCGAGGACTATCAAAATAAATGGCTAGATGAATTAAAAACTGGTGGTAAGCAAATGAAACTCAATAAAAAATTTTTCATATTTCTTGGAGGACTTCTTCTGACTTTAGTAGTTCTTTTCGCCTTTTTAGTAGGTGGGCGAAAAAAAGAGTATGATAAAGAAGACTATAATGTTGATCAAATAGAGTTGTTCAGTCAAAACAAATATGTATTGGTTACTAGCAGAAATGATGGTTTTTTCAATTATGGACAGAATTATATAACAGATTTCAAGTATAATATTCTTACTGAAGAGGATGGCTTAACGTCGTCTAAAGTTAGTAAAGAGGAATATTTCAAAATCAAGATTTATAATTTGCAGGATCCATCTAAAATAACTAGTAAGGAAGTCAATGTCTACGATTTGTTAGGACAAGAGAATACTTATAGGCTTAAGCAAATTCGAGCACAATTTACAAGGAACGGAAAAGAATTTCTAACTTTTAGTATGCACTCGTATGAAAAAGGGAAACCGGAGAAAATCAAATATTTTATTCTAGCATTGGAGTCAGGAAAAATTGAAAAAGAGATGTCAGAAAAAGAGATTAATCTACTTTTAGATCAGAAGGATACTAGAACTTATATGAGAGGAACAATGTATAAGTCTATGGATCTTGTAAGAGGTGGAATAGGAGATCAGATTAATAACGCACTATTAAAGTATGGTATGGAGTATGTTTCTGGCTACATAATACCATCGTATAAAATAGGTGATTATGTAGAAGTTTCAGGTACTAATTTTGCTAAGATTTATCCTGAAATTGCGAAAAAAATGAGAGACATGAATAAAATCTATTTCCGTCCAGACCAATACAATGAGGAGGAATGGTTTAATGATTTAATTCATTGGTTTGCGCCCGAAGGTCAGGATGTAATGGAACTTTATGCCACAGATGAAACAAGTGGAGAAAAAACACAGATTCGATCTTTTAATGATTTCAAGCAGTGGGTTGAAACCCATCCACAAAAAGAAAAATAGAAACAACAAGAAGAAAGGTAAAAAAATGATAAGAAAACTATTGTTAAGTCTTCTTTCTTTAGCGGTCTTGGGACTTGCCATATTTGCTTGGCAGTGTCATTTAAAACAAGATCAGCTTCAAAAAGCCAAGGAAGAAAGAGAAACTTATGAATCCTTAAATTATTATACAGGGACTTTTACAATTGATGATTATTCTTTTCTTGAAAATGGTACAGGGGTAGTGGTTCATTGGAAATCAGAAAATCCAGAGGAAGATGCCTTAGTTCGCAAGTATGCTACTCTGAAAAACGCAGATGAACCAGTGCAAGTGACACGTGGTGCGCGTAATGCCAACTATATTGTTCGAGAGAACATGAAGCTTCCTTCAGGACCGAATTATCTTGATAAAAAAAATGAAGGTAACTATTATACCTTATCCATTTACCATATTAAGAATCAACAGTTAGAAGGTTATAAAGAAGATTTGTATAAATTAGTTTCAGACTATAATTCTAAATATTTACCTAGAGGAATACTGGAAACATTAACTGTCATTGATGGAAATAATTATTTGTCTATTCTTGCCTCTGAGTCTGGGGAACATGATAAGTTTCAAACTCTTTGGTACAATCTTGATACACGAAAAATTGAATGGGAAGATAACAAGAAAGCAGAATACCAAAGTCCCACCTTTAATTTTAAACTAAATAGGCAACAATTTGATGAAAAGTTGGGGAATTTTAGATTTCCTATTTTATATCCTTTAGATGAAGCTGTGGATACAAGTTGGATTCGAAATATCTTGATGGCGCAAACAGACCCAAAGGCAGCGGCATTATTGGAAAAAACGAACTCTCAACTTTATATACTTGATAAGAGCGTTAAAGACTATCTAGAGTTTTATAGTCTGTTAGTTCCTTCGAATACAGACTTATATGAAGGTGTGATTCCAGCAAGTATCAGTAAAGATGGATTGGAACATCCTTTTAACTCTAAAGAGGAATTCAACCAGTTTTATGATGAGAGTAAGGATAAGGAATTAATGAAACAAAAACAGAATAAATCAATTTTACAAGAAAGGGTATACTGATGAGTCGTAAAGAGATAGATGCTGAAAAGTAAAAGAAAGTAAACTTCCTATGTGAGAAAGAACTGGCTGATTGACCAGTTCTTTCTTTTTGCAGGGAAGTCCGTTCGATTTGCCACTTGTCAAGTCTGTACTTTTCGAGTATGATAAAGACAGTTAGATTATTCGGAGCTTGGCTTTCAGAGAAAGGATTTTTTATGACAGAAGAACTGCTAGCCTATAAACGCATGCCGCTGTGGACGGCTGAGACCATGCCAGAAGCGGTAAAGAGAAAGCATAATACCAAAGAGGGCACTTGGGGCAAAATTACTGTTCTCAAGGGACGTCTTAAGTTTGTCGAGATGTCAGAGGAAGGTAAGGAGCTAGCTGAGCATATCTTTGAGGCTGGTCAGGACAATCCTTTTGCCCATCCCCAAGCTTGGCATCGGGTCGAAGCCTTGACAGATGATGTGGAGTGGTATTTGGAATTTTACTGCCGGCCTGAGGATTATTTCCCTAAAAAATACGGCAGCAATCCAGTGCACTCAGAGGTTTTGGAAGCCATGCAGACAGTCCAGCCAGGGCGGGCTTTAGATCTAGGCTGTGGTCAAGGGCGTAATGCTCTTTTTCTGGCCAAGCAAGGTTTTGAAGTGACGGCTGTAGATCAGAATGAGCTGGCACTGGAGATATTACGTAGCATTGTGGAGCAGGAGGATTTAGATCTGCCTGTGGGCAGCTACGACATCAACTCAGCTAGTCTGACCCAGACTTATGATTTGATCGTTTCCACCGTTGTACTTATGTTCCTGCAGGCGGAGCGGATTCCGGATATTATCCGTAATATGCAAGAGCATACAGCGCTTGGTGGCTACAATCTCATCGTCTGTGCTATGGATACAGAAGACTTCCCATGCTCTGTTCCCTTTCCTTTTACTTTTAAGGAAGGCGAGCTTGCCGAGTATTACAAGGACTGGGAGCTGGTTAAGTACAATGAAAATCCTGGTCACCTCCATCGCCGTGATGAAAACGGCAATCGAATTCAGCTGCGCTTTGCGACGATGCTGGCTAAAAAGGTTCAGTAGAAGACAGTAGGACAGAACTTGATTTTTTAAAATTTAGCTTGGCTCACTTATTTTGAGGCTCTGGTTTAAAAGGTCTGGGAGACAATTTAAATTGTCTCAGATTCAATATTTTTTGAACATAATAAAGCTAGACTGAGGCATTTTTGTCTCAGTCTTTTTTTATTTTAGTAAAAAACTTTAGAAATATTTTAGAATTTCTTTAGAAATATCTGAAGTTTGGAGGCTATACTAGAAAGTGCAAGGAGGAGAGAAAAGAGCTGGAAACAACAGGACAGCTGATAGAAACTTTAGTTTTTCTTTAAGCGTGACTCTAGACCAGATCACTTTTAAAAGCAGACTAAAAGACCATATTTTCTCCTCTTGCGGCAATTTTTTCCAGACCTTCAGTTTTCTGTTGACGAGGAAAAAAGAATATGTTAAAGTAAATGAGTAAAATAAAAAAGTCAATTATATTTTACTTAATATACAAGGAGGAACTCATGAAGAAAAGAACAAAAATCATTCTAACTTCTACGTTGACTGTGACCGGCCTAATCTTAGCTGCCGGTGGCTACTGGGCTTATAAGACCTTTGTCCCTCAGGAGACACCGATCGATAAGAATGCCACAGTGAGGACCAATTACTATCAAGCCATCAATAAAAAATGGCTGGAAAAGGCAGAGATTCCTAGCGATCAGCCGTCTAACGGTGTGTTTTATGAGCTGAACGAGCAGGTCAAGGACAAGATGAAGGCGGATGTCAAAAATCTAGTCTCTGGTAAAGAAGAGTCAACGATTGAAGGCATGCCTGAGTTTATCAAATACTACCAGCAAGCGACGGACTTCAAGCAGCGGGAAAAGGATGGCCTAGCCCCTCTCAAGTCCTATCTCAAGAAAATTGAAGACTTGTCCGATCTAAAGGACCTAGCTAGCAAGGCTGTTGACTGGGAAAAGCGTGGTCTAGCTCTGCCGTTTACTTTTGAAATTAGTTCTAACCTAGAAAATACCAATCAGAAACAAGTGAATCTGTCCAGTCCAAGTCTTATGCTGCCGGATAAGAGCTACTATGAAGATGAAGGTGCTAAGAAAAGGATGATGGATCCGCTGGAAAAAGCGTTCAAAGAAGCCTTTCAAAAGCTAGGCTATAGTGAAAAAGACAGTGAAAAGATCGTCAAAGAAGCCTTAGAATTTGATGGAGAATTGGCCAAGTATGCCCAAAGCAATGAAGAAGCTTCGGAAATTAAAAATCTCCACCATCCTAAGACAGCAGAAGACATCAATGCCTACTCTGATACCTTTAAGTTTCACGATATTATCAATGACTATCTGGGCCAGAAAGCTGGTGATGTCAATGTACCTAACCCTAAGTATTATGAAAATTTTGCCAAAGTAGTCAATGACAAGAACTTTGGCAAGCTCAAATCTTGGATGCTTGTGAAGCAGGCAGCATCAGCATCTAGTTTTCTAACCGATGACTATCGGCTGATTTTTGCAGAGTACCAAAAATCCTTGCAAGGTACTAAGGAAGCAACTTCAAAAGAAGATGCAGCATACAATCTGACAACAGGAACTTTTTCAGATGTCTTTAGTCTTTACTACGGACGCAAATATTTCGGTGAGGAAGCCAAGCAAGAAGTGACCCAAATGGTCAAGGATATCAAGGAAGTTTATCGGGAACGAATGTTGAAAAACGAATGGCTGTCAGAAGAAACCAAGCAGAAAGCAGTCAAGAAGCTGGATACCATGAAACTCTATATCGGCTATCCTGAAAAAGTTCGCGAAGTGACTAAGGCCTTAAAAGTAGATGATAAAAAATCCTTCTTTGAAAATGCAATTGCTTTGAGTCAAGCAAAACATCAATATGATGTTGAGCACTTCTCTGAGCCAGTAGACAAGGACGAGTGGGTCATGCCTTCCTATGATATCAATGCTTATTACTCACAGGAAAATAACAGTATCAACTTCCCAGCTGCAATCCTGCAGAATCCATTCTTTGATGTTAAGCAAGAGATGGAAAAGAACTACGGCGGTATCGGTATGGTTATTGGTCATGAGATTACTCACGCCTTCGACTCAAACGGTGCAAACTTTGATGAAGAGGGGAATTTGAACAATTGGTGGACAGAAGCAGATAAGAAAGCTTTTGACAAGAAAATTGAAGCTGTTATCAAGCAGTGGGATGGTATTGAAATCTACGGCGGCAAGGTCAACGGCAAGCTTACGGTAACAGAAAATGTAGCCGATGCGGGTGGACTTTCAGCTACTCTCGAAGTTGTGAAAAAGAAATATCCAGATGCAGACTTGAAGAATTACTTTGAAAACTATGCCAATATCTGGAGAAGCAAGGCAAGTCTGCAATTCAATCAGCTTCTCCTGAAAGTCGATGTCCATGCTCCGTCCGAACTGCGGGTCAACCAGCAACTCAAAAATGTAGAGGCCTTCTATGAAACCTATCCAGAAATCAAAGAAGGTGATGCCATGTATCTGGCTCCAGATAAGCGGGTCAGCGTATGGTGAGATTGCTTGTCTAGAGAAGACGGTAAAATAATCTAAGCTATGAAGCACAACCAGTTTGGTAATAGGAGAGAAGTTCATTCTTTTTCTCCTATCCATTCTTTCCTGCGACACTTGCGCGGCTGCGGGTTGTGCCTCCGCAGCCACGTGTCTTTAAAGTCAGATTTTATCTGGCTTTTTTCTTTTACAAAAAAATTTTTATGCAGCTTGATATACATCTATGGAAATTTATACAAGAGGTTTGGAGGGGCTACTAGGTATAGAGCTAGAGTAATTTTTTCCTAGGGGAATTTATTCATTTTAAGCAGTAGAAGAAATTTTGGAAACGCTTGCAACTATGGTAAGAGAATAGTATACTAAATATGCGATAAATATTTTACCAATTAATATACAAAGGAGAAACTGATGAAAAAGAAATTTTTCAGTTGGGCTATTCCAGCCTTGATGCTTCTTACACTCTTCCCTTTTCAGGCTGTCTCAGCCTGTACCGGATTTATTATCGGGAAGGATTTGACGACGGATGGTTCGACTCTCTATGGTCGAACAGAGGACCTGGAACCCAACCACAACAAGAATTTTGTGGTACGGGAGCGCAAGTATAATAAGGCTGGTGATAAATTTGTAGATGAAACCAACGGCTTTAGCTTTGATTTGCCGGCTGTTAGCTACAAGTATACGGCGGTACCGGATGTGACACCAGAGCAAGGCGTTTTTGATGAGGCCGGTTTTAATGAGGAAGGCGTTTCTATCTCTGCGACGGTCTCGGCTAGTGCTAATGATGATATTCAAAAAGTAGACCCTTATGTCAAGGACGGTATCGCTGAATCAGCTTTAACTTCTGTAGTCCTGCCTCATGTGAAAACAGCCAAAGAGGGAGTAGAACTACTAGCCAAAATTGTCAGAGAAAAAGGTGCAGCCGAAGGCAATATCGTGACGATTGCTGACAAGACGGGTGTATGGTATATGGAAATCCTTTCTGGCCACCAATACGCTGCCATCAAGTTTCCGGATGACAAATACGCTGTTTTTCCTAATACATTTTTCCTAGGCAATGTAGACAAGAATGATACTGAAAACACCATCTTATCAGCTGATCTTGAAAAAATAGCGCAGGATGCTGGCACCTATAAGGAAATCAATGGCAGCTTCCATGTAGCCCAATCCTATAATCCGCCACTGGCAGAAGCTGACCGCTCTCGGGTTTGGTCTGGCATCAAGGCGTTGGATCCCAATGCAGATGTACAATATGATGATGAATACTTTGAACTCATGCACTCAACCAGCGACAAGCTTAGTCTGCGTGATGCCATGAACTTGCAGCGCAATCGCTTGGAAGGAACAGACTTCAAACCGCAAGATCAGATGGAGCTAGACGGAAAAGGGATTCCAGATAGAACAAAGGTAGATCCAGTTTATAAATATCCTATCTCCAATCCAAATGTCATGGAGGCTCACATCTTCCAGCTTAAGGACAATTTACCTGCCTCTACTGGAGGAGGAATTCTTTGGCTAGCCATGGGAAGTCCGCGCAATGCGCCCTATCTTCCTTACTATGGCAATATCAGCAATACCTCTCAGCCTTATCAAGAAATGAGCACAGCCTACAATGAAAATTCATGGTATTGGACTGTTAGCCGAATCAATGATTTGGTTGCAAAATACCCAGAACTATTTGAAGATGGCTCTATTCGCAGTGAAATTGAGCGTATGGAAAGCCAATGGATGGAGGAACAGCCAGCTCATGACAACGAGCAGATTAGTCTGTCTGAACAGCCAGAACAAGCCAGTCTGAAAGCAACAAAAGATTCTATGGAGCAAGCGGATTCAGTCTTTAAGCGCCTCAAGGAAATTCAGAAGATTGCTGAAGATAAAGTCGTGGCTGAATATGGTACAAGTGCTTTAGAAGAGATTGAGGAGTTAGAGGACTCTGACACAGAGGAGACCATTCGTCTGGAAGATTTTGACTACGATATTGCTATTGCAGGAGGTATCTTTGTGCTGACTGTCATTGGAATAGCGATTTATCTCGTCAAAGGAAAAAATAGAAAAGGAGCAGACAGTCATGAATAAAACAAGAAGAATTGCTCTCTATATCTACTTAGTCCTAGCTGGTATCGGCTTGCAGTTTGAGCTAGGCTCCATGGCGGAAAAGGAAGTCACCTTGGAAGCTGGCCGCGACTTGATTCTGAACTTAGCTGTTTTAGCTGCCTTTTTCCTGCCTTTCTATTTCTTGATTAAAAAACTCGCCAAGAAGTTATCTGTAGAGACGATCGTTCTAGGAACAGCCCTCTTTGGAGGTGCCTTTATCTCTGGCTGGCTCAGTTTTGCAGGCAATAGTTTGATTGATATTATTAACTCTAACTTTATAAAGGATCCTGCTGTTTTCAATGATTGGACCAATGCACTGACAGCTCCTTTTGCAGAGGAATTTTTCAAGTCTCTGACAGCCTTTGCCGCTCTCTACATTTTGGGACGCAAGGATATTCAGTCAGTCTTAATCGCTGGGCTGAGTTCGGGCTTTGGCTTTCAAGTCATAGAGGATATTGCCTATGTATCCAGAGTGACTTTCGGAGAACAATATAGTGGTTCCTTAGAAGCAGTTGGCCGAATTGCTGGCGGATTGGCTTCGCACACTCTCTATACAGCAGTGGTGACCGTTGGGGTTTATCTTCTGTTCTCCACGGCTTACAAAAAATACCGTCTCTTTGGTCTCTGGTGCGTCGTGTCAACAGTTGCCAATCACTTTATTTGGAACTCTCCATTCTTTGAAACAGAGCATCGGATTAACATCGTTGTCGGTTTCTTGTTTGCCTTTCTCGTTGCGACCTTTATAGAAGTTTACCGACTGGTCCTGAAGGAGAAAAAGACAGATTTAGAAATTTAAATAATTTTCAGGGAATATATCAAACAAGAGCTTGAAATCGCTTGCAAAACCTGGAGTAAAAGGCTATACTGAATATAGTATTTAATTTTGTAATTTTTTACAAAAAACAAAGGAGATATTTTTATGAAAAAAATATTGTTTCGTTCCTTGTTAGCTCTTTCGACCATTTTCCTCTTTCCTTTCCAAGTGGTCGAAGCATGCACAGGATTTATTGTCGGGAAAGACCTGACGGCAGACGGCACAACGCTTTACGGTCGGACAGAGGACTTGGAGCCCAATCACAATAAGGTCTTTCTGGTTCATCCGAGAAAGACCAATGCCAGTGGTGCCAAGCTGGTCGATGAAACCAACAACTTTGAATGGACCCTGCCGGCAGAAAGTTACAAGTATACTTCGGTCTCAGATGTGACTCCATCCCAAGGTATTTTTGACGAGGTTGGCTTCAATGAATACGGTGTTTCGATTTCTGCGACAGTTTCTGCCAAGGCCAATGATGCCATTCAAAAGGTGGACCCTTATGTAGAAAATGGCTTGGCTGAGTCTATCCTGACAACTGTCGTTCTGCCCCACGTTCAGACAGCCCGTCAGGGTGTGGAGCTGATGGCGCAGATTGTCAGAGAGCAGGGAGCAGCAGAGGGGAATATTATTACCATTGCTGATAAGACTGGTGTCTGGTATATGGAAATCCTATCTGGCCACCAATATGTTGCTATTAAATTCCCAGATGACAAGTATGCTGTCTTTCCTAATACTTTCTTCTTGGGTAGTGTTGACTTTGATGATACAGAAAATGTCATTGCCTCAAAAGGTGTTCAGGATGTAGCCAAGCAAGCTAATTCTTATAAAGAAATTGACGGCAAATTCCATATTTCTCAGTCCTATAATCCACCGATGGCAGAGGCAGATCGTTCACGTGCCTGGGCAGGTATCACCAGTCTAGATCCAAATGCGACCGTGTCTTATAATGACTCTTACTTTGATCTCATGCACTCCACAGACAGAAAGATTAGTGTAGCAGATGTCATGGCTATGCAGCGCAATCGCTTTGAGGGCACTCAGTTTAAGCCACTGGACCAAATGGAGCTAGATGGTAAGGGGCTGCCACAACGCGGGACGACAGACCCTGTTTACAAATATCCGTTGGGCAATCCAAATGTCATGGAAGCTCATATCTTCCAGCTCAAAGACGGTGTTCCAGCCAATATGGGCGGTGGCACTATGTGGCTAGCAGTAGGCAGTCCGCGCTTCTCACCTTACCTGCCTTATAATGGTAATATTACAGATACTTACGATGCTTATAAGGTCAACACAACTGGCTACAGTCCAGACTCTTGGTACTGGGTAGCATCTCATATCTACGATATGGCGGCCAAGCATCAGGACCTCTTCGGCACTTCTGTCCAAGACAAGTGGAAGGCTTTGGAAGCGCGCTTTATTGAGGAGCAAAATGCTCTGGATGCAGCCAATGCAGCTCTGCCAGACTCTTCAGCCAAAGTTACAGAAGAAACACAGGCTCGAGCAGCGCAAGTTTTTAAGGAAATGAAAGAGCTAGAAGCAGAAATGGAAGCTAAAATCAAGGAAGCAACAAAAACAACTCCTTCCAGCTCCAGCAAAGATTTTAGCAGCTCTTCGTCATCTCAAAGTTCGTCAAGTTCTTCCTCTTCAGCAACTTCTAGCAGTTCTGATACACGGACGGAAGTCAATGTAGAAGATGATAGCTTGGTAGATGTCGCAACTGGCATTCGCTTGAAAAATGCTGACTTGGTCAAGGCAGGTCTTCAGTTGTCAGTGAAAAAACTGGAAAGCAAGACTCAGCCGACAGATACCTATGACATTCGCTTGACCAATCCAAATGGTCAGCCGGTACATCAGGTCAGTCCAACCCTTGTGACAATCCCAGTCCGCAAAGACCTGCCAGTAGATGTCGTCTATGCTCTGGATGAAAATGGCAAGCAGGTTGAGAAATTTGATGTAACGGTTAATCAAAACCAGACCATCAGCTTCACAACCAATCATTTCTCTGTTTACCAAGTACAGTATCGAAATGAGCAGTCCGTCAAGACTAAGAAAAAAGACCTGCCATCAACAGGTGAGCAAGTCACCATCATGGGCCTTGCAGGCTTGATTATCCTAGCAGGAGTCTTCTTCCTTTTGAAGAAAACAAAGAAAAACTAATCTAAAATAAAAAGAAGGCCGAGCAATATGTCCGGCCTTTCTTAGTGGAAAAAACGACTTTTGTCTAGGTTATGCTTCAAGCTAGAGCCCTTATCTCAAATAATCATAGTTATAAGTAGTCAAAATTATATCCGTGATTTCTTCAGGTTCTTCCTGAGCTCCGCCGGCTATCCAAAGAGAAATAATCCCCTCAACACTAGATAGGAAGATTTCCAAGGCGTATTTCTGAGGAATCTGAAAGTTCTCCTCTAAAAAACGCTGGGTAGCAGTCTCTTGCTTGTCACTCAGAATGATAGTGGTTATGTACTCCCGAATAGCCTCTCGAAAGTCAATATAATGGCTTCTGGTCAGGGCATTAATTAGACGCTCATTGGCACGAAGTATATGAAATTTTGCTATCATTAACTTTTGGGGATATTCGTTCTCCGCTTCAAACATGCTATAACTAGAAAGTTGGGAAATAATG
>NZ_CAJPNR010000012.1 GCF_905372115.1 uncultured Streptococcus sp.
ATGCGATGGAGAGAGACTTCTCTTGGGATACAGCCAGCAAGGCTTACAGTGATTTGTATCAATCACTCCTATAACATTTACTTTGGAATCAGTATAAGAAAATCCTCTCTTGCCCGATGGACAAGGGAGGATTTCCGTGAGAATTACATTTTTATATATTATCATACTGTTTTGGAGCCCTGTTTTTAGCTTGTGGCTGAAGCGAGTGCTTCCCATCTTGATTGAAAAAAGTATTCCTGCGTTTAAAAACTGTTTCCCGCTATTAAGAAAGGGAGATAACCACCCACCATGGAACTGACAAAAGAAAGTTTTATTCGAGATTTTAAGGATATTCTACATGAAAGACAGCTGATTAAGGTTGCTGATGCGACTTCAGTGGAGCTTTTTCAGGCTCTGGCCAGCACTGTCCGTAAGTATATCACGCCCCTGTGGCTGGAGCGCCGTAATCAGTTGATTGAGCAGCAGCAAAAGACAGCTTATTATTTTTCTATCGAGTTTCTTCCAGGACGCATGTTGGAAACCAATCTGCTCAACCTAGGTATCCTCGATACAGTCAAGGAAGGCTTTGCTGATTTGGGCGTTGACTTTGAGGATGTTAAGAATGCTGAGTATGACATGGCCTTGGGAAATGGCGGCCTGGGCCGCTTGGCGGCTGCCTTCATGGACTCGCTGGCAACCACTGGCTATCCAGGATTTGGAAATGGGATTCGCTATCGCTATGGCCTCTTTAAGCAACGCATCGTAGATGGCTATCAGGTAGAAATTCCTGATGCTTGGTTTGGCAGTCTGGGCAATGTCTGGGAAACCCGTAAGGACCATGATATTGTTGATGTCAAAATCTTCGGAAATGTTTCCCTCCATGCCAATGAAAAGGGCCGGATTGTGCCACTTTATGAGAATTCCAAAATCCTGCGGGCGGTTCCTTACGATGTGCCGCAGATTGGCTTTGGCAATGACACTGTCAACAATCTCCGGCTTTGGGATGTTGAAATCCCAGAAGAGCATGAACTGGATTATCCGACCATTGAAGCTCGTCGCCGGGTGCAAGATATCACTGCTATTCTCTATCCAGACGACTCTAGCTACGAAGGAAAAGAGCTGCGCTTGATCCAGGAATACTTCATGACCAGTGCAGGTCTGCAGACCATTATCAAATCCTACCTCAAGCAAGGTCGTCCGCTCAAGGATATTCATGAGAAGGTCTCAGTCCATATCAACGATACCCACCCAGCGGTTGCACCGGCTGAATTTATGCGTCTCTTGGTGGATGAGTACGACCTGGAATGGGCAGATGCTTGGAATGCTACGGTTAAAACCATGAGCTATACCAACCATACCATTTTGTCAGAAGCTTTGGAAAAATGGGATGCAGAGCTCTTTAAGAATGTCATGCCGCGGGTTTATCAGATTATCCTAGAAATTGACAATCGCTATGTAGCTGAAATGGCTGGACGTGGCCTTGATCCGCAAGTCATCGAAAACACTCGGATTGTCAAGGACAATCAAATCCACATGGCTCACTTGGCTATTATTGGCGGTCATTCAATCAATGGTGTGGCCAAACTCCACACCGAATTGCTCAAAGAAGACACTTTGCGTGATTTCTATAGCATTTACCCAGAGAAGTTTAATAACAAGACCAATGGCATTGTTCAGCGCCGCTGGCTGCAGATTGCGGACCAGCCTTTGTCAGCTGAGATTGATAAGCTGATTGGTAAGGAGTGGAGGAGAGATATCCATGAACTGCGCAAGCTCTTGGAATTCAAGGATGATCAGCAAGTGCTGGGCGATTTTTATCGGGTTAAGCAAGAAGCCAAGGCTCGTCTGGCTGACTTCATCAAGGAATCAATAGGAGTAGAAGTTTCTACAGAAGCCATCTTTGATGTCCAGGTGAAACGCCTCCATGCCTACAAGCGTCAGCTGCTCAACCTGCTTCATATCATCAAGCTTTACTGGGACCTCAAGGACAATCCTGATAAGGATATGGTGCCGCGCGTCTTTATCTTTGGTGCCAAGGCTGCTCCGGGCTATCACTTTGCCAAGTCTGTTATAAAGCTGATCAATGAAGTAGCCAATCTGGTCAACAAGGATGAAAGCCTGCAAGGCAAACTAAAGGTTGTTTTCCTAGAAAACTACCGGGTCAGCCTGGCCGAGCTCATCATTCCAGCTGCGGATGTATCAGAGCAGATTTCCCTGGCTTCCAAGGAAGCTTCTGGTACTTCCAACATGAAGTTCATGATGACAGGTGCCATTACCCTAGCCACTCTGGACGGAGCCAATATCGAAATCAAGGACGAAGTCGGTGACGACAACATTGTCATCTTCGGGATGGACAAGGACCAAGTTTACGAGCATTATGCCCGCCATGATTACTACTCACGCGGTGTCTATGAGAGCAATCCAGACATTCGCCGAGTGGTCGATACCTTTGTCAATGGTACCATTCCAAACGTCCGTGAAGAAGGCTCTGAAATCTACGAGGCCCTCATCACCCACAATGACGAATATTTCCTCTTGGAAGACTTCCATGCCTATGTAGAAGCTCAAGAGAAGATTGATGCTCTCTATCGTGACAAAGAAAAATGGGCCCGCATGAGCTTGATTAACATTGCTACATCAGACAAGTTTACTTCAGATGATACCATTGAACAATATGCCAAGGAAATCTGGAATTTGGAGAAATAATACTCTTCAGAAAACATGAACAATAAGAGATTGGGGCCTGGATCTCAGTCTCTTTTGCTATCCATCTACCATCTTGTCTAGAAATGTGCTATAGTAGAGAAAGCATGAGAGTCCAACTTTTAGAAAAGCAGGGTAAGCAAGCATGAAAGACTACACCATTTTTTATCAACAATTAACAACTCCTTTTCGCAGTCGTCCTCAGTGGCTGAAAGGGCTGGTTTACTTCAATCGGGGAATGACCCTGTTTATACCTATTGTTTATGGTCTCGTTTTAATCAGTGCTTTTCTGACGGAAGGCTGGAAAGGATTGCTTACTTTTTTCTTCTTACCAGCCATTGGATTTGGCCTGTTGTCAGCTATTCGTAAACGACTGAATCAAGCACGCCCTTACGAAAAATGGGCTATTCAGCCCTTGCTGGCCAAGGATACATCAGGCAAATCCATGCCCAGCCGCCATGTTTTTTCGGCGACAGTGATTTCCGTGTGCTTGCTCTACTTTTTCTGGTTGCCAGGGATTCTCTGCCTCTTGCTTTCAGCAGGGCTGGCCGTAGTGCGCGTAATTGGCGGAGTGCACTATCCAAAGGATGTGCTGGTCGGCTATCTTTGCGGCATTTTCTGGGGAGCTTTACTCTTTTTATTATAAAGGACCTGTTTTCAGCAGAGAGTAGACAAAGAACCTCCAGCTATATTATAATAGAAGCAGCAACAACCGTTTCGACACCAAGGATTATTCCTTGCTGGATCTAAAAAATATTTAAGGAGAAAACTATGTCAGAACCATTATTTCTACAGTCTGTGATGCAGGAGAAGATTTGGGGCGGCACCAAGCTGCGCGATGTCTTTGGCTATGAGATTCCCAGCGACCATGTAGGAGAGTACTGGGCTATCTCGGCTCATCCCAATGGTGTGTCAACCGTCAAGAACGGACGATTTGCCGGCCAGAAGTTAGATGCGCTTTATGCCAAGCACCGTGAGCTCTTTGGCAATCGCCCAGAGCCAGTCTTTCCGCTTTTGACGAAGATTTTAGATGCCAATGACTGGCTCAGTGTTCAGGTCCATCCTGATGATGCCTATGGACTAGAGCACGAAGGGGAGCTTGGTAAGACTGAATGCTGGTATGTCATTGCTGCAGACGAAGGAGCAGAGATTATCTATGGTCACAATGCCAAGAGCAAGGAAGAGCTGCGCCAGCAGATTGAGAGCAAGGACTGGGACCATCTCCTGACCAAAATCCCAGTAAAAGCTGGTGATTTCTTCTATGTACCAAGTGGCACCATGCATGCCATAGGCTCAGGTATTCTGATTTTGGAGACTCAGCAGTCCAGTGACACAACCTACCGTGTCTATGACTTTGATCGCAAGGACGATGCTGGCAATCTTCGTGAGTTGCATTTGGAGCAGTCAATTGATGTTCTGACTATCGGTGAGCCTGCTAATAGCCATCCTGTTACCATTCAGGCAGATAGTTTGACTTCAACTCTTTTGGTGGCCAATGACTTCTTTGCAGTTTACAAGTGGGATATTGCTGGTTCAGTTAATTTTAAAAAGACAGCAGACTATAGCTTGGTCAGCGTCTTGGAAGGTGTCGGTGAGCTAGAAGTTGATGGAGCTGTCTACCCACTCGAAAAAGGAGAGCATTTCATCCTGCCTAGCGATGTCACAGAATGGACCTTGTCTGGGGATTTGCAGCTGATTGTCAGCCATCCATAATCGTAGAAAAATCAAGAGCAAATAATCATTTTGCTCTTTTTTCTTTTAAAAATATAGGAAATAAGTAAAATTCTAGCTAGTTTCTTCTTATTTACATAGCAGAATAGTTTGTATGTTGATAATTATTTAATTGATTTTGGTAAAAAATTTTATATAACAAAAGAAAAAAACAAAAAACGCTTACAATTGTGTAAAAGATTGACTATTCGATATTTTAGGAGTAAACTAAGGAAGTAAATTTTAAAATATAAAGGAGAAGTCATCATGAATTTAACATATTTAGGACTTTGTTTGGCCTGCTTGGGCGTATCAATTGCTGAAGGTATGATTATGAGTAATCTATTTAAGGCAGCAGCTCGTCAACCAGAAATTATCGGTCAATTGCGAAGCCTCCTAATCTTGGGAGTAGCCTTTGTTGAAGGTACTTTCTTTGTAACGCTGGCTATGTCCTTTGTTATCAAATGAGAAAGGATTCTCTTTAGAAAAGGGGGTGTCATCTGTTGGAAGAAAGTATCAATCCAACTATCAATGTAGGTCCAGTGACCTTTGATTTGACCCTGCTGGCCATGACTCTGCTGACGGTGCTTGTAACTTTTGGACTTGTTTATTGGGCAAGTCGAAAGATGACGATTAAGCCGTCAAGAAAGCAGAATGCTTTGGAATATATCTATGACTTTGTCATAGATTTTACCAAGGGAAACGTTGGCGAGCATTATATGAAGAATTACTCGCTTTTTCTATTCTCCCTCTTTCTTTTCGTAGCTGTGGCGAATAACTTGGGATTAATGGCTAAGGTTCAGACAACCAATGGTTTCAATCTCTGGACATCGCCGACAGCCAATCTCGCCTTTGACTTGGGCTTCTCTCTTTTAGTGACGGTATTCTGTCATGTAGAAGGAATCCGTCGTCAAGGAATAAAAGGATATCTAAAAGGTTTTGTGACTCCAGGTATCATGACACCCATGAATATCTTGGAAGAATTTACCAATTTTGCTTCGCTAGCCTTGCGGATTTATGGGAATATTTTTGCAGGTGAAGTATTGGCTGGTTTGCTCTTGACTTGGGCACATCAAGCAGCGTATTGGTATCCGATTGCCTTTATTATGAACATGGTTTGGACTGGTTTTTCCATCTTTATTTCCTGTATCCAAGCCTATGTTTTTACCATGCTAACATCTATGTATCTTGGTAAAAAGATTAATGGTGAGGTAGAATAAAAAGAAAGGATAGATAAAATGAATATAACCGTAGGTGAAATTATTGGCAACTTTATCTTGATTGCCGGCTCCTTTCTTCTTTTAGTATTTCTCATTAAGAAGTTTGCTTGGGGCAATATTATCGGGATTTTAGATCAGCGTGCTCAAAAGATTTCAGACGATATTGACGGTGCGGAATCGGCCCGTAAGAAAGCTGAAGACTTGGCGCAAAAGCGCGAGGAAGCTCTGGCAGGTAGTCGGGTCGAAGCAGTTTCTATCGTTGAGACTGCTAAGGAGACAGCTGAGAAGAATAAGGCTGGAATCCTAGCTAATGCAGCAGAAGAAGCAGGGCGCTTGAAGGCTAAAGCCAATCAGGAAATTGCCCAAAACAAGGCAGAGGCTATGAGCAGCATCAAAGGAGAAGTGGCTGACTTGACAGTGACTCTGGCTAGTAAGATTCTGAGCCAGGAGCTGGATAAGGAAGCTCAGAGCGAGCTCATTGATCGCTATATCAAACAGTTAGGAGATGCCTGATGGATAAGAAGCAATATGCAATCATTGAGAAATATGCTTTGCCTTTTGTTCAGACGGTCTTTGAAAAAGGTCAGCAAGAAGATGTTTTTGAAAAACTGAGTCAGATTAAGGCTGTTTTCGCGGAGACCGGCCTTGCTGACTTTTTGTCACATATCGGCATCAGTGACCATGAGAAAGAAAAGAGTCTGCGGCTCTTTCAAAACTCAGGCTCCCAGCTGCTTGATAATCTGATTGAAATTGTCATTCTCAATCATCGTGAGGACCTCTTTTATGAGATTGTGCTGGAGAGTCAGCACCAGCTTGAAAAGATCAGCAATGAGTTTGAGGTGACGCTACGCTCTGTTCAGCCTTTGACAGCCAGTCAGAAGGAGAAGATTCGGCCGATTATTGAGCAGAAGATGGGGCTAAAAGTCCGAGCGCTCAAGGAAGAATTGGATAGCAGCTTGATTGGCGGCTTTGTCATCTCTGCCAATAACAAAACGATTGATGCAAGCATCAAACGTCAATTGCAAGTCGTAAAAGAAAAATTGAAATAGAAAGTGGTGTGAATTTTGGCGATTAACGCACAAGAAATCAGCGCTTTAATTAAGCAACAAATTGAAAATTTCCAGCCAAATTTTGACGTCACAGAAACAGGGGTCGTCACTTATATTGGTGATGGAATTGCGCGCGCTCATGGACTGGATAAGGCTATGAGCGGAGAGCTCTTAATCTTTGAAAATGGCTCTTATGGTATGGCGCAAAATCTAGAGTCAACCGATGTTGGGATTATCATCTTGGGAGACTTTACAGACATTCGTGAGGGAGATACCATTCGCCGGACTGGCAAAATCATGGAAGTTCCTGTGGGAGATGCCTTGATTGGGCGGGTTGTTGATCCGCTGGGTCGTCCTGTTGATGGACTTGGTGACATTGTCACGGATAAGACACGCCCGGTTGAAACACCTGCTCCGGGTGTCATGCAGCGTAAGTCAGTATCTGAGCCTTTACAGACAGGTCTCAAGGCAATTGATGCCTTGGTTCCGATTGGCCGTGGCCAACGGGAGCTGATTATCGGGGACCGTCAGACTGGGAAGACAACCATTGCTATTGATGCCATCCTGAACCAGAAAGGTCAGGATATGATTTGTATCTATGTGGCAATTGGTCAGAAAGAATCTACAGTCCGTACACAGGTAGAAACGCTGCGTCAGTATGGTGCTTTGGACTATACGATTGTAGTGACAGCCTCTGCTTCACAGCCGTCGCCTTTACTTTTCTTGGCGCCTTATGCTGGTGTAGCGATGGCAGAAGAGTTTATGTACAATGGCAAGCATGTTTTGATTGTCTATGATGACTTGTCCAAGCAGGCTGTAGCCTACCGTGAATTGTCCCTCCTGCTCCGTCGTCCGCCAGGCCGTGAGGCCTTTCCTGGAGATGTTTTCTATCTGCATAGCCGTCTCTTGGAGCGTTCAGCCAAGGTTTCTGATGAGCTGGGCGGCGGTTCGATTACAGCTCTGCCATTTATTGAAACGCAGGCAGGAGACATTTCGGCCTATATCGCGACCAACGTGATTTCAATCACTGACGGACAAATTTTCCTCAGCGACAGCTTGTTCAATGCTGGGGTACGTCCGGCCATTGATGCAGGTTCTTCTGTATCACGGGTTGGGGGCTCAGCCCAAATCAAGGCTATGAAGAAAGTAGCTGGAACCCTGCGTATCGACCTGGCTTCTTATAGGGAGCTTGAGGCCTTTACTAAGTTTGGTAGTGATTTGGATGCGGCAACGCAGGCCAAGCTCAATCGTGGCCGCAGGACTGTAGAAGTCTTGAAGCAGCCGATTCACGAGCCGTTGCCGGTTGAAAAGCAGGTGGTGATTCTCTATGCTTTGACCCATGGTTTCCTAGACAGTGTGCCAGTAGACGATATTCTGCGCTTTGAGTCAGAATTATTTGCCTATTTTGATGCACATCAAGAAAGCATTTATGAAACCATTCGGACAACGAAAGACCTTCCAAGTGAGGAAGTCTTGAATGCTGCCATTACTGAGTTTATAGATCAGTCTAGCTTCAAATAAGAATCGAGGTGTCAGATGGCAGTTTCATTAAACGATATTAAAAATAAAATTGCATCCACGAAAAACACCAGTCAAATCACCAATGCCATGCAGATGGTTTCTGCTGCTAAGCTGGGAAAGTCTGAGGAAGCAGCTAAAAACTTTCAGGTCTATGCCCAGAAAGTGCGTAAGTTAGTTACGGATATGCTGCATGGCCACGAGACTGAAAATGCCCGTCATCACTCGATGTTAATCAGTCGGCCGGTTAAGAAATCAGCCTATATTGTCATTACTTCTGACCGCGGTCTGGTAGGTGGCTATAATGCGACCATTCTCAAAGCCTTGATGGAGCTGAAAGCTGAGTACCATCCGACTGGAGAGGACTTTGAAGTCATCTGTATCGGAAGTGTTGGTGCTGATTTCTTCCGAGCTCGGGGCATTCAGCCGGTTTATGAACTACGTGGTCTAGCAGATCAGCCTAGCTTTGATGAGGTTCGTAAAATCATTAGCAAGACCATTGAGATGTATCAGAATGAGCTTTTTGATGAGCTCTATGTTTGCTATAACCACCATGTCAACAGTCTGACCAGTCAGATGCGGGTGGAGCAGATGCTGCCAATCATTGACTTGGACCCTAATGAAGCGGATGAAGATTATACGCTGAATCTGGAACTGGAGTCTAGTCGGGATTCTATCTTGGACCAGTTGTTGCCCCAGTTTGCAGAGAGTATGATTTACGGTGCTATTATTGATGCCAAGACGGCTGAGAATGCTGCCGGTATGACTGCTATGCAGACAGCGACAGACAATGCTAAAAAGGTCATCAGTGATTTGACTATTCAGTATAACCGCGCTCGGCAGGCTGCCATTACGCAGGAAATTACTGAAATCGTGGCGGGTGCAAGCGCCCTAGAATAAGGCCACAAATGAATTAGAAATTAAACGAGGGAAAAAACATGAGCTCAGGCAAAATTGCTCAGGTTATCGGGCCGGTCGTAGACGTTGCGTTTGCTGCCGGAGACAAGCTACCTGAGATAAATAATGCACTTGTAGTCTATAAAAATGATGAGAAAAAATCAAAAATCGTCCTTGAAGTAGCTCTTGAGCTTGGTGACGGTGTGGTGCGGACCATTGCAATGGAGTCGACCGATGGTTTGACGCGTGGTTTGGAGGTCTTGGATACTGGTCGTCCGATTTCTGTGCCAGTTGGCAAGGAAACTCTGGGGCGGGTGTTCAATGTCCTAGGAGACACTATTGACTTGGATGCGCCTTTTGCAGAGGATGCAGAGCGCCAGCCGATTCATAAGAAGGCACCGACCTTTGATGAACTATCGACTTCATCAGAAATTCTGGAAACAGGGATTAAGGTTATCGACCTTCTAGCACCTTATCTGAAAGGTGGGAAGGTTGGACTCTTTGGTGGTGCCGGAGTAGGGAAGACAGTCCTAATTCAGGAATTGATTCACAACATTGCCCAAGAACACGGTGGGATTTCTGTCTTCACAGGTGTTGGTGAACGGACGCGTGAAGGGAATGACCTCTACTGGGAAATGAAAGAGTCTGGCGTTATCGAAAAGACGGCTATGGTCTTTGGTCAGATGAATGAACCGCCAGGAGCTCGGATGCGGGTTGCTCTTACCGGACTGACCATCGCGGAATATTTCCGTGATGTGGAAGGTCAGGACGTGCTGCTCTTTATTGACAACATCTTCCGCTTCACGCAGGCTGGTTCGGAAGTATCTGCCCTCTTGGGACGAATGCCTTCAGCCGTTGGTTACCAGCCAACACTTGCGACAGAAATGGGACAGTTACAGGAGCGGATTACCTCAACCAAGAAAGGTTCCGTTACTTCTATCCAGGCCATCTATGTGCCAGCGGATGACTATACTGACCCAGCGCCGGCGACAGCTTTTGCTCACTTAGACTCTACGACCAACCTAGAGCGGAAATTGGTTCAGTTGGGGATTTACCCAGCCGTGGATCCACTCGCTTCCAGCTCTCGTGCCCTTTCTCCTGAGATTGTCGGAGAAGAGCACTATGCAGTGGCTGCAGAGGTTAAGCGGGTTCTGCAACGTTATCACGAATTGCAGGATATTATTGCTATCCTTGGTATGGACGAGTTGTCTGACGATGAGAAGACTTTGGTTGCACGTGCGAGGCGGATTCAGTTCTTCCTGTCACAGAACTTCAATGTGGCGGAGCAATTTACCGGCCAGCCTGGCTCTTATGTACCAGTAGCTGAAACGGTTCGTGGCTTCAAGGAAATCCTTGAAGGTAAGCACGATAAGCTGCCAGAGGATGCCTTCCGTGGTGTAGGCTCCATCGAGGATGTGTTGGCCAAGGCTGAGAAAATGGGATTCTAAGAGGTGAATGATGGCTCAAATGACAGTACAAATCGTGACACCGGATGGTCTTATTTATGATCACCATGCTGCATTTGTTTCCGTAAAGACCATTGATGGTGAGTTGGGGATTTTGCCCCGCCATATCAATACCATCGCTGTTTTAGAAGTGGATCAGGTTAAGGTGCGCCGGGTTGATGATGACAAGCATATCGACTGGATTGCGGTCAACGGCGGAATCATTGAAATTGCAGACAATGTCATTACCATTGTGGCGGACTCAGCTGAGCGTGCGCGTGATATCGACATTAGTCGGGCTGAGAGAGCTAAGCTCCGAGCTGAGCAAGAAATCGAAGAAGCCCATGATAAGCACTTGATTGACCAAGAACGCCGGGCTAAGATTGCCCTGCAGCGGGCAATCAACCGGATCAATGTCGGAACAAGAATCTAAGAAGCTATTCTTGTCTGGATTGACGGAAGTCATCCTTCATCTGACGAGACTTGGCTTCATGAATACAAACTGAACACGCAAAACTGGGGCAGAAATGTCTCAGTTTTCTTTTCCAAAGAAAAAGGGCAGGACTGTTTAGTTCGTCCCTGACTGGAGTCTTGTGGTATAATAAAAGTTATGGTAGAAGTTATTTTTAAATTATGCAGTCATTTGCTCTTTATTTTCTTTGCCTTTCATCTGCTGTCAACAGTTGTTGAGTGGGAGAGATTTTTCAAGGTCAATGCCGATAATGCCATGAAGATTCGCTTTTTGATTCTCTTGTTTAGCATTGCCTTGGGCTATTTAGTCAGCCTTTTCTTCATTGGTATTTATGATATGAGCCGGGCGATTTTTAATGGTACTTTATAAGGTCATATTTTTGATTTTATGGTATGATAGTATGGATGATTTTAAAAATTTAGAGTAAGGAATCGGTATGGAAAAAATTATTATTCAAGGTGGAGATAATCGCTTGGTCGGAAAGGTCAAGATTGAAGGAGCAAAAAATGCGGTGCTGCCTCTCTTAGCAGCGACAGTATTGGCTAGCGAAGGTCAGTCTGTTTTGAAAAATGTTCCGGTCTTGTCTGATGTCTTTACCATGAACAATGTGGTCCGCGGTTTAAACACTCAGGTGGATTTTAATCAGGAAGAAAATACAGTTGTTGTGGATGCCACCCAGCCCTTGTCTGAGGAGGCACCTTACAAATACGTCAGCAAAATGCGGGCGTCTATCGTTGTTTTGGGGCCAGTCCTAGCTCGTAATGGTCATGCTAAAGTTTCCATGCCAGGCGGCTGTACGATTGGCAGCCGGCCTATTGATTTGCACCTGAAGGGCTTAGAAGCCATGGGCGCTCAGATTACCCAAACAGCGGGTTATATCGAAGCGAAGGCAGATCAGCTCAAGGGTGCCCACATTTACATGGACTTTCCTAGTGTGGGAGCAACGCAAAACATCATGATGGCTGCGACGTTGGCTCAAGGCACGACAGTGATTGAAAATGCTGCTCGGGAGCCTGAAATTGTTGACCTAGCCCTCTTTTTAAATGAAATGGGAGCCAAGGTCAGAGGAGCAGGTACCGAAACTTTGACCATTGTCGGAGTGGATCAGCTGCGAGGGGCCAAGCATAATGTGGTTCAAGACCGTATCGAAGCAGGAACTTTTATGGTTGCCGCAGCCATGACCAGCGGTGACTTGCTGATTGAGGATGCCATTTGGGAGCACAACCGTCCCCTGCTTTCCAAAATGCAGGAAATGGGAGTGGAAGTGACAGAGGAAGATGAAGGGATTCGGATTCGTTCCGATGTTTCGAAGCTGAGACCGGTTTCGGTCAAAACCCTTCCTTATCCGGGCTTCCCTACCGACATGCAGGCTCAGTTTACGGCGCTGATGGCTATGGCCAAGGGCGAGTCTACGATGATTGAGACCGTCTTTGAGAACCGCTTCCAGCATCTGGAGGAAATGCGTCGGATGGGGTTGCACTCTGATATCATGCGTGACACAGCTCGTATCTGGGGCGGTGGAAGTCTTCAGGGAGCTGAAGTCATGTCAACAGACCTCCGGGCCAGTGCGACTTTGATTCTGATGGGCTTGATTGCTGAAGGCGAGACTAAGGTCAGCAAGCTTGTACACTTAGACCGAGGCTACTATAAATTCCATGAGAAATTGTCAGCCTTGGGAGCCAAAGTGAAGCGTGTAAAGGAAGAAGACGATGAGTGAAAATCTTAAATATTTAGGCCGACAGATTGGCCTTGTTTTACTGGTTCTTTTGGTAGCTGTGATTCTCTTTTTTGTGGCTTTGATGATTGGTTATAATGTTATCGGAAACGGTAAGGGCTCTATCTGGTCACCAGAAACCTGGCAAGAATTAATCGGGAAGTTTACTGGAAACTAGCTCCTAGTTGAAAAGATTGGCTGAAATGAATCCAGTTTGCTAAGTTGAAAGAAAGAAGATGAAAAGAAAGACTAGTCAGAAAAGGAATTCTAAGAGCCTGCAAGGCTGGGCTGGGCTGACTCTGGCCTTGATTTTAGCTCTGGCTGGCTATTTCTGGGGACAGGATGGTCAGCAGCCACTTCAGAGTCCAAATTCAGAAATCAGGGTTGGGCAAGTCCAAGATCAGGGCACTCCTAGTCGGGAACTGGCTGAGAGCGTTCTGACGGATGCTGTCCGAGCTCAGCTCAAAGGCAGCATTGAATGGAACGGAGCTGGTGCCTTTATCGTGAATGGAAATAAGACAGACTTGGATGCAGGGATTTCGAGTAAGTCTTATGCTGTCAATAAGACCAAGCTTGTTCAAGGGAAAACCCTTCCGACAGTGGCGAATGCCTTTTTATCCAAGTCTACCCGCCAGTACAAAAAACGGGAAGAAACTGGAAATGCCAACACTTCATGGGTACCGGCAGGCTGGCATCAACTCAAGAACCTCCCTGGTGAGTACAATCATGCTGTGGACCGAGGACATCTCTTGGCCTATTCGCTGATCGGTGGTTTGAAGGGCTTTGATGCCTCTACCAGCAATCCTGCCAATATCGCTGTGCAGACGGCTTGGTCCAACCAAGCCAATGAAGCGGATTCAACAGGGCAGAATTACTATGAGACAAAGATCCGTAAGGCCCTGGATAAGAACAAGCGGGTGCGCTACCGGGTAACCTTGATTTATGCCACGGAGACTGATTTAGTACCGGTTGGGTCACATTTAGAGGCCAAGTCCAGCGATGGCAGTCTGGAATTTAATGTCTTTATCCCGAATGTGCAAAAAGGGATTCGCCTGGACTATAATAGTGGCAAGGTCAGTCTGGATAGAGGTTCTTAATTTTATACTCAAAAATAGATTTGCAAAGAGTATTCATTAGAATGAAAAGAAATGGTTGCAGATTTGTAGTCATTTTCTTTTATAATAATAGATAGAAAGAAGGCTAATTTTTCAGTCTTCTTTAAGAAAGCGGTGGTAAAATCAACGTTCTCTTACAATCTAGTAAAGGAGGTTGCAATGGGACTTATTTTTAAAAGCATCCGGTTCCTCATGCGTCTGATTGGGCGCGTGGTTTGGGGACTTGCCTGGTCCTTTGTCCTGAGCTTTATGGTTATTGTCGGAATTTTCTATTTTACCACTTCGACAGAGCCAGGTACCGAGGGACTGACGCAGGCTGTTCAGACAGCTGTTGGCAGAGTGGATCAATTTTTAAATCACCAAGGCATTTCCACGGGACTTCACAGCAGTGAGGAGACACAGACGGATCAGCTGACAGATGAGCATGCAACAACAGGGGCTCGTTGGGAACAGCCAAGCGCTACAATTTATATCGATACAAATAATGAAACCTTCCGTTCAGCCTATAAGGAGGCCATTGATTCTTGGAATCAAACAGGTGCCTTCACCTTTCAAATCATCAATGACAAAGACAAGGCGGACATTGTTGCGACGGAGATGAACGACGGCAACATCAGTGCAGCTGGTGAAGCTGAGTCGCAGACCAATCTCCTAACCAAGCGGTTTACCCATGTCACGGTTCGCCTTAATAGTTACTACCTGCTGGACAGTCGCTATGCCTATTCTCATGAGCGGATTGTCAATACAGCAGCGCACGAATTGGGCCATGCTATCGGATTAGACCATAATGAGGAGGAATCAGTGATGCAGTCAGCAGGCTCGTTTTACAGTATCCAGCCGACAGATATCCAGGCTGTAAAAGACTTGTATCAATCGTAAGCCTATGTTAAAATCTATTTTTTACTTGATTCGACACTTTCCAGAGCAAGTTTTTCTCTTTGTTTTTAACTCAGGAATCTTTGTCTGGCTATGGAAAAGCGGCAATGAGATTGCCAACCAGCTAGGAGTGACAGCGGCTTGGGAAAATCATGTTCCGGCGCCCATTCAGGTCTTCTTCGGCCAGAATATTGAGGCAGTTCAGGGATTTTTTCACAATTCCGCCTTTATGTGGCTAGTCGGGTCCATGATAATCCTTCTGGTTATTCGTCTGATCAAGGGAATGATTAAATTTGTTGTCTTTGCGGTTCTGATTTTGCTGGGAATTTATCTGATTATGCAGAATCAATCTATTCTCAATAGTTTTATGTAAGGCAGTCTGGTATGACTGTCTTTTTTCTTTTGGGGAGCTGAGTTCGCTTTCTCTTGAATTCTGATAGCTGTGCTTCTGGAAATCTGCTATAATGGTCTTATGATTATTTTACAAGCAAGCAAGATTGAGCGCTCTTTTGCAGGGGAGCTTCTTTTTGACAATATTAACCTGCAGGTGGATGAGGGTGATCGGATTGCCCTCGTCGGTAAAAATGGAGCTGGGAAGTCAACCCTGCTCAAGATTTTGGTGAGAGAGGAAGAGCCTACTTCTGGTCAGATCAATAAAAAACGAGACTTGTCTCTGTCCTATCTGGCTCAGGACAGCCGCTTTGAGTCGGAGAATACCATCTACGATGAGATGCTGCTGGTCTTTGATAGTCTGCGTCAGCAAGAGAAGCGCTTGCGGCAGATGGAGCTGCAAATGGGAGAATTGTCAGGGGAAGACCTGACTGCTCTCATGACCCAGTACGACCAGCTGTCAGAGGCCTTTCGCCAGAAAGGTGGTTTTACCTACGAGGCTGATATTCGAGCGATTTTAAATGGCTTCAAGTTTGACCAGTCCATGTGGCAGATGAAGATTTCTGAGCTGTCAGGCGGGCAGAATACCCGTCTGGCTCTGGCTAAGATGCTTTTGGAAAAGCCAGAACTGCTGGTCTTGGACGAGCCGACCAACCATTTGGATATTGAGACCATTGCCTGGCTAGAGACGTACTTAGTCAACTACAGCGGTGCCCTGATCATCGTCAGCCACGACCGCTATTTCTTAGATAAGGTTGCAACCATCACGCTGGATTTGACCAAGCATTCCTTGGATCGCTATGTGGGCAATTACTCTAGCTTTGTGGTCCAAAAGGAGCAGAAGCTGGCCACTGAAGCCAAGAACTATGAAAAGCAACAGAAAGAAATCGCTGCGCTGGAGGACTTTGTCAATCGCAATCTGGTCCGGGCTTCCACTACCAAGCGGGCTCAGTCCCGCCGCAAGCAGCTGGAAAAGATGGAGCGTTTGGACAGGCCGGAGACCGGCAATCGCTCGGCTAATATGACCTTCAAATCCGATAAAGTTTCAGGCAATGTTGTTCTGACCTTGGAAGACGCAGCTATTGGCTACGGAGAGGAAGTCCTGTCGGAGCCGATTAACCTTGATATTCGCAAGTTTAATGCGGTAGCTATTGTCGGGCCAAATGGGATTGGAAAAACGACCTTGATTAAATCACTAATCGGTCAAGTGCCCTTCATCAGGGGCAAGGAGCAGCTGGGAGCTAATGTGGAAGTGGGCTACTATGACCAGACCCAGAGCAAGCTGACTCCCAGCAATACGGTTCTTGATGAGCTATGGAATGACTTCAAGCTGACGCCAGAGGTCGAAATTCGCAATCGCTTAGGCGCTTTTCTCTTTTCGGGAGACGATGTCAAGAAGTCTGTCGGCATGCTATCAGGTGGAGAGCGAGCACGCCTGCTCCTAGCCAAGCTGTCTATGGAAAACAACAACTTTCTCATCCTAGACGAGCCGACCAACCACCTGGACATTGACAGCAAGGAAGTGCTGGAAAATGCCCTGATTGACTTTGACGGCACCCTGCTCTTTGTCAGCCATGACCGTTACTTTATCAATCGCGTGGCCACTCAGATCATCGAGCTCTCTGAGACAGGCTCTACCCTTTATCTGGGTGATTATGACTATTATCTGGAGAAAAAGGCAGAGCTGGAAGCCTTGCGTGAGGAGACGGAGCAGGTCGATTCCGACAAGCCTGCCCCAGCCAATGACTATCAGCTTCAAAAGGAAAACCAGAAAGAACAACGCCGGCTGGCCCGCCGCTTAGAGCAATTGGAAGCGCAAATCGAGGACTTGGACAGTCAGATCAGTCAGCTTCAGGAAGCCATGGAGGCTACTAATGATGCCGGTGAACTCATGGAGAGCCAGCAGCAAATCGACCAGCTGACCGCTGCCCAAGAAGAAGCCATGCTAGAATGGGAAGAACTGGCGGAGAAGGTGTAGGAGTATGCAGTTTCTGTGAGAAATGAGCTTCTTAGAGCTCATAATGCTTAATTTCACATGTGAAATCAGTCAAAAAAAGGTAAAAAACGAATTTTTACATGTGTTCTGAGATTTTTTCGAGGAAAATAAACTATTCTTCATGCAATCTAAGTTCTTTTAAAGAAAGTCAGTCCGTCAGATTTTCTGAAAAGCTATTTTGGAGCAAAGTGACTCTGTCAGATTTTCTGACGGTTGGTCTGAGAGCAAATCCCGAACTTTCTATTTTCTGAAGAGTTCTTTTAGCAGAATCTGCCTTTTCCGATTTTCAGCCGGTAAGATTTTGACGAAAAGAGTCTCGTCTGAAAATAAAATCCGAACAAGGGTCGGTAAAGGTAGTTTTGAAAGAGCGACTGGCCGCGTTTTCTCAACGATCTACACGCTGGCAATTCTTTTCATGCCTCCCGCGACTTTTCTAATGACTGTTCTGCCGAGTGTCCACACCCTTTCCTTTCTTCTGATTGGTTTCGGAGTGATGGGATTGGCTTTGATTTCCTACCTTTATCAAAAGAGAATACAAAAAGACTAGGCTGGATTTCCAACCTAGTTTGTTTGTATAGTATTTTAGGATAAGGCAGCAAGCTACAGGCCAGGCTATATGGTGTACGGCAAGGCGATTTCACAAAGTAATAAAAGATAAACTGAACGATGTTATCAGATAGCCCATTCGCCCTTGCGAAAGATAGGAACCCGACTGCCATCTGGGCAAATTCCGTCGATATCCATCTGATTGGAGCCAATCATAAAGTCCACATGGACACTTGAACGGTTGAGGCCAGCAGCTTTTAGCTCTTCTTCGGAGTAATTCTCTCCGCCGACTAGACTGATTGGATAGGCAGCGCCGATAGCCAAATGGTTAGAAGCATTCTCGTCAAAGAGCGTGTGAAAGAAGGTGATGCCCGACTGAGAAATGGGACTTGAATCTGGTACAAGGGCGACTTCTCCCAAGTGTCTAGCTCCGTCATGTTGAAAAATCAAGTTTTTGATAGCTTGCTCTCCTTTTTCAGCAGTTGCCTCTACGATTTGACCATTTTTAAAGACCAGATGAATGCCTTCGATAAGCTGCCCATTCAAGTTGAGTGGCTTGGTGCTAGAGACATAGCCGTCTGCTCGCCGGAAATCAGGTGCTGAGTAGATTTCCTCGGTTGGCATATTAGCAATGCAATAGTTCCCTTGCTCGTCGAAGCCACCGACAACATCCCAGCGATGGTTCTTAGGCATGCCCACAGTCAGATTAGTTCCCGGAGCAAGATAATGCAAAGCAGTAAACTGGGCTTGGTTTAAAATCTGAGCCTTAGCATTTAGCTTTTCACGGTGAGCAATCCAGGCAGCAGCAGGGTCATCCTCGTAAACTTTACAGGATTTGAATATCTGGTCCCATAGCAAGTCAGTCGCTTCTTCCTCGTCTTTGGCCTTGGGGAAAATTTTCTGAGCCCAAGCTTTACCTGCCGCAGCAGCCATGGTCCAGCAGATTTGTTTGCTTTGGGCCGCCGTCATCAGTGGTTGCGAGATTTTTGCATAGACCTCAGCAGCTTTGGCGACTCTGTCTGGCGAGATATTTTGGAAGGCCTCCGGATGGGACGATGGGATAAGTAGGTAACTAGCTTTCTTATCTAAAATATAGTGAAATTCAGAAACCTTATAGTCAGGAGCTTTTTCTAAGCGGTCTAGCTGATTGTGAAGGAGTTGCTGGTATTGGATTTGCTCGTCGGTCCATAGGACGATGACTTCATGGGCGCCGAGTGCATAGGCTTCTTTGACAATTAAACGAGCCAGTTCTGCCTGCTCAACATCAATACTGAGAGCGACCGTTTGTCCCGGCTGGACATTGATACCGTAAGTAACTAGAATTTTAGCGTATTTGAGTAGGTTTTCTTGAAAATTTGCTAGAGTCATGTTTGTTTTCCTTTCTTGTAGAGAAGTGGCGTGTGAGATAACAGCTCACTCGAAAGCAGCGAATATTTTTTTATAGCACCCACCACTGATAAAGCGACCAATAGAGAATGTTGGCTATGATGGTGAGGGCAGCTAGGCTGGTCAGGACCGTTAGGAAGAGACGTCCCTTGCTTAATCGGCTTTTGGCCTTAGTTACCCAAGGATAGAGGAGGCCTGCTAGCAGTAAAATTCCCAGTCCAGCGAAGACCATATAGCGCCAAGGTTGCATGATACCAGTCTTGCTGACAGTCATAACGGTAAAGATGAGATAAGAATTGAATCCAACGGCGAGAATAGTAAACGAGGTCAGATAATTCCAGATTTTTAAATCTACTGGAGCCTTGGCAGGTGTCTTTCTGATCAAACGAATCAGGTCTGCCACTCCGCTGATGACAAGACTGGTAAGAGCATAGATCAGCCCGACAAAGAATAAGGCGTACATGGCATAGTCTTTGTAGATCTCAATGTCCGCAATCTTGTAGCTATCTCCGTAGGCATTTGTGATAGTCTCTTGGTTATTCGCATGGCTAAGAACTGCATAGCCTTGAGTGAGGAGAGGATTGTCTGCGTCTTTAGGGGCGTAGCTGGTGTATAAAAATCCTCTGGTAATGGATATCGGCCCTGTCTCGAAGTAGCGGGCTTTGCGGTAAAAGCCAGGCTGAAAATTTTTAAAGGTTGTTTTGTCAGTCTCTTTCTTGTCTCCAAAAATCAGCTGGGGCATCTCGCTATTATAGATTTGCTCTTGGGATTGATTGGTCATGACGGCATAACCAATGCCGTTTTTCAAGTCAAGCAGGATATTGGAGGAGAAGGCGTCGGTATTCCCTCCATGGCCTACAAGAGTCGTGCCGTACTCTTGGGTCCAGAAGCCATGCATGTTAAGCGGTATATCCGTGCCAGGATAGGTGGAGCTAGCTGTGTAAAGAGTTGTCCAGGTTTCCTTCCGTTTAAATAACTTGTCCTGACTCAGGAGGGCTTGGGCAAATTTTTGGAAATCTGCTATAGTACCGGCGGCCTGACCTGCTGGATAGATGTCCATGTAGAAGTTGGATGCTCCAAGAGACTGTCCTTCTGTACTGTAGCCTTTGTCTTCCTTCCGCTTTTCGCGCACATAGTCATTATCTGTAAAGCCTGGTAGGATAGCCGTCTTATCCATGTCCAATGGCTGGAAAATATGCTTATGGACATAGTCTGAGAAGCTCTGACCGGAAACCTGCTCCACGATATAAGCGGTCAAGGCCGTGCTGTAGTTCGAATAGGCGGTCTTTGTGCCAGGCTCAAAGATTTGGGCAGCCTGCTTAGTTGCTAGGAATTCTTCCATACTGATGTCATGGTAGTTCATGGCCGCACCAGACTCTTCAAAACCAGCTTGATGATTCATCAGATCCAGCATGGTAATAGGCTTGTCGTAGCGAAGAGTCTTGAGGAAGTCCTTTGGCAGATAGGTTTTTATGTCAGTTTCTAGGTCTATCTTGCCTTCTTCCCAGAGTTGCATAACTGAGATCCAAACAGTCAACTTGGTCACAGAACCCCATTCAAAGACGCTTTTTTCATCCACTTTGATGCCTTTCTCTTTGTCCGTATATCCAAAGTTGGCATGGTAAATCGTACCGCTCTTATCAAAGACTGCCGTTGTCATACCGGCTGTTGTCTCTTCATGCTCCTTGACAAAGTCTTGGATTTTCTGCCCAATTTGGCTGCGTTCTATGCCTGATGGTAGCTTTTGTGATTCATCAGCTAATGCAGTGATTGGTTGGAAAATTCCAAGGCTGAGAATAGCCAGAAGCCATAAAAACATTCGTTTTGTTATCATATTCATACTCCTTTTTGACATGTCTCAGATTTAGCTATTGCAGCAATAGATCAAAAAGCCGAGGACTAGGATGATTAAAATGATTAGGAGTTTTGATTTTCTCATAAAATTTCCTTTCTGTTCTATGTAGATAATAATTGGTCATTTTCTAATTCTCAATGAAATTCAAAGAGTAAACAGGGAAGCTAGCTGTAGGCAATACTGAAGTACGGAAATTTGGTGTTGATCTAGTTAGAATTTAGTGTAAACTATTGGAAAACCCACCACTGATAGAGAGACCAATAGAGAATATTGGCTATCATAGCTAGGGCAGATAGGCTAGTCAGAACTGTCAGACAGACATGACCTCGACTGAGTTTCTCTGATGATTTTTTGAAAATGGGCAGCAGAACAGCAAGGGTCAGTAGGAATCCTAAGATAGCAAAGACCATATAGCGCCAAGAGCTAACGCCGCTAAAATCATTTTTTAAAACTGCTTGGAAAACCAATAGGAGTTGAAGCGGAACTGCCATGATGCCTAGAGAAGTCAGGTAGTTCCAAACCTTCCAAGAGCGAGGCAGAGTTTTTTTCTGCTTGTGCCAAATTAGATGACTAATGTCTCTAAAAATACTACATAAGATATTTCCCAGAGCAAAAAAGCTAGCAAGGAGTCCTAAGCCTGTGACGGCATAGTCAGTAAAGAGCTCGGAACCAGAAATCTTCTTAAAGTCAGAGGAAGTCAAGGACAGTATAGTTCGCTCATTGCTATCGTCAATGGTCCAAAATTCATCTTTTAATAAGTCTTCATTCGGACTATTCAGTCGATCAATAAATGGAGGTACAATTTTGGCTATAGACAAGGGGCCGCTATTAAAAATTCTGAAGGAAAGATAATATCCAGGACTGAATCGTTCCTTAGTAGCTTCGCTAGCTGTTTTTCGCTGTCCAAATACTAATTCCGGCATATAGAGCTTATAGCGTTCTTCAATTGATTGATTGGTCATAACAATCATGCCAACTCCTGACTCAAGGTCCAACAAAAGATTGCTAGAAAATCCGAACGTATGTCCTCCTTGGCCTAAAACAGAAACATTATACTTGCTTACCCAGAAGCCGTGAGCATTGCGTACTATATCTGTACCTGGATATGTTGAAGTAGCAGTATAAAGGGTTGTCCAAGTCTCTGGACGATGGAAAAGGGTCTCCTTTTTGAGAAGTGCTTGAGCAAACTTTTGTAAATCCTCTAGAGTTCCTGTAGCTCTGCCGGAGGAGTAGAGGCCGAGTTCGGAATTAGCGCTTCCCAAGGGCTTGCCTTCGCTATCGTATCCCTTTGCTTCCTTGCGCTTAGCCTGTACAAAAGCATTGTCGGATAAATCTGGTAAAATGGCCGTCTTGTTCATCTTTAGAGGTTCAAAAATATGCTCGTGAACGTAATCGGAGAAACTCTGACCAGAAATCCGCTCTACGATATAAGAGGCCAAGCCTGTCCCATAATTTGAGTTAGCTGTGACCGTACCTGGCTCGAAAGATTGGATTGGCTGGTAAAAAGTCAAAATTTCTTCTAGACTCTTGTCGCCATGTAAGTAATTGGGAATCGTATCAAAGCCTGCCTGATGATTCATCAGATCGAGCATGGTGATAGGCTTTTCAAAACGAAGATTTTTGAGAAAGCCTTCTGGCAGATAGGTGCGGATGTCTTCTTCTAAATCAATCTTGCCCTCCTCCCAAAGCTGCATAACAGAAATCCAAACAGTAAGTTTAGTCACTGCTCCCCATTCGAATACGCTATCTTTGTCCACTTTGATACTTTTTTCCTTATCCATATAGCCAAAACTGCCTTGGTAGATAGTTCCATTGGTATCAAAGACGGCTGTTGCCATACCAGCAGTGGTCTTTTCGTGTTTTTTGACAAAATCTTGAATTTTCTGGCTGATTTGGTCGCGACTGGCTCCAGATGGCAGCTTTGTTCCCTCCTCGGCTAGCGCTTTAGCTGGGTAGATAAGGCTGAGAGTTAAGAAACTTAGCATAAAGCATAGGGTCAATTTTTTCATTACGAGATACTCCTTTTCTATCAATCTTTAGCAACAGAAGCAGCAGACTAGGAACGATTGCCCAGCATCTTCTACAGAATAAAGTCCCTTTAAGCAAGGAAAATTTTGTGGAGAACTGACTCGGTTTGTTGGATCTATTGTATTCTCTTCGAAAAACAACTTAAGATCACATCAACGCCATCTTGCTGTACTCTGGTACTGTCTGTGCTTGCTCTTTAGTTTGCATTGAGTATTGAAATCTCCTCAGCTATGTCTTCGTTGAAAACGAAGTCAAAATACGCTATACTAGGAGCAAATTGACACTAAGATTATAACCAAGCCAGCAGCCAAGTTCAAGGGAAAATGGCTTTTAGCCTACAAGAGATACTTTTTGGCTGCTTCTGTATACCATTCAAGGAGGACAAGATGGACGGCAAGCAATTGCAGGTGCTGGAAACGAAAGAAATGCTGAAACAGGGACTCTTAACCTTGCTGCAAAGTCAGGATTTTTCAGAAATCTCAGTCACAGATATTATAGAGGTTTCGCAGACTTCCCGACGGACCTTTTATCGCCATTTTCGCAATAAAAGGGCTTTATTGGACTATTACCTTCAGGAGCTGATGAAGGAGTATTTTTGTGTAGAAGAGGATATGCAGAACAAGCCAAACCATTATGAAGCCTATCTTCATCTTTTTCGTTTTTGGTACAGCAAGCGTCAGGAGCTGAGAGGACTAATTAAGAGTCAGCTTTTTTCCTCCTTTATTTCTGCATGGAATGCCCATTCCCCAGCAGTTCTTCAGCCTTTTTTTAAGGAGCAGATGGATATGCAGCTTTTTAGGATACACTTTCTCATCGGAGGCTACAGTAATGCTATTTGGAACTGGCTGCAAGAGGAAGAGCCAGAGCAGCCAGAAGTCATTACAGACTATTTTTTCAAGATTGTAGGCTATTTCGCCTATGATAAAGATGATTCGACAAGCAAGACGGAGTAATGGATATGGCAAAAAAGATTGCCTGAAGATTTCTTGGTTAGAAAGGGATGCAGTGATTTCCATTGTTCAAAATACAAAAAGACTAGGCTGGATTTCCAACCTAGTTTTCTGTATGGGAATTTTTAAGTGCTTCTTTGGTTTTCTTAAGCTCTTTTTTCAGCGAGAAGTTTTTTAGCATGCTGATGAGAAAGGTCGTGACAGAGCCTAGGAGCACTGAGACCAAAATCAATATGATTAAGGGAAGTTTGAAGCTAAATAGGATAAAGCTAACATTGACACTCTGCATATTTGCCAAGGAAATACTGGCAACCAATAGAATGGTAATTAAAAGCAGAATATAGTGCAATTTTTCTTTCATAGTGATTCTCCTGTTTATTTATTCAAACTCAGCCTTGCTCTTGATATCTCCGTATTCTTCTGGGATTTCTTGGGCTAGGATTTCTTCATAAGCAGCCAGTTCAATATCAGAGCCATACTTGTTTTTCAGAGCAGTGGTCACCAGACGGTAGGCCAAGTTCGCATTGCGGGACAAGATGGGACCATGGAAGTAAGAGCCAAAGACATTCTTATAGTGGACGCCTTCATTGCCGTCTTCTTGGTTGTTGCCATTTCCATAGACGACTTTGCCCAGAGGTTTTTCGTCGTCAGAGAGGAAAGTCCGTCCTTGGTGATTTTCAAAGCCGTAGTAGGTTTCATCGAATTCTTCGTTATGAATCTTGATGTCGCCGATATAGCGGTTTTTGGTCTGGTTGAGGGTATAGTGACCCATGATGCCCAGGCCTTCGATTCGACGGCCAGAAGCCTCGATATAGTATTGGCCTAAGAGTTGGAAGCCACCGCAGATAGCTAGTACAACGCCGTTTTCATTGATAAAGCTTTCCAAAGCTTCTTTTTTAGCTGGCAAGTCACGAGCCACGATCGTTTGCTCATAGTCTTGACCTCCGCCAAAGAAGACGATGTCGTAGCTGTCCTTGTCAAAGTCATCTTCTAGAGAGACGATATCGACTTCAACTCTAGCACCTAGCTTTTCAGCCACATACTTGAGCATGAGAACATTGCCGTTATCGCCGTAGGTATTCATGAGATTACCATAGAGGTGTGCAATTTTAATATCGTAACGGTAATCCTGGTTTTCAGGAGAAGTGAGGGATCTATATACCATTAGTTCATCTCCTTTCTGACCACATGACGCTCTGCCAGTAGCTCGCGGAATTCCAGCATAGCAGTATAAGTTGCTAAGATATAGGCATGCTTGGTTTCTTGCTGTTCAATGGCCTTAAAGACTGCTTCTAAATCTTTGACTTCGGTAATCTGATCTGCTGGATAGCCCGTTACCCGCAGTCGACGAGCAATCTCAGAGTGGCGCACACCACCTGCAATGACATGAGGAATCTCCATCTCTAAAATCTTCTCAAAGTCAGCATCCCAGATCCAGCTGGTATCAATGCCGTCCGCATAGTTGGCGTTGAGCAGGACGGACAAACTAAAGTCAAAGGGTGCAAGTCCAATCATATCTAAAGCTTGGGTCGCCCCAACAGGATTTTTAATCAAGACTAAGGTACATTCCTTATCACCGATTTTGAAAGTTTCCTGACGGCCAAAGACAGCCCGGCTCTTGTCAAAGCCAGCCTTGATAGTAGCTGGCTCGACACCAAAGAACTGAGCTACTGACACTGCTGCTAGAGCGTTATAGATATTGTAGAGACCGCCGATATTGATTTGATAGTCTTGTCCATCAATGGTAAAGGCAGAGCGGTTATGCTCAAGTGTTTTGAGAGCGGTCAGGCTGTAGTCAAGCTTAGGACGCTTGAAGCCGCAGTCCACACAGATATAAGCCCCCAGATTTGCATAGGTGTTGAGCTCATACTTGAGGATATGCTCACACTTAGGACAGAGGATGCCCTCTGTATTGTAGTGAGCCAACTGAGCCTGGCCTTTTTCGGTGTCAAATCCATAGTAGCGGACAGGATTCTTTAGGCTGACCGAGTTAAAGAGGGGGCTGTCGCCATTCATCAGTACAGTCGCTTCAGGCACTTTAGCTGCAGCATCCAGAATCATCTGGTAGGTCGTGTAGATCTCACCATAGCGGTCCATCTGGTCTCGGAAAATATTGGTAAAGACGAAGAGACTAGGCTTGATATAATCACAAATCCGAGATAGGCTGGCTTCATCTATTTCCAGCACAGCGATATTCTTGCCAGATTTGCCTTTTTTAGCGGTCAGGAAGGTTGTGGTAATCCCGGTAATCATATTGGCACCGCTGGGATTGGTCACCACTTCTCCGAAGGCTTCCTTGAGAATGCCTACTGTCAGAGCTGTAGTCAGAGTTTTACCATTGGTTCCGGTAATAACCACGACCTCATAGTTCTTTGCTAGGTTCTGTAAAATATTTTTATCAAATGTCAGGGCAACTTTCCCTGGCAGAGTCGAGCCGCGTCCCATTTTGCTGAGAACAAAGTGGGAGGACTTGCCCGCCAAGAGGCCCAATGCTGTATTTATCTTCATAAGAAATATTTTATCATAAAAAAGTAAAGAAGGTTACAGAAAAATATTGACAAACGTGATATAATGGGTTGGTAAGTCTTTAAGCATTAAGACCCACTGTAAAATAAAAAGAGAGAAGTTAATTGAGTGAACTCTAATTACAAGATAAAATCAGGCTGATACTGGATTTCATAAGTTCGATTTGTTGCTACAGCTGTTTGATTTTCCTTGTAGAGGAGTAGGAAGTCTAAGTATGAATTTTCAACAACTAACCAATCTCCAATATTGGGCCAGTTTGTTTTCTGACCCTTGGAGGATTGTAATTAATATTATTGACGTCGCTATCGTCGCATGGATTCTATATTATCTAATCAAGGCCATTGCCGGTACCAAGATTATGATTTTGGTCCGCGGGGTGCTCTTCTTTATCTTGGCACAGTTTTTTGCCAATATCATCGGCTTGACCACCATTTCTTGGCTGATTAATCAGGTCATCACTTACGGGGTCATTGCGGCCGTGGTGATTTTCTCGCCTGAGATTCGGGCAGGATTGGAAAAGCTGGGCCGAGCAACGGATATTTTTTCTACGACGCCCATCAGTAACGAAGAAAAAATGGTTCAGGCCTTTGTCAAGTCTGTTGCCTATATGAGTCCGCGGAAAATCGGGGCTTTGGTGGCCATTCAGGGAACCCGCACCTTGCAGGAGTACATTGCAACAGGGATTCCCTTGGATGCAGATGTGTCCGGAGAGCTACTAATCAATATTTTCATCCCCAATACGCCATTGCATGATGGAGCTGTCATTATAAAAAACAATAAGATTGCGGCTTCCTGTGCCTACCTGCCTCTGACAGAAAGCAGCGGCATCTCTAAGGAGTTTGGAACTCGGCACCGCGCAGCTATTGGCCTGTCTGAAGTATCAGATGCGTTTACTTTTGTCGTTTCAGAAGAAACAGGCGGTATTTCCACTACGCACAATGGAATTTTCAAGCATGATTTGACTTTAGATGAGTTTGAGACAGAGCTGAGAAAGGTCTTCTTATCAGAGCAGGACAAGCCAGCAGGTTTGAAAAAACGCTTCATGGGAGGATGGAAGAAATGAAAAAACGTAAAAAAATTCTTTATATCATCTCTTCGTTTTTCTTTGCCCTAGTGCTTTTTGTCTATGCAACCTCTAGCAGTTATCAAAATAATACTGGAGTTCGGCAGGTCACATCTGAAACTTATACCAATACGGTTTCCAATGTGCCGATTGATATCAAATATGACAGTGAGAATTACTTTATCAGCGGCTTTACTTCTGAAGTTTCCGTCGCCCTGACAGGTTCCAACCGTGTCAATCTAGCCAGTGAAATGCAGGAAAGTACTCGGAAGTTTCGAGTTGTAGCTGATCTTTCCAAGGCTACAGAAGGAACAGTAGAGATTCCGCTAAAAGTGGAAAACCTGCCGAGCGGTCTGACTGCTACAGTCACTCCGCAGAAGATTTCTGTTAAGATTGGTAAAAAGGCCAGCAAGAAGGTTGAGGTTCGCTACCTCATCACAGACAGCCAGGTGGCTGAGAATGTGACGATCAGTGGTGTGACCTTGGAAAATAAGGAAGCTACAGTAACCAGTGACGAGGAGACCTTGTCTAAGATTGAATATGTCGTAGCCATTCTCCCGACCAATGTCATTATCACTGGTAACTATAGCGGGACAGCGCCGCTGCAGGCTGTTGATGGACAGGGGAATGTCATGCCAAGCGTGGTGACACCATTTGAAACGACTATGCGTGTCAACACTAAAACAGCAGACAACTCAGGCTCGTCCTCCTCTAACAGCAGCTCAAATACGAGCTCATCAAATAAAAACTAAATAAAATTTTGAAAATAAACTTGGATTAAAGCGGTCTGCCTTGCTTGTAGCCTAAATCTTTACATCCAGGTCTTATGAAAGGAAACTATTTATAATGGGTAAATACTTTGGAACCGATGGTGTTCGCGGAGAAGCAAATGTGGAATTAACGCCGGAATTGGCCTTTAAGCTCGGCCGCTTTGGTGGTTATGTTCTGAGTCAGCACGAAAGTGAAGTTCCTCGGGTCTTTGTTGGCCGTGATACTCGAATTTCAGGAGAAATGCTGGAAAGCGCCTTGGTTGCAGGACTTTTGTCCGTTGGGATTCATGTTTATAAGCTGGGTGTCATTGCAACGCCTGGTGTAGCTTATCTGGTTAAGTCAGAGAAAGCCAGCGCGGGAGTCATGATTTCTGCCAGCCACAATCCAGCTTTGGATAATGGTATCAAATTCTTTGGTGGTGACGGCTATAAACTGGATGATGAGCGTGAGTTGGAAATCGAAGCTTTGCTGGACGCAGCGGAAGACACCTTGCCACGTCCAAGCGCCGAAGGTTTAGGTGACTTGGTTGATTATCCAGAAGGACTGCGCAAGTATCAACAATACTTGGTTTCAACTGGTTTGGAACTAGAAGGAATGCATGTGGCCTTAGATACGGCCAACGGTGCGGCTTCTACCAGCGCCCGTCAGATTTTTGCGGATCTCGGCGCACAGTTGACGATTATCGGAGAAAATCCAGACGGCCTCAATATCAATCTGAATGTCGGGTCTACACATCCAGAAGCTTTGCAGGAAGTTGTTTGTGAGTCTGGTGCAGCGATTGGTCTGGCCTTTGATGGAGATAGCGATCGCTTGATTGCAGTGGATGAAAATGGTGAGCTAGTAGATGGTGACAAGATTATGTTCATCATCGGCAAGTACCTGTCTGAAAAAGGCGAGCTGGCGCAGAATACGATTGTTACGACTGTTATGTCCAACCTAGGCTTCCATAAGGCTTTGGATCGAGAAGGTATTCAAAAGGCTGTGACAGCAGTTGGTGACCGCTATGTCGTAGAGGAAATGCGTAAGAATGGCTATAATCTTGGTGGTGAGCAGTCTGGACATGTTATCATCATGGACTACAATACGACAGGTGACGGTCAGCTTTCAGCTGTGCAATTGACCAAGGTCATGCAGGAAACAGGTAAGAAACTATCCGAATTGGCCGCTGAAGTAACCATCTATCCGCAGAAACTAGTCAATATCCGTGTGGAAAACAGCATGAAGGATAAGGCGATGGAAGTTCCAGCTATTAAGACGGTCATTGAGAAAATGGAAGCTGAAATGGCTGGCAATGGCCGGATTTTGGTTCGTCCGAGTGGAACTGAGCCTCTGCTGAGGGTCATGGCTGAAGCACCAACTGACGAAGAAGTAAATTATTATGTAGATACCATTGCTAATGTTGTTCGAGATGAAATTGGAATAGACTAATTAATGTAAAGAAACTGAGACATAACGTCTTGGTTTTTTTACATTTATGTGAATATTTAAACACTTTGATACAAAATGTTGATAAATTGCAATACTCTTGGTATAATAAGCTATGAAAGGAGAAAAAGATGAAAAATAAAAATACAATTATTTTTAAAATTCTTATCTTATTAACAGCTATTGTTACAGGTTTAGGTTTTGCTGCTCGAACTCAGGCTTCTGAAGTAACTGAATACAGTCAGCAAACCAGCATTACTAAGGATGGTGAGCCATTAACAAGTGACTCAACTGTTAAGACTAATGAAACCTTGTCTGTAACAACCAACTTCACATTTCCTGCGGCTCAAAATATAGCTGAAGGGGATACCCTGACTTTTAAACTTCCGGAAGAATTAAGTCTGATTACTGCCTTAAACTTCGATGTCTATGATGTTGTTAATCATACGGGAGAGTTAGTCGGTACAGCTCAAACTGATCCAGCGACCCATTCGGTTACAGTAACCTTCAGTAACTACTTCACAAACTATACACAAAAGAAAGAGCTTTCTCTGACTTTTAATGTACGAATGAATAACGAAAAAGTTAAAGAATCAGGTCCTGTTTCCTTCAAATTTGGCCAGACAGACTTTTCTTTCCAATACCAAAAGGAAGATGGAACTGCTGGTGAATATGAAATGAAATATGGCTACCAAGACAGTAGCGATCCAAGCATTGTCAAGTGGCGTATTATCCTGAATGCAAGACAGGACATGCTTCGTAACATGGTAATTTCAGACAACTTTGGTGATGGTCTGACACTGGTACCGGGTACTCTGCGTGCAGTTCGTTATGCTCCTGTAGAAGGCGGTATCCGCAATGAAGCGCACTTGCTGACTCTGCCTGTTTTGGATAACTTTACTAACAAGGCAGTTCTAACCCAAAACGCCAATGGCGATGCTAACGGTTTTACCATCAACTTTGGTGATAACTACAACTGGCCAATGTACATCGAGTACTCTACTCGCGTACCAGAAGGTACAAAAGTGGGTGATGTGGTTAACAACAAGTTATCATGGACAGCTAAAGGATTCCCAGAGCGTACTATTACTAAGTCAGTCCGCTTGGAAGACGGTTCTGGTAAAGGAAGCGCAGTTTTAGCAAAAGATGTGAAGATTCAGGCTCAGAAAAAGCTTGTTAACAAAGAATTAGAAAAGGGTCAGTTTACCTTTGGTCTCTTTGACGAAAACGGTGTTTTACTTCAAACAGCTACCAATGAAGCTGATGGTTCTATCAATTTCAAGGCCTTGAACTATAGTGCAGCTGGTACTTACCGCTACAGCATCAAGGAAATCCCAGGAAATGATCCTAACTACGTCTATGATGACAAGGAAGCTCAACTGACAGTTACTGTAACAGATGTTAATGGTGAGTTTTTAGGCTCTGTTAAATATGATTTGGATCCAGTCTTTACAAATACCTATAGAGGTAATGATCCAGGCAAGGCAGTTCAGCCACCTAACCCTGGAAATAACAACAATCCAAATAACAACCCTAACAATAACCCAAATAATAATCCAAACAACAACCCAAATAATACCCCAGGCAATGGTAACAATACCCCTGGTAACAGTTCCGACAATCCAAAGGGTGGAACAGACAATTCAGGGAATGGAAATAACAATTCAAACAACGGTACCAATGATCCAGGTGCTGCAGGAGGCAACAAAAAGGTTCTGCCTAAGACTGGTCAAGAAACGACACTTTGGCTGTCACTTGCAGGTTTGGCAATCTTAGTTGGCTTTGGAAGCTATGTCTTTCTTCAAAAAAAGACTAGATAAAATTCAAAGGTTTTAAGAGTTTTCTCTTAAAGCCTTTTTGCATACTTTTCCATTTGAAAAAACGGAGCAATCGTGTTAGAATAGACCTAGTAATTTTTAAAGGATAGAGGTGTTATCGTGGCTTTTGGTGACAATGGACAACGCAAAAAAACAGGATTTGAAAAATTGACGATGCTGGTCGTGATTATCATGCTCATCGTGACAGTTGGAGCTATCTTTGCTTCTGCTCTCAGCGCAATCTTTTAATCCAGACGCTTCAGGGCGTTTTTTTAGACTAGAAAAAGAGAATAGAAAAAATGAGTATGTTTTTAGATACAGCCAAGATTCAAGTTAAGGCTGGCAATGGTGGCGATGGAATGGTGGCCTTTCGCCGTGAAAAATATGTTCCTAATGGTGGTCCTTGGGGCGGTGATGGTGGTCGTGGCGGCAATGTTATTTTTATCGTAGACGAAGGTCTGCGTACCCTGATGGATTTTCGCTACAATCGCCACTTCAAGGCTCAGTCTGGTGAAAAGGGTATGACCAAGGGAATGCATGGCCGAGGGGCTGAGGACTTGATTGTTCGAGTGCCACAGGGGACGACGGTTCGTGATGCAGATACTGGCAAGGTGCTGACGGATTTGGTAGAAAATGGTCAAGAATTTATCGTAGCGCGTGGTGGCCGAGGCGGTCGCGGAAATATCCGCTTTGCAACGCCTAAAAATCCTGCTCCGGAGATTTCTGAGAACGGAGAACCAGGTCAAGAGCGAGAGCTTCTGCTGGAGCTCAAGGTTCTAGCAGACGTTGGTCTGGTCGGATTCCCATCTGTCGGGAAATCCACTTTGCTTAGTGTCATCACAGCAGCTAAGCCTAAGATTGGTGCTTATCATTTTACGACCATCGTGCCTAATCTAGGCATGGTTCGCACTCACTCTGGAGAGTCCTTTGCAGTAGCAGATCTACCAGGTTTGATTGAGGGGGCCAGTCAAGGGGTTGGACTGGGAACCCAGTTTCTCCGTCATATTGAGCGGACAAGGGTTATCCTGCATGTCATCGATATGTCAGCAAGTGAGGGACGTGACCCTTATGAGGACTATCTAGCTATCAATAAAGAGTTGGAATCCTACAATCTTCGTCTCATGGAGCGCCCGCAGATTATTGTTGCCAACAAGATGGATATGCCGGAAAGTGCTGAAAATCTCAAGGAATTTAAAGAGAAATTGGCAGCTAATTATGATGAGTTTGCTGACCTACCGCAAATCTTCCCCATTTCCAGTCTTACCAAGCAGGGACTTGCGACCCTCTTGGATGCGACCGCAGAATTACTGGATAAGACGCCAGAGTTCTTGCTTTACGATGAGTCTGAAATGGAAGAAGAAGCTTACTATGGCTTTGACGAAGAAGCACCAGCCTTTGAAATTTCTCGTGATGATGATGCGACTTGGGTGCTGTCAGGTGAAAAGCTGGAGAAACTCTTTAATATGACCAACTTTGACCGCGATGAAGCAGTCATGAAATTTGCCCGTCAGCTGCGTGGTATGGGCGTTGATGAAGCCCTTCGTGCTCGCGGAGCCAAGGATGGTGACCTGGTCCGCATCGGCAAGTTTGAGTTTGAATTCGTTGACTAAGGAGGCTTGCAATGGGTGATAAACCAATATCCTTCCGAGATGAAAATGGAAACTTTGTCTCTGCAGCCGATGTCTGGAATGCAGAAAAGCTAGAAGAGCTCTTTAATAAACTCAACCCCAAACGCAAGCTGCGTTTAGAAAGAGAAGCATTAGCGAAAGCAGAAGAGGAATAAGATAAAAAGCAGCTGAGCAGGAAATAATCCTACTCAGCTGCTTTTTTTGCGCCAAAGATGTATTCGTTAAGGTAATTAACCTTTGTTTTAAGCAAAGATTTTAGGACTGACTGTTTTTATTCGAGGGAGAGCAGCTAGGCAGACACCTAGAACGATAAGCTTGTCTGCATAATCAGTCAGTATTTGGACGAGGACGATACTAAGGACGGGGTTGACTCCCATTCCCCTCAGGGCTTGGACGATGAGACTGGATCCGCTGGATGTTATGCCTCCGAAAAGCAGGACAGTGATTGCAGAGGCTACTAGGGTACCCGGAAGGGCTACCAATAGGGTTTTCCAGAGAAGACTGAGCTTTAAGCTTCCTTTTTCTTTAAAAAACCAAGCTGCTGAAAGAGCAATGATGATAGCGGCAGGCGAGTAGTAGAGAGAAAAGATATCGGTTGTCATCCAGCCAATGAGGGCGCTGAGAAAGGCAACGCCAGCCCCAGCAAGAGGCCCTAAGGTCAAGCTAGCTAGAATCGTTCCAAAGGTATCTAGATAGATAGGCAATTTCAGAAATAGTGCAATATTAGCTCCTACGTAGTTAAGAGCAATACAGATAGACAAGAAGCTTAAGATAAGGGGTGTTGATTTTTTCATGATAAAGTTTTCCTCATAAAAGTGATGATAGGTCTCGAGCAATCGTTTCCTTAGGCTGATTCAGGAGGATAGCTAAGAAGTCTTGGAAGAAGAGTGAGGGACTGACTTGAGTTGCAATATAGGCATTGGCTGGTTGATGATAGAAGTCATAAGCATCAACCACGGTCTGTCCAAGAGCAATGCCTTCGGTCACGACTTCGACATAGGAGTCAAAGCCCGTACAAAGGTCTTCATGCAGAAAATGAGCAATAGCCAGCGGATCATTGATAACACAGCCGATGATATGCTCGTATTCCCAGTGGAAGTCCCAGTAGAAACGTGTGATACGGCCGACAAATTCAGCTACTTCTGGCTGCAGGAAACGCATGTACTCTAACAGATTAGGGGTGAGGACGATGGCGCGTGTGACATCCAGTCCCACCATCTCGATTTTTCGGCCTAACTTTTGATAGACAAATTGAGCGGCGTGTGGGTCACACCAGTAGTTATACTCGGCTACAGGTGAGCAGTTGCCATGAGATTTGTAGCTGCCGCCCATGCTGACAAAACGTTTGATTTGTTGTCCTATTTGTGGATTTTTCTCTATAGCCATTGCTAGATTAGTCAATGGTCCTAAGGTGATAAGGGAAGTGTCCTGAGTCTTCTGGAAATAGGTAGCCAGAAATTCAGAAGCTTTCTGAGACTGGGGCTGACAATTGCTTGTCCGATTGATTCTGCTCTCGCCTAAACCATCCATACCGTGGGTATCTTGAGCTGAAACGAAGTTACGGACTAGAGGCTTGTCTGCACCTGCATAGACTGGGATATCTAACCGATTCAGTCTTTCTAATATTTTAAAGGCATTTTCAACACCAAGGTCTACTGGGACATTTCCAGCGACGATGGTCAGTGCTACTACTTCTAGATCGGGATGTTGAATGGCATAGATTAGGGCTAGACTGTCATCTATACCAGGGTCACAGTCGATAATGATTTTTCTTTTCATGAGTTCTCCTTTGCCTATATAAAAATGAGGTTGAGACAATTGGTCCCAACCTCTTAACAGCCTGCCTAATCGAGGAGACGGCAAAAAAACTATGCGCAAGACATTTTAAATACAATATAAAGGCACTTAGTTTTTTATTCTGGGAAGTTTTCGAACCAGTCCAAAACCTAGGTTTTGATTTCTCTGTTTTTCTATCATAAATAAAAATAAGGAAAAAGTCAATGGGAGTAAGCCTAACATGGCCACCCCCATCTTTTTATGGTATAATGAAAAAAATAAGTAGGAGAAGTGATAATTATGGCAAAAACGATTCATACAGATAAAGCACCAGCAGCGATTGGACCTTATGTTCAAGGAAAAATTGTCGGCAATCTTTTGTTCGCGAGCGGGCAAATTCCCCTGTCTCCTGAAACTGGAGAAATTGTTGGGACGACTATTGAAGAGCAGACCCAGCAGGTGCTAAAAAATGTTTCAGCCATTTTGGAAGCCGCTGGAACAGACTTTGACCATGTGGTCAAGGCTACTTGCTTCTTGAGTGATATCAATGATTTTGTGGCCTTTAATGAAGTTTACAAAACAGCCTTTACAGAAGCATTTCCAGCTCGTTCAGCAGTCGAAGTGGCTCGCCTGCCTAAGGATGTGAAGATTGAGATTGAGGTTATTGCCGAGATTCTCTAAAAAAGAGCAGGGGAAAACCACTCTTTGACGGATTCTATCTGATGAAAGGATTATTATGTCTGAGAAGAAAATTCAGCTTGTCATTGTGACTGGAATGAGCGGGGCAGGGAAAACCGTAGCCATCCAGTCCTTTGAAGACTTAGGTTATTTTACCATTGATAATATGCCGCCAACTCTGGTGCCGAAGTTCTTGCAGCTGGTCGAAGGGACCACTGACAATGATAAATTGGCTCTGGTTGTCGATATGCGCAGCCGTTCCTTCTTTTTGCAAATTCAGAACGTTTTGGATGAATTAGAGCAAAATGAGAATATAGATTTCAAGATTCTTTTCCTAGATGCAGCTGATAAGGAGTTAGTGGCTCGTTACAAGGAAACGCGTCGTAGCCATCCGTTGGCAGCTGATGGACGGATTTTAGATGGGATTAAATTGGAGCGCGAACTCTTAGCACCTCTGAAGAATCTAAGCCAAAATGTCGTGGACACAACAGATTTGACGCCAAGGGAACTCAGAAAGACCATCTCTGAACAATTTTCAAATCAGGCTGACATGCATAGTTTCCGCATTGAGGTCATGAGTTTTGGTTTCAAATACGGTCTGCCTTTGGATGCAGACTTGGTCTTTGATGTGCGCTTTCTGCCCAATCCCTACTATAAACCTGAACTGCGCAATCAAACTGGCTTGGACAAGGATGTCTTTGATTATGTCATGAACCATGCCGAGTCAGAAGAATTTTACAAGAACTTGCTAGGCTTGATTGAGCCTATTTTGCCGGGATATCAGAAGGAAGGAAAGTCTATCCTGACTATCGCTGTGGGCTGTACGGGTGGTCAGCACCGCAGTGTAGCCTTTGCTCAGCGCTTAGCAGATGATTTGGCTAAAAATTGGCCGGTCAATGCCAGCCACCGCGACAAAAACCGTCGGAAAGAAACGGTGAACCGCTCATGAGAAAGCCACGAATTACAGTCATTGGCGGTGGAACAGGAATTTCAGTTATTTTAGACAGCCTGCGTAAAAAGGATGTAGAGATTACAGCCATTGTCACAGTAGCAGATGATGGAGGCAGTTCTGGTGAGCTGCGAAAAAACATCCAACAGCTAACTCCGCCAGGTGACTTGCGAAATGTCTTGGTAGCTATGTCTGACATGCCAAAGTTTTATGAGAAGGTCTTCCAGTATCGCTTTGCGGAAGGAGACGGCGTTCTAGCGGGGCATCCCTTGGGCAATCTGATTATTGCCGGTATTTCCGAAATGCAGGGCTCAACTTATAATGCCATGCAGCTTCTAACCAAGTTTTTCCATACGACAGGCAAAATCTACCCTTCTAGTGACACCCCTTTAACTCTGCATGCTGTGTTTGCAGATGGGACGGAAGTTGTCGGTGAAAGCAATCTGACCAGCAAGAGTGGAATGATTGAGCGGGTCTATGTGACCAATACCTATGATGACCAGAAGCCTGCTGCCAGTAAAAAGGTAGTCGAGAGCATCTTAGAAAGCGATATGGTGGTTCTGGGACCAGGTTCACTATTTACCTCTATCTTGCCTAATCTCGTTATTGAGGAAATTGGCCAAGCTCTTCTAGACACCAAGGCAGAAGTGGCCTATGTCTGCAATATCATGACCCAACGCGGCGAAACAGAGCATTTTTCAGACAGCGACCACGTCCAAGTCCTGCACCGTCATTTAGGCAGGAAGTTTGTAGATACAGTCTTGGTCAATATCGAACCTGTCCCTCATGAGTATATGGACAGTAACCAGTTTGACGAATATCTGATACAGGTGGAGCATGATTTTCAGGGGTTGCAAGAGCAGGTTCCGCGAGTTATTTCTTCGAATTTTCTGCGTTTGGAAAATGGCGGAGCGTTCCATGATGGTGAGTTGGTTGTTGACGAATTGATGCAGATTATACAGGTACGCAAATGAGCTTTACAGTAAAAGTAAAAGAAGAATTGCTGAGTCTGGCAAACAGAGATAAAAATGAGCTGTCAGCCATGATCAAGATGTCTGGCAGTTTGGGCTTGGCCAGCAGTGGTTTGACCCTGTCTGTCACAACAGAAAATGCCAAGATTGCCCGCCATCTCTATGAGTTACTGTCGGACCTTTATCAGGTCAAGTCAGAAATCCGCCACCATCAGAAGACCAACTTGCGCAAGAACCGTGTTTATACAGTATTTCTAGATCAGAAAGTGGAAGAAATCCTTTCTGACCTGCACTTGGCTGACTCCTTTTTTGGTATCGAGGCAGGGATTGACCAGGCTATTTTGACTGATGACGAAGCCAGTCGAGCCTACCTACGGGGAGCCTTTCTCTCAAATGGCAGCATGCGGGAGCCAGACTCAGGCAAGTACCAGCTGGAAATCCTGTCCGTTTATCTGGATCATGCTGAGGACTTGGCTGCCTTGATGCGTCGTTTTCTGCTTGATGCCAAGACCATCGAGCGCAAGAAGGGGGCTGTCACTTATCTGCAGAGAGCTGAAGACATCATGGATTTTCTCATTGTCATCGGGGCTATGGAAGCCATGGCTGAGTTTGAGTCTCTTAAGCTCATGCGGGAAGCGCGCAATGACCTCAATCGCGCCAATAATGCGGAGACAGCGAACATCGCTCGCACGGTCACAGCCAGTATGAAAACCATCAACAATATTGCTAAAATCAGTGATAATATTGGCATTGAGAGTCTACCTGTAGACCTGCAGGAGGTAGCCCAGCTTCGCATCCAGCATCCAGACTACTCCATCCAGCAGTTGGCTGATAGTCTGAGCCGGCCACTGACTAAGAGCGGCGTCAATCATCGCTTGAGAAAAATCAATAAAATCGCAGATGAATTATAAAAGCTGCTGAGCTTGAGCTCGGCAGCTGTTTTTTTATAGGCTTGTAGAATGTTTGGGTTGGACTTTTTGCTCAGGATAGATATGGTTAATGGCATTGTTGACAGCAGTAGGTGCCTCACCTAACCCAGTCGCAATCAAGTCAATCTTTCCCTCGTAGCTGCAGCAGTCACCAGCTGCATAGATACCTGGCACGGAAGTTTCTTGCTTGCTATTGACCAAAATTTTGTGACGGTTGAGCTCCAAGCCCCAATCTTTGAGATTGCCGACAGAGGATTTAAAACCGTAGTTGACAAAGAGGTGATCCAGAGGCAGAAGCTGACTTTCCTCTCCTTTGACTTGGCTGATTTCCAAGTGGGTTATCTTGCCATTTTCACCAACCAATCGGCTCGGTATAAATGGTGTCTTAATCTCAACACTAGAAGCCTTGAGTTCTTCCACACTATGCTCTAAAGCTCGGAAGTTGTCCCGACGATGAACCAGACTGGTTTCTGCAATCTTTTCAAAAGCTAGCGCCCAGTCAACAGCCGAGTCACCGCCGCCCAGAACAACAACCTTTTTGCCTGCGTACTGACTGATGTTTGAAACGTGATAGTGGAGGTTGCTGTAGGCTTCAGCATCGTCTAGCTCCAAAGCTCTCGGTTTGAAGGCGCCACCTCCCATGGCGATGATGATGGTTTTGGTTTGATGCTGGGCTTGAGAAGTCGTGATAGAGAAGCCATCACCAGATTTAACGATATTCAGAACCGTTTCATTGAGGCAAATCTCTGTCTGGAATGTTTCTAGTTGCTCAATCAGACGCTGTGTCAACTCTTCGCCACTTAGATTGGTAAAGCCTGGCACATCCAGAATCTTCTTCTCTGGATAGAGAATGGCCGGCTGACCGCCCAGTTGAGGCAGGGAATCAATGATTTTAACCTTGGCTTGGCGCAGATGAGCGTAAAAAGCTGCGAATAGGCCAACTGGACCGCCGCCGACAATCGTAATATCATACAGTTCAGACATAATTTTCCTCAATCTTTTTAAAATAAACTAGCATTATTGTACCACAAAAAGGGATTGAAATGTAAGTAAATGTTTTAAAGGCATCTTAAAAGCCCCATTAGGGGCTTAAAATTAGATAGCAAATAAATCATTAAGGTTTTCAGCCAGCGTTGGGTGGGTGAAGATTTGCTTGCTCAAGTAGGTGTAAGGAATCTTATTATCCATGGCTACAGTCAGGATATTGATAATTTCCTGAGCTCCAGCTGAGAAGATAGTTGCCCCGACAATTTCCTTGGTTTCAGTGTTGACAACGGCCTTGAAGGCACCACGCAAGTCAGCATTGACATGACCACGAGGCATTGCTGCGACTGGAATCTCCTTAACTGCAATCGGTAGGCCTTGCTCTTTGGCTTCCTTTTCAGTCAATCCGATTTGAGCCAAAGGTGGTGTGATGAACATGCTGGTAGGGACGTTCTTACGGTCTTCCAGTGTGTAGCTGCCATCGCCAGCCAGATAGCTATAAAGGATACGGAAGTCATCCAATGAGATATAAGTGAACTGCAGACCGCCATTGACATCGCCCGCTGCAAATACGCCAGGTACAGATGTTTCCAAGTGCTTATCGACCTTAATCGCTCCGCGCTCTGTCAGCTCGATATCTGTATTTTCCAAGTGAAGTGGTTCAATATTCGGCTTACGGCCGGTAGCATAGAGCAGGGCGTCAAAACGAAACTCTCCATCCTCTGTTACAACCACAACTTCAGCACCATCATTTTTGACCTGTGTGGTACGTACATTTTGTAAGAGTTGGATTCCGTCTTCTTCCATGTATTGCTTAGCTAGAGCAGCGATAGAAGGCTCAACTCGAGGGAGAAAGACAGGCGCAGCATCCAGCACAGTCACCTGGCTACCCAATTTATTGTAGAGTCCAGCGAATTCTAGTCCGATGTTACCGCCGCCCAGAACTCCCAAGCGTTTAGGAAGTTCCTTCAGATTTTGGATGCCAGTTGAGTCATAGACATGCTCGGTTTCAGTCAGTCCAGGAATTGGCAGGACATTGGAAACGGCACCGGTATTGATAACAATAGTTTCAGCCGTCAATTCCTCTTTCTCATCGCCAGCTGTGATTTCGATGACCTTATTTGAAAGAAAATGAGCTTCCGCATCAATGATGTCAACACCAGCACCACTGATTGCTGCATAGTTCTTCCCGTTGAGACGGCTGGTAACAGCATTCTTTTCAGCCATGACTTGGTCGAAAGCCAGGCCTTTTTCAGCTGCGACGAGCAGGGTCTTGGTTGGGATGCAGGCGATATTGATACAGGTTCCCCCGTACATAGCCTTGCTTCGCTCAATCAAAGCAACTTTTTTTCCTTGGGCCGCCATTTTGGCTGCCAATGTTTTACCGGCCTTCCCAAAGCCGATGACAATTAAATCATAGGTTAACATAATTTACCTCCATTTTTCAAAAAAGATTGTATCACATCTAGTCAGAAATTGCTGATTTCTGCTACGCTTTTTTTCTTCAGTATTTTTACTCACACTTTTTATACAAACTGTCCATTTTTGAGCAAGATTTTCGCAGTTCCAGTTAGTCTGTGTTATACTAAGCTTCGTTATTTATTTTAGGAGGGTGAAATGTCTATTATTACACTGATTTTGGCAAGCTTAGTTGCCTTGGAATTTTTCTATATCCTGTACTTGGAGACCATTGCGACGACTTCTGAAGCAACAGCTCGGGTTTTCGGTATGTCACAAGAGGAGTTGGAGCAGCAGTCGGTCAATACACTTTTCAAAAACCAAGGAGTTTATAACGGATTGATAGCTGTTTTGGTCTTGATTGCGGCCTTTGTACAGCCTAGTTCTTTTTGGCTGGGAATTTTTATGGTTTATATCATCTTGGTGGCAGCATACGGTGCAGTGACCAGTGACCCCAAAATCCTGTTCAAGCAGGGAGGGCTGGCTATGCTGACCCTGCTTAGTTTATTTTTCTAAATAGAGTGAGAAAAATTGATTTCCCACTCTTTTTTTATATAATGATTGACTTTTTTATTAGACAAGTGTAGAATAAAATTAGAAATAGCATTAATTTAGAAAGCGCGTGGGAACGATGAAAAGATCTATTAAACGTTTGCCAGACGGGGAATTTACTATTTTAAAGGTAATTTGGCAACTGCCTACCCCGACGACCTCTGCCCGTATCATGGAAAAGCTGGGACCAGACAATCACTGGAAGCCCCAGACTTTGCTGACAGTCTTGGCTCGCTTGACTGAAAAGGGCTTTTTAGAAAGTGTCCGTAAGGGGCGTGAAAGGCAGTATACAGCCTTGATCTCAGAAGATGAGTATCTGGAAGTTGAGGCTTCGGATTTCTTGAAGCGTCACAGCGGCCGTTCAATGGGCGGTTTTGTCAAAACACTCTTTTCTTCTAACTCCTTTTCGGAAAATGAATTGGATGAGCTGCGTAGTTTGCTCAACCAAGGAAAGTAGGATGGAGGGATAAGCATGAAACAGTTCCTTCTTTCTTTTCTGCTGACCAGTTTGTTGACATCCATTTTGGTGCTGTTGCTTAGTCTGCTTTTTACGGCCTTTAAGACTAAGATTTCGGTCAGAGTGAAGTATTTTATTTGGTTTCTGATATTGCTAAGTTTTCTGTTTCCGTTCCGTCCTCAGTTCGGCTCAGGCCTGATTCGGCTGAATACAGGATCGGTAGTTCAGACAGCAGTGACTGCCACCCAGACAGGTGGAGCTCAGGGCGCTTCTCCAGCAGTTGAAAAAGCTGCCCAGCCAAATCTGTGGGAAGCTTTTCTGGGTCTACCTTGGTTTGAAATTCTCTTTACCATCTGGCTGATTGGCTTTGTCTTTAGCATAGGAAGATACGCTTATTCTTATATTCGCTTCAGAAAGATGCTGAAGCGCTGGGGCACGGAGTTTCAGGACGAAGAAGCGATGGCTCAGCTGCGGGCTGTTCAGCAGGAGATGGGAGTTAAGGGCCGGATTCGTCTGCTCCACTATCCTATGTCCCAAAGTCCTATGCTGCTAGGTTTCAGAGATATTTTAATCGTGCTGCCAGAGTTGGACTACACGGAGGAAGAGCTGCAGCTGATTTTCAAGCATGAGCTGACTCACTACAAACACCGCGATGTTTTAGTTAATCTCTTAGGGATTTTCGCCAAGAGTCTGCACTGGTTTAATCCGGTTGTCCGCTTTGCCTGCCGTGAAACTCAGGAAGCAGGAGAAATGTACTGTGACTATGATGTTCTGAGCAGTAGAGATACAGAGTATCGGACTTTCTACGGTGAAACGATTTTGACCATGATAGACCGCAGTAAGAAGACCCCAATTGCTCTGACGACCTGCTTTTACTCTGACAAGTTTAATCTCAAGCGGCGGATTGTCGGTATCATGGATAACCGCCTGCCTAAGAGGTTTCTGTCTGCTGCCTTTGTAGTAGCAGTCCCTCTCCTTTTGCTCTTGACTAGCTCGGTCTTTGCCTTAGAAAGCCCAGAAGCTCAACAAAGCAAGCCTGTGACGGGGCAAAAACAGTCTCAAGGTCTCAGTCAGCGTCAGGCACTAGCATCCGTCTTAAAAGAGCTGTCTCTTTCTGAAACAGATATTAAAGATTTACAAATTTCGCGTGAGAAAGACACTTATAAGATTCGCTTCTCACACGGGCAAACGGCCCATGAAACCATTGTCAGTGCTAAGGATGGAAAACTGATCCAATCCAAGCAGTATACCATTGTCGAAAAGACAGTAACGGTTGAAAAAGAAGTCAGCCCATCCTCGTCTGCTGCATCGACTCCAGCTGATAACAGCTCTACTGCAGGTGCAGGAAATACGGGAGCAGCGGGCTCTACTGGAGCTAGTACAGCGACTGTTCAAACTCCGTCTCAGAACAGTTCCTCTCATACGACAGACACCGATGATCCGGACGATGATGATGACCATGATGACGATTAAATAAAGGATTCTGCCAGTTTAAGTTTCTTAAAAGCTTAGACTGGTAGAATTTTATTATCTTCTCAAAGGGGGATTTAGAAATCCTCCAAGAGCAGTTAGTCATCAGTTTATCTTTATTTTAGGACGATTTTGCTTACAGTTTGCACTTCGTTTCCTAATGCTAAAAAAGATGAAAGATTATTTATCTTTTTTCTTGACATTCACAAACGACAATTGTAGAATATATTTATAAACTACATTTGTAGAATGTTTTTGAAAAATACTGCTTGGAAAGGAGAAGAAAGTAAAGCTTATCCAGACGCTTGTAGGATGCAGAGCGGAAGCTCTATTTCTTTTAAAAGCATAAACTACACTTGTAGAATCAAAGGAGAATTCAAATGAAACAAAAGCAAATCCAAACAAATTTCCAACGAATCGAAACGAAGTATATTCTTGACCGGGCAATGCTAGCTCGTCTTGAAGCTGACATGAGACCTTACCTCACCGCAGATGATTATGCGACATCAACCATTTCTAATGTGTATTTTGATAATGATGAGTTCCAGATGATTCAGGATTCTATTGCCAGAAAAGGCGGTCGCGAAAAAATGCGGATGCGGACTTATGCTGAGCAGCCGAATGATGATAGTCAAGTTTTCTTGGAAATCAAGAAGAAACGGGATGAAGTAGGTTTCAAATACCGTTTGGTTTCGAATCCTCTCTCTGTGACCAACTATATTGTGAACGGTGTGGCAGACCATACTATTTCTGATGATCGGGTCAAGGCAGAAGTGGAGCAGTTACAGGAGCGCTATATAGACTTGAAGCCAAAAATGGTGATTAGCTATGATCGCTACTCTATGAGAGGCTTGGAAGATAAAAAAGTCCGTGTGACAGTTGATTCCAACATCCGCTACCGTGATTATGATGTAGACTTGGCTTTAGGCCGCTATGGACTGCCCTTGCTGGATGACGACAAGGTAATTATGGAAATCAAGGTTCCTGGTCAATATCCTCAGTGGTTGGCTGATATTCTGAACAAATACGGTCTTGAAGACCAGTCCTTCTCAAAATACGGCAATGCCTACCTGAAAACTAAAGAAAGGCTGACTCAAACAGTCAAGGCCTAAGGAGGTAGTCTATGCTCAATCAGTTATTTAACAGTATCTACTCCTCTACGGAAGTCAAGATAAATCCTTTAGCATTGATTTTTTCACTAGCAACTAGTGTGGTTTTAGGAATTATCTTGGCCAAGGTCTATAAGCGCCAAACCATTTATACCAAGGAATTTGTCGTCACCCTCTCCCTTTTGCCAGCCATTATTTCCATTATCATCTTCTTGGTTAATGGAAATTTGGGCACCAGTGTCGCCGTAGCAGGGACTTTCAGTTTGATTCGCTTCCGGTCGGCCGCGGGTGGCTCCAAGGAGCTTCTAGCCATCTTTATGGCGACGGCTATTGGGATTACAACGGGGATGGGCTTTGTAGCACTGGGAATTGTCTTTACTCTAGCTATTTCAGGCATCTGGATGCTCTTTGAAAAGATGAGCTTTACTTCAGTCAGTCCGACCAGACGTTATGTCCAGGTTCAGGTTCCAGCTGACTTTGACTACGAAGTACTCTTTGATGCTATCTTTGAAACGACTTGTAAATCAGCCGAACTGACATCTCTCAAGTCGGCTGAAAAGAAGTCTATCAAGCTGGACTATGTTGTTGACTTGAATCCTGACATGAGCGACAGAGAGCTCATTCAGCAGTTCCTGTTCTATGATAAGGTGCAGGACATTTCCCTTTCCAAAGCTGCTAAGAAGCGTAAAACCCTCTAAGCAAAAGAAGACCAGCTGCAGCAGAGCAGTTGGTCTTCTTGTTTGTATCATAAAAAGGAGCTACATTATACTTACAGAAAATACTTGACACTCTTTTCTATATGTGGTATGATTATATAGATTTTGGACTTGAAGGGAGTGAAAAAAATGTCAAAAACAGTAGTACGCAAGAATGAATCACTTGATGATGCACTTCGTCGTTTCAAACGTGCGGTTACTAAAGCTGGTACTCTTCAAGAAACACGCAAACGTGAATTCTATGAAAAACCTTCTGTAAAACGCAAACGCAAATCAGAAGCAGCTCGTAAACGTAAAAAATTCTAATTGAACAAAAAAGCAGACTCCGGTCTGTTTTTTGTTTTGGTTATTTGGAGAGAAGAGGATGATTATGAGCAACATGAAAGAAAAAAACACTGATTTTCATCAGTGAATTCTCTTTATTTTTTCTCAGCCAACAAAGCTTTGATTTCTTGCAGGACTTCCAATTCAGTTGGTCCAGCTGGCGCTTCTTCAACTTCTTCCTTCTTCTTAGCAAGGCTTTGTGCTTTTTCAGCAGACTTGACGATGAAGAAGAGAACAGTACCGATTACCAAGAAGTTAATTACAGCGCTCAAGAAGTTACCATAAGCGATCCCGTTCCATTTCAGATCAGCAATTTGCTCCAATTTTGCAGCTTTCAAAATTGGGTTGAGGAAGAGAGGAGTGATTACGTCAGTAATCAATGAAGTGACGATTGCTCCAAAAGCGTTGGCGATGATTACACCGACTGCCAAATCAATCACGTTCCCGCGCAGCAAGAATTCTTTAAGATCCTTTAACATTCTTTCTTTCCTTTCAAGAATTTATTAATGAGATTATATTATAGCTTATTTATATGACATCCTCAAGATATTTGCTTGTCAAATATTTTACATTTGCATCATTTTAGTATAAAATATAGAATGATATTCTATGATAAATTGGAGGTATTGTCTCTTGATTGATAAAGAAATCATTTCTGATATTAAAAACAGCGTCAATATCGTCGATGTCATAGGAGAAACAGTGGCCTTGACTAAGGCCGGGCGGAATTATCTGGGACTCTGTCCCTTTCATGGCGAAAAGACGCCCTCTTTTAACGTTGTAGAGGACAAGCAGTTTTATCACTGTTTTGGCTGCGGCAAGTCGGGCGATGTCTTCAAATTCATTGAAGATTATCGAGGCGTTTCCTTTATGGATGCTGTGCAGATTGTAGCAGAACGGGCAGGGATTCCTTTGGCTGTGGAGACAGTGGGCAATGACCGACCGAGACAAAGCCATCCGCATCAGGCTCTCTACGATATCCATACCGAGGCAGCGAAATTTTACCATGCGGTCCTGATGACGACCAAGATGGGAGAGGAAGCGCGGGCTTATCTCTACCAGCGGGGGCTGACAGATGATGTTCTTAAGCATTTTCAAATTGGGCTGGCTCCTAATGAGGGGAATTATCTTCATAAGAGTATGGCCGGCAAGTTTGATGAGAATACCATCATGAACTCGGGTCTCTTTAATCTTGCGGAGAATAATTTGGTCTATGATGCCTTTCAGAACCGGATTATGTTTCCCCTGACCAATGACAGTGGGCAGGTTGTAGCCTTTTCCGGGCGGATTTGGCAGGCAACGGCCTCAGACGGCCATCAGGCCAAGTACAAAAACAGTCGTAGCACCGCTATTTTCAATAAAAGCTACGAGCTCTATCATCTGGATAAGGCCAAGCCGGTTATCAAGAAGAGCCATGAGGTTTATCTGATGGAAGGCTTTATGGATGTGATTGCGGCTTATCGGGCCGGGATTGAAAATGCAGTTGCCTCGATGGGAACAGCTCTGACGCCTGAGCATGTTCAGCATCTGAGTAAGTATTGCAAGAAGATTATCCTGTCTTACGATGGAGATAGGGCAGGGCAGGCAGCGACTGCTAAGGCTTTAGATGAGCTGAGAGATATGACGGTGGAAATTGTTCGGATTCCCGATAATTTGGATCCGGATGAGTTTCTCGCTAAAAATTCTGAGGAAGACTTGCAGCATTTGCTGAGTAAAACGCGAATAAGTAATGTGGAGTTTCTGCTGCATCATCTGAAACCAGATAATATTGAAAATCTACAGGCTCAGATTGAGTTTGTAGAGAAGATGGCGCCGATTATTGCGAAGACCAAGTCCATCACAGCTCAGAACTCCTATATTTACATGCTGGCTGAGTTGCTGCCGGACTTTGACTATCAGCAGGTGGAGCAGACGGTAAATAACAGCCGTCTGGCTGAGCGATCTAGTCGCAGTCAGGAGGCGCCGATTCAGCAGTCTCAGCCAGTCGTCATGCAGTTTTCGCCGTCGAACCGGCTGACTCGTCTCATGAGGGCGGAAAATCATATCTTCCACCGCATGATACATCATCCTTTGATTTTGAACCAATACCGTCTTAGAGAAGACTTTGTCTTTGACTCGGAGGACTTGCAGGTCTTGTATGAAATTTTGCTGGCAAATGGCGAGGTGACACCGCAGGATTTGTCCCAACTGCCAGATCATGTCCAGCAGGCTTGGTACCGGGTCTTGGAAGAAGACTTGCCGGATGAGGTTTTGGAAGATGAATTGAAAGAAGTGGAAGAAACCAGAGAGCGGGAGATTTTGCGCAAGCATAATCAGTTTATTAGTAAGAAGATTCGAGAAGCCTCTCACAGCGGAGATACGGATACAGCCCTGTCCGAGCTAGAGCGCTTGATTGAGCAAAAAAGAAGAATGGAGTAGGAATGGCTACAAAACAAAAAGAAGTAACAACATTAGACGTTCAAATTGCAGAATTTATCCGCAACCACAAGCAGACAGGGGTTGCGACAGATGATGAAATCAATGACCAGCTGGTTATTCCTTTCACTTTGGACGCTGATGGGATTGAGGATTTGCTGCAGCGTATTCAGGATGCTGGCATCTCAATTACAGATAAGGAAGGAAATCCCAGCGCGCGCGTCTTAAATAACGAAGAGGAAGAAGCAGAGCTGACGGATGAAGAGCTCTTAGGCAGCAATTCAGCTAAGGTCAATGACCCAGTTCGTATGTATCTGAAAGAAATTGGGGTTGTGCCCCTTCTCAGCAATGAAGAAGAGCAGGAGCTGGCTATCTTGGTAGAGCAGGGAGACTTGGAAGCCAAGCAGCGTCTGGCCGAGGCCAATCTTCGTCTGGTTGTTTCCATTGCCAAGCGCTATGTCGGCCGTGGTATGCAGTTCCTTGACTTGATTCAAGAAGGAAACATGGGACTGATGAAGGCTGTTGATAAGTTTGACTACACCAAAGGATTTAAGTTTTCAACTTATGCGACTTGGTGGATTCGTCAGGCCATTACCCGTGCGATTGCTGACCAAGCTCGGACCATTCGGATTCCGGTCCACATGGTGGAAACCATTAACAAGCTAGTCCGTGAGCAACGTAATCTCTTGCAGGAATTGGGGCAAGACCCAACACCAGAGCAAATCGCTGAGCGAATGGATATGACACCTGACAAGGTTCGTGAGATTCTCAAGATTGCTCAGGAGCCGGTTTCTCTGGAGACGCCTATCGGTGAGGAAGATGACAGCCATCTGGGTGACTTTATCGAAGATGAAGTGATTGAAAATCCAGTCGACTATACAACTCGTGTCGTCCTTCGTGAGCAGCTGGATGAGGTCTTGGATACGCTGACAGACCGCGAGGAAAACGTCTTGCGTCTGCGCTTTGGTCTGGACGATGGAAAAATGCGGACACTGGAAGATGTCGGCAAGGTCTTCAATGTAACTCGCGAGCGGATCCGCCAGATTGAAGCCAAGGCTCTGCGTAAACTCCGCCACCCAAGCCGCAGCAAACCACTTAGAGACTTTATCGAAGATTAAGAACTGAAAAGCAGCGAGGGACAAAAATCTTTCAGCAGGAAGCATCAAGTCGGCAATCCTAGCTGAAAACAAAAGCCCCTCGAGCTAACTTGAAATTTCTGCTATATCTATAAGGAGGATATTGCATGTCAGAAAAAAAATACAGCCCTGAAGAAGTTGAAAAAATCAAAACGCGTATTTTAGAGAGCTTGGAGCAGGTTATTGACCCAGAGCTGGGGATTGATATTGTCAATCTAGGTCTAATCTATGAAATCCGTTTTGACGAGACCAATGGGGAAACGGAAATCGATATGACCCTGACAACCATGGGATGCCCTCTGGCGGATCTTCTGACTGACCAGATCTATGATGCCATGTCTGATGTTCCAGAGGTTACCAAGACGGATGTTAAGTTGGTTTGGTACCCAGCTTGGACGGTAGAAAAGATGAGCCGCTATGCTCGGATTGCTTTGGGGATTCGCTAAGAACTGATAGTAAGTGTTGGCCTGCTGCGTGCAGGCTTTTGCTTTTTTTAGCAGATTCTGTTATAATGTTCCTATTGTCTTGGGGTCGTTACGGATTCGACAGGCATTATGAGGCACATTTTGCAACCCATCTAGCGGATGTAAAACGCCAGTTAAATATAACTGCAAAAAATAACAATTCTTACGCTTTAGCTGCCTAAAAACCAGCCAGCGTGACCCGATTCGGATTGCTTGTGTCTGATGACAGGTCTTATTATGAGCAAGCTACGGCAAAATCTGGTCTAGGGATTTTGCAAGAGATTGATAGACTCGCTTGACTTGGGCTTGAGCTATGTGTCAAAGTTAAGTCAAACCAATACATAGCCTATGGTTGTAGACAAATGTGTTAGCAGGTGTTTGGACGTGGGTTCGACTCCCACCGGCTCCATTATTTTAAAGTCCTTCTAAAACGTTGAGAAATCAGCGTTTTTTGCTTTTACAATGTCCAGGAAATCTTGATTTCTATCTGAAAAAGTAATACAATGATGTTAGTGATGACAAAGGAAATATTTGTATTTCTATTGGGTTGATTTCATAAGTATTAAGGGAAATTTGATATGAGTTTTTTTAAGAATCTGTTTGGTAAGAAGCGAGAGCAAGAAGAAGAGAAAGTAGAAAAGGTGGAAGAATCAGTGCTTGATGTGCCTGCTGAGGATCCTTTTCCGAGTGAGTGGGGCTCTTTCTCAACCTATATAGATGACAAGTTGGCTAGTATCCGTCTGAATCTAGCTCTTGCTGATGAGGCACCCTATCCTCTATACGCCTATGCTATGAGGCTCAAGGTAACGCTCCTCCAGTACGATGGGGAGACAGGTTTTCCATCTAGTGATGAGTTTAAAGAGCTGAATGTGATTGAGGACCAGCTTTCTGAGGCTTTGGGCCAGGTCGGTGGCATTCATGTTGGTGTGATTACAACAGATGGAAATATTGAGTTTTACTACTATCTGCAAGACAAGAAAAGCCATCTGGAGCCGATTGCAAACGTGATGCGCGACTTTCCAGACCGCCGCTATGACTCGGCAACCTTGGAAGACGAGGAATGGAATCAGTACTTTGACTTTCTCTATCCTAATGAATACGAGTATCAGACCATTCTCAACCAGCGGGTCTGGTACCAGCTGGAGCAGGACGGCGATGACCATAGTCAGGAGCGCGAGATTGACCATTGGGCCTATTTCGCGTCAGAGGAAGATCGAGATGGTTTCCTAAAGGAAGTCGAAGAACTGGGCTATAGCCTCGTATCAGCTGAAAAGATAGAAGATGCTGACAAACCATATCAGCTGCATGTGATTCGTATGGATACGACAGAAATCTTTGATTTGAACCAGAATGTTTGGACTTTAGTCGAATTTGTGAAAAAATTTAACGGAAACTATGGCGGTTGGGGCTGTAATGTGGTATAATGGTTAAAGTTTTGAGAAAGCTGGGCTTTCTCTTTTGTGGAAGATTACTCAAGAGGCTTAAGAGGCTGTGTTGGAAACGCAGTAGGCGTGTAAAAGCGTGCGTGGGTTCGAATCCCATGTCTTCCGTCATAAGATGCAAGAAACGCTGTTTGGCGTTTTTTCTATTTGTAAAAGAGGCATGAAAGTAAGGCGATTCTTTTTGAATATGAATATCTTTGGAAATACTTGAAAACAATTTCAGCAAAAAAAATAAGTAATTTATTGTTCATTTTATATAATAGTGTGGTAAAATGGGTTTAATGGATTTTTAAAAAGGATATAAATTAAAGGGAGAATTATGTTTTTTAAACGTCAAAAAGGTAAGTACCACGAAGTAGAGCGTGTGACTCGTTTTAAGCTGATTAAATCGGGTAAGCATTGGCTGCGTGCTGCGACATCACAGTTCGGCCTTTTTAGATCAATGAAGGGGGGAGGCCTTTCATCGATCGAGCTCAAGGTAACGGAAGAACAAGTTACCGATAAAAAGAGCGGCATAGACTTTTTGAGGGGTATTGTCGCCACAGGGGCCGTGCTGGGCGGAGCTGTTGTGACAAGTACAACTGTTCATGCAGAAGACGGTCAGGCTCTGGAAAAGGTCATTGATACGACAGACGTTTTAGCGACACGTGGTGAAACAGTTTTAGGAGAAGAAAGCAGTGCTACTGAAGCAGCAACTGCAACGGCAAGCTCACATACTGAGTCAGAGTCTGTATCAGATACATCCTCAGCCAGTGCCAGTGCTTCTGTCAGTGCATCTATCTCTGCCAGCATCTCAGCTTCAGAGTCAATGTCACAGTCTAGCTCTGCCTCTATCAGTGCCAGCACATCTCAAGCAGTCTCAGATTCCTTAAGTGTATCTGAGTCTCTTTCAGTGTCTTCAAGTACATCTGATTCGGTTAGTGCAAGCACTAGTGCGTCCGCTAGTGCATCAGAGTCAGTCTCAGCCAGTCAGACATCTACCACCTCTACATCAGAGAGTGCTAGATCCAAAAGCAGCCAGCAGTCGACAGAAGCTTCTAGCCAAACTAGACGTAGAAGAACGCGTCGGGATGTAACGGACTCAGGTCCTAATGTCGAATATCGTGATATTAAAGGCGATATGATTCAAGGTGTTACTACAAGTTTTGATGATGTTAATCGACTTTTGACTTGGACGATAACCCTTACACCAAGACAGGTAAAGACTAACCTCGGTGCACTTGTATCTATCAGTGGCAATCAGGAAACTCGTACAGTGACGATTAATGGTAAAAATGCTGCAAATGGTGGAGTTTACAATTCAGGTGGTGCTTGGAATCTATATACAGGTGAATCTGTCAGCGATAATATTCTAAGAATTACTACGCGCGTAAATGATGCTGGTGGTGAAGTCAAGCTAGGCCTCCGCTTAGTAACTAGCGATAAGAAAATTACCAATAAAAATCTACCGCTTGAGTTTGAACAAGTTGCTGCTACGACAAATGGAAGTTGGGATAAGGCAGGATTTAATACAACTATTGCGGAAAAGGATACGGAAGCTCCCCAAGTGAAATCTGGGGATTATGTAGTATACCGTGGTGAATCCTTTGAATTTTATGTAGAAACCACTGATAATAGCGGTCAAGTTAATAGAGTTGTCATCCGAAATGTTGAAGGTGGTCCTAATAGTACTTACCTTTCTCCCAATTGGGTACAATATTCGACAGAGAATCTTGGCCAGCCTGGTAATGCTACCGTAGATAATCCTCTAAGAACTAGAATGTTTGGATTGGTTCCTACAGATACAGTTATTGGTCATTATACTCGTTATATAGTTGCGTGGGACCCTTCAGGGAATGCCACTTCAATGGTGGATAATGCTAATCGGAATAGACTTGAAAGATTTCTCCTTACTGTTAAAAGTCAAAATGAAAAGTACGACCCTGCGGATCCGACAATAACGTATGTAAATAATCTTTCTAATTTATCTACAAATGAAAGGAATGCTGTAGCTGCAGCGGTAAGAGCAGCAAATCCTGATATACCAGCTGCCGCTACGATTACTGTTTCTGCAAACGGAACAGTCACCATTACTTATCCAGACAATTCTACAGATACTATTACTGCAAATAGAGTAGTAAAAGATCTTGCATCAAGTCGTTCGGCTTTAACATCAGCTTCTACATCCGCTTCGACCAGTGCTTCTGTGTCGGCTAGTACCTCAGCGTCCCTTAGTGCATCGACCTCAGCGAGTCAGTCTATTGTAGATAGTAAATCTGCTTCTGTAAGTGCATCAACCTCTGCCAGCACGTCTGCCTCGACGAGCGCATCAGTATCTGCAAGTACGTCCGCTTCAACGAGCGCGTCAGTTTCTGCAAGTACGTCTGCTTCAACGAGTGCATCCGTAAGTGCAAGTACGTCTGCCTCGACGAGTGCATCTGTAAGTGCAAGTACCTCAGCCTCAACGAGCGCCTCAGTAAGTGCCAGCACATCCGCTTCAACAAGCGCCTCAGTAAGTGCCAGCATGTCCGCTTCGACTAGCGCGTCTGTGTCTGCAAGTACGTCTGCGTCCACGAGCGCATCCGTATCAGCAAGTACGTCTGCTTCAACGAGCGCGTCAGTGTCTGCAAGTACCTCAGCTTCAACGAGTGCGTCCGTATCAGCAAGCACATCTGCTTCAACGAGTGCGTCCGTGAGTGCCAGCACCTCAGCGTCCACGAGCGCATCCGTATCCGCAAGTGCGTCTGCATCGACAAGTGCGTCCGTATCAGCAAGCACGTCTGCCTCCACGAGTGCATCAGTAAGCGCAAGTACGTCCGCGTCAACAAGTGCGTCAGTAAGTGCAAGCACGTCTGCTTCCACGAGTGCGTCAGTAAGCGCAAGTACGTCCGCATCAACTA
>NZ_CAJPNR010000013.1 GCF_905372115.1 uncultured Streptococcus sp.
GAACGCCGGAAGTAGTTGGGGGTTGCCCCCTGTGAGATATGGAAGTCGCTTAGCGTTTATCCGCCATAGCTCAGTTGGTAGTAGCGCATGACTGTTAATCATGATGTCGTAGGTTCGAGTCCTACTGGCGGAGTTTCAAAGAGGTTTTTTACCTCTTTTTATTTTTAGTGATGGAGTATACTGGAGACAAGGTATTCTATAGTCTTATTTTAGTGTATTCTAAAGTTTGACTTTGTATTCTTTATAGTTGAATAAAAAAAGCAGAAGTTAGTCAGTGACTAGTTTCTGCTTTTTTGATTAGATTTTGTTTGATAAAAATGGTTTCTAGGTCTGGTCCTACTCCAGAGTTTGGGGTTCAAAGAAAGCTCGGTAAAGTGCACGAATAGCGGCTTTTTCTTGATTTTTTTCAACAACAAACATGATAGATACTTCGCTTGAACCTTGGGACATCATTTGAATGTTGATGTTGTTTTCTGAAAGAGCTTTGGTTGCAGTGGCTGTAACCCCGATATGACTCTTCATTTTTTCGCCAACAATCATAATAATGGAAAGGTCGTGTTCGATTTCTGCATGATCAACCTCTGCTTTTTGAACAAGCTGGCGAAGGATTTCTTCCTCTTTGATAGGAGTTAATTCGCGCTCGCGCAAGATAATAGAGAGGTCGTCGATTCCTGTAGGCATGTGCTCCCAACCAATATTCAAATCTTCTAGAATTTGAAGGACGCGTCTACCAAAGCCGATTTCTCTGTTCATCAGGTACTTGGACATGTTAATGCTGACAAATCCTGCATCTCCAGCAATCCCAACGACCGGGAGATGGTCCTTACTGTGTTTATGGACAATTTGAGTACCTGGATGTTTTGGGTTGTTGGTATTTTTAATAACCAGCGGGATTTTACCGCGGTAAGCTGGAAGCAGAGCCTCGTCATGGAGAACGGTAAAGCCAGCGTAGGCTAATTCACGCATTTCACGATAGGTTAGCTCGGGAATGGAATGTGGCTTGTGAACGATGCCGGGATGGGCAGCAAAGATCCCATCAACATCAGTAAAGTTTTCATAAATATCTGCTTTGACGCCTGCAGCAATGATAGAACCTGTTATGTCAGAACCACCACGGGAGAAAGTACAGATTTGGCCATCTTGAGTAACACCAAAGAAACCAGGGATAACTAGAACTTCATCAGAATTGTTGAGTTCTTCAATCTTATCATAGCTGGAAGGAAGAATTCTTGCATTGCCAGGCTCACTGGAAACGACGAGTCCTGCTTCTCTCGGATGAACGTAGCTAGCTGGAATGCCATTTTGACTGAAATAAGCTGCAATTAATTTGGCGTTGTTGTTTTCTCCTGCTGCAAGAAAAGTATCATAAAGAAATGCATTATCTTCAATTGGCAGGGTTGCAAGGCTTGTGATGCTTTTGGAAATTTTTTCTAGCACTTTTGGTTTCAAACCTAATTCTGCAACCATATCTGCATAGCGATTGATAATCCACTGTTGGTTAGGTGTGACATCATTTCCTGCAATGTACTCTCGGTAATATTTAATCAGGGCATCGGTTACTTTGATATCGTCATCATGGCGTTTTCCTGGCGCTGATACTACAACAAATCGACGTTCAGGATCAGATTTGACAATGTTTAATACTTTTTCTAATTGAGTCGCAGAAGCAAGTGAACTTCCACCAAATTTTACAACTTTCATTGGTTCTCCTATCTTATTTTAAAAATTATAACAAAATTCTGAAAATTATTCAAACGCTGTTTTTATACTATTTTTACCAAAATTATTGCTAATATCTTTTAACATCAGAATGCTATCTAATTTTTACCCATTTTTTATTTCCTTTCTTTTATATTTTATGATAAAATATAAGTTGTGTATAATTTGAATATCAAATTATTTAAGAATAAAATAAAACGGCTGATTTGAGATCGGGTCGGGAATGGAGCTGAAATGACATTTAATGGAATTCTCTATCATGTAGCAGATGAGGTAGCGACGATTACTTTCAATCGTCCTGAAGTTTCAAATGGCTTTAATATTCCTATGTGTGAGGAAATTTTAGAGGCTATTGAACTTGCTGCTAAGGATGAGTCCGTCAAATTTTTAGTTATCAATGCGAATGGAAAGGTTTTTTCAGTGGGTGGAGACTTGGCTGAGATGCAGAGAGCAGTCAGTGATGATGATGTCCAATCCTTGGTGAAAATCGCTGAATTGGTGAATGATATTTCTTTTGCTATGAAACGTCTTCCTAAGCCTGTCATCATGAGTGTTGATGGTCCTGTTGCTGGTGCGGCTGCCAATATGGTCGTTGCAGCAGATTTCTGTATTGCGACTGAAAAATCCCGTTTCATTCAAGCCTTTGTCGGTGTTGGTCTGGCGCCAGATGCTGGTGGTCTTTACTTACTGACTCGTGCTATCGGGGTGACTCGGGCGACCCATCTGGTTATGACTGGGGAAGCTCTGACTGCAGAGAAAGCTCTGGATTACGGCTTGCTTTATAAAGTCTGTGAAGCAGAAAAGTTGGAAAAAACAACGGAACAGTTGTTGAAGAAGCTGAAACGTGGCTCTCTAAATTCTTACAGAGCCATGAAAGAAATGGTCTGGAAGAGTCTGTTCAGTGGCTGGTCTGAGTATGCAGAGCTAGAGTTGGAACTGCAGAAATCGCTGGCTTTCACAGAAGATTTCAAAGAGGGAGTTCGGGCTTACTCTGAGAAACGTCGCCCAAACTTCACAGGTAAATAATGTACTGGTTCAAGTTTGCTTATTTTGCAAGTTGTTTACAAAAATATTTGAAAATCAAATTAATTTTCAAAAAAGCTTGCAAATTACTTTTCTATCTGATAAAATTTGATTGTCAAAGTATTTTCTTAAGGAGGGTTGGTTTTGAATTTTCAGTTAGTAAATGATTACTTAACGTCTATTTTCAATAATGTCTTGGTTATTGAAGAATCGAGCCTAAGAAGCAGTCGCTTCAACGATGTCTCCATTAAGGAAATGCATACAATAGATGTCATCGGCACAACCCCAAATGCTACTCCAAGCGATATATCACGAGAATTGATGGTTACTTTGGGAACTGTTACGACCAGTTTGAATAATCTGGAGCGTAAGGGGTATATTGAGCGGCGTCGGTCGGAAGTTGACCGTCGTGTGGTGCATCTAAATTTGACAAAGAATGGGCGGCTTTTGTATCGTCTTCACAAGCGATTCCACAATCGCATGGTCATGCAGGTAGTGGATGGGATGAGTCCAGAAGAGAGACAAGTGATGCAAAAGGGCCTGCAAAATTTATATAGTTTCCTAGAGGATTTGAAATAATGAACTATGCTAAGATTAGCCAGGTGGCTCATTATGCTCCCCGTCAGGTTGTCAGCAATGATGATCTAGCCGAGATTATGGATACCAGTGATGAGTGGATTTCAAGTCGAACTGGGATTAAAAACCGCCATTTATCGTCAGATGAAACGACCAGTGATTTAGCTACAAAAGTAGCAGAGAATTTGCTGCAAAAGTCAGGAATTTCTGCTCAGGACCTAGACTTTATCATTGTTGCCACTATTACGCCGGATTCTTTAATGCCTTCAGCTGCTGCGAGAGTACAGGCCAATATTGGGGCTAAGAATGCATTTGCCTTTGATCTGACGGCGGCCTGCAGTGGCTTTATCTTCGCACTATCTACTGGGGAAAAATTTATTTCTTCAGGCCGTTATCAAAAAGGTCTAGTCATAGGAAGTGAGACGCTTTCTAAGACTGTAGATTGGTCGGATCGTTCAACAGCGGTTCTCTTTGGAGATGGAGCTGGCGGTGTACTGTTGGAAAGTGCTTCAGAACAGCATTTTTTGGCAGAAAGTCAATTTACGGACGGATCTCGCGGAGATAGTCTGACCTGCGGAAAAATTGGTTTGTCTTCACCTTTTTCTGAAAAAGGTGAGAATCAGCCTTATCTGACAATGGACGGTAGAGCTATTTTCGACTTTGCTATTCGTGATGTTGCTCGTTCTATCAAGGAGACTATTGAAAGCAGTCAGCTTTCAGCGGAAGATTTGGATTTTCTGTTGCTGCATCAGGCCAATATCCGTATTTTGGATAAAATGGCTAAGAAGCTTGGTGTTGCGCGGGAGAAACTTCCAGCCAACATGATGGAATATGGCAATACTAGCGCAGCTAGCATCCCGATTTTATTATCTGAGTGTGTCGAGCAAGGACTAATCAAACTGAACGGAAATCAGACAATTTTGATGTCAGGTTTCGGTGGAGGTTTGACATGGGGCACGCTTATTGTTACAATTTAGTTAATCATGTGGAAACACATAGATAAAAAATATATTTTTTAAAGGAGTCTATCCATGGCAGTATTTGAAAAAGTACAAGAAATTATCGTTGAAGAACTTGGCAAAGAGCCATCAGAAGTTACTCTTGAGTCAACTTTCGATGATCTTGAAGCAGATTCATTGGACTTGTTCCAAGTGATTTCAGAAATTGAAGATGCATTTGACATCCAAATCGAAACTGAAGAAGGTTTGAACACAGTTGGTGATTTGGTTGCTTATGTAGAAGAAAAAACTAAATAAGCAAGTAACTGAGAGTATCGAAAGATATTCTCTCTTGTTTAGGTAATAGTTTGACTGTCAAAGTAAAGAAAATACATTTAGCGTGTGGTAGTTTGAAATCAAGCTATTACTTAAGCAATGATAAAAGGAAGGTATTATGCAAACACGTATTACAGAATTATTGAATATTGATTATCCAATTTTCCAAGGCGGAATGGCCTGGGTTGCTGACGGTGACTTGGCTGGCGCGGTTTCAAAAGCTGGCGGTCTTGGTATCATCGGTGGCGGAAATGCACCCAAGGAAGTAGTAAAGGCAAATATTGACAAGATTAAGTCTTTGACAGACCGTCCTTTCGGTGTTAATATCATGCTCCTGTCTCCTTTTGCAGACGACATTGTTGATCTGGTCATCGAAGAGGGAGTAAAAGTAGTAACAACTGGTGCAGGTAATCCAAGCAAGCACATGGCTCGTTTCCATGAAGCGGGGATTACAGTTATCCCTGTAGTTCCAAGCGTGGCTTTGGCTAAGCGAATGGAAAAAATCGGTGCGGATGCAGTCATCGCAGAAGGTATGGAAGCCGGTGGTCACATCGGAAAATTGACTACCATGTCCTTGGTTCGTCAGGTTGCAGAAGCAGTCAGCATTCCGGTTATTGCTGCAGGTGGTATTGCAGATGGTGCTGGGGCTGCGGCTGGATTTATGCTAGGAGCGGAGGCCGTTCAGGTCGGAACTCGCTTTGTCGTCGCTAAGGAATCCAATGCTCATCAGAACTACAAGGACATGATTTTGAAGGCTCGCGATATTGATACAACTATCTCTGCCCAGCATTTCGGTCATGCGGTTCGTGCTATCAAGAATAAGTTGACACGTGATTTTGAAAAGGCAGAAAAAGAAGCCTTCAAGCAAGAAAATCCAGATTTGACTGTTTTTGAAAATCTGGGTGCTGGTGCTTTGGCCAATGCGGTTGTTCGCGGAGATGTGGAAAATGGTTCCGTCATGTCTGGTCAAATTGCTGGTTTAATCAGTAAGGAAGAAACAGTCGAAGAAATCCTCAAAGATATCTATTATGGTGCTGCTGAGAAGATTCAGCAGGAAGCAAAACGTTGGGCAGGGGTAACTAGAAATGACTAAAAGAGCCTTTCTCTTCGCCGGTCAGGGAGCGCAGTACCTTGGAATGGGGCGTGAGCTTTATGATCAGTATGAGCTTGTGAGGTCAAGTTTTGATGAGGCTAGCCAAGTTCTAGGCTATGATGTCCGAGCTTTGATCGATCAGAATGAGGAAAAACTCAATCAAACTCGTTACACGCAACCGGCTATTTTAACGACTTCAGTAGCTATTTATCGGCTCTTGGCTGATAAGGGAATCGAGCCTGATATGGTAGCAGGTCTCTCACTTGGAGAATATTCTGCCTTGGTAGCTGCGGGCGCTCTTGATTTTAAGACGGCAGTGGGCTTGGTCGCTAAGCGGGGTAGCTTCATGGAAGAGGCAGCTCCAGCTGGCTCTGGGAAAATGGTCGCAGTTTTAAATGCAGAAGTTTCTCTCATTGAAGCGGTCTGTCAAGAAGCAAGTGCTATTGGTGTAGTCTCACCAGCTAACTATAATACGCCTAGTCAAATCGTTATCGGCGGAGAAGTGGCAGCAGTGGACAAGGCAGTGGAGCTTTTGAAAGCTGCTGGTGTCAAGCGCTTAATCCCACTCAATGTATCTGGACCGTTCCATACAGCGCTTTTAAAGCCAGCCAGCGAGCGATTGGCAGAAGTCTTGGAAACAGTTGAGTTTTCAGATTTTGTACGGCCATTAGTCGGAAATACAGAAGCAACTGTGATGGAAAAAGAGAGAGTCAAAGAGCTTTTGACTCGTCAGGTAATGGAGCCAGTGCGTTTCTATGACAGCATTGCTAAAATGCAGGAAGCTGGTGTGACTGAGTTTGTCGAAATTGGTCCTGGCAAAGTTCTGTCTGGTTTTATTAAGAAAATTGATAAGTCTGCGGATGTCCGCCAAGTTGAAGATGTAGAAAGTTTAAATGCTCTTCTAGAAAAATAATGAGGAATCATCATGGAATTACAAAACAAGAATGTATTAATTACTGGGTCCGCTCGCGGAATTGGATTGGCAATTGCGCATAAATTTGCTAGTGTTGGTGCCAATATCATCTTAAACGGACTAGCGGAGATTTCTGATGATGTTTTGGCTGGATTTGCCGGCTATTCTGGGAAAGTTGTAACTGTTATTGGAGATGTTTCCAAAGCTGAAGATGCCCAGCGAATGGTAGAAGAAGCCGTTGCGGCTTTGGGATCTGTTGATGTATTGATCAATAACGCTGGTATTACACGTGATAAGCTCATGCTGAAAATGACGGAAGAAGATTTTGAGCAGGTGCTGAAAGTGAATCTTACTGGGGCATTCAATATGACGCAATCAGTCTTGAAACCGATGACAAAAGCTCGTCAGGGTGCTATCATCAGTTTGTCAAGTGTCGTTGGTCTGGCAGGGAATGTCGGTCAGGCTAACTATGCAGCTTCCAAGGCTGGTTTGATTGGTTTTTCTAAATCAGTTGCCCGTGAAGTAGCAGCGCGTAATATCCGTGTCAACTGTATTGCCCCTGGCTTTATCGCATCTGATATGACAGATGTGCTTCCAGAAAAAGTAAAGGCGGCGTCTCTGGCACTCATTCCAATGAAGCGTTTTGGTACTCCAGAAGAAGTAGCAGATGTTGCTCTCTTCTTGGCGGGTCAAGAATATCTGACGGGTCAAGTCATCACGATTGATGGCGGCTTTACTATGCAGTAAGTCACAGTTTTTGAATATTAACGAGTAGAAAATCAGTTGATTCATCTAAATAAAGGAGCTCAATATGAAACTTAATCGAGTTGTTGTAACAGGATACGGTTTAACTTCACCTATCGGGAATACTCCAGAAGAATTCTGGAATAATTTAAAAGAAGGCAATATTGGAATCGGTCCAATTACTAAATTTGATCATAGTGAATACAGTGTTCACAATGCGGCGGAAATTCAGGATTTTCCATTTGATAAATATTTTGTCAAAAAGGATACCAACCGTTATGATAATTACACTCTTTATGCGCTTTATGCCTCTCAAGAAGCGGTGAATAATGCTCACTTAGATGTAGATACGCTGGATAAGGATCGCTTTGGTGTCATTGTGGCCTCAGGTATCGGCGGGATTCAGGAAATTGAAGAGCAGGTTGTTCGCTTGCATGAAAAAGGTCCTAAACGTATCAAACCTTTGACCTTGCCAAAAGCCCTGCCAAATATGGGGGCAGGAAATGTGGCTATGCGCTTTGGAGCCAATGGTATCTGTAAGTCGGTCAATACAGCCTGTGCCTCAGCAAACGATGCGATTGGTGAAGCTTTCCGCTCAATTAAATTTGGCTATCAAGATGTAATGCTGGTCGGTGGTTCAGAAGCTTCTATTACACCATTTGCGATTGCTGGTTTCCAAGCCCTGACTGCTCTTTCTACCACAGAAGATCCTAAGCGCGCTTCTATTCCTTTTGATAAGGACCGCAATGGCTTTGTCATGGGTGAAGGTTCTGGTATGCTGGTTCTGGAAAGTTTGGAACATGCTGAGAAACGCGGAGCTACTATCTTGGCTGAGGTGGTAGGATACGGTCATACTTGTGACGCTTACCATATGACTTCTCCGCATCCAGAAGGTTTGGGAGCTATCAAGGCGATCAAACAAGCGGTTGAAGAAGCTGAAATTGAGCCAAAAGATGTGGCTTATGTCAATGCTCACGGTACATCGACCCCTGCTAACGAAAAAGGTGAAAGCGGAGCCATTGTTTCTGTCTTTGGTAAAGATGTAGCGGTGTCTTCAACTAAATCCTTTACAGGACACTTGCTCGGTGCAGCGGGCGCGGTTGAGGCTATTGCGACGATTGAAGCAATGCGTCATAGCTATGTGCCAAAAACAGCTGGTACAACAGAGCTGCCAGACTATATTGAAGCCAACGTTATTTACGGTCAAGGTAAGGAACAGGAAATCCCTTATGCGATTTCCAATACATTTGGCTTTGGCGGCCACAATGCAGTTCTTGCCTTTAAACGCTGGGAGGCTTAAAAACCTATGAATATCAACGAAATTAAAGATTTAATGGCGCAGTTTGACCAGTCTAGTCTGCGTGAGTTTTCTTACAAAAATCAGAGCGATGAGCTGACTTTTAGTAAGAATGAGGGTCAGGCTGCAGTTCCAACAGCCAGCGCTGCTCCAATTGCTGCACCTTTGCAGGCTGCGAGTGCGCCTGTGATTGAGCCAACTCCTCAAGCAGCTCCGCCTGCAGAGCCAGAAACAGCTTCAGAAGCTCCGGCACCTGCTGCTGAAGGTGATGTTGTGGAAAGCCCTTTGGTTGGTGTGGCTTACTTGGCAGCAGGTCCAGATAAGCCGCCTTTTGTATCTGTTGGAGACCAAGTTAAAAAAGGTCAAACCCTGATGATTATTGAAGCAATGAAGGTCATGAATGAAGTTCCAGCACCTAAAGATGGTCTGGTTACAGAAATTCTGGTTCAGAATGAAGAAATGGTTGAATTTGGGAAAGGGCTGGTACGCATCAAATGATTGATATCAATGCAATAAAAGAAGCACTTCCGCATCGCTACCCAATGCTTTTGGTGGATCGTGTTTTGGAAGTTAGCGAAGATGAGATTGTTGCTCTGAAAAATGTGACAGTCAATGAGCCTTTCTTTAACGGGCATTTTCCTCAGTATCCTGTTATGCCAGGTGTCTTGATCATGGAAGCTCTGGCTCAAACAGCCGGCGTGCTGGAATTGTCCAAAGAAGAAAATAAGGGCAAACTGGTCTTCTATGCTGGCATGGACAAGGTTAAGTTCAAGAAGCAAGTTGTACCAGGTGATCAACTGATTATGACAGCTAAGTTTGTCAAGCGCCGCGGAACGATTGCGGTTGTAGAGGCGAAAGCAGAAGTTGATGGAAAACTTGCAGCCAGCGGTACCTTGACCTTTGCGATTGGCCAGTAGATAAAAGGAGCTTTCACCATGTTTCGTAAAATTTTAATTGCTAACCGTGGGGAAATTGCGGTCAGAATTATTCGTGCAGCCCGCGAGTTGGGAATTGATACGGTAGCTGTCTATTCAACGGCTGACAAGGAAGCACTCCATACCTTACTGGCTGATGAGGCAGTCTGTATCGGTCCAGCCAAGTCCACTGATTCTTATCTAAATATGAACGCAGTTCTGTCTGCTGCTGTTCTGACAGGTGCAGAAGCCATTCATCCTGGTTTTGGTTTTTTGAGCGAAAACTCTAAATTTGCGACCATGTGCGAAGAAGTCGGCATTAAGTTTATTGGACCTTCAGGTGCTGTGATGGACTTGATGGGGGACAAGATTAATGCTCGGGCTCAGATGATTAAGGCGAAAGTGCCGGTCATCCCAGGATCTGATGGAGAAGTTCATACCTCTGAAGAAGCCTTGGAAGTCGCCGAGAAAATTGGTTATCCAGTCATGCTTAAAGCTTCTGCTGGCGGCGGCGGCAAGGGCATTCGTAAGGTTGAAAAGGCTGAGGATTTAGTAGCGGCCTTTGAGTCTGCTTCTAGCGAAGCAAAAGCAGCCTTTGGTAATGGTGCCATGTATATGGAGCGAGTCATCTATCCAGCGCGCCATATTGAAGTGCAGATTTTGGCAGATCAGCAGGGACATGTCGTCCACTTGGGCGAGCGGGATTGCTCTTTGCAGCGTAATAATCAGAAAGTGCTGGAAGAAAGTCCGTCTGTGGCGATTGGGAAAACCCTGCGTCAGCAGATTGGTGAAGCAGCTGTTCGGGCTGCTCAGTCTGTCGGCTATGAAAATGCTGGTACAATTGAGTTTCTGCTTGATGAAGCCAAGGGTGAATTCTACTTTATGGAGATGAACACTCGGGTGCAGGTTGAGCATCCAGTGACCGAGTTTGTTACTGGTGTGGATATTGTAAAAGAGCAAATCAAGATTGCAAACGGTCAAGAACTGTCCTTCAGTCAGGATGATGTTGAAATCCGAGGGCATGCGATTGAGTGTCGGATCAATGCTGAAAATCCAGCTTTTAACTTTGCGCCGAGTCCTGGTAAGATTTCAAATGTTTATCTGCCAAGCGGTGGAGTGGGGCTGCGCGTGGATTCAGCCGTCTATCCTGGCTACACCATCCCCCCTTACTACGATAGCATGATTGCGAAGATAATTGTTCATGGGGAAAATCGCTTCGATGCTCTGATGAAGATGCAACGTGCACTCTATGAACTAGAAATTGACGGTGTTGTGACCAACAGCGGCTTTCAACTGGACTTAATCTCAGATTCTAATGTAATTGCTGGTGATTATGACACAGCCTTTCTCATGGAGAAGTTCCTTCCGGCTTATCAAGAGAAACAATAGATGAGACATGTAAGAGCTGCTCTGTAAACTAAAAAGACGGCGGCTCTTGCTGTTTGATGTGCCTGAGTATAAAATCTTGAAAAGGAGAAGACGTAAACGATGGCTTTGTTTTCAAAGAAGGATAAATATATCCGTATCAATCCTAATCGAGCGAGTCGGGAAAAGCCTCAAGCAAAGCCTGAGGTACCAGACGAACTCTTTTCGAAATGCCCAGGTTGTAAGCATACCATTTACCAAAAAGATCTTGGGAATGACAGTGTGTGTCCTAACTGTGGCTATAATTTCCGTATTTCTGCTCATGAGCGCTTAAATCTAACTGTGGATGAGAACAGTTTTAAGGAGATGTTCACTGGAATTGAAACCAAGGATCCTCTGAACTTCCCTAATTATCAAGAAAAATTGGCTCTTACCCGAGAGAAGACAGGCTTAGATGAGGCAGTTCTGACTGGAACAGCTAGTATCAAGGGGCATAAAACGGCGCTTGGAATCATGGATTCAAACTTTATCATGGCTTCTATGGGGACAGTTGTGGGTGAAAAAATTACCCGTCTCTTTGAGTATGCAACAGAGCATAAATTGCCAGTCGTTCTGTTTACGGCTTCTGGCGGTGCCCGCATGCAGGAGGGCATTATGAGCTTGATGCAGATGGCTAAGGTTTCAGCGGCTGTTCAGCGGCACTCTGCTGCAGGACTCTTCTATTTGACTGTCTTGACAGATCCGACAACTGGTGGTGTCACAGCTTCTTTTGCCATGGAAGGCGATATTATTCTGGCTGAAACTCAGGCTCTTGTTGGGTTTGCCGGGCGTCGGGTCATTGAATCCACAGTCCGTGAGAAGCTGCCAGATGATTTTCAAAAGGCTGAATTTCTCATGGAGCATGGTTTTGTAGATGCCATCGTCAAGCGTGGTGACATGAGAGATACACTTGCTACCTTATTAGCATTCCATGGAGGTCAAGCATGACAAAAATCACTCGGATTATTAAAGAAGCGCGTGATCAGGCTCGTTTGACTGCGCTGGATTTTGCACAAGGAATTTTTGATAATTTCGTCGAGCTGCATGGAGATCGCTCTTTTCGAGATGACGGTGCGGTGATTGGCGGTATTGGGACGCTAAACGGTCAGCCTGTAACGGTGGTCGGTATTCAAAAGGGACGCAATTTGCAGGATAATCTGCGCCGAAACTTTGGTCAGCCGCATCCAGAAGGCTACCGCAAGGCTCTGCGCCTCATGAAGCAGGCGGAAAAATTTGGCCGTCCTGTGGTAACTTTTATTAATACGGCAGGTGCTTATCCTGGTGTCGGTGCTGAGGAGCGTGGCCAAGGGGAAGCCATTGCCCGTAACTTGATGGAAATGAGCAATCTCAAAGTGCCGATTATTGCCACCATCATTGGTGAGGGTGGCTCTGGTGGTGCCTTGGCTTTGGCTGTAGCAGACAAGGTCTGGATGCTGGAAAACTCTATGTATGCAGTTCTCAGTCCAGAAGGCTTTGCTTCCATCCTCTGGAAAGACGGCAGCCGCGCTATGGAAGCTGCAGAGTTGATGAAAATTACTTCACATGAGCTCTTGCAGATGGAAGTGGTAGATAAGGTTATTCCTGAAAGAGGCTTTAACAACCATGAATTACTGGCTGCAGTGAAAGAAGAAATCGCAACGGAGTTGGATAGTCTGTCTCAGCTACCCTTGGAGCAATTATTGGAAAATCGCTACCAGCGATTCAGGAAATATTAAAAAATCGAAGCCCAAAGGCTTCTTTTTCTCGTTTCGGATTCTTGTTTGGAATTGATGTTGAGCAACTTTACGAGGGTAATATATTTTGGTTTGAAAAATCGCATTATATTCTCTTTATAGGACTTATATAAAATATATATTATACAAGCTATTGGTCCTATGTTAAGATAGTTTCTAATTAAAAGAAATGAGGTTTCATATGTCAGAATTTACTATCCACACGATTGAGTCCGCACCAGCTGAGGTAAAAGAAGTCTTGGAAACTGTTCAAAAAGATAACGGTGGCTATATTCCCAATCTTATCGGCCTTTTGGCCAATGCGCCAACTGCTTTGGAAACGTATCGGACGGTTGGAGCCATCAACCGCCGTAACAGCCTGACACCGACTGAGCGTGAAGTAGTGCAGATAACAGCTGCAGTTACTAATGGCTGTGCTTTCTGTGTAGCGGGTCATACAGCCTTTTCAATCAAGCAGATTCAAATGAATGATGATCTTTTGGAGGCTCTGCGCAATCGTACTCCGATTGATACAGATCCGAAGCTAGATACGCTTGCTAAATTTACCATTGCTGTCATCAATACCAAGGGACGAGTCGGAGATGAAGCCTTGGCAGACTTCCTAGAAGCGGGCTATACGCATGAGAATGCTCTGGATGTAGTTTTGGGTGTTAGCCTTGCGACCCTCTGCAATTATGCCAATAATCTGGCCAACACGCCAATTAATCCAGAATTGCAGCCTTATGCCTAGTCTTTGAGGAGGTGGCAAATGACTTTTTTTTCAGAAGAGTTTATCAACTGGTTGGATGATCACGCTGATCAAATTGACAAAGAATCCTGCGCAGCGGGTAACCAATTGATTGAGCGTATCGCTGCTGAAGGAGCCTTTCGGGTTGGCGTTCCAGAAGAGCTGGGAGGTCAAGGTGGCAATGATACGGATGTGATTGAAGTGCTCAAGGAGCTGGCTCACCATTCTTTGACCGCTTCCTTTATCTCTTGGGGGCAAAGGACCTTTATTGATAACATTTTAAAATCTCCTAATCCCTACTTTAGAGACCACTATTTGGAAGGGCTCTTGTCAGGGGAATATGCAGGTGCGACAGCCCTGTCCAATGCTGTTAAATTCCTGTCGGACTTAGAAGAGTTAAATGTGTCTATTGTGGAGGAAGACGGACAGCTTTATCTCAAGGGACGTCTGCCTTGGGTAACCAATGCTCGCGCGGATCGCTTCCTCAGCATATTTGTTGCCGGTTTCGAAGACGGGAGCCGCCAGCCGATGGTTCTAGCTGTGCCATCTGACGCAGAGAATTTCTCCCGTTCAGCGGATTTAGAGTTTGTATCCTTGCAAGGGGGAAATACAGCTGCCCTGACTTTTAATTATGTGCCTTTGCAAGAGGAATGGATTCTTGCACAAGATGCCCAGGCCTTTTTGGCAGAAAATCGCCCAGCTTTTCTAGGTTATCAGTTTGGTCTGGCTCTTGGCCTAGCGGAGAAATCGCTGGCGGAGGTCGAAGCTAATCTGTCAGTCCGCTCTATTTTGAGAGAGGAGTGGGAGGAGCAAGTGGCTGCTCTGACTGCGATCCAGGATCAGCTCTATAGAGGTCTTCTCCAGCCTGGTTATTTTGTTGAGCGTCCTAAGGAGCTCTTCCAGCTGCGAATTGATATAGTTGATGTGGTAGCCCAAAGTCTGCTCTTGGAGCTGCAGGCTAGTGGAGGCAGAGGATATTTGAGTAATTCGACTTCTGGATTTATCCGCCGTTGGAACGAAGGAGCATTTCTTCCCATTGTCTCACCGAGTGCAGTCCAGCTGAGGCATATTTTAGAAGTTTCATAGAAATGATGGCAAATAAAGGTTTGACTGTCATTGAAAAGGAACTTAAAAACATTACTATAAAGGAGTTGCTTCGTGAACAGCAAACGACCGCCCATTCTCTTATCTGGGTTGATTCTTGGCCTATTTGGTTTGGCTAATCTTTTACTGAACTACCATTCTATCTTTTTCCACTTGTTAAATGGTCTGGCTTTGATACTTTGGATTTATCTGACACTGGCTTTAGTGCTGTCATTTCCGGACTATCGGCAAGATTTGCAAAAGGCTCCTTTCTTATCGAGTTTTGCGACTTATCCAATGGCTAGTATGCTCTTAGCTTCTTACCTAAGCAAGCTTGGCTTATTTTGGGTGGGGCAGCTGCTTTGGTACATGGCCTTGCTGCTGCATATTTTTCTAATAGCTAACTTTACTTGGAAGTATGTGCTTAAGGCCGAGGGATTATCTTTAACCCCGAGCTGGACGGTTCTCTATGTTGGCTTGGCCATGGCAAGCTTGACCCAGGGTGTAGTTCATCAGCCGCTTTTGGGCTATTTGGCTTGGTTTTTTGCTCTGCTACTGAGTTTGATTCTCTATCCCTTGTTTTACAAGGTTAGACGGTCACAAAGGTTGCCTGATGCTTTAAAGCCGCAGTGGGCCATTTACTGTGCGCCTTTCTCGCTCCTGCTGGGAAGCTATATCCGTCTGGCTGGTGCTGATGCTGAAGGTTGGTTTGTTGCCTTGCTGCTCCTCTTATCGCAGGTCTTTTATCTCTTGGTCCTATGTCTTTTACCTCGTGTTTTTCGACTGGGGCCTCAGCTTAGCTGGTCAGCTTTGACCTTTCCTCTTGTCAATACAGCTTTTGCTCTGAGACTGGGACTTGATTATCTAGGTTGGACCTGGCTTGTTTGGCTAAGTCATGCAGAAGCTCTGCTAGCTTTCGTAATCGTCCTCTATGTTTGTTTTTACTTTGCGGTCTCATTGCGAGCCAGAAAGATAACAAAAAATCCGAGATGATACTCTTTGAAACTCTGTTTTTGATTTTCTCTGAGTTGATCTCGGATTTTTTTATTTTAGCAAAATAAGTCTGAACTTAGACCTAATGATACAGGTAAAGTATCGGGATAATCTGATTTTTATTTTGGAGCTATAGCTTCTAATCCACCCATGTATGGGCGCAGAACCTCTGGGATAGTCACAGAGCCATCTTCGTTTTGGTAATTTTCTAAGATAGCTGCTACTGTGCGTCCGACAGCCAGTCCAGAACCGTTGAGAGTATGAAGGAGTTTGACCTTGCCATCTGCTTCGTCACGGTAGCGGATTTGAGCTCGACGAGCTTGGAAATCTTCTGTGTTAGAGCAACTAGAGATTTCACGGTAGGTGTTCTGAGCAGGAATCCAAACTTCCAAGTCGTAGGTCTTAGCGGCCGAGAAGCCCATATCTCCAGTACAGAGTGCTACAACGCGGTAAGGCAGATTCAGCTTTTGCAGGATATTTTCGGCATTGGTAGTCATCTTTTCCAGCTCCGCATAAGATTCTTCTGGCTTGGCAAATTTCACCATTTCAACCTTGTGGAATTGGTGCAGACGGATGAGACCGCGCGTGTCACGACCAGCAGATCCAGCTTCAGAGCGGAATGATGGGCTCATAGCTGTGAAGTAGATTGGCAATTCTTTGCCGTCTAAAATTTCGTCTCGGTAGTAGTTGGTCAGTGGAACTTCAGCAGTCGGAATCAGAACGAAGTTGGTATCGCTTAGCTCAAACGTATCTTCTTTGAATTTAGGATATTGCCCTGTTCCAAACATAGAATCATGGTTGACCATGTAGGGAGTGATGACTTCTGTGTAGCCTTCTTTGCCATGCTCGTCCAGCATAAAATTGTAGATAGCACGCTCAAGTCTTGCTCCCAAGCCCTTATAGAAGAGGAAGCGAGCACCAGTAACTTTTGCCCCACGCTCCCAGTCTAAGATGTCCAGATCTTCACCCAAATCCCAGTGAGCTTTAGCTTCAAAGTCAAATTGGCGCGGTGTCCCCCAGCGACGGACTTCGACGTTTTCGTCCTCATCTGCTCCGACAGGAACACTTTCGTGCGGGATGTTAGGCAGAGTGGTAGTGAACTCAGTCAACTTAGCATCCAGCTCAGCCAAGGTTGCGTCTAAGTTCTTGACTTCAGCAGAAAGTTTTTGCATAGCAGCAATCTTGTCATCAGCATTTTCTTTGTTGCGTTTAGCTTGAGCAATTTCAGCAGAAACAGTATTGCGCTCAGCCTTGAGTTCTTCGACCTTGACCAATAAATCCCGACGTTCTTTGTCGATGGTTTTCATTTGGTTAAGGGTAGCAGCGTCAACACCTCGCGTAGCTAATTTTTCAGCGACAGAATCAAAATCTGTACGGATGCGTTTTAAATCTAACATAGGTACCTCCAAAAATAAAAAGCACTTTATGAAACTGTTGGAGCGGCAGAGCCGCGGTTCCATCCAACTTCACAAAAGTGCACTTGCTTAATTATTCATTTTTAAAACTAACGGTAGAATTTCCTATTTTCTCCCTATCTGCTCACAGCCGCCGCAGACTTTCTGAAAAGTGCCCAATAGTACTTATCCGTTTCGACTATTATACAGGATTTTCCGGAAAATGTAAATCCTAGGATAGGAAAAATCTTGACAGAAAAAGATAACTATGTTATCTTTAGATAAAGGTAACATAGTTATCTAAAGGAGTTCTTATGGTAAAACAAACAACGCGCGACCGTATGATTGAGAAGGCAAGCCAGCTTATCAGAGAGTATGGCTATCAGAATATCCCCCTGAGAAAACTGGCATCTCTGCTGGGGGTTACGACTGGTGCTTTTTACAAGGCTTTTGAGAATAAGGAGGATCTTTATTATCAGGTCTGTCTTTTGGAAAACCAGAGGCAGATTAAACGTTTAGAGGAACAGTATTTAGACGGAGTGTCTGATCCTTTGGATTGCATTTGGCAGATAGGACTTTTTCTTTTATCGGAATATGAGACCAACAGTCAGATGATGGATTTTCTCTTTTTCAGCCCTGTGGCGACAGAGGCTTACCGGAAAGGTGAGCTTCTGGAAATCGGGAATAAGACAGTGGTTTATCTGGATCAGCTGCCTATTGAGAGTCAGAAAGAGAAAAAGATTCTTTTGCTCAAGCTGGACACCTTCATCACAGGCTATGGGCGTTTTATTGCCAAAGGTTTGGAGCCTTTTGATGAGGAAGTCTATCGCTCAATGTTCAATGATTTACTAGGAGGTTACAAATATGAGTAAAAATCTCATTGTTTATGCACATCCCTATGATAAAAGCTTTAACCATGCTATTTTAGAGCAGGTTCAGGACTTGTTGGAGAAGAAAGGTCAGACCTATGAACTGATCGATCTCTATGAAGATGGTTTTAATCCTGTCTATACCAAGGAAGAGCTAGCACTTTTTAATAAAGGTCAGGCACTAGACCCGCTGGTTTTAAAATATCAGGAAGCTCTTGCGTCCTGTGACCGCCTTATCATGATTTTTCCTATCTGGTGGGCGGATATGCCAGCTATTGTCAAGGGCTTTGAAGATAAGGTCTTTTTGAAAAATAAGATTTACGAGGAGACGAAGACTCGCCAGTTAGTTGGTCGTTTGACCAATATTAAAGAGGTATTGGCTATTACTACCTCTGCAGCACCGACCTTCTATCTTAAGTATTTCTGTGGTGATGTCGTCAAGAAAGCCATGTTGGGCCATACCTTTAAGTCTATCGGTGCTAGACAGCGCCGTTGGTTGAATTTCGAGAATATTTCTCAGTCTACAGCTGAAAAACGTCAAGCTTTTTTAGAAAAATTAGCAGAAAAGATTTGAGGAGGTAGCTATCATGATTCGTTTTAGAAGAGCAGATGAAAGGGATCTTGCTGCTGCGGTCTCGGTTTTAACTGCTGCTTTTGCGGAGCATGAGGTCTACAGAGAAAAATTCCGTCCTCTCTTTGGCAGCAGCTGGTCTTATATTGATTTTCTAAATAGATTGCATGCAGTTATGGTTAAGGCGGCGATGCGTCATCATATTTGCCTGCTTGCTGAAGTGGACGGGCGTCTTATGGCGGTCGCTACTATTCATAAGCTCGGTAGCCATCCTGTCGGTATACTTTCTTTTTTGCGGGCAGGAGCATGGAGGATGTGGCAATATATTCCCCAGCTTTTAGCCTTTCAAAAAGTCTTTGGGGAGGGGAGTAAAGAAGCTAAGAAAAGGGGTGTTTCAACTCTATATCTTGAACTGCTGGGTGTGCTGCCTGATTATCAAGGACAGGGAGTTGGCGGTCTTTTTATCTCAAAGGGACTTGAGCCACTTGCCAAAGAAGAGAAATGCCACCGGCTTACTTTGATTACTCATACAGAAAGCAACTGTCGTTTTTACAAAAAGAACGGATTTAAACAACTAGATGCCCGTGATGTTGAAGGTGTCAAGACATGGACTTTCGAGAAAAATTTAGCTGATGTTTATACTTTTTAAAAATCTAATGATGCGGTCTTGAATTGATAATGTCATCTTACCCCACCCTATCATTTCAAGGGGCTGAAATAGTGCATTCTCAGACTGTTTCACTTTCCAATTTTTTGTGCTAGCTCCATTTTGCTGATACAAGCAGCTTTTATCTTAGTCGAAAATATAAAAAATAAGGTTGAAACTTTTTCAACCCTATTTTTTCTTCTTAAAGATTTCAGCAATTTTTTGTAACAGAGTCGGCAATCTAACGACCTTGTCGTTGCCGATATGTTCTCGCGCGATTTTGAGAATCTTACCAGAGTCTTTGGAGGCAAAGAGAAACTTTCCTTTGTCAGTCCAGATTTCAAAGTGGCGGCTGACTTTCTTGCCAGAAACATTAGCACCGATAGCAGTGATGCTAGTCCAAGGCAGCTGGATATAATCTTCTACATTGGCATCAGCGTAAAACTCCAGAGCAGTCTCGCCGATTAAAAATTTCCCAACCTTACCGCCTAATCCAAGATAGGATACGCCAGTGGTATTAAATTCAACTGTTTTGTTTTGTGACTGTGCCATAGAGTAACTCCCTTTTAGATAATACAGCTATTATACCACAATAAAAAGAAGGCCGAAACCTTCTTTTTGATTACATCAAACCAGCAACGTGAGCTAGTACACCAACTACAAAGAGGGCGATGATGATAGTGATAGGGGATACTTTCTTCTTAAGCAACCACATACAAGCGAAAGTTAGAAGCAGTCCCATCAAACCAGGAATCAAGGAATCCAAGTTTTGTTGGAAAGTTGTAACTTTTTCAGGGGTTTGAGATAGTCCTTGACCTACTTGAGCAAAGGCTTCTTGGATACCCTTATAGCCACTAGATAATTTGTCCCAATGGATATATGCTTTATCATCCAGCTTAACAGATGAAACGTTAAAGACAAACTTAATAGATACCCAGCGCTCAACCAGAACAGCCAAGATAAACATACCTAGGATTGAAGCACCTTTGGTAATGTCTTGGAGGATACCACCAGACATGTCTTTAGTGATTTCAGAACCAGCCTTGTAGCCCAATTCTTGTGTGTACCAGAGGAAAGCCATCCGGATAGCATTCCAAGCTAAGAAGAAGATAAGTGGACCAATGATATTTCCAGTCAAAGCAAGAGATGCCCCAAGTGCTCCAAGGATAGGACGAACTGTGAACCAGAAGACAGGGTCTCCGATACCAGCCAGAGGTCCCATCATACCGATTTTAACCCCTTGGATAGCCGCATCGTCAATTGCTGCACCATTTGCTTTTTCTTCTTCAAGTGCAAGTGTAACTCCGATGATTGGAGCTGCAACATACGGGTGAGTGTTGAAGAATTCCAAGTGACGCTCAAGAGCAGCAGCTTGATCTTCTTTTTTAGTATAAAGTTTCTTAATAGCTGGAATCAGTGAATAAGCCCAGCCCAAGTTTTGCATACGTTCGTAGTTCCAAGAACCTTGCAAGAAAGTAGAACGCCACCAAACTTTTTGACGGTCAGCCTTTGAAAGAGTCAATTTTCCTGACTCATCAGGTTTTACAGTATTTAATTCTGTCATGATAGTGTATCTCCTTTCTTAGTAGTCTTCTAGGATGTCGCCGATTGGATCGTTAGATGAAGCTGTTGCTCCGCCGCCACCATTTCCGCCTTTTTTAGACAAGGCAAGGTAGATGAGGGCAATAGCGACACCAATTGCACCGAGGGCGATCAGAGTGAGTTCGCTGACAGCAGCCAAAGCGAAACCAATCGCGAAGAATGGCCATACTTCACGAGTTGCCATCATGTTGATAACCATGGCGTAACCAACGGCTACGACCATACCACCACCGATTTGCATACCTTCTGATAGCCAAGCTGGCATAGCTTCAAGAGCAGATTTAACAGACTCAGCCGGAATCATCAAAAGAAGAGCTGCAGGGATAGCAATACGTGCTCCTTGCATGAAGAGAGCGATAAAGTGAGCGCGTTCAACGCCTTTAATGTCTCCTTTTTTCGCAGCAGCATCTGCACCGTGAACCAAACCGACTGACAAAGTACGGACAATCATAGTCAAGAAGAGACCAGCAACAGCAAGTGGAATAGCAACACCTTGTGCTACAGCGATTCCTTTGCTTGAGAAGTCTCCACCCAGTACCATGATGATAGCAGCGGCAACAGAAGCGAGGGCGGCATCAGGTGCTACAGCAGCTCCGATATTAGCCCAGCCAAGAGCAATCAGCTGGAGAGATCCACCCAGCATAACACCAGCAGCCAAATTACCAGTTACCAGTCCAATCAAGGTACAAGCAACCAGCGGTTGGTGGAATTGGAATTGGTCCAAGATACCTTCTAGACCAGCTAAGAAGGCAACAAAGACTACTAAAACCATAGAAATAATAGACATGTTCTAAATCCTTTCGTAAATTAATAAAAGCAAAACGTTTGATTCTACTGCACGTTGGCTTTCTTAATCAAATCAAACAAATCTTTTTTAGAGTCATTTGGTACTTTACGTACGTCGAATTCAACGCCAAGGTCACGCAGCTTTTCATAAGTAGCAACGTCTTCCTTGTCCATTGAAAGTACGTTGTTGACCATCGTTTTACCAGTTGAGTGAGCCATGGAACCAACATTAAGGGTCTTGATTGGCACACCGCCTTCAACAGCACGAAGGGCGTCTTGAGGAGTTTCAAACAGAATCAAGGCATGTGTGTTGCCAAAGCGAGGGTCTTTTGAAACAGCAATCAATTTGTCGATTGGGACTACATTGGCTTTGACATTACCTGGTGCAGCTTGCTTAATCAATTCTTTACGAAGTTCATCTTGAGCTACTGAGTCAGAAGCAACGATAATACGATCTGCTTTTGAATCTGGCGTCCAAGCTGTTGCTACCTGACCGTGCAGCAAGCGTGTGTCGATTCGGGCAAGGTTGATTTTGAGCTTGCCGTCACCGATTACAGTCCCTTCAGGGATTGCTGCTTGGGCAACTGGAGCAGCTGCAGCAGGAGCATTTGCTTCTTCAGCAACAGGATTCAGCTCTTCAGGCAGAGCTTTGACTCCTTCCTTGGCTTCTTTGATGATGTTAGCAACAACAGCTTCAACGCCGGCGTTGGCATCCATCATCCTTTCTGTATAAGCTTGAATCAGCATAGGCAGGTTCAAGCCTGTAATGATAGCGAACTTGCGGTCTGGATTTTCACCCATGACACGGCTAGCTTGGTTGAATGGAGAGCCACTCCAAAGGTCAGCCAAGACCAACACTTCATCGTCCACATCAAACGAAGCCACAGCATCATTGAACTTTGCATAGAGATCATCTGGTCCTTCGTTGGGCATGAAAGTTACAACTTGTACTTTTTCCTGCTCACCGAAAATCATAGAACCTGATTGATGAATACCAGCAGCAAATTCACCGTGGCTAGCAATAATGATTCCGATACTCATTATTGACATTCCTCCTTATAAAATGTTTGACTTAAGTTTTAAGAAAACTTTAAGGCAAGTTTATTATAAAACGTTTTCATGAAAAATGCAAGCGTTTGTTCCTAAAAACGACTTTTTCTTTCAAAAATGTCAGTATTTGCTGAAAACCTGATAAATATAGGTACAAGCAAACCTTAGCTATAGAAATGTTTTAATAAATTAGGAAAATAGAAAATATAATAGATTAATATATGAAAAATATTGAAATAATATGAAAGAGATTTTTGAAATGACAGAAGAGACTTTTGAAATGACAGAAGAGAATTTTGTTTGAGAAAGTGTTTATTTATCAAAAAAGAAAGAGGAGGACCAAAGACAGAAAATCGCATCTTATGTCTTTAGTCTCCCTCTATAATGGCAAAAGTTTCTAAATAATATCAAGCCTGTCTATCATAAGTTTCCAAAAGTTTGGTAAATGTTGGGATTAACATGTTTTAAAGGATTAGTGTGTGAAGTCAAGTACCATACGTCCCTGAATGGTACCCGCTTCCATTTCATCAAAGACATCCACTGCATCTGAAACAGGGCGTTTTTGAACGACAGGAACCACCAATCCTTCAGCACCAAACTGGAAGGCTTCTTCCAAGTCCTTGCGAGTACCAACTAGGGAACCGATGACTTGGATGCCATCTAAAACGGTTTTGACAATACTGAGGTCCATCATTTCAGATGGCAATCCAACGGCAACTACCCGACCGCCAGCACGAACAGAATCAACAGCTTGGTTGAAGGCAACTTTAGAAACAGCTGTTACTACTGCAGAATGCGCACCGCCAGTTTTTTCTTGGATAAGAGCAGCAACATCTTCAACTTCATGGCCGTTGATGACGATATCAGCACCAACTTCTTTGGCCAAAGCTAGTTTATCATTGTTGATATCAACAGCGACAACATGGGCATTAAAGACTTTCTTGGCGTATTGAACCGCTAGGTTACCCAAACCACCTGCTCCAAAAATAACTGTCCATTGGCCTGGCTGCAGCTGGGCTTCTTTGATTGCCTTGTAGGTAGTTACGCCGGCACAGGTGATAGAAGAAGCTTGGGCAGGATCTAGTCCTTCTGGAACTTTGACTGCATAATCAGCTGTTACGATACATTGCTCTGCCATCCCACCATCAACAGAATAACCAGCATTTTTTACTGTACGGCAAAGGGTTTCGCGGCCAGTTGTACAGTATTCACAAGCGCCGCAGCCTTCAAAGAACCAAGCGACACTGACGCGGTCTCCGACTGTGAGACTTTTTACATCTGGAGCGATTTCTTTGACAATACCGATACCTTCATTCCCAAGAACGCGACCCGGTACCTTGCCAAAGTCACCATGTGCGACGTGCAAATCAGTATGGCAGACACCACAGTATTCGATATCAACGAGAGCTTCCCCTGTTTCAAGAGGAAGCATTTCTTTATTTTCGATGAGTTGGACATTGGTTCCCTCTGGATTTACAACAACTGCTTTCATAAGTAGTTTCCTCCTGTTATTTAGTTTTTGATTATGTTAATTACATCACAAAATCAAACAAATGGCAAACGCTTACAAATCTAAGCGTGGATTCACTCTAATATTCTGACATAGCTGATAAGCTCCTATTTTTAAAGCTTTTTGCAACTAACGGAGTTTGAGAGAAGAAAAAATAAAAGACAAACTCTCAAACAGAGTTTGCCTAATTGTCTACTTTTATAAAAAAAGTTTGTTGAGCTCGTGGGCAACGCCATCTTGGTCATTGGTCAAAGATAATTGCTGGTCAGCGTATGGAAGAAGGTCAGTATTCGCATTTTTCATGGCATAGCCAGTGCCAGCAAAGGAAAGCATCTCAGTATCATTTTGCTCATCACCAAAGGCAATCAGATTTTTGCGATCTACATTGAGAACATTAAGCAGGTACTGAAGGGCAAAGGCCTTATTGACACCTTTGGGAGCGCACTCGAGGATGTTGAGTGGTCCGCCCCAAGAGTTGATGGAAAGTTCATGCTGGTAAAAAGCATTCATTTCCTCTGCCAGAGCATATTTGTCAGCTGCTCGTGTCTGTAGGAGAATGGCGTTAGGATTCTCCGTTACCAGATTAGCTTGAAACTGGTTTTCTGGTTTGAAAGCATCGATGCCAAAGAGCTTGGGATCAGCAATTTCCTCGTTTGGATTGGTGATATAGAATTTATTGCGGTATTCGCCAGCAATGAAATCTGCTTCAATCTCATCCCTGCGCTTAACCATATCCAGCAGAAAGGACTTATCCAGCGTCAGCGATTTTTCAAAGTCCCATTTCTTTTCTGGAATGTGAGTCAAAGAGCCATTGAAGTTGATCATGGGCGTATTGAGCTCTAATTCTTTATAATATTTCAAAGCCATGCGGTAGGGCCGGCCTGTTGTGATAATGACCTTGTGGCCCTTTTGGGAAATTTTTTTGATGGTTTCTTTGGTGAAGTCAGACAGATTACTATTCGAATCCAGCAAGGTTCCGTCCAAGTCCACAGCGATTACTTTTTTTGTCATGTGAGTCTCTTTTCAGTGATAATACAGACTATTATAACAGAATTCAGTGTAAATAACACGACATATGTTATAATGGTGCTCTAATCAGTCACAATTATGACACACCAAGGAGGAGCTTTTCGCATGCGTAAACCAATCATGATTCATGCTCTTTTTCTGATGATTGCCTTTTTTATCTATATCCAATCTCTAAATGGCGGTCCGACCTACCTCATCTGGAATATGACCTTGGCCTTAATCAGCTATGATGCAGCTGTCTTGACACTTTTATTCAAGAAGCAGAAGTGGGTGTATCCTCTTCTTTTTCTGCTGTGGTTGCTTTTCTTCCCCAACACTTTCTATATGATTACTGATTTGATTCATATGACTTGGGTGACAGATGTTCTGAGTAAGCCAAGTGTTTTCATGCTCTTTTTAGCTTTTGTTTCCAGTATTTTATTCGGGATTTTCTGTGGTATGGAGAGTTGGTATGTCATCAAGGAAGGCTGGAAGCTTAACTGGTATTTGGACTTGTTGTTGACGGCAGCTCTGTCGGCTGTGTCCAGTCTGGCTATCTACATAGGACGTTATGATCGTCTCAATAGCTGGGATTTATTGCTTCATCCTCAGCTGGTTCTACAGAAGCTCTTGCAAACTTTGCAGCCTGATCGTCTGCCTTTCATTCTTGGATTTGCCTTTTTGCAGTTTATGAGCTTGGTATTTCTGATGAGAGATAATAAAAAATAAGAAAAGCGAGACATTCATCTTGAAAAAGTGAATGTTTTTTATTATAATTTAATTCATCGTTCGCAAATAAACGGAATTCAATCTGTTTTTCTTTGTTTTTTGAACTAGATATTAGAAATTTTACTCAAAAGGAGATTTGTTGAAAAATGGATAAATTTTTCAAACTGACCGAAAAAGGGACAGATGTCCGGACAGAGGTTTTGGCTGGTCTGACGACTTTCTTTGCTATGTCCTACATTTTATTTGTCAATCCGGCTATGCTGGCTCAGACAGGTATGCCCAAACAGGGTGTTTTCCTAGCTACGATTATCGGGGCTGTTGCAGGTACCTTGATGATGGCTTTCTTTGCCAACTTGCCTTATGCGCAGGCACCGGGCATGGGGTTGAATGCCTTTTTCACTTTTACGGTCGTCTTTGCCTTGGGCTACACTTGGCAGGAAGCCTTGGCTATGGTCTTTATCTGCGGGATTATTTCGCTCATTATCACTCTGACCAAGGTGCGTAAGATGATCATCGAGTCAATTCCAGGCTCCTTGCGAGCAGCTATTTCAGCTGGGATCGGGGTCTTTCTGGCTTATGTAGGTATTAAAAATGCTGGCTTGCTCAAGTTTTCAATCGATCCAGGAAATTATACAGTAGCTGGCAAGGGAGCAGATAAGGCTGCAGCGGCTATTACGGCTAATTCGGCAGCAACTCCAGGTCTGGTAGACTTTAACAATCCAGCGGTCTTAGTAGCCCTGGTTGGTCTCGCCATCACAATCTTCTTTATCGTGAAAAATATCAAGGGTGGTGTTATCCTATCCATCCTAGTAACGACTGTGGTAGCTATTCTGGTTGGCTTGGTTGATTTGTCAGCTATTGACTTTGGGCAGAATAACATTGGCACTGCTGTTAGTGAACTGGGGCAGATTTTTGGGGTGGCAGTAGGTCCGAAAGGTCTGGGTGCCCTTTTAGCAGATTCGGCTCGCTGGCCTCAGACATTTATGGCTATTCTGGCTTTCTCCTTGACAGATATTTTTGATACCATTGGTACCTTGATTGGTACAGGTGAAAAGGTCGGTATTGTGGCGACTTCTGGGGAAAACCATGAATCAGAAGGCTTGGATAAGGCCCTTTACTCGGACCTCATCGGAACCTCTATTGGCGCCATTGCTGGAACCTCTAACGTGACGACTTATGTGGAGTCTGCAGCTGGTATCGGAGCTGGCGGCCGAACAGGTCTGACAGCCTTGGTCGTAGCCATCTGTTTTGCGGTGTCAAGTTTCTTTAGCCCTCTTTTAGCCATTGTTCCCAACGCTGCAACTGCACCGATTTTGATTATTGTTGGGATTATGATGCTGGCTAGTCTGAAAAATATCCATTGGGATGATATGGCGGAGGCCATTCCAGCTTTCTTTACTTCTATTTTTATGGGATTTGCCTATTCTATCACTCACGGGATAGCAGCTGGATTTATCACTTACACCTTGGTCAAAATCTTCAAAGGTCAAACCAAGGATGTGCATTCTATGATTTGGATTTTGGATCTTCTATTTATTTTGAATTTCGTAAATCTGGCTTTAAATTAGGTCTAAACATTGCTGTATTTCCTTGATTTTAGTACCCTTTGTATAGGATATGTTTTTGGCATAAAAAATCAGCTTTCGATAGCTGATTTTTCTTTTGCAAAATTAAGCAGAAAAAATTTTTTTCTGGTATAATAAGAGAATGTTTAGTCATAATGAGGAAGAATTAATCCAGTGGGGTCAGCGCCTGGGCATATTGCTCCAGGCAGGGGACGTACTGGTTTTAACGGGAGATTTAGGAGCAGGAAAGACAACCTTTACTAAGGGGCTGGCTCTAGGTTTGGGCATTAGTCAGATGATTAAAAGTCCAACCTATACCATTGTTCGGGAATACGAGGGTCGCTTGCCACTCTATCATCTGGATGTCTATCGTATTGGAAACGATTCAGACTCCATAGATTTGGATGACTTTCTCTTCGGAGAGGGTGTGACAGTCATTGAATGGGGAGAGCTGTTAGGAGAAAATCTGCCTGAAGACTATTTAAAATTAAACCTCTTGAAAATGGAAGATGGGCGTGAATTGGTTTTTGAAGCCAAAGGAAAGCGAGCCCAAGAGCTGCTTGAGGGATTGCAGAATGACTGAATATGAATTATGCTTGCGTGAAGCAGAAAAAACAGATGCTGCTAATCTGATTGCCTTCCTCAATCAGGTCGGGTCTGAGTCAGATTATATGACGCTGGATGAAGCTGGAATTTTGATGAATCAAGAGGAGATGGCTTCATTCATTGAGCATCAGGCTGCTTCTAGTAATCAGCTTTATCTGTTGGCGCTTTTAAATGGTGAGATTGCTGGCCTAGTCAGCATCACAGCTGATTTCCATGAGCGAATTCGCCATATTGGTCAAGTCTTTGTTGTAGTGAAGAAAGCTTTCTGGAATCAAGGACTGGGACGCATATTGCTGGAAGAGGCACTGACTTGGGCAGAAGATTCTCAAGTTATTAGACGTTTGGAATTGAGCGTTCAGGTTAGAAATGAACGAGCAGTTCACCTTTATAAAGGTTTAGGATTTGAAATTGAAGGCTTACAAAAAAGAGGAGCCTATTTAAAAGAAGGGATATTTCTTGATGTTTACCTGATGGGTAAACTGATAGACTAAAAAAGATATGTTTAAAAAGATTATAATGATGTTTCTCAGCCTCCTTGTCGTAACGACAGCTGGTATCGGTACTTATGCTTGGACAATCTATGGTCAGTCAACAGATGAGCTGTCCAAGACTTATAAGGGCTTGGGAAATGAGACAGATGTCATTTCTGCGACTAAGCCCATGACCATTTTGCTGATGGGTGTAGATACAGGGAGCGGATCCCGCGAGGATACTTGGGTCGGGAACAGCGATACCATGATTCTCCTGAGTGTCAATCCCAAGACCAAGAAAACGGTCATGATGAGTTTGGAACGTGATATTCTGACTCAGATTGATGAGAACGGTCAGACAGTTGAAGCCAAGCTGAATGCAGCCTATGCGACAGGCGGAGCAGAGTTAGCCATTTCGACTATTGAGGGCTTGATGAATATCCACATCGACCGCTATGTGATGATCAATATGCAGGGCTTGGTTCAGTTAGTAGACGCAGTAGGTGGTATTGAGGTCAATAATACCTTTGACTTCCCAATTTCTATTGAGGATAATGAGCCTGAGTATACTGCTAAGGTTGAGCCTGGCAAGCAAACTATCAATGGTGATCAGGCGCTGGTCTATGCTCGCATGCGCTATCAGGATCCAGAGGGTGACTATGGCCGCCAGAAGCGTCAACGTGAAGTAATTAAGAAAGTGGTTGAAAAAGTTCTCAGTCTCAACAGTGTCAGCCATTATCAGGCTATTTTAAAAGCTGTCAGCAGCAATATGCAGACCAATATCGCACTTGATTCAAAAAGCATTCCACAACTGCTAGGCTATCAGGATGCCTTTAAGAACATCAAGTCCGAGCAGCTGCGTGGAGAAGATGCGACCTTGCCCGACGGTGGTAGCTATCAGCTGGTGACGTCAGAGCATTTGCTGAGCATGCAGAATCTAATCCGCAAGTCTCTGGGCTTGGACACAGTTAAGAGTCTGAAGACCAATGCTATTCTCTATGAAGATATTATGGGCGGCAACAGTCTAAGAAGCAGCAATAGCAGCAGTGCGTCTAGCAGTACAGAAAACAATAGTAACTACGAGACTCCTTATAGTCAGCCAACTTATAATAATGGTTATGAGAATTACTCTTATCCGTCGACAGATACAACAGTTGGAACTACGAATACGACTCCGGTTGCTCCAGCAGCTTCCTCTGCTCCAGCGGCAGATGTCAGTGTCAGCACCCCGCAAAGTCAGCCAGTAGTCAATGCGGCTACAGAGTAAAAAAGTTAAATATAAAAAGAGGCCGGGACAAAATGTCTCGGTCTCTTTTGGTAATGACAAGAAGTTCTTGACGCGGTGCCGGATTTGAGTTTTTGTTTCCCTATCATCCATCTTTTCTCTATTAAGACTCGTACTTTTCCCAAATCTCTTTGACTTGCTGGATCTGTACCTGAGCTTGATTTTCAAGGACTTTATATTTATAAGTAAGATCTTGAGCCATGTCTTTGACTTGCTCTTTTTGCTCTTGAATGATGGCAATATTTCGTTGGATATTGGCTAGACTGTCCTTTACTTTGTCTAGACTATCTGTTGTTTCAATGATTTCTTCTTGAATTTTTTGACGGTTTTTAACTAGCTTGTAGCTGGCTGCTGCGGCACCAATAAATAGGAAAATATTTGAAAGTTTCATATTCCCTCCTTAAGCTTGCGCAATCTTCTCAGCTAATTCGGCCAGAGCTGGGAAGTCTGGTTCGTGGGCTGCGAAAGTAATTTTGAGATCATCTGCATCACTGTAGCGTGGTGCCAAATGCACATGGGTATGAAAGACAGTCTGTCCAGCAATTTCTTCGTTGTTGTTGATGATATTCATACCAGCTGCGCCTGTGGCTTTCATGACCTTTCGAGCAATGTCTGGTACGCGAGCGAAGAGCTGACTGGTGCTGTCGGCATCCATATCCAGCACATTTCGGAAATGCTCTTTAGGGACAACCAAGGTATGACCTGGTGTTACCTGGGAAATATCCAGAAAAGCAAGGACTTTCTCGTCTTCATAGACTTTAGAAGAAGGGATTTCTCCGGCAATAATTTTACAAAAAATACAATCAGCCATAAATGGTACCTCTATTCGCTAGATTTTGTTATAATATAAGAACCATTATACCAGAATTCGGAGAAAATATGTTAGAAATCAAAGAGCTTACGGGCGGCTATGTTAATATCCCGGTTTTAAAGGATGTCAGCTTTGAAGTGGGCAATGGCCAGCTGGTTGGTCTGATTGGTCTCAACGGTGCGGGCAAGTCCACGACTATCAATGAGATTATCGGTCTTCTGACGCCTTATAAGGGGCAGATTCAGATTGATGGACTGGAGCTGCGGACCAATCCCAGCGATTACCGCAAGAAGATCGGTTTTATTCCGGAAACGCCTAGTCTCTACGAAGAATTGACCCTGCGCGAGCACATTGAGACGGTAGCTATGGCATACGACATTGAGCAGGAGACGGCTTTTAAGCGCGTGGATAAGCTACTGGAAATGTTCCGACTCAAGGAAAAATTAGATTGGTTCCCTGTTCACTTTTCAAAAGGGATGAAGCAAAAAGTGATGATTATCTGTGCTTTTGTAGTTGATCCCAGCCTTTTTATCGTAGATGAGCCTTTTCTAGGTCTGGATCCGGTAGCTATTGCAGACCTTATCCAGCTCTTGGATGAGGAAAAGAAGAAGGGCAAGTCCATTCTGATGAGCACCCATGTTCTTGACTCTGCCGAGAAGATGTGCGATAGTTTTGTAATCTTGCACAAGGGTCAAGTACGGGCCAAGGGCAGCTTGACTGAGTTGCGGGCTCAATTTCAAATGCCGGATGCTAGTCTGAATGACATCTATCTAGCCCTGACAGAAGAGGCAGTGCTATGAAAGAATTATTTGCCAAACGAAAGCAGGATTTTCGTCAGCAGTGCCTGAAGTACCTGCGTTATGTTTTTAATGATCATTTCGTGCTCTTTCTTCTGATTTTTATGGGATTTTTAGGTGTTCAGTACAGTCAGCTTTTGCGGCATTTTCCGACCAATCACCTCCCCATTATTGCTAGTCTGGTTATTCTATCGGCCTTTATCTTGCCTTTTGGACGGATTGCGACCTATCTGGAAAAGCCGGATGCTCTCTTTCTCTTGGTCAGAGAAGCAGAGGTCAGGGATTTTATCAAAGGCCAAATTCTGCGTTCTTATCTCTTATTCGCAATCATACAAACTGGGATATTGCTGCTGTTGGCTCCGCTTTTTCTGGCTCTGGGATTGCCTGTTTGGGGCTTCGGGCTCTACTGTCTCCTTATGCTAGTCTTGAAATGGTTTTTGTTTCAGGCTAAGGCCAAGAAGTTCTTTGCTGAAAATGGCCTAGATTGGCAGGCTCTGGTAGCTTATGAAGCAGCCCGAAAGCAGACGATTCTGCGATTTTTTGCTCTCTTTACCAATGTTAAAGGCATTTCAAACAGTGTCAAGCGCCGGACTTATCTGGATGGTTTGACGAGGCTTGTGGGCAAGCAGCATAGCAAGACCTGGCAGAATCTCTTTTTGCGCTCTTACTTGCGAAATGGAGACTTCTTTGCTCTGACCTTAAGACTGCTCTTTTTGGCTCTTTTGGCCTTGGTTTTTGTCAGTCAAGCTTGGATTGCTGCAGCTTTTGCGGTCTTGTTCAATTACCTCTTACTCTTCCAGCTGACGGCCCTGTATGAAGCTTTTGACTATCAGTTTTTGACCCAGCTTTTTCCGATAGAAATTGGGGAAAAGCTGAAAGGAGCAAGACAAATTATCACATCTATTGGCAGCAGTGTTCTCTTGACTGAAGTACTGACTGCTCTGCTCTTTTTCCAAGACAAGACAGCAGTGCTGGCCATGCTGGGAGCAACTGCCCTGCTCTATCTGTTCTATCTGCCGTTTAAGTTACGGAGATTGGTTGACTAAAAGAGGTAAAACTAGTAAAATGATAAAGAAACTTTTTACGGAGGGGAAACATGGACTTGGTTGATAACGAGCTGACCCTGACACCGATAGCTGGTAAGAGCGGAAAGGCCTATATGGGGACTTATCCGGACGGGGGGCGCGTTTTCGTCAAGATGAATACAACCCCTATCTTAGCAGGCTTAGCTCGAGAACAAATCGCACCGCAGCTTTTGTGGAGCCGCCGGATGCCGGACGGCAACGTTATGAGCGGGCAGGAGTGGCTTTCAGGCACTATTCTGACCCCAAATGATATGTCCAAAAAGCAGGTAATCAATATTTTGACACGGCTGCATCGCTCGCGCCCATTGATGACGCAGCTGACCAAGCTGGGCTATACACTGGAAACGCCAACTGATTTGCTGAATGCTTGGCTCAATCAAGTGCCGCTTGCTTTGAGGAATAATCAATATCTGCAATCAGTTATCCGCGACCTGCGCCAGACAGTACCAGCCTTTCGTGAGGACTACGCGACCATCGTTCACGGAGATGTGCGCCACAGCAACTGGGTAGAGACCGACAGCGGGCTTATTTACCTGGTGGATTGGGATTCTGTGCGCCTGACAGACAGGATGATGGATGTAGCACATATTTTGAGCCATTATGTGCCTGATTCAGGTTGGCAAGAGTGGCTGAGCGCTTATGGCTATAAATACAATCAGACTGTTTTCAATAAGCTATACTGGTTTGGTCAGTATTCTTATCTGATGCAGATTGCCAAATACTATGAAAATAATGATTTAGAAAATGTGAACCGGGAGATTTACGCATTACGAAACTTCCGTTCCAAATACGGAAGAGGACAATGAGAGTAAGGAATCGTAAGGGAGCGACGGAACTGCTAGAGGCACATCCCCAGTATGTGATTTTGAATCCGGCAGACGCCAAGGGCAGATGGCAGGAGATTTTTGGCAACGACCATCCCATTCATGTAGAGGTTGGCAGTGGCAAAGGAGCTTTTGTGTCCGGTATGGCCAAGGCCAATCCGGATATCAACTACATCGGGATTGATATTCAAAAATCGGTTCTCAGCTATGCCTTGGACAAGGTGCTAGCAACGGATGTGCCCAATATCAAGCTTCTCTGGGTGGACGGTTCGGATCTGACTGATTATTTTGAAGAGGACGAGATTGATCGCCTTTATCTGAACTTCTCAGATCCTTGGCCCAAGAAACGCCATGAAAAGCGCCGTCTGACTTATCAGTCCTTTCTGGCGACCTATCAGCAGATTCTGCCAGAAAATGGAGAAATCCACTTCAAAACGGACAACCGCGGTCTTTTTGAGTATAGCCTAGTAAGCTTTTCACAGTATGGTATGAAGTTAAAGGGCGTGTGGTTGGATTTGCATGCCAGCGACTTCGAGGATAATGTCCTGACTGAGTATGAGCAGAAATTTGCTAACAAGGGACAAGTCATCTACCGCGTGGAAGCAGCGTTTGAATAAGAAAGAGTCTTCGAGGAAATACTCCTTGAAGACTTTATTATTGGGAAAGAATTTTGCTTAAAAATAAGAGTGTTTTAAGTGGAATTCGGTCTTTAAAAGCTTGCACAGCATATTTCCCTTGCATTCTGGGACTTGTCGTGCTATAATACTAGTAATGAATAAGGAAAGAGAGGCGAGGAAGTATCTTCGCCTCTTATCTGTGAGGAGGTGTCGTCATATCGCAACGATTGTTGAATTGGTGAGGGAGGTTATTGAGCCAGCCATTTTGGCCCCCTATGAATTAGTTGATATTGAGTACGGAAAGATGGGCGGGGACTACGTTCTCAGTGTCTTTGTAGATAAGCCTGAAGGTATTACGGTCAATGATACAGCGGATTTGACGGATATTATCAGTCCGCTCTTGGATCAAATCAAGCCAGATCCTTTCCCGGAACAGTATTTTCTGGAAGTGACCAGTCCAGGCTTGGAGCGCCCGCTCAAGACCAAGGAACAGCTAGTCGATGCAGTCGGCAGTTATATCCATGTCAGTCTCTATAAGGCTGTTGACAAGCAGAAAGTCTTTGAAGGCACCTTGCTAAGCTTTGAAGAGGATGTTCTGCACATGGAATATCTGGACAAGACTCGCAGAAAAGAAGTCGAAATTCCCTACAGTCTGGTTTCCAAAGCCAGATTAGCCGTTAAGTTTTAGCCGCAGAAGCAATATAGAAAAGAAAGGAACACTTTTGTTTCGGCAAAAGTCACATGAAAATGAGTAAAGAAATGCTAGAGGCCTTCCGCATTTTGGAAGAAGACAAAGGAATCAAGAAAGAAGATATCATTGACGCGGTGACCGAGTCACTTCGCTCTGCCTATCGTCGTCGCTATGGTCAGGCAGACAGCGCAGCCATTGAGTTTGACGAAAAGTCAGGTGATTTCCGTGTCTATACTGTTCGCGAAGTTGTGGACGAGGTCTTTGACAGCCGTTTGGAAATCAGTCTCAAAGATGCCTTGGCTATCAGTTCAGCCTATGAGTTGGGAGATAAGATCAAATTTGAAGAAGCGCCAGCTGAATTTGGCCGCGTAGCTGCTCAGTCTGCCAAGCAAACCATTATGGAGAAGATGCGCAAGCAAACTCGCGCTATCACTTACAATACCTACAAAGAACATGAAAATGAAATCATGAGCGGGACGGTGGAGCGCTTTGACAATCGCTTTATCTATGTCAATCTTGGCAGCATTGAAGCGCAGCTATCGAAACAAGATCAGATTCCTGGTGAGGTCTTTGCCTCTCATGACCGCATCGAAGTCTTTGTCTACAAAGTAGAAGACAATCCTCGCGGTGTCAATGTCTTTGTCAGCCGCAGCCATCCAGAAATGATCAAGCGCTTGATGGAGCAGGAAATCCCTGAAGTTTATGACGGAACTGTAGAAATCATGAGCGTGTCACGGGAAGCGGGCGATCGGACCAAGGTAGCTGTTCGCAGTCACAACCCTAATGTGGATGCCATTGGTACAATCGTCGGACGCGGTGGAGCCAATATTAAGAAAATTACTAGCAAGTTCCATCCTGCCAAATACGATCCCAAGAGCGGCCGTATGGTACCGACTGAAGAAAATATCGACGTCATCGAGTGGGTAGCAGATCCAGCTGAATTTATCTACAACGCTATTGCTCCTGCAGAGGTTGACCAAGTTATCTTTAACGAAGAAGATAACAAGCGGGCCTTGGTTGTGGTACCAGACAGCAAACTCTCTCTGGCTATTGGCCGTCGCGGACAGAACGTTCGCTTGGCAGCTCATTTGACAGGCTTTAGAATTGATATCAAGTCTGCCACTGAGTTTGAAGAAATGGAAGCAGCCAATGAACTGGGCGGATTTGCTCAGGAAGCAGAAGAAATTCTTGCGGATGCAGCTGTTCTAGAGACAGAAGTTTCAGGAGCAGCAGCAACAGACTTTGACGCAGTAGCAGAGGAAACTGTACTAGAAACAGCTGGTTTAGAAAGCGAAGCTGAAGAACTAGACTAAGGGGGATGGAATGGCAAAAACAAGAAAAATCCCTTTAAGAAAATCAGTGGTATCCAACGAAGTGATTGACAAGCGTGATTTGTTGCGGATTGTCAAGAACAAGGAAGGTCAAGTCTTTATCGATCCGACAGGAAAGGCCAACGGCCGTGGAGCTTATATCAAGCTGGATAATCAGGAAGCTCTTCAAGCCAAGAAGAAGCGGGTCTTTAACCGCAGCTTCAGTATGGAAGTGGATGAGGCTTTCTATGATGAGTTAATCGCTTATGTCGATCATAAGGTCAAAAGAAGAGAGTTAGGTCTTGAATAAAGAGAAACTTGCAAATATGCTGGGACTGGCTCAGCGGGCCGGCCGCATCATTTCTGGTGAAGAGCTGACCATCAAGGCTATCCAGGAAGGAAAAGCAGAACTGGTCTTTTTAGCCCAGGATGCAGCTCCTAATCTCAGCAAGAAAATCACTGATAAAAGTCGTTACTACCAAGTAGAAGTATCAACCGTGTTTTCAACACTGGAATTAAGCTCTGCCATTGGCAAGGCCAGAAAAGTGCTCGCCGTGACAGATGCTGGTTTTACAAAGAAAATGAGGTCTCTTATGTAATAGAAGAGGAGGACAAGATTTGTCTAAAGTAAGATTGTATGAAATCGCCAAAGAACTGGGAAAAGAAAGCAAGGAGGTAGTGGCTCGTGCTAAGGAGCTGGGATTCGATGTCAAAAGTCATTCATCCAGCGTAGAAGCTGACGCTAGTGAGCGAATCAAGTCCAGCTTTACGAAAGCAGCCGCACCCCAAGCTCCTGCAGAAAAGCCTGCAGCTGCTCAGCCATCACCGCAAAAAACTCCTGCCAAAGAGGCGGCGCCAGTCAAGGCAGAACAGCCAGAAGCAAAAGCTGCTGCTAAGCCAGAAGCGAAAGCAGAAACAGCGGCGCCAGTCAAGCGCCCGCAAAGCCGGAACTTTAAGGCAGAACGTGAAGCGAGAGCCAAGGAAGAGGCAGAACGTCGTAAGCAGCAAGGCAACCACAAACCACAAAATAAAGAGCAAGGCAAGCGTGAGGACCGCGATAATCGAAATAAGAATCGCGGAAACCGCAACGACCGAGATAGGGGCAATCGTCCAAATGACCGTCGCGATAATCGTGGTCAAGATGGCCGCCGCAATGGTCAGAATCATCAAGGATTTAACGGTCAAAACCGCCAACAGCCTCAAGGGCCGAAGATTGACTTTAAGGCTCGGGCCGCAGCTTTGAAAGCAGAGCAGAATGCAGAATACGCTCGCTCCAGCGAGGAACGCTTTAAGCAAGCACAAGAAGCTAAAGAAGTTATGGAACGGCAAAACCGCCGCAAGGAGCAGCCTAAGGCAGAAGCAAGTGCACCAGTTCAGCCTGCACCAGCTCCATCTGCACCAGCAGCGAATCCAAGCCCAGCGCCAGCCGCTGTGGATACGCGTCGGAAGAAGCAAGCTCGACCAGATAAGAAGCGCGATGATTTTGATCGCGAAGAAGAAGGTCCAAGAAAACAACAAAAGAATCGAAGCAGTCAAAATCAAGTGAGAAATCAAAGAAATAGTAATTGGAATAAAAACAAGAAAAATAAAAAAGGAAAGGGCAACAATAATCAGGCACCAAAACCTGTTACAGAACGGAAGTTCCATGAGTTGCCAACTGAATTTGAATATACAGACGGAATGACCGTTGCAGAAATCGCAAAACGGATCAAGCGCGAGCCAGCTGAAATTGTTAAGAAGCTCTTTATGATGGGTGTTATGGCAACGCAAAACCAATCTCTTGACGGCGATACTATTGAGCTCCTTATGGTGGACTACGGTATCGAAGCTAAGAAGAAGGTGGAAGTTGACACAGCTGACATTGAGCGCTTCTTCGTAGAAGAAGGTTATATCAACCAAGATGCCTTGGTAGAGCGTCCGCCAGTTGTAACCATCATGGGACACGTTGACCATGGTAAAACAACCCTCTTGGATACCTTGCGTAACTCTCGCGTAGCTACAGGTGAAGCAGGTGGTATTACTCAGCACATCGGTGCTTACCAGATCGAGGAAAGCGGCAAGAAGATTACTTTCTTGGATACGCCTGGACACGCGGCCTTTACTTCTATGCGGGCCCGTGGTGCCTCTGTTACGGATATCACTATCCTGGTCGTAGCGGCTGATGACGGTGTTATGCCGCAAACGATTGAAGCTATCAACCATTCCAAAGCCGCTGATGTCCCAATCATCGTAGCCATCAACAAGATCGATAAGCCAGGAGCGAATCCTGAGCGCGTGATTGGTGAATTGGCTGAGCACGGTGTCATGTCAACAGCTTGGGGCGGAGATTCTGAATTTGTTGAAATCTCAGCGAAATTCAATCAAAATATCGATAGCTTGCTGGAAACAGTCCTCTTGGTAGCAGAAATCCAAGAACTCAAGGCAGATCCGACTGTTCGAGCGATTGGTACAGTTATCGAAGCCCGTTTGGATAAAGGAAAAGGTGCAGTTGCAACCTTGCTTGTTCAGCAGGGAACTCTGAATGTGCAGGATCCAATCGTTGTTGGAAATACCTTCGGTCGGGTTCGGGCTATGACCAACGACTTGGGCCGCCGTGTTAAGGTGGCAGGACCATCTACACCGGTTTCTATTACTGGTCTCAATGAAACTCCGATGGCTGGTGACCACTTTGCGGTCTATGAAGATGAAAAAGCTGCGCGTGCAGCCGGTGAAGAACGTGCCAAACGTGCCCTTCTTAAGCAGCGTCAAGCTACTCATCGCGTCAGTCTGGAAAATCTCTTTGATACCCTCAAAGCTGGTGAAGTTAAGTCTGTTAATGTTATCATCAAGGCTGATGTGCAAGGATCCGTAGAAGCCCTGTCTGCTTCCCTGCAAAAGATTGAAGTGGAAGGCGTTAAGATTACCATCGTCCACTCAGCAGTTGGTGCTATCAATGAATCTGACGTAACACTGGCAGAAGCCTCAAATGCCTTCATCATCGGATTTAACGTTCGTCCTACATCTCAAGCTCGCCAACAGGCAGAAGCTGATGATGTCGAAATCCGTCTCCACAGCATTATCTACAAGGTTATTGAGGAAATGGAAGATGCCATGAAGGGAATGCTGGATCCAGAATACGAAGAAAAAATCATCGGGGAAGCTCTTATCCGCGAGACCTTCAAGGTTTCCAAGGTTGGTACTATCGGTGGATTTATGGTTATCAATGGTAAAGTGACCCGTGATTCCAAGGTTCGTGTTATCCGTGACGGCGTCGTGATTTACGATGGTGAGCTTGCCAGCCTCAAGCACTTCAAGGATGATGTTAAGGAAGTTACTAACGGCCGCGAAGGTGGACTCATGATTGATGGCTACAATGACATCCAAGTAGATGACACGATTGAAGCCTACATCATGGAAGAAATTAAGAAATAAAATAAGAAGTCCGTTAAAAACTCGCAGTGAAATCATTTTTGGTGGAAGTCTATATTTTTAGTATCACATCTTTTTTCACAAAGAGTTTAGAAGAAATTTCATTCATTAAAACTAAAATATAAGCTAGGCCTAGCCTAGCTTATATTGCAGAAGAGAAAAATTAGAAAGGAAATCTCATGGCAAACAATTTTCGTACAGACCGTGTCGGCATGGAAATCAAGCGCGAAGTCAATGAAATCTTGCAGAAGAAAGTTCGTGACCCGCGGGTGCAGGGAGTAACCATTACCGATGTCCAAATGCTGGGCGACCTATCTATGGCCAAGGTCTACTACACGATTATGAGCAATCTAGCCTCTGATAATCAAAAAGCTCAGACCGGTCTGGAAAAAGCGACCGGTACCATCAAGCGGGAGCTGGGCCACAATCTGAAGATGTACAAGATTCCAGATTTGACCTTTGTCAAGGACGAATCCATCGAGTATGGCAATAAAATCGACCGGATGCTGCGCGATTTAGAGAAAAAGTAAAATAGAAACTCAGCTATCATGGCTGGGTTTTCTTGTTTTTTAATTTAATATAACAATTTTTCATAAAAATAGGTATATACCATTTACAAATAAAAAAGAAAGAGTTATAATATAGTCAAGAAAACTCAGAGATTCAAAAGCGGGAGTTAGAAAGTAGCTATAGAAAGATGCTAGCTCTATCACAGACTTCCGCTTTGAATGGCAGAGAATACAGAAGTCAAGAAAAAGGGAGGCAGTCTTATGCCTACATATATCAAAGCAGATCAATTTTTCTATCCTCAGGGAATTCGTCAGGGCGGTTATTTAGAGCTGATTGACGGCAAGTTTGGCAAGCTGGTGCAGTCTGTTCCGCAGGATGCAGAAGTAATAGACTACAGTGGCTACTCGATTGCACCAGGTCTAGTGGACACTCATATTCACGGCTTTGGCGGTGTTGATGTGATGGACAATAACATCGAAGGAACTCTTCATACCATGAGTGAGGGTCTCTTGACTACCGGTGTGACCAGCTTTTTACCAACAACCCTGACTTCATCCTATGAGCGGCTCTTAGCGGTTACTGAAAATATCGGTGCTCGCTATCAAGAAGCTAGCGGAGCCAAGATTCGCGGTCTCTATTTTGAAGGGCCTTATTTCACCGAAAAGTATAAAGGCGCTCAAAATCCTGCCTATATGAAAGATCCTAGCATGGATGAGTTTCGTGCTTGGCAAAAGGCCGCAAATGGCTTGCTCAATAAGATAGCTCTCGCGCCAGAGCGTGATGGTGTGGAGGAATTTGTCCGCACGCTGACTGATGAAGGCGTGACTGTTGCTCTGGGGCATTCTAACGCAACCTATGATGAAGCCAAAACTGCGGTCGAAGCAGGTGCCAGTGTCTGGGTGCATGCATATAATGGTATGCGGGGCTTGACCCACCGGGAGCTGGGCATGGTTGGTGCCATGTACGAGCTGCCTCACACTTATGCGGAGCTGATTTGTGACGGACACCATGTGGATCCTAAGGCCTGTGACATCTTGCTTAAGCAGAAGGGACATGAAAATATTGCTCTCATTACCGACTGTATGACAGCTGGAGGTCTTGAAGATGGTGACTACATGCTGGGAGAATTTCCAGTGGTTGTGGCGGAAGGAACAGCTCGACTCAAGTCAACGGGCAATCTAGCTGGCTCTATCCTCAAGCTCAAGGACGGGTTGAAAAATGTGGTCAAATGGGGCATTGCCAATCCTCATCAGGCGGTTATGATGGCTAGCCTGATTCCAGCAAAATCCGTCCATATTGATGATGTCTGCGGACAGATCAAGGAAGGCTACGACGCTGACTTTATCGTTTTAGATAAAGATTTAGAGCTGGTAGCTACTTATCTTGATGGTCAAGAACGATTCCATGTATGAGAACCGCAGGTATTGAAATTAGTCTCCTTATATTTTTCAGAAAGAGCAGGGAAACCTGTTCTTTTTGATTGGCAAGCTACTTGATAGCCTTCTCCTAGATTTGAATTGCTTTCTTAGGCGTGATATAATGAAACTATAATGTAAACAGGAGTAAGCTATGAAACGAATTGATGCGAAATTTTTGATAATGGGACTTGTTTTACTGTTGGCGGGACTGATGTTTGGACGAATCTTAATCCTTGTCGCAGGAGTAGCTTTCATTATCTATAGCTTTTTCAGTAAAGGGATGGAGCCGACCAAGGAAAATATCTTCAAACCCAAACCAATACTGAAGAAAAAGGAAAAGAAGTGAGCAGTTTTGCTCTTGTGATCACTGTAGCAGCTACCTTGCTGAAGGCAGTAGATGGAACTTATAAAGGAGACGTGAGATGAGAGAATATCTTTTGAACAATGGTGTAGGCATTCCGGTGCTGGGCTTCGGTACTTGGAAGGCTCAGGATGGCGAAGAAGCCTATCAAGCAACATTAGCCGCTCTCAAGGCAGGCTATCAGCACATTGATACGGCAGCTATCTATAAGAACGAAGAGAGTGTCGGACGGGCAATCAAGGACAGCGGCATCCCGCGGGAGGAGCTCTTCATCACGACCAAGCTTTGGAATGACATTCATACTTATGAGGAGGCTCAAGAGGCCTTTGCGGCCTCAATGGAGCGGTTGGGACTGGACTATCTAGACCTCTACCTCATCCACTGGCCGAATCCCAAACCCCTAAGGGAAAACGATGCTTGGAAAAAGCGCAATACCGAAGTCTGGCGTGCCATGGAAGATCTTTATAATCTTGGCAAGATTCGAGCGATTGGCGTCAGCAATTTCCTGCCTCATCACTTAGAAGCCTTGCTTGAAACAGCACGTATGACTCCTGCTGTCAATCAAATCCGCCTGGCTCCAGGTGTCTATCAGACAGAGGCGGTGAACTTCTGCCGTGAGCATGAGATTTTACTGGAAGCTTGGGGACCATTTGGTCAAGGAGAGCTCTTCCAAAATCCAGCCGTACAGGCTGTGGCAGACAAGTATGGCAAGACCATTGCACAAGTCGCGCTAGCTTGGAGCTTGCAGGAAGGCTTCCTGCCCCTGCCTAAGTCGGTCACTCCGAGCCGGATTGCCAGCAATCTGGACTGCTTTGACATCGAGCTAGACGCTGCTGACTTGGAAGTGCTCAAAAATGTCAGCGGTTTGACCGGTGGCGCTCCAAATCCGGATGGGATGGATTTTTAGATGCAAATCCGATTCTATCGAAGTTCAGATAGAGAAGCCTTGCAGTCTTACCATTTAACCGACTTGAGATTTACCAATCATCCTAGCCAGGTTGTCGCTGATTTAGAAAATCGCTATGCCATCTTGGGTCTTGAAGAACATCAAATCGTAACCTTTCTGATCTTGGATGCTGGGGAAGAGAAGTTTACTTATGGCGGTCAGCCAGAGAGCCTGCTCCTTCGTAGCTTTTCAACGGATGAAGACTTTCGGATGCGAGGGTACGGTAGTCAGACGCTGAAGCTCTTGCCTGATTTCATAAGAGAATATTTGCCTATGTATAAAAGCATTGTCCTAGGCGTCAATGAGAGAAATCAAGTCGCTTCCTACCTCTACCGAGAGACTGGTTTTAGCAAACAGCCCCAGCGGATATTAGGACCAGCTGGCTGGCAGGAAGTATATGAATTAAAAATATAAAGCTATCCCCAGTTTGAAAAGAGCTGGGGATTTTTATCTCTACCACCAGAAGAAACTATAAAACAAGGTGCTGCTCTGCTATAATAAGAGGTGTAAAATGAGACCAATATCCAACGAAATACTAAGATAGGGGAATTAGATGAAGAAGACCCAAGAATTGGAAATTACACCCAACTGATTGAGGAGATCTTCGATCCCTTGAGAGTGGAGAGATAGGAGAGAAAGGTAATCATTAAAAACTCGAATAGTTATCTGTGGCCAAATATCCAATCAATCTAAAGGCTGAATACGAGTGTTTACTAAAATATTTAGATAAACAAGGTTTCGAATAGTCCAGTTTGCGAAAAAATCTGTGCTTTCTATCTGTCGAGTGATGTGTTTTGCTATAATTAACAAGTTTTCTAAAGTTTGAATACTAGTGTTTGTTAAAATTTTAAAGCATTCTAAGCGTGAAATGCTCTGATAATCCATTTTTAAAGAGAAATAATCCCCATCTGAAGTTGAAGAAATCATCAGGTGGGGATATTTTATGTCTTTGATTTTGAAAAGGTGCTATTTCAGGGATAAAAAATGACATTTCAGGGCAGCCTTGCAAAAGATTTATCGCCACGTGCTATACTTAGTTCATCAAATTATTGGAGAGGTTTTATTATGACTACTAACTACACCATTCGCCCCTTGACCTATAGCAACTTTACTCACCGTGAGTTTGAAAGTTTGATGACGGATTCTCGTCAAATCATCACGGACTTTGTCAAGGCCAATAAAAACGAAGATATGTATAGCACGCACTTGGAGCCCTTTGCGAGCAAGCTAGAAGAGTTCCAGAAACAGCTAGCCAGCGTGGAAAAGAAACAAACAACGAGTCTGGCAGAGGTAGACAAGGAGCGGGATAGCGCTCTGGTCGGGCTCTTTACCCTACATAGGGGATTTGCCAAGATAAAGGAAGTAAAGTTCAAGGAAGCACATGAGACGCTGGCTCCAGTCCTGACCAAGTACAAGGATATCACCAAGCATAATAATGATGTCGCAACTGCTGAGATTAAGAGTCTCCTCAAAACTCTCAAGGAAGAGCCCTACAATGCGGCAGTAACTACGTTGGGACTCTCACCTGTGATTAGCGCAGTGACGACTGCTCAGGAAGACTATGATAAGGCCGAAGCCTTAGCGCGTGCAGCCAAGTCCAGCAAAGAAGTCGGTAAGACCAAGCAGCTGCGCACGGAAATCTCCCGCACTTATGACCTCTTTATGCGCTATACCGCAGCCTCCGCAGAAGCCTACCCAGAGAAAGCCCACTTTGCCAAACTCCTCAAGGATCTCAATACCATCCGAGACAGCAAGCGCCGCCTGGCTAGTCCAAATAAGAAAACAAAACCGGAACAAGCACCGGAAGTAACAGGATAAAAAACAATCCCTTAGAATTATATTCTAGGGGATTTTTGGTGTTTAATAGACATTGGGTAGGGAATGTGAAGGCGGAAGCCGATAAAAAAATATTGGATTTTTGCATAAGTACTTTATAGAATGTGTAATAATTGATATAATGATAGATGTAAACAAATTAACTTTGTATGCGCATAACGCATTGAGTTCAGAAAAATCGAAGAAACTTAAACTTGACTAATCAAGTAGGCTATATAACAACTGATGTCAGGATGATAAGGCGGAAACTATAGGAATATACTATGGAACAATTATTAAAAAAATTAGAGTTGGTTTACGGTAAAAAAATTAAAGATTACTTTCTAGAAAAGACTGAATGCTATAATTTTAATAAAACAGATAAGGAAATTGTTCAAACTTTTGTGAGTTATGAATTAGGTTATTATAATGAACAGATTGGGGAAATAACACTGCTGAGAAAAAATCATTATAAGAATAATCATGCTATATTCACACGATTTCTTCTTATTAGTATAGAGAAATATCATAACCAACTTAATGACTTTGACTTTACAGAGTTGGATAAAAAAGGAAACGCAATATGGCACCTTGAACATATTATCCCGCAAAGTGTATTTCCATATAATAAGAATCTAAAGCATGACTTAGGTAATTTGACTTTACTCTATCAAGCGTCAAATAATGCTGTAAATAATTGTATGTTTGAGAAGAAAAGGGAGATTTTAGCCTATTATCCAGATTTTGACCTTTATATTAACAAGGTATTTAAGTGTGATAAATTTGACGATAAAGATATTGTATTACGTAGAAAACAACTAATTGATAATATTAAAGAAATATTTTTTGAAAAGATAGATAATTATTTTAAAGTAATATTAAAGCTTGATATTGATGGGGGATATATATAATGGCGAGCAACTTATATCACTATAAAAACGGAATAAACGAATTTGAACAAAATGATTTTGAGCAGCAAAAGAAAAGTTTAAGTGTTTTTATAAATAAACAGTTTGTATCTAGAAATTTAGTTGTCTTTATTGGATCAGGATGTTCATCAGAGGATATTCCGTTAATGTCTACAACTATGCGTAAGATTTTAAATGAATATGATGTTGTATATAAAAAAGTAAGGCAATTTCTAAATTCAAAAAATTTAGATTTTTTGAATAACAGTATTAAATCAAATCATTCGTGGTTAGAGAAAAAATATGAAAACGAAGAAGATAAAAATAGAAAAGATTCCTTGAAAACTGAGCTTAGAGTAAGTTCTAATCTTTTAGATTTGCTAGAAAAAAATAATAAAACCTCTATTGAAGAATTTTATGATCGAAACAAAGAACATCGAGAATTCTTAGATAATAATTTCTATAAATCCTTTTCCGATATTGAAAGTTTATTGAACTGGTTGCAAAATGGTCTAAATTTTTCCCCAAATGATAGCGAGTTGGAAGAAGCAATTCGAATTTTGAAACGAGAATTTATTGATACAATTCCTACTTTAGGAAGTGAAGTTTATCAAAGCGGGACTACATTAAGCACCTATCAAAAATTTTTTCAATCAGTTTTTAAACATAGAACTGAATTAGGTAGCAAAGTCACTATCGTTACGACTAACTATGATTTATTTAATGAATATGCTTTAGAAAACAATCGAATTGTTTATTCAACTGGATTTGAGAATAATTTGCATCGAAAATTTAATGTAAATTTATTTAGAAACCGAGTGGTTGATGATACTAATAGATATAAAAATGTTTGGCAACCTACATTTAAAGAAGCCAATTTGTTAAAAATTCACGGTTCAATAAATTGGACATCTGACGATAATAGCATACTTATCCAAAGAGATCAAATTATGCCTGATGAGAGTGAAGTTATTATTTATCCAACAATGCTAAAGCATAAAGAGACTGCTCAAGCCCCCTATTCAGAATTATTTAGAGAATTTGCTAACATTCTTCAAGTGCCAAATACGACACTCATTGTTTTGGGGTATGGATTTCCTGATGAACATATTAACAACATTATTTCTCAAAATCTAAGAAATCAAGATTTTAATTTGATTGTTTTTGGAGATAAAGAAGAAGATAAAATGAAGAGATTTTTTCGGGAATTCGAGGGACAAGAGGGCTTTCATTTGATTGGTGGAGAAGATGTTGATAATAAAACTAAAGCTCATTATTTTAAATATTTAGTAGATGAGATAATTAATTATACTCTGATAGAAGAGTTAGGGATAACCGAGGAGAATGGAGATGAATAGTATTGGGCGTGTTGTTTCAGTTTCATATGACAGATTAATTTTTGAGGTAAGTAATTTTGAAAAATTGATTTATAACTATAACGGAAATGTGTATATATCAAGGGGGGTAATTGACTATGTGACAATAAAAAGCCAATTTGGAGATCGTTTCATTTATCAAGTCGTTCGAGTTGAAGATAAGGAGGTTCAGTTAGCAAGAGATGAAAAATCAAAATTTGATTATACTGGAAGATTCGAATGTATTCCAATCGGTATATTAGAAGGTGAAACTATCAGTTATAATCTAAAGCAGTACCCTTTTTTACAGGATAAGGTATATCTATCCAGTGATGATGAACTACGAAAAGTTTTCTCAAATAAAAAAAGTAGGAAATCTATTTCACTTGGAATGATACAAAATAAATACGAAGCTAAATTAAAACTAAATAGTTTAATAACTCATCACTCTGCAGTTTTAGGCAATACTGGCTCAGGTAAATCAACTACTGTAAGAAGAATAATTAATGAAGTTGTCACAAAAGATACAACAAATCTGTTATTAAATATTTTTGATGTTCATAATGAATACGGTCAAATTAACGAAGCAAATATTATAGATGTGCTAAATGATTATTATATAGATTTAGAATCTTTAGGATTACAAGATTGGTTAAATTTAATAAAACCATCAGAGTTAGTTCAGTTACCTATTGTACAAACAGCGTTAAAATTATCAAATTGTCTTTCAAATAATAAATTAGATAACAAAAAATTGAGATGTTATATTGCATATAATTTGTACTTTAATCAGCAGTCAGATACTGTGGCTAAAAGAGCAAAAATTGTAGGACTTTTGAGTAACATTGATATTGATACGAGCAAATATGATGCGCAATATGGCAATTTTAGCAGTAATGATGAGGAGATTTTTATTTCAGCATTAAAATCTTCTATGTACGCTGATTATTCAGAAATTTCTAAAGAAATTGAAGAAGCAAATCATAAAATTAGAAATTTTGACGAATTATTTGATGGTTTAGAGTTCGTGTTTCTTTTAGAAGAATGTCGCGGAAATACACAAGCGCGAGGATATTCTGCAACATTGGAGACCAGGATAAAAAACATCCAAAATAGATATGGGAAATTGTTTAAAAAAAGAGCCAATCAAAAAAAATCGAAAGACGCAAAGATAACAGTCTATAATGTTTCTAATATGGATGATGATTTGCTATTATTTTTCACTAGCTATCTTTTGAAAAAAAAGTTTGAGGATAGTTCAGCATTAGAATTAAAGGATAGAAATGTGAATCTGTTTATTTTTGAAGAAGCACATAGGTATATTTCTAAGTTGCAAGAGAATAGTCTTTTTAATGAGGTTGAAATATTTAAAAAAATTGCACGTGAAGGGAGGAAGTTTGGTTGTTTCTTAATGTTATCAAGTCAGAGACCGAGTGAACTTTCTTCTACAGTGCTGTCGCAGTGTAATAATTACTTAATACATCGAATAAAAAATAATGTTGATTTAGAGTACCTTTTAAAAACAATACCTTTTATTAATAAAAATCAATTAACTAGATTTTCATACTTACCTACCGGAACAGCATACCTTGTTGGTGAGTTGTATCCCATACCAGTTGAAGTTAATGTGATTAAAGATAAAAAGTCGGATATAACAGTTACTCCTAGAATTAAATTTAAAGAAGAATAATAAATGAACAATAATTGTATATCTGAAATAAGGATTCGATATTTTAATGATAATTGGACTAGAAAACGCTAAATCAAATATCTGAATTCATTCCTAAATCTGTTTGTACAGACGAATTCAGTTATGTGGATTTGGAATCCGTTATTGGGACTTAATTAATTTCTGTATACAGGGAGAATAAAGAATCCGCCCTGCCTTGATCACAATGCTTAGCGAAAAAAGGTTATGGTACTGCCTTCTCAAACCTCGATAACCTCATCACTTCTCACCAAGAAAAATTTCTCAGTTAGAAACTTTAAAGAAATAGCTTTTACAGGATATGTTTATTTAGGATATTTTTTATAGAAAGGAACAAAAATATGTCAGCCGCAGAATTTAAACGAGAAAAGAAAAAGGATCAACCGGTTATTGCACTTTGTTATGATTTTGATAAGACGCTTTCACCTGATGATATGCAAGCACAAGGGTATATTCAATCTGTAGGATTTAATATTGCTGAGTTTTGGGAAAAATCAAATGGTTTAGCTTCTGCAAATAATATGGATCAGAATCTTGCCTATATGTATACCATGAAGGAAGAAGCTGCTGGGAAAGTTTTATTTACGAAGAAAGAACTTGCTAAATATGGTTCAAAAGTTGCATTATTTCCTGGAGTGGAAGAATGGTTTGAACGTATAAGAAAATATGGGGAAGAGAAAGGTGTTATCATTGAACACTACATTATATCTTCAGGTTTAAAAGAAATGATTGAAGGAACATCCATTTCAAAAAAAGGTGCCTTTAAAAGAATATATGCAACTTCATT
>NZ_CAJPNR010000014.1 GCF_905372115.1 uncultured Streptococcus sp.
ATATCTCCATGGCAAACTTGCAAGGAACGCTGCAGCTGATTGTCCAGAAGATGTTCGGCCAAGACCGCAGCATCCGCCTTCGTCCATCTTACTTCCCGTTCACAGAGCCGTCTGTTGAAGTGGATGTTTCCTGCTTTAAGTGTGGCGGAGCCGGCTGTAATGTCTGCAAGAAGACCGGCTGGATTGAGATTATGGGAGCTGGTATGGTGCATCCGCGCGTGTTGGAAATGAGCGGCATTGATGCAGAGAAATACTCTGGATTTGCCTTTGGTCTTGGCCAAGAGCGGGTAGCTATGCTCCGCTATGGTATCAACGATATTCGTGGTTTCTATCAAGGAGATATTCGTTTTTCTCAGCAGTTTAAGTAGAAACCAGTATTCATAGATACAGCTTTTCTGAGAAAGGAGTGCAGTATGCTAGTCAGAGTCAAGAAAGAAGAAGCGACCCTCCTGCGGGAGTTGGAGGTCGCGACCTATCAAGAAACCTTTGGTCCATTTATCAAGGAATCTGATATGGCTCATTATTTTGACAATGAGCTCTCACTTGCAACTATCGAAAAGGAGCTGGAAGATCCTGAGTCAGAGACTTATTTTGTTATCAAAGATGGTGAAATTGCTGGTTTTCTCAAGTTTAACTGGGGACAGGCTCAAACGGAGCAAGAACTGCCTCAGGCCTTTGAGGTTCAGCGAATCTATGTCTTGAAAGCCTATCATGGTCAAGGCTTGGGCAAGGAAATGTTTGAATTTGCCTTGGAAGAAGCCGAGAAACGAGGATTGGACTGGGTCTGGCTGGGCGTCTGGGAAAAGAATTTTAGAGCTCAAGATTTTTACTTCAAATACGGCTTTGAAAAATTCAGCCAGCACGACTATATCACTGGTGAGACGGTGGACACAGACTGGCTGCTGCGCAAGAAATTGAAATAAAAAAGAAAATTTAAAGAGAGGAAATGATACGACCTAAAAGTTTAAATTTAGATGATTTGGTCATTCAGATTCCTCAGCGATAGAATAGAGAAAGGAATTGAACTTGGGCTAAAAACTCGGAAAAAAGATAGATTTGCGAGCATTCATCGAATGCTTGGGTAATCTCCTATTTTTCAGTTGTTTTTGACGCCCTTGGCATCTTAAATATGCTAGTAAGTTATAAGTGGTTAAAAGAGTTAGTAGACATTGATGTGGCGAGCGCTGAGCTGGCTGAGAAAATGTCAACGACAGGAATTGAAGTGGAAGGTGTGACATCACCAGCTGCTGGCCTGTCAAAAATTGTTGTTGGTGAGGTGGTATCGTGTGAGGATGTTCCTGATACTCACCTGCATGTTTGTCAAGTCAATGTCGGAGAAGAGGAGAACCGTCAGATTGTCTGTGGTGCTCCAAATGTTCGCGCAGCCATCAAGGTCATGGTAGCTCTGCCAGGTGCTCGCATTGCCGACAATTATAAGATTAAAAAAGGGAAAATCCGGGGCTTGGAGTCACTGGGTATGATCTGCTCTCTGGGTGAGCTGGGCATTTCTGATTCTGTCGTGCCAAAGGAATTTGCAGATGGCATTCAAATCCTGCCTGAAGAAGCAGTGCCGGGTGAGGAAGTCTTCTCTTATCTTGACTTGGACGATGAGATTATCGAGCTTTCCATCACACCAAACCGGGCAGATGCTCTGTCTATGCGCGGGGTGGCTCATGAAGTGGCTGCAATCTATGACAAGTCAGTACAGTTCAAAGATTTTCCGCTGGTGGAAAATGAAAAGCAGGCAGCTGACAGTCTTTCAGTTGCCCTTGAGACGGAGAAGTCTCCTTACTATGCGGCTCGTATTCTGGAAAATGTCACCATTGCCCCAAGTCCTCAGTGGCTGCAAAATCTCCTCATGAACGAAGGAATCCGTCCGATTAACAATGTAGTAGACGTGACCAACTACATCCTGCTCTACTTTGGTCAGCCCATGCATGCCTTTGATCTGGATACGTTTGAGGGTAACCAGATCGTTGTGCGGGAAGCGCGTGCTGGTGAAAAACTGGTGACGCTGGATGGCGAAGAGCGCGAGCTGGAAGTTAGCGACCTAGTCATTACTGTGGCAGATAAGCCAGTGGCTTTGGCTGGTGTCATGGGCGGAGCAGCGACTGAAATCTCTGGCAAGTCCACTCGTGTTGTTCTGGAAGCAGCTGTCTTTGATGGCAAATCAATCCGTAAAACCAGCAGCCGCCTTAATCTTCGTTCTGAATCATCTTCCCGCTTTGAAAAAGGTATCAATGTAGCAACTGTCAATGAAGCTTTGGACGCAGCAGCAAGCATGATTGCGGACTTGGCAGGTGCAACTGTTCAGGCTGGTATCGTATCAGCCGGTCACTTGGATACTCGTGATGTAGAAGTGGTGTCTAGTCTCGCGGATGTCAACCGAGTTTTGGGAACAGACTTGCTTTATACAGATATTGTGGATGTCTTCCGCAGACTTGGCTTTGGCTTGTCAGGAAATGCTGAACAGTTCACTGTCAGTGTCCCTCGCCGTCGCTGGGATATTTCAATCGAAGCGGATCTCTATGAAGAAATTGCCCGCATTTACGGCTATGACAAATTGCCAGCTAGCCTGCCAAAAGATGATGGGACTGCCGGTGAATTGACTGCAACGCAGAAACTGCGCCGTCAAGTACGGACCTTGGCAGAAGGAGCAGGGCTGACAGAAATCATCACCTATGCTTTGACGACACCAGAAAAGGCGATTGAGTTCACTCTCAATCCTAGCAACTTGACTGAGCTCATGTGGCCAATGACAGTGGAGCGATCTGTTCTTCGTCAGAACATGGTTTCTGGCATTTTGGACTCCCTAGCCTACAATGTAGCTCGTAAAAATAAGAATCTAGCTTTCTATGAGATTGGAAAAGTCTTTGAGCAGACTGGCAATCCTAAGGAAGAACTGCCAAATGAAATCAATAGCTTTGCCTTAGCTTTGACAGGACTCGTTCAAGAAAAAGACTTCCAGACCAAGCCAGCAGCAGTTGATTTCTTCTATGCTAAGGGTGTAGTGGAAGCACTCTTTGCTAAGTTGGGCTTGACAGCTGAATACGCGGCTAGCAGCCAGATTAAGAGTTTGCATCCTGGGCGGACTGCTTTAATCTCTATCAATGGCCAGCCTGTCGGCTTTGTCGGCCAAGTCCATCCTGCGACAGCCAAGGCTTACGATATTCCTGAAACTTATGTGGCTGAGCTTAACCTGTCTGCTATCGAAGAGCAGCTCCAGCCAGCACATCCATTTACAGAAATCACTAAATTCCCAGCTGTTAGCCGTGATGTGGCCCTCTTGCTCAAGGCTGAAATCACTCACCAAGAGGTTCTTGATGCAATCCAAGCAGCTGGTATTAAGCGCTTGACCGATATTAAGCTCTTTGATATCTTCTCTGGTGACAAGCTGGGTGTCGGCCTCAAATCCATGGCCTACAGCCTGACTTTCCAAAATCCAGAAGCTAGCCTGACCGACGAAGAAGTGGCTAAATACATGGAAAAAATCGAAAAATCTCTGACCGAAAAACTCGGCGCAGAGGTACGCTAATGAACTATTCCCCAGTCATGTGATTGGGGATTTTGATTCATACTCTTCGAAAACCTATTCAAATCATAGTTGATTTGCAGTTTCGCTTTGCTTCCTATTATGGCAAGCTTATTGCTAGGATGCGAGCAAAGATGTAGACGAAACGAGAAGAATTCGAAATTGAAAATCAGTAGGAAAAGTAATTATGGAAAATTCAAACCAAATCTCCCAATGTCAGACTCTTTGGGCTAGAAATAAATATCTGGTTCTCAGTCATTCCAGTAAGATATATCAGGAAATCCGTCAGTATCTAAAAAGCGACTCGGTGGAAGCAGCACATGTTCAAGGCTTGATTGACCAGGCGGTAGCCTTGCCTGAAAACCGCGGTCAGGTCAGCAATGCTTTTCAGCATGTTTGGGGTTATTTTAAGAAAAAAGCCAGTACAACTGAAAAAGAAGATTTTATGCATCTTTTGCTTCGTTACCAATCCGGTCAGGCTGAGCAGAAAGACTTGGTAAGAGCTGTAAGGGATCTGCTAGTCAAGTATCCTAATCCTTATCTGCAAAACTCGACTTTATTATTTGGGGATGAAGAATGAGGAACTGAAATCCAGGTGAAAGATTGTTACTTTAGTAGCTTTGAGGGGTGTAGATGACAAGAATAATTTGTTAGGCTTATTAACAATATTATTTTGACTGTTTTTGATAAAGGCTTCACCTCGAGCAAAACGCGTCTTTAAAGTATGATTGGAGAAAAAATGTTTTTTACTTATCAGGGAAATAAATTATATTATAAAGTGATTGGTCAAGGAAAGCCGGTCTTGGCAATTCATGGTTTGGGCTGTTCATCTGAATTGATGGAAGGATGTTTGGAACCTATTTTTGAGAAACATGCTGACTATAAAAGGATTTATTTAGATTTGCCTGGCATGGGTAAGTCTGATGCCAATCCTGCTTTTGCAAGTGCGGATGCGATTTTAGAGATGCTCTTGAACTTTATAGAGACTGCAATCGGCGGACACAGCTTTCTCTTAGCTGGAGAGTCTTATGGTGGCTATCTCGCTCGAGGAATTTTGGCTAAGAAAAGGTCGGAGATTGATGGTTTGCTGCTTATTTGTCCAGTAGTTGTACCTAATCCGCAAGAAAGAATTCTTCCAAAAGACAGCCTGCTAATTAGAGAGGTGGGTTTTGATATAGCAGGCAAAAGCGAAGATTTCGTTGATTTAGCGATTTTACAGACTAAAGAAACTTATCAACGGTTTGAAAAAGAAATCCTAGCAGGGCTTCAGATGATGAATGCTCCCTTTGTCAAAAAGCTGCAAGAAAACTATTCTTTTTCGTTTGAAGTGGAACAAGAGATACAGGAAGAGGGCTATGACGAGCCCAGCCTTTTTATAGCAGGAAAGCAGGATCAAGTCGTGGGCTTCCAGCAGTTAGCGCAACTGTCTCACTATTTTCCAAGGGCAACCTATGCTGTGATGGATCTTGCTGGCCACAATGCACAGATAGATCAAGAGGCTCTCTTTACGGCCTTGGTTGAAAATTGGCTCAAGCGAATTGAACTTTCCTGATACTACAAGATTTAATATGTTGAACAGATGCAGATGAAAATAGAAAAAAGCGGTGTGACCGCTTTTTTGCTTATTATCCCCAGAATTTTTGGGCGATTTCTTGGCCTTGTTTGATTTTGGCCCATTGTTGTTCAATGGTGAGTTCGTTTCCAGAGTCACAAGAGGCGAAGCCGCATTGGTGGGAGAGCAAGAGTCGTTCTTTTGGTAGAATGGTTGCTGCTTTCTCGAGTAGGTCTAGGACGCGTTTTTCGTCATCCAAGCCTGTCGTCTTACTGGAGAGCAGTCCTAAAACGACTTCTGCATCCTTGTCTTTCAAAGCTGCTAGAGCTGATACATCACCAACTACATCGCTGTCCCACTCTAGGAAGTAGCGATCATAATGTTGGTCGCGCAGGAATTTTTCCGCGATAGCTTCGTAGGTGCCTTCAGCGGCAGAGCGGCTTTCGTAGTTGCCACGGCAGTTGTGGGTCCAGACAGTCAGTCCTAGCTCATGAGCGTGGTCTACGACTTCGTTATTAATAGCGACAAACTCGTCTGCTAAGTCAGCTAGACTAGCATTGCCCTCCGCAAAGAAGCTGGCAGGATTGGACTCGTCAAAAAGCTCCCAGAGACAGTCGTCAAACTGGATAATCTGTCCGCCAGCAGCCTTATAGTCGTCCAAAAATTCCTTGTAGGCTTGAATCAAGCCTTTTTTCAAGTCTTCATTGGTCTCATAAACTTGTCTTGGCCCCGCCAAGCGGTCAAAGATAGCTAACTCAGTATAAGCATGGGCAGGTCCCCAGACAGTCAGCTTGGTATCTTCACCAGCAGCCTCTTCCTTGACTAACTTATAAATCTCGATAAAGTGATGGTTTTTACCAGAGAGTAGTGCTGTGATGCGGATACCAATATCTTTCCGAGTCTCATATTGCCCACCGTCGTGGTCCTTGAAGGTGTAGCCGTGGTCAGCAATGTAGCGCTCGATTCCCTTAAGTCCCCAGACAAAGTCCAGATGCCACATGGACTTGGAGTATTCTCCATCCGTCAGGATGTCAATTCCCTTTGCCTTTTGCTCAGAGATAATCTCCTTGATGTCAGCTGTCTCCGTCTCATGGTAGCCTGGGAAGCTGTCGTAGAAGGGGTATTGAATATCATCGCGGTGCTCAATTTCTGTCTTATACTGGCGGAGATTTTCTGGGCGCAGAAGTGAACCAACCAATTGAAATTTTGATTTTGTCATAAGATTTCTCACTTTCATTACCTATTACTATCTATTGTATCGAAAATTTCTCGGCAAATAAAATAGTTAATTCTGCTGGTAGGGTATATCCGAAAACTATTGCTAGCGTTTCCTGAAATTGTTCTCTCAAATCAAAGTATCTTCTCCATTACAGTTTCCTGAGCCTGAAGCCCTAATCGCTCATAGAAACGCAGGGCTCCTACATTATCGTTCCAAACATTGAGAGTCAGATTATAGCAGCCGATTTTCCGAGCATAGCCTTCCGCAAAGCGGTAAAGCTGCTCGCCAACCTTTTGCCCTCTGGCTTTCTCATCTACACATAAATCCTCAATAAAAAGTGTCTTGATGAGATTGAGTACCGGACTGACAGGCTGCTTGATGGAGCAAAAGAGGTGACCAAGGATTTCTCCATCTTCATTTTCAAAGACAAAAATAGGGGTGGACTTTTGACCCAGAAACTTCTCTAGTTCTTCATTGCTAAACTTACTGCCTTTGGCCTTGAAAATATCCGGCCGAGCTTGATGATGGACAAGCAGGATTTGCTGAAGGAGTTCTTGTAGTGCAGGAATATCGCTGACTTTGGCTTTTCTGATTGGCATGATTTTCTCCTTTTATCTTTTATAGAATCATTATACGACAGGGAACTATTTTGTCAAGTTAGCTCGGGAAACCTATCAGAACAATTGGCGTCTGAATAGCAAAGTTCAGTCAGAGTACTTCATTTCCTTTAGATAGATGTATTTTCCTTATAATAAAAACTGCTTTTTCTTGACAAATGAAACAGACAAGTGTAGAATATAAGTATAAACTACAAATGTAGAAAAAGGAGAAAGCGATATGACTATTACAAAAAAAGCCTTTATCGGAATTCTATCTCTGACAGCAGCAGTTCTATTGGCTGCCTGCTCAGGCAATACCAACCAAGGAGGGAATACTAGTTCATCACAGAATACGCAAGGCCAGACATCACAATCTGCGCAAAATCAGACTTCGCAGTCATCAGCTGCATCTTCCTCTAATCAGCCTTCGTCATCATCAAATACAGGGCAGGCTACAAATCTAGATGGGCGCTACCAAGCAACCGACCATGATGGCGACCAACATGTCCTAGAAATCAATGGTACGACTGGTACTTGGACTGAGACTGAGGTTGATGGCAGCAAGGAAATCAAGCAGGTACAAGTAGATGCTGCTAATCAAAGACTGATTGTTGGTGATGATGTCAAAAGTTACCGCCAAAATGGCAATCAGTTGATTGTGGACGAATTGGATGATGATCCAGACACTCTGACCTTTACCAAGCAGTAAAGCGCTTTTCATTCTGCTCAGGACAACAGGAAGAGCAGTGAGGAAATCTAACTAGGAAACTCTGAGAAAGGAGTTTCCTTTTTTATAAGAATTTTATCGCCAATGATGTCAAAAATTTGACTTGAAGGGTGCTCTAAGTTGTATAATAGTTACTATAAAGATATCAAAGGAGAAGAAACGATGAAATTGGCAGTTTATACAAAAGCAGGTCAAGTTGGACTGACTGAGATTGATCGTCCGCAAATCATTGAGGCAGATGATGCCATTATTCGGATTGTTCGGACCTGTGTCTGTGGCTCTGACCTATGGCGCTACCGCAGTCCAGATATTGAAGCAGGCCATCAAAATAGTGGGCACGAAGCGATTGGAATTGTCGAGGAAATTGGCGATGCAGTAACGACTGTTAAACCTGGTGACTTCGTTATTGCACCTTTCACTCATGGATGCGGGCAATGTGATGCCTGTCAAGCAGGATTTGATGGCACTTGTGATTCTCATATTGGGAATAATTGGTCAGATGGGGTGCAAGCAGAATATATGCGCTTCGAATTTGCTAACTGGGCTCTTATCAAAATTCCGGGCCAGCCTTCTGATTATACAGAAGGAATGCTCAAATCACTCTTGACACTGGCAGATGTCATGCCGACGGGTTACCATGCCGCGCGTGTGGCAGACGTCAAGCCTGGTGATAAGGTGGTCGTGATTGGTGACGGAGCTGTTGGACAATGCGCTGTGATTGCTGCTAAAATGCGTGGTGCTTCCCAAATCGTTCTTATGAGCCGTCACGAAGATCGACAAAAGATGGCTTTGGAGTCAGGGGCGACAGCTGTTGTTGCAGAACGTGGCGAAGAAGGAATTGCCAAGGTCCGTGAGATTCTAGGTGGCGGGGCAGATGCAGCTCTGGAATGTGTCGGAACAGAAGCAGCTGTTGATCAAGCTCTAGGAGTCCTGCACAACGGCGGCCGCTTAGGCTTTGTCGGTGTACCTCACTATAATAACCGAGCTCTTGGTTCTACCTTTGCTCAAAATATTACAGTGGCAGGCGGAGCGGCCTCTGTCACGACTTACGACAAGCAAATCTTGCTCAAGGCAGTTCTTGATGGTGATATTAATCCGGGCAAGGTCTTTACTAGTGAGTACAGGCTGGATGAGATTGACCAAGCTTATAAGGATATGGATGAACGCAAGACCATTAAGTCCATGATTGTCTTTGATTAGGTGTAGAAGAAAAACAGCCTTGCTGCGGTCTCTTTATGATGGCAGTAGGCTGTTTTTGAATAGCTTGGTAGTTCTTTTCATGAAAGGAAATTCATTCTTTATGTTCTTTGCACCAAATTATCCATCTTGACCATTCGGCAGCCAGGTGGAGCTGGTGTTCTTTGATAAGGCTGTCTGGACAAAGGCTGGGGAATTCGACGCAGAATCGGGCTTCTAGGCCTTTTTCTGTGTCGCGAAACTGATGGCGAATGCCACCGATATTGCAACCATTCGCTAGACTGGCGGCACCGACAGTTTGGAAGGGATAAGACGCATCACGAGGCTCCTCTATTTCAGCTTCACCACCAAGGTCAAGGAAAAACTGTGTTGGCAGTGGGCTGTTTCCTGCAGTCTCAATGACTTCCAGTTTGCTGCCGTGCGGCTGCAAGGCATAATGGTCTGGACAGGCACCGAGATTGACGCTTTTATGAACATTTGTCTTTTCTAACATCAACTTTTCTAGCATTATACTGAAAGAAGCGGCAGTCAGTCCACTTGCAAAAATCGTTACAACAGCTCTTTTTCGTGGTTTCTTGGACCATTTGGCTGCCCATTTCATTAAATATTTGCTCCATTTGAGTTTGGTTCCGATTTGCTGGATTAGCTCCTCGTATGTCAGCTTCATTTTTGCTTCCAGTAGGGCTTGGTCTAAAATCTCCGTGTTGTCAGTATTCGGCAGCTGTAGATTAAGTATCTTAGCTGCTTTATGGATTCTTTGCTTTCTCCATTGTTCAATTCTTTCTTGACTAACTTCCTTTTGATTGATAATAATCTTCATCTTTTAATCCTCTTGTTCTTGTCTTCTGCTTATATTTATTATATAGTGGGAGCTGGATGGCATACAAGCATCAATTTTAGAGAGACTGTTGCATTTTGAGGTGAATGGCATGTATGAGAAAAAAAGAAGAGAGACAGAAAAGCGGATGGAGACTAGCTTGCTGCAGTTGATGAAAGAGCAGACTTTTGAGACAATCAGCATTCGCCAATTGATTGATTTGGCAGAGGTGAATCGCAGTACTTTTTACCGGCATTATTTGGATAAATATGATCTGCTGGAGAAGATAGAAGACCGCTTGCTAGGTGATTTGCAGGTCTATTATCAAGAGGCTCTAGATTCTGCCTGCTTGTTCAAGTTAGAAAAGGATTTTAAACTGGAAGACTATATCCATGAGAAACAAAATCTTTTTCATTTTTTTGAGCCTTACTTGGAAGGCTTAGCCATTCTTTTGGGTCCAAATGGCAGTCCAACTAGTTCGCGGCGGTTGCAGGAAGCTCTGAGGGAGATTTTCTCGCAGAGTATTTCCTTGGCTGATCCACATTTAGAGGAGATAGAAGCAGATTTGCTGCTGAATCATCAGGTCGCGTCCTTTATGGGAACCCTGACTTACTGGCTGGCTCATCCTTGTTATCAGGTTCAGCAAATGAGTGATTTTCATGCTAGGGTGACAGCAGTCGGTCTGGCGGGCTTTGTCAGAGAGCATATGGAGGGAGATTGACAGGATAGTTTTTCCAGTTTGCTGCTTTATGATATAATAGTGCCGTATATCTCAGAGGAGGGTAGCCGTGTTTTTAGCTTTTAAAGAGATTGTCTACAGCAGAGGGCGTTATCGTTTAGTGGTTGCTGTGGTCTTTCTCATTACCTATATGGTTTTCTTTTTATCCAGTCTTTCCGTCGGTTTGGCTAGGCTCAATCGCTTGGCTTTGGACCAATGGCAGGCTGAGTCGATCGTCTTGTCAGAGTACGCCAATAAGAATCTAATAGCTTCGACTCTCAAGGAAGAGGAATACAGCCGCCTGCTTCAAGGGGACTCAATCGCTGCTTTGGGACAAACGTCAGCAGTGGCCAATTATGAAGATGGGACTGATAAACTCAATGCTCAGGTTTTTGGTCTGCCTTGGGATAGTTTTCTAGCGCCTGACATTATTGAGGGACGTCCTGCTGAGAATGCTTATGAAGTTATTGCGGATAAGCGCCTCCAGCAAAAAGGTGTGAAACTAGGCGACCAGCTTCAGCTCAATGGCAGTGAGCGCCTTTATCAGGTTGTTGGTTTCACAGAGGATAATAGCTTCTTTACGCAACCTGTAATTTTTATGGATCTAGATGATTTCAGGGAATTAAAGTACGGCTCTAGTCAGGTTAAGAATATCAGCGCACTTGTGGTCAAGGATGGTCAGAAGATTGAAGAAGCAGGACTTAGTCAACTCTCTATGAGTGATTTTATAGAAAATATCCCTGGTTATCAGCCTCAGGTACTGACTTTTTCCTTTATGATTGGGGCCATGGTTCTGATTACATTTTTGGTATTGGGAATTTTCATGTACATCATTACCATCCAAAAGACGCATTTTTACGGTATTATGCGCGCCCAAGGAATTGCCAGTGGGAAGATTATTGCTTCTATTTTTTGGCAGATTTTCATCCTGTCCACTCTGGGAATCAGCTTAGCTGTCTTGGCTCTCTTGGGAACCCAGCTAGTCTTGCCGGCTTCTATGCCTTTTTACAGTGACTGGCGAGCTTATGCTGGATTGATTGTCCTGATTATTTTCATGTCACTGGCTGGCGGACTCTTGTCCATTCATCGGGTTCTGAAAATTGACCCTATCACAGCGATTGGAGGTGAGTAAATGTCAATCATAGAACTAAAAGGGGTTACAAAAGAATACGGCCAGGGACATACGCTGGTTCAAGCTCTAAAACCAACTGATTTCCGATTGGAAGCAGGGCAGTTTGTAGCTATTATTGGGCCGTCAGGCTCGGGTAAAACAACCCTTCTGACCTTGCTGGGGCATTTACAAAAGCCTTCAAAAGGGCAGATTCTTCTGCATGGGAAAGATACTTCCCAGCTCAAGGAAAAGGAACGGGCTGCTCTGCGTTTCAATGATTTCGGCTTTATTTTGCAGGCTTCCAATCTCATTCCTTTTCTGAAAATCGAAGACCAGTTTCAGCTGATTGACCGCTTATCTAAAAAGGAGAGAACAGATCTAGACAGTCTGATTGAGTTGCTGGATCTAAAAGGAACACTCAAGCAGTATCCGAAAGAATTGTCTGGCGGGGAACGGCAGCGGGCTGCTATCGCTAGAGCGCTTTACAATAGCCCAGATATTATCTTGGCTGATGAACCGACAGCTAGTCTGGATACGGAGCGGGCCAAGCGCGTGGTCCATTTGCTCAAAGAGGTGACCCAGAAATTCCATAAGAGCGTGGTCATGATTACCCATGATACCCGCCTTCTGGACGAGGTTGACAAGGTCTATGAGATGCAAGACGGAGTGCTGACTCAAGTTCGATAAAGCTTTAGAATGGTTTATGCAATCAAACAGAGAAAAAACAAGGAGAGGACTATGATTCATTATAAAACAAATCCGCAGCTAGATTTTGCGGCAGTACTAGACCTCTATGATTCGGTTAATTGGAGCAATTATACTAATCGTCCTCAGCAGTTAGAGCGGGCCTTCCAACAGTCCTTGTTTGTGATGGCGGCCTATGACGAAGGCAAGTTGGTTGGTTTGATTCGAGCAGTCGGGGATGGACTTACCATTGTCTTCATTCAGGATTTGCTGGTGTATCCACACTACCAGCGTCAGGGGATTGGCCGAAGCCTTCTTCAGAAAACATTGGAAAGATTTAAGGATGTTTACCAAATCCAGCTGGCAACGGAGCAGTCAGATAAAAATCTAGCTTTTTATCGAGAGCTCGGCTTTCGCCGACAGGAAGATTTCGACTGTACTGGCATGATTTATGCCCCTAATAAAAATTAAAATTCTAGAGGAGCTTGTTCGCAAGCTCCTTTTGTTATGTTTACAAGAGGAAAAGGGAAGTAGAACTAGATCGATGAAAATATTTCTCGGTCTCTTTTGTTTTTCCTTGACAGTTAAATTGTCAGAATTTATAATAAAAGAAGAAAGGTGATAACAGTGTTATCGAATTGAAACCATGAAAAAAGAAACAGATGAGTTAAACGAAAAAATCTTGGAAAGCGCAAGGAGTGAGTTCTTAGCTTATGGCTATCAAGATGCTTCACTGCGGAGAATTTGTCGCGCGGCTGGCTTGACAACTGGGGCACTTTATAAGCGCTATGAGAGTAAGGACAGTCTCTTTACTGCCCTGCTTGAGCCTACTCTGATAGCTTTAGATCAGTATGGACAAGAGCAGAAGCGACGTGACTATGCTTTCCTAGAAGAGGGACACCTGTCTGACATGTGGGCCTATCGCTTAGAGGATCTCCAGTCCCTGATGCGGATTCTCTATGAGCATAAGGATATTATGCAGCTCTTGCTCTTTAAATCTCAGGGGTCTTCGCAAGCGGACTTCAGGATGTGTCTGCCTCATTTGGCTGCAGACGAGACTTATCGCTATTTGGAGCTGGCTTACAAAGAGGGGAAGATCAGTCATTTGGTCAAACACGAGTTTCTGCGATCGTGCATGACAGCTTATTACACAGCTGTATTTGAGCCCTTGGCTCAAGACTGGCCCCAAGAGCAGGCGCTGGAATTTTGCCATTCCATCATGGACTTGTTTGACTGGGGAGGTTTGCTAGGTTTTTGATAGAAAGAAGGAAATTCTATGAAGAAAAAATCTGTTCTTGCTTGGATCTGGGACTTTGTTTACCTTCATAAGATATATTTTGTGCTCAGTCTGATCTTTGCCTTTGCTTCTGTGATTTCAGGATTTCTGCCTTATTTCTTTATTGGTGGAATGATTAATCAGCTCTTGGATGGCAATAAAAACTGGAATTTCTACTTGCAGCAGTCAGCTTGGGCAGGTCTGGCCTGGATTGGCTACTGGGGATTTCACGGTATTTCCACCATGCTGTCACATACGGCTACTTTTAAGATTCTAGCGGAAATGCGGCACCGCCTGACAGACAAGCTGGCTAGGCTGCCTCTAGGTACAGTGCTCAGTCAGTCATCAGGCAGTTATAAAAACATCATTGTCGAGCGGGTGGATGCGACCGAAACGACCTTGGCTCACCTGATTCCAGAGTTTACCGCTGGGATTTTTGGTCCGATTATTGTTCTCATTGCTATGCTGGTTATTGATTGGCGGCTAACCTTGCTGTCTCTCCTGACTATTCCCATCGTGGCGCTGGCCTATATGCGGATGGTTGCCAATAGCGAAGCAGACTATCAAAATACTCTGGTCAAGACCAAAAAGCTCAATGATACAGCGGTGGAATACATCAATGGGATTGAGGTTATCAAGGTTTTTGGCAAAGAAAAATTTTCTTACGATAAGTTTGTGACGGCTGCTAGAGAAGGAGCAGACTGCTTTATTGAGTGGATGCGCAAGTTCAATCTGGAGATGGGCATTGTGACTGCATTTCTGCCATCAGGCTTGCTCTTTCTGCTGCCGGCTGGCTGTTATTTCTATCTGCAAGGCAGCCTGACTGCTGGCAATTTCATTCTGATGATTATTCTATCGCTCAGTCTTCTGACTCCTCTGATTTTAGTTGCTAGTTATATGGACGATTTACGGAAAATCAGCACTATTTTTGGCCAAGTCATTGATATTTTGGAAAAGCCTGATTTGAAAAGGCCTCAGGAGCTGAGAGAACTTCCAAAAGCAACAGATCTGGTCATGACGGATGTCAGCTTTGGCTATACAGATGAAGAGGAGGTGCTACATGGAATTTCGCTAGATATTAAGGCTGGCAGCATCAACGCTTTAGTTGGGCCATCAGGCTCAGGTAAGTCTACAATTGCCAAGCTTCTAGCTTCTTTCTGGGATGTCACTTATGGTCAGATTAGCTATGGTGGCTTGGATATTCGCCAGCTTCCGCTAGACTATTACAGTCGGCAGATTGCTTACGTGACCCAGGATAACTATCTCTTTGATGAGACTATTATGGAAAATATCCGAATGGGAAATCCAGCAGCATCTGACGAAGAGGTCATCGAAATTGCCCGTCGCTGCGGCTGTTATGACTTTATCATGAACTTAGAAAACGGATTTGAGACTCAGGTAGGCTCTGGCGGCGGTCATCTATCTGGCGGGGAGCGTCAGCGGATTGCCATCGCCCGTGCCATGCTTAAGGATGCGCCGATTCTTATCTTGGATGAAGCGACTGCTTATACAGATCCGGAAAACGAAGCACGGATCCAGTCCAGTCTGGCTCGTCTGATTGAGGGACGAACCTTGATTGTCATTGCCCACAGGCTGTCTACGATTATGAGTGCAGACCAGATAGTTCTGGTCAATGATGGTCGGATTGAAGCAAGGGGCCGGCATGAAGAATTGCTTGCAGCTAGTGCGCTTTATGCTTCCATGTGGCGGGCCCATATTGCTACCAGGGATAATAGTGAGATGGAAGGAGGGCTGACTCATGCTTAACATACTGAAGAAATTCTTTGATTTCTGTACGGCAGAGGATCGCAGGAAATTTTATCAATCCATTTATCTGGGCATCATCAAGTCCTTTATCATCGCTCTGCGTATCCCAGCAATCGGCCTAGTCGTCATGGGACTGATTGAGAAGAACCTCTCTATGCAGACCTTCTGGCTGGCTCTGGGTATCATGTTGGTATCCACTGTGCTAAACGTCTGGATTACCCTGAAAATTACCATGCTGCAGACGGAAGCGGGCTATCATACCTGTGCTCAGAAGCGGATTGAAATTGCCGAGCACATGCGCTATTTGCCCATGGGTTACTTTAATCAAAATAGCTTAGGCAAGATTACCAGTGTTACGACCAATACGCTGGAAGGGCTGTCTGATGTAGCTACCAGAGTGGTTATGATGACTGTGCAGGGCTTTCTGACGACTGGTCTCATCACTATTTTGGTCTTTCTCTATGATTGGCGGGTTGGACTGGTTCTATTGGTGGGTCTCGTCTTCTTTCTCCTGCCGAATACCCTCATGCGTTGGCAAGTTGGTAAGGTTTCTGATGACAAGTATCAGGCGGATATGGATCTGGTAGCCGTTGTTTTGGAGTACAGCCAAGGGATTGCTGAAGTTAAGAACTACAATCTGGTCAACCGTTCTGCCAAGAAGCTGTCCAAGGCTATTGAAGGCAAGAGTCAGCAAGATACCAAAATGACACTCGTGACCTCACCTTACATCGCCCTACAAGGCATAGTGACCAAGCTGACCGGTCTCTTTATGGGGCTTTTCTCTATCTACTTTTATCTCAATGGCAGTATGGAGCTGCTGGTAACCATTATGATGATTGTCAGTGGTTTTATGATTTATGAAAATCTAGACGGCGTTGGCTCTTTCTCTTCTCTCCTGCGCATTGTTGATTTGTCGGTTGATATGGTCAATCAAGTTTTGGCTATCCAGCCGATGGACATCAGTGGTCAGGATATTGAGCCTAAGAGCAGCCGGATTGATCTGAGAGATGTTAGTTTCTCTTATGGAAATAAGAAAATCATTGACCGGGTTTCCCTCACCATTCCCGAAAAAACAACAACTGCTCTGGTCGGACCTTCTGGATCAGGCAAAACAACGCTTTGTAACCTCATTGCCCGCTTCTGGGATGTGGACCAAGGAAGTATCAGTCTGGACGGACATGATGTTAGGGATTACAGCTATGACAGCCTGATTCGTAATTTCAGCTTTGTCTTTCAAAGCGTTTATCTCTTTGAGGATACCATTGCTAATAACATTCGTTTTGGCAAGCCAGAGGCCAGTCAGGAAGAAGTAATAGAGGCTGCCAAGAAAGCGGCCTGTCATGACTTTATTCTCTCGCTGCCTGATGGCTATGACACCAAGATTGGTGAAGGAGGTGCTAGTCTTTCTGGAGGTGAGCGCCAGCGCATTTCCATTGCACGAGCAATTATCAAGGATGCGCCTATTATCATTCTGGATGAAGCAACAGCCAATGTTGACCCAGAAAACGAAGAAGCCCTCATGCAGGCTATTCAGGCTTTGACTCGCGATAAGACCATTATCATGATTGCCCACCAACTCAAGACGGTTGAGCATGCAGACCAGATTTTGGTGCTGGATCAAGGTCGTATTGTCGAGCAAGGCAAACACCAAGACTTACTAGCTAAACAAGGCATTTACAGTAAATTTATCCAAGAAAGAAAAACAGCCGCCAGCTGGCGGATTGAGATGGGTGAGTGATAAACTGATACAGCAAGCTATTTGGCTTGCTGTTTTTAATTTCGAGAAAGGATGGTATAATAATCATAAAGATTAACGAGCAGAAGTAGGAGAAAGATGGAAAGAGCAGATAAGCGGCCTCCTGGCCGGGCCTTTAGTTTGCATGATTTGAGCACTCGGAAGATTTGGCTGGAAAGCAATCATTTGCATGTTCAGTTTGATTATATGATTGATTATAGTCAGGAGGGCGAAAAGTATTATGAAGCTGGCATTTGCTTTGAAAATGTTGAGCTTGATTATTGTCAAATTTACATTTTGGACAGTCAAGAAAATCGGGCATTCACTGGTGTTTACTATCCATTAGAACATTTTCTAAAAGAATATCCGCAATTTATTATTACAATTATTCACGAATATTACAGTGATAAAAAGTGTCTTTGGCCGGGAGAATTATCAATAGGAAATAAGATTTTTCCTTGTCAGCTCCAAATAATGTATGAAGGCTGCATGAACTGTCGGATCGGAAAAGAAAAAGAATAAAGAGTTTAACTACAGAGAAAGAGGTACCCCATGAACGAAATCAAATGCCCCAACTGCGGGGAGGTTTTTATAGTCAATGAGAGCCAGTACAGTGAGCTTTTGTCGCAGGTTCGAACTGCAGAGTTTGACAAGGAGATTCATGCTCGGATTGAGCAGGAGCTGGCTTTAGCAGAGCAAAAATCCCAGAATGCCCATCAAGCTCTTCTATCGCAGAAAGATCAGGAAATTAGCAATCTTCAAAGTCAAATTGCTCAGTTTGAGACCCAGCAGGAATTGGCAAAGAAAGAGGCGGAGCAGGCAGCTAGTCTTCAATTGCAGGAGAAGGATAAGGAAGTTCAGCAATTGGAAAGCCAGCTGACAACGCTGCGCTTGGAGCATGAAAATCAACTGCAAAAAACCTTATCTGCGCTGGAAAAAGAGCGCGACGAGGTTAAGAATCAGCTAATTCTGCAAGAAAAGGAAGCAGCGCTGGCTCAGACCTCTCTCAAAGAGCGCTATGAGGTAGAGCTGCGGCAGAAAGATGAGACCATAGAATTCTACAAGGATTTCAAGGCCAAGCAGTCTACTAAGATGATTGGTGAGAGTTTGGAACAGCACTGTGAGTACGAGTTTAACAAGAACCGTATGGCCATGTTTCCACGAGCGGAGTTTGGCAAGGACAATGATGCCAGAACCGGCAGCAAGGGCGACTACATTTACCGTGAGGTGGATGAAAATGGTGTAGAAATCCTCTCCATCATGTTTGAGATGAAAAATGAAGGCGATGAGACAGCGACCAAGAAGAAAAACGAGCATTTCTTCAAAGAGTTGGATAAGGATCGGCGGGAGAAAGGCTGTGAGTATGCTATTCTGGTGACACTTCTTGAGGCTGATAGCGAGCTTTACAATTCAGGTATTGTCGATGTGTCCTATGCCTATGAGAAGATGTATGTTATCAGGCCTCAGTTCTTCCTCCCCATGATTACCCTCCTGCGTAATGCTGCGCTCAACTCGCTCCAGTACAAGCAGGAGCTGGCCTTGGTGCGGGAGCAGAATATTGATATTACGCATTTTGAGGAAGATTTGGATGCCTTTAAAATAGCTTTCGCTAAGAACTATCAGTCTGCTTCGACCAACTTTGGCAAGGCCATCGAAGAGATTGACAAGGCCATCCGCCGGATGGAAGAAATCAAGAAGTTCCTGACGACCTCTGAAAACCAGCTGCGCTTGGCAAACAACAAGCTGGACGATGTCTCTGTCAAAAAACTGACACGCAAAAATCCTACCATGAAAGCTAAGTTTGAAGCATTGAAGGAGTGACTAGGAGGATCCTATGCAGATACGAAAAGCAACCATGAAAGATGCTGAAGCTTTACTGTCTTTATACGAAGACTTGGGCTATCCAACGACCGCTTCTAAGCTGGCTCGACGTTTAGAAACGATTCTTTCTCAGCCGCATTATGGCTGTCTTTTAGCTGAAAGAAACGGAGAAATTTTAGGTTTCTTAGGTTATGCAAAGCTCTTCTTTTTTGAAGCAGATGGATCTTACTATCGTATTTTGGCTTTGTCAGTTGCAAAAGAAGCAAGACGACAAGGAATTGCTAGTAGGCTAATCGATGAATTGAAAAAACAAGCGGTAAAAGAAGGAGTTAAGGCACTGGCTCTAAATAGTGGATTAACTGCTGAACGAAATGCTGCACATCAGTTTTATCAGGCGGTTGGATTTGAAAAAGTGACTGCCGGCTTTGCTCTGCATTTAAAAAGTCAACATGAATAAACATGATAAGATAGTAAGGGAAACGAAGTAATGTCTTCAACTAAGGGGAAAACCTTATATTTTAACAATAAGAGCATGGAATATGTGACCTTTGGAAAAGGTAAGAAACCTCTGCTCATCATTCCAGGTCTAGGGGATGGTTTGGCGACAGTTAAGGGAATGGCGCAAATGCTTGCTCTATCTTATAGGAGCTTCGCAACAGCTTACCAAGTGTATGTTTTTAGCAGAATCAATGAGTTGTCAGAAAATTATACAACACGAGATATGGCGACTGATATAGCTGAAGCTATGGATGTTTTAGGTTTGAAAACGGTAGCTGTCTTAGGAATTTCTCAAGGTGGTATGCTTGCCCAATGGTTGACAGCAGATTTCCCAGAAAGAGTTGAAAAATTGATTTTGACAGTTACTACTGCGAAACTGAATAATCTTGGTAGGGAGCGGATTACTCACTGGCTTGAGTTGAGTCAGACGGGATCCTATAAAGAACTAATGTTCGATATTGCAAGTCACTCTTATACGCCAAAATCTTTTGGAAAGTTTAAATACCTTTATCGGATAATGGGAATCTTTGGTCGCATTAAAGATAACCAGCGTATTGCTGTTCAGGCCATATCTTGCTTAAAACATGATAGTCTGGCAGTTCTGGAAAATATCAACTGTCCTACGCTGATCATTGGAGCAAAAGAAGATGATGTTCTAGGTGTGGGAGCTTCGCTCGAATTGCATCACCATATCAAAGATAGCCAGCTCACTATTTTGTCAGACTGTGGCCACGCACTCTATGAACAGCATAAGTATTTCCAAAAGAGAGTTTTAGTATTTTTAGAAAGTTAATCAATGAACGGAATTATCAACCTAAGAAAAGAAGCGGGCATGACCTCGCATGATGCGGTATTTAAGCTGCGCAAGATTTTAAAAACCAAGAAAATCGGTCACGGGGGAACCTTGGATCCGGATGTGGTCGGGGTGCTTCCCATTGCTGTGGGCAAGGCGACGCGCTTGGTCGAGTTTATGCAGGAGGAAGGCAAGGTCTACGAGGGGGAGATTACTCTAGGCTGCTCAACTACGACAGAGGATGCCAGCGGAGACATCTTAGAGCGAACGCCAGTGACGGAACTTTTAGATGAAGCTCTCATTGATGAAGCGATGGAGTCCATGACTGGTGTGATTCGCCAGATTCCGCCCATGTACTCTGCAGTCAAGGTAAATGGCCGCAAGCTTTATGAGTATGCTCGTGCGGGTCAAGAAGTGGAGCGGCCAGAGCGGCAGGTGACTATCTATAGCTTTGAGCGCACCAGTCCGATTTCCTACGAAGATGAGGAAGCCCGCTTTCGTTTTCGAGTGAAATGCAGCAAGGGGACCTATGTCCGAACCCTGTCTGTTGATTTGGGAGCTAAGCTTGGCTTTGCCAGTCACATGTCCAAGCTGACACGGACTTCCTCTGCAGGTATGAGCTTAGATGATGCCTTGACCCTGGATGAAATAGCAGAGCGAGTAGAAGTGGAAGATTTCTCCTTTCTCCAACCACTCGAATTGGGAATCGGAGATTTAGTGAAAGTTGAGCTTTCTGACGAGCAAGTTGAGGACGTGAGGAACGGCCGTTTTATCAGCTTGATATCAGAAGAAGCTGAGCTAGCTGGCTTCTATAAGGAAAAGTTAGTAGCCATTTTAGAAAAGCGGGAAGCAGTTTACAAGCCCCGCAAAGTCTTCCTTTAATATCCGCAGTAGAATTGTCAAAAGATTGTTACTCTTTTGTAATATGAAATGTGCGCTTGCATGTTATAATAATTTCATTAAACCTCACAAAAGGACAGCAACTGCACAACTGCTGTCCTTTTGTTTTACATTTTTCAGCTTTTGACAAACGTCCTGCATTAGAACGGTAAAAATCTTTTTGAATATTTTGCGGTTTCGAGCGGAACGGATATTGTAAAAATAGCAAATGCGTAGTAAAATATAGAAATGATGATAACCAAGAGAATTACAGATGAAAAAGGGATTGATCAGACAGAAGATACGGTCCTTGTTCTAGGCTATTTCGATGGGCTGCATAAGGGCCATCAGGCACTCTTTGAGAAAGCGAGAGAGATTGCAGCGGAGCAAGGTCTCAAGATTGCAGTGATGACCTTCCCAGAGTCGCCTAAGCTGGCCTTTGTCCGCTATCAGCCTGAGCTCATGCTGCATCTGGCTAGTCCAGAAGATCGGATGGCTCAGCTGGAAAGTCTGGGTGTTGACTATCTTTACCTGATTGATTTTACTAGCCATTTTGCGGGGAATACAGCCCGAGACTTTTTTGAGAAGTACGTATCTCGTTTGCGCGCCAAGGCTGTGGTAGCTGGCTTTGACTATCATTTTGGCTCAGACCGCAAAGAGTCACATGAGCTGAGAGATTATTTTAACGGTAAGATTGTTATCGTTCCTTCGGTTAATCTGGATAATCGGAAGATTTCTTCCACACGGATTCGGGAGACGATTGCTGTCGGTGATATGCTGAAAACCCAGGAATTGTTGGGCTATCCTCTGTCCACTCGCGGGATCGTGGTTCATGGCAATGCCAGAGGACGGACGATTGGCTATCCAACAGCCAATCTAGCTCCCTTGGATCGAGTTCATCTCCCAGGAGATGGCGTTTATGTAGCGGACGTTGAGCACAATGGTCAGCGCTATCGTGGTATGGCTAGTGTTGGGAAAAATGTAACTTTTGACGGTGATGAACTCCGTTTTGAGGTCAATATCTTTGATTTTTCTCAGGATATCTATGGCGATAGCATTCGGATTTTCTGGCTGGATAAGATTCGCGATATGGTCAAGTTTGATGGTATTGACAGCTTGATTGCTCAGCTGCAGAGTGATGAACGGATCGCTAGAAGTTGGACTGGTTATCGAAATAGTTGAAAAATTTATATTTTCATGACATTCGGCAGTAATTTTCAAAAAAATATAGTCAAGCCAAATAAAATTTAGTATAATAGAGGTAGTTATTATACAGAATTAGAAGAGAAACGCATGATTACATTATTTTTATCGCCGAGTTGTACTTCTTGCCGTAAGGCGCGTGCTTGGCTGCTAAATCATGAAGTGCCCTTTCAGGAACATAATATCATGACGAGCCCTCTGTCAGCTCCCGAATTGCAACATATTCTTTCTCTGACAGAGAACGGTACAGACGACATTATTTCAACTCGCTCAAAAATTTTTCAGAAATTAGATTTGGATGTGGAGGATTTGTCCATTTCAACTTTGATTCAGTTGATTGAGGAAAATCCCAGTCTTTTGCGACGCCCAATTATTTTAGACGGCAAACGGATGCAAATCGGCTTTAACGAGGATGAAATTCGTGCTTTCCTGCCTCGTAGTTATCGTAAGGAAGAGTTAAGATCCGCAACCATGCGGGCAGATATTCAGTAAAGATGAACAAAAATTATAGTTACCCACTAGATTTATCGTGGAGCACTGAAGAGCTTGCTTCGGTGCTCTCTTTTTTTAATGATGTAGAAGCAGCTTATGAGCAGAAAGTCCAAGCTGAAAAGCTCTTGAAGTCCTATGCGGCTTTCAAGCAAGTTGTTCCTAGCAAGGGCCAAGAGAAGCGAATCGGCCGTGAGTTTGAAAACGTCAGCGGTTATTCGCTTTATCGTGCTGTTCAAGAGGCAAAAAGTAAAGGTAAAGGAAGCATTTCTCTTGGAAAATAAATTTCATTTTGCTAAAGAAATCATCTACCAAGCTGGTGCTTTTTTGAGAGAACATCTCTATGATGATTTGGATGTGAGTCAAAAGACTAGTGCCACTGACTTGGTCACCCAGATGGACCGGAAGGTTCAGGATGATTTGGTGGCTAAGATTCTAGCCCGCTATCCGCAGGATGCTATTTTAGCGGAGGAAAATGGACTCCGACATAATATTACTGATGGCAATGTCTGGGTGATTGATCCGATAGACGGGACCACCAACTTTATCACTCAGAAGGCTGATTTTGCCGTTATGATTGCCTATTTTGAAGAGGGTATTGGCCGTTTTGGCCTGATTTATGATGTGACTAGAGACCAGCTCTATCATGGTGGCGGAGACTTTGATGTCTATTGTAACGACAGGAAACTTCCTGCTTTTGAGGACCGGCCTTTTCAAGATTTTCTCATGGCTTCTAATGCCGGTATGCTGCAAGCCAATGATTGGGGCTTGGCAGACTTGGCTAGGGAGTGTCTAGGTGTTCGTGTTTATGGCAGTGCTGGGATTAGCTTTAGCAAGGTGCTGTCTGGTGGCCTCTTGGCTTATTTCTCCTACAACTGGCCCTGGGATTATGCAGCGGCTTCGATTATGGCGGAGAAGCTAGGCTTTATCGTCCAGACCTTGGATGGCAGTCAGCTAAATTTCCAGACTCGGCAGCCTGTCATGATGGCACCTAAGTGCAAACTATCAGCTCTGAAGCCTTATTTAGAAAAGGGGAAGCAGTAGATGGACTTTCCTAAAGGTTTTAAAGAAAAATATGATCAGATTTTAGGCGCAGAAGCAGCAGAATTTTTTGCGACCTTTGATGAGGAGCCGATTTCAGCCTTTCGTACTAATCCTTTAAAAGAAGGCCAGCAGAATTTCTCAGATGCCATTCCTCAGACAGACTGGGGCTTTTATGGCAAGGTGTCTGGCAAGTCTGCTGAGCATGTGACTGGTCTGGTTTATTCGCAGGAGCCAGCAGCTCAAATGGTAGCCCAGATAGCAGCACCAACTAAGGGGATGAAAGTCTTAGATTTGGCGGCGGCACCAGGTGGCAAGTCAACTCATCTCTTGTCTTTTCTGGACAATACGGGCTTACTGGTCTCCAATGAAATCAACATCAAACGCTCTAAAATCTTAGTGGAGAATATTGAGCGCTTTGGTGCCAGAAATGTGGTGGTTACCAATGAATCAGCTGATCGTCTGGCTCAGGTTTTCGAGGGCTATTTTGATTTGATTGTGCTAGATGCACCTTGTTCGGGCGAGGGCATGTTTCGTAAGCAGCCGGATGCTACCCAGTATTGGACTCCGGATTATCCAGTCCAGTGCGCCCAGCTCCAGCGAGAGATTCTAACAGCTGCTATGAGCATGCTTGCCAAGGATGGTCACTTAGTTTATTCAACCTGTACTTGGGCTCCTGAAGAAAATGAAGACATCGTTGCTTGGTTACTGGAAGAATTCCCTCTTGAACTGATTGATATTCCTAAGATAAACGGGATGACTGAAGGAATTGGCTTTCCTGAGACGGCTCGGATGTATCCGCATCGTTTCAAAGGTGAAGGTCAGTTTGCAGCTCATTTTCACTTTACTGGTGAGAATAGCAGTAAGAAGATTAAACCAGGTAAGAATCGTTTGACGAGCGAGCAAAGAAAGCTATGGCAGGACTTTGAGAGCAAGCATTTAAAAACAGTCTTGATTGGAGAGCTGCAGACCTTTGGGGACAATCTTTATTTGTTGCCAGCTGGACTGCCAGACTTGTCCAAGATTAAGATTGCGCGTAACGGTTTGCATCTAGGAACGTTTAAGAAGAATCGCTTTGAGCCTAGCTTTGCCCTAGGCTTGGCTATGAAGCCCAGCGAGGTTCTGAATCGAGTTGAAATCAATAATCAGGACTTCAAGAAATATGCTGCAGGCGAGACGATTGAACTGGCAGAAACGCAGCCGAACGGCTGGTACCAGCTGGTCCTTGGCGGGAACGGCCTGGGCTTTGCAAAAGTCACTGGAAAAACCCTGAAAAATTATTTCCCAAAAGGCCTGAGATTTAGATAAAATATTAGGAAAAGCTGGTATTATATGATATAGTTGAAGATGTGAATGTATTGAAAAAAGCTTCTTTCTGCTAAGTAAGAAATACTAAAGATACTTCCCATCCTCTTGATTTTATTAAAGGAGAAATCTTTTGAACAAATTGAAAAAATTTGCTTTAGCGCTGACAGCTCTGGGCTTAGGACTCACCTTATCAGCTTGTTCATCATGGATTGACCGTGGTGAATCTATGACAGCAGTAGGGTCAACTGCTTTGCAGCCTTTAGTTGAAGCGGCAGCTGATGACTTTGGCTCTAACAACATCGGTAAAACAGTCAATGTTCAGGGTGGTGGATCTGGTACAGGTCTGTCTCAAGTGCAGTCAGGAGCTGTTGAAATCGGGAACTCGGATGTTTTCGCTGAAGAGAAGGAAGGAATCAAAGCGTCTGACTTGGTGGACCATAAGGTCGCCGTGGCTGGGATTGCTGTGATTGTCAATAAAGAAGTTGACGTGGATAATCTGACATCCGAGCAGCTGCAGAAAATTTTCACTGGTGAAATCACCAACTGGAAAGAGCTGGGCGGTAAAGACTTAGAGATTTCGATTATCAATCGTGCGGCTAGCTCTGGTTCCCGCGCAACCTTTGACAGTGTCATCATGGATGGGAAATCAGCTGTGCAGAGCCAGGAGCAGGATTCCAACGGTATGGTCAAAAATATCGTTTCGCAAACTCCTGGTGCGATTTCTTACCTAGCCTTTGCCTATGTTGATGAGTCTGTAAAAACTTTGAAACTCAATAACTACGAGCCAACAGCAGAAAATGTTGCTACCAATAACTGGTCGCTCTGGTCTTATGAGCATATGTATACATTGGGCAAGCCGACTGGTCTGGCTGCTGAGTTTCTTGAATACATGCTGTCAGATGATGTTCAAAAAGGGGTAGTTACCAGCATGGGCTATATCTCAATCAACGATATGAAAGTCAGCAAGGACGCTGATGGGAATGTCACAGCAATAGAAGGAGATTCAAAATGAAAAATGAGGAATTAACTAAAAAGTTGTTATCGCCTTCTAAAAATTCTCGCTTGGAGAAGTTTGGTCGCTATCTGACTTTTGCCTGTCTGTCACTGATTGTGGTGATTGTGGCTATGATTCTAATCTTCGTTGCTCAGAAAGGTCTATCTACTTTCTTTGTCAACGGCGTTAATGTTTTTGATTTTCTTTTTGGTGGTGTCTGGAATCCTTCTGGTAAGGAATTCGGTGCCCTGCCAATGATTTTAGGCTCTTTTATCGTTACCATTTTGTCAGCCCTGATAGCAACTCCCTTTGCGATTGGTGCAGCTGTCTTTATGACAGAGGTGTCTCCAAAAGGAGCAAAGATATTGCAACCGGCGATTGAACTTTTAGTTGGTATTCCGTCTGTTGTTTATGGATTTATCGGTCTGCAAATCGTAGTACCTTTTGTCCGTACAGTCTTTGGCGGTACTGGTTTTGGGATTTTGTCTGGTATTTTTGTGCTCTTTGTCATGATTTTGCCGACAGTAACTTTTATGACGACGGACAGTCTGCGTGCTGTGCCGCGCCACTATCGTGAAGCTAGTCTGGCTATGGGCGCAACACGCTGGCAGACCATTTGGCGGGTAACACTCAAGGCTGCTCGCTCAGGTATCTTTACAGCTGTGGTCTTTGGAATGGCGCGTGCCTTCGGTGAAGCCCTAGCTATCCAAATGGTCGTTGGGAACTCTGCGGTGATTCCAACCTCTCTGACAACACCAGCAGCTACACTGACCTCTGTCTTGACCATGGGAATCGGAAATACCGTTATGGGAACAGTGGACAATAACGTTCTCTGGTCTCTAGCTCTGGTGCTCTTGATGATGAGCTTAGCCTTTAACAGTGTGATTAAACTAATTACAAAAGAAAGAGGTAAGAAAAACTATGCACGCTAAGAAATTAGATAAATTGGCGACTGGTGTTCTCTACACAATAGCGAGTATCATTGTTGCCATCCTTGCCTCTCTCATCCTCTATATCTTAGTTAGAGGTTTGCCGCATGTTTCCTGGTCTTTCTTGACAGGGAAATCCTCTTCTTACCAAGCTGGCGGTGGTATCGGGATTCAGTTATACAATTCCTTCTTCCTGCTAGTAATTACTCTGATTATCTCTGTGCCTCTTTCTATGGGGGCTGGGGTTTATCTGTCAGAGTATGCTAAGAAAGGGCCAGTGACCAACTTTGTCCGCACCTGTATTGAAATTCTGTCTTCGCTGCCTTCGGTAGTGGTAGGGCTCTTTGGTTATTTGATCTTTGTTGTCCAGTTTGAGTATGGCTTCTCAATTATTTCTGGTGCCTTGGCCCTGACTGTCTTCAATCTGCCACAGATGACGCGGAACGTCGAAGATAGCCTGCGTCATGTCCATCATACGCAACGTGAAGCTGGTTTGGCCTTGGGAATCTCCCGCTGGGAAACGGTCCTGCATGTGGTCATTCCGGAAGCTTTGCCTAGTATTGTGACAGGGATTGTACTGGCTTCCGGTCGTATCTTTGGTGAAGCAGCGGCCTTGATTTATACAGCAGGTCAGTCAGCGCCGGCTCTTGATTGGTCCAACTGGAATATTTTCAGCGTTACCAGCCCTATCTCTATCTTCCGTCAGGCTGAAACCTTGGCTGTCCATATCTGGAAGGTCAATAGTGAGGGTACAATTCCTGATGGAACGGCTGTTTCTGCAGGTTCAGCAGCAGTTCTCCTGATCTTCATTTTGATTTTCAATCTGGGAGCCCGCAAACTGGGCAGCTATCTGCATAAGAAATTAACCTCTGCTTAAAGGAGAAGAAATGACAGAATATAATTGGAATGAAAAACATATCATTACTTTTCCTGAAGAAAAGGTAGCCCTGTCAACCAAGGATTTGCATGTTTACTACGGTAAAAAGGAATCCATCAAGGGCATTGATATGCAGTTTGAAAAAAACAAAATCACTGCTTTGATTGGCCCCTCTGGCTCAGGAAAATCAACCTATCTTCGCAGCCTCAACCGCATGAACGATACCATTGATATTGCCAATGTGACTGGAGAGATTCTCTATGAGGGGATTGATGTCAACCGGCCTGAAATCAATGTTTATGAAATGCGTAAGCATATTGGCATGGTTTTCCAACGACCAAATCCTTTTGCCAAGTCCATCTATCGAAATATTACCTTTGCTCATGAACGGGCTGGTGTCAGAGATAGAAAGGTTTTGGATGAGATTGTGGAGACCTCGCTTAAGCAAGCAGCTCTTTGGGATCAGGTCAAAGATGACTTGCACAAGTCAGCCTTGACTCTCTCTGGGGGTCAGCAGCAGCGGCTCTGTATTGCCCGTGCTATCTCGGTCAAGCCAAACATTCTGCTCATGGATGAGCCAGCGTCAGCCTTGGATCCGATTGCGACCATGCAGCTGGAAGAAACCATGTTTGAACTTAAGAATAACTATACCATTATCATTGTGACCCACAATATGCAGCAGGCTGCCCGTGCTAGTGACTACACTGGATTCTTCTATCTGGGCGACTTGATTGAGTACGATAAGACGGCCAATATTTTCCAAAATGCCAAGCTTCAGTCCACTAATGACTATGTTTCAGGTCATTTTGGTTAAGCAGCTGTCCGTATTCATCACGATTCAACAAGCTTAGTCTTTGGTTGAATGTAAAATAAAATGAAGGAAAAACGTATGACAGAACCTATTTTGCAAGTCAAGGACTTGTCGGTTTATTATAATAAAAAGAAAGCCCTTAATAGCGTTTCACTTGATTTCATGCCAAATGAGATTACGGCTTTGATTGGACCGTCAGGCTCAGGTAAGTCAACCTTGCTTAAGGCCATCAACCGAATGGGCGACCTGAATCCAGAAGTAACGACTACAGGAACGGTCATTTATAACAGTCACAATATCTATGGTCCGAGGACAGATACGGTAGAGCTTCGCAAAGAAATCGGAATGGTTTTCCAGCAGCCTAATCCCTTCCCTATGACTATCTATGAAAATGTGGTCTATGGACTTCGGATTAATGGTGTTAAGGACAAGGCCGTCTTGGACGAAGCAGTAGAACGTTCCCTTATTGGCGCTTCTATCTGGGATGAGGTCAAGGACCGTCTGCATGATTCCGCTATCGGTCTTTCCGGTGGTCAGCAGCAACGGGTTTGTGTGGCTCGCGTGCTAGCTACTAGTCCTAAGATCATTCTCTTGGACGAGCCGACATCAGCCTTGGATCCAATCTCAGCTGGGAAAATCGAGGAAACTCTCTACAGTCTGAAAGACAAATATACCATGCTTTTGGTCACTCGCTCCATGCAGCAGGCATCTCGGATTTCTGAAAAGACCGGCTTCTTCCTTGGTGGAGACTTGATTGAATTTAATGAAACCAAGAAGATGTTCCTTAATCCAGCCCACAAAGAGACCGAAGACTACATTACTGGTAAATTCGGATAATAGAAAGGAATCTTATGCTTAGAGTACAATTTGAAGAAGATTTAGAAAAACTTCATAATCAATTCTATGCGATGGGAAATGAAGTCCTATCGCAGATTAACCGGACGGTGCGTGCCTTTGTTACACACGACCGTGAACTGGCTCGTCAGGTCATTGAAGATGATGCTGAAGTCAATGACTACGAGGTCAAACTGGAGAAAAAATCTCTGGAAATCATCGCCCTGCAGCAACCTGTGTCTCAAGATTTGCGAACCGTTATCACTGTGCTGAAAGCCAGCAGTGACTTGGAACGCATGGGTGACCATGCCGTATCTATCGCCAAAGCTACTGTTCGGATGAAAGGAGAGGTCCGCATCGAGTCCGTAGAGGATGCTATCAGCAAGATGGGGCGCGATGTTAAGAATTTCGTCGAAGAAACCCTAAACGTCTACCTCAATGGAAATGTAGACCAAGCTTATGCCGTAGCAGCTATGGATGAGAAAATCAACCAATACTTTGATGATATTCGCGATCTGGCTACAGAGGAAATCAAACAAAATCCAGAACTGATTGTTACTGGCCGTGACTACTTCCAAGTTATCTCTTACTTGGAACGAATCGGTGACTATGCCAAGAATATCTGTGAATGGGTTGTTTACTTTGAAACAGGTAAAATTATTGAGTTGTGATGATAAAAGATACGATTTGTTTCGTGTCTTTTTTGTATATTCTCAAGAATTGTCAGAATTCTGTTTTGTGTTTTAACTTACAACTAACTATGTTATACTACGAGTGTAGATTCAAAAAATATATATTTTTATATTAGTACATAATGGAGAATGTTTATGAAGAAAAAGATCATTTTCACCTTGGCAGTTCTGATGCTTCTCATTCCAGGTGGAATCTTTGGTATGACAAAATGGATTGAACATCAAAATTCGCCATATAATGTTAGTGACGTTTTAGACGATAAAGGAGTGAAACTTTACAAACGCGGATTTCGTTTGTTAGAAGAACAACTGGCGACTTACATCAAAGAACACTATTCAGGAGTTAGTAAAATTGAGTTTTCACCAATTTTTGTTCAAGGTGGAGATGAGCATAGCATGTTTCGGGCAAATATTGTTCCTGTGGTTTATGATTTACAAGGCAATAAAGCCTACTTGGGAAAAAAATTGGTGAGAAATCCTACAGTCATTATGGTAGTTTTTGGGATGTTAGGCTTGATTTTAATGGCTGGGATGAAGAAATCATAGAATTAAAGGTTGGTGACGATTTTATTGATATTTCCGAGAGTAAAAAATTACCTGTGGAAGCCAAATTATCAACTAAACCAAAAATTGATGAGAATATAGAAGCTTTAGTTCAAGAACATCAGCTCGTAGATGTTAAAAAAAGCAAGAACGGTAGTCCTGATGCAGAAATTAATTATAATACGGACATAAAAAAAGGGAGTGTGATGAAATGACGAAACTAAAGAAAGATAAGGTCATAAATCTACACTGAAATCAAAATGGAAAGTTAATAAAATGGTATTTATATTATAATACAGGCATGTAGTTGCTTTTACACAGTTTTCACGAAATACAAAAGGAGGAGACTGATGAAGAAAAAAATTTTTGCCGTCAGCGCAGTTCTTATAGTTTTAATTTTTGGAGGAGTATTTTATATGGTGAATTCACAAAAGAGTTCGACAGGACTTGATGCAAAAGAAGAAAAGATTATTAAGCATGGTTTTCGCTTGCTGGAAGAACAGATTGGGACCTATATCAAAGAAAACTACTCCGGAATCTCTAAAATAGAATTTTCACCAATTTTCATTCAAGGTGGAGAGGACAATCCCCCTTTTACAGCAGATGTCTTGCCAGTAATTTATGATGAGGAAGGGAATCGGGCGGTGATGGGAAAGCGAATCGGTAAAAGAGGCTATCCTTCTTATGGAACAACTGGTGACTTAACTCTTGACTTTGATCATATGGGCAATGAAAGTATTTGGCTAGAAGGTTCAGCGACAAGTTTGGATAAAAAAATTGATGTTAGTAATGCTAATCATTTGCCGGAGGAGGCGAAATTAACAACACCAATTAAGGGTACAGACGATAACATTGATGCTTTGGTAAACGATGGTCAGTTGAAAAAAGTTACTAAAAGTGAGAAGGGAAGTCCTAAAGCAAAAATAGATTATAACCTTGAAATTAAAAGAGGGAGATATTCATAATGGGAACAATTATCTAAATGATGTTTTAAAAAATGAGGAATAATAATGATGAAAAAAATTTTAACGACATTTGCCCTTATTCTTGTCTTGGTATCTGGTGGCGTCTTTGTCTACAACAAACTAACAAAACCTAACTTTAGCCCCAAAACAACCAAGCTTTATCAGCGAGGTTTTCGACTCTTAGAAGAACAAATTGGCACTTATATTAAGGAGAAATATTCAGGTATTGAAAAAATTGAATTTTCTCCAATATATGTCACAGGAGATGATGATTCTTCAATGTTGAATGCTTATGTACGTCCGACGATCTATGATAAATATGGGAATAAGGCTACTTTGGGTACACAAATAAAAAATATGTCCCAAATAGTTTTGGTATTGTTACTGACTTAATCGTTGATTTTGACTGGGATGGTAACGAGGTAATTGAATTATTTGATTCATATGACGAGAGAATTGATGTTTCGAATGCAAAGAAACTACCTAAAGAAGCAAAACTAAGAGATGCAAAAAGTATAGATATAAATATTCAAATGTTAGTAGAAGATGGTCAGTTAAAGGATGTTATTAAGGATGAAAAAGGCAGTCCGAATGCAGAAATTGTTTATAATGTTAACTTGAGTAAAGGAGACGAATGATATGACTTTGTCTGATCAAGAGGTTCAAAGATTACAGTTTGGTCTTAAGGGAAACGTAAAGAATGAAAGCGAAGTTATTTATAGGATTTGAAATAGAACTTTTTTATGTAAAAGATTCAAGATATCATAAACAGATAATTAAAAGCGCTTTTATAAAGAAATGAATGAGACCAGAAATAATGATATGACTAGAAATATTATGATATACTATAATTAAAAAATAAAAGCGTTTTTATAAAGGTGTGAGGTAAGTAAATAATGAAGAAAAAATTTTTTGCAATCGGAGTAGCTCTTATAGTTTTAATTTCAGGAGGAGTATATTGTATGACAAAATGGATTGAACACAAAAATTCTCCATATAATGTTAGTGATGTTTTAGACGATAAAGGAGTGAAACTTTACAAACGCGGATTTCGTTTGTTGGAAGAACAACTGGCGACTTACATTAAAGAACACTATTCAGGAGTTAGTAAAATTGAGTTTTCGCCAATTTTTGTTCAAGGTGGGGATGGGCAGAGCATGTTTCGGGCAACAATTGTACCTGTCATTTATGACAATCATGGTAATAAGGCTTATTTGGGACGTTCTGTTGGAGAAGAAGATTTTGGCCGTTTTACAAGTAGTGGCAGTATTCAACTTAGCTTTGATGGGGACGATAATGAAATTGTTGAAATAAAGGCGGATAATGGCTATGTCAATATCTCCAATAGTGAGAAACTGCCTGAAAAAGCAAAATTATCAACAAGCCAACGAATTGATAATAATATATCAGCTTTGATTAAAGTTGGACAGATAAAGGGCATAGAAAAGAATGAAAACGGAAGTCCTAATGCTGAAGTGAAATTTAATACTCAAATTAGAAAAGGAGATCATTTCAAATGGCGTTGATAGAATGGCAATGTTTATATTAAATAACGCTTAGCAAGGCTAATAATTTGTAAAAAGTTAAGTCATAAACATTATGAATCTTACCTTGTTGTTATAATCCTTATATATGCGTTCTAATTACAAATTTTTTACAGAACATAAGAGACTGATGAAGAAAAAAATTTTTACGACACTTGCCCTTATTCTTGTCTTGGTATCTGGTGGGATCTTTGTCTATAATAAACTGACTAAACCCAACTTAGGTTCCAAAACAACCAAGCTCTATCAGCGAGGCTTTCGGCTCTTAGAAGAACAAATTGGCACTTATATTAAGGAGTAATATTCAGGTATTGAAAAAATTGAATTTTCTCCAATTTATGTGACTGGAGATTATGATTCTTCTATGCTGAATGCTTATGTACGTCCGACTATTTATGATAAATACGGGCATAAAGCAACATTAGGAAGAACAATAGAGAACTACACACCTAATAGCTATGGATTAGTTACTCATATATTTCTTGATTTTGATGGTTCAGGAAATGATGTTATAGAATTAATGGACTCAGAAGGTAATGAGATTGATGTTTCAAATGCAAAACATTTGCCAGACGAAGCAAAGCTCACGAAGGCTAGAAGTACAGATGAAAATATTTCTTTATTGGTTGAAAACAGTCAGTTAAAAGATGTTGTCAAGGATAAAAACGGAAGCCCAGAAGCTCAAATTGTATACAATATAGAGTTACAGAAAGGTGAGGCTGGATGAAGAAAAAAATATTTATAACACTTGCTCTTATTCTTGTCTTGGTATCGGGTGGCATTTTTGTCTATAATAAGATGACAAAACCTAACCTTAGCCCCAAAACAGCTAAACTCTATCAGCATGGCTTTCGACTTCTGGAAGAGCAACTAGGAACTTATATAAAAGAGCATTACTCAGGGGTTGAAAAGATTGAGTTTTCCCCAATCTACGTTACTGAGGAAGGGTCAACTTTCTCAAATGTCTATATCCGTCCAACTATTTATGATAAGCATGGAAATAAAGCCACTCTTGGTACTAAAGTTAATAATGTGTATCCAAGTAGCTTTGGTATCGTCTCACATATAATTCTTAATTTTGATGGAGGTGGAAATGAAGCTATAGATTTAAAAGACTCAAACGGGAATAACATTGATGTTTCTAACGCGCAACATTTACCTGATGAAGCTAAACTCACAAGAGCTAAAGGGATTGATTTGAATATGGAATTATTAGTTGAATACGGTCAGTTAAAGGATGTTATTAAGGATGAAAAAGGAAGTCCGAATGCAGAAATTGTTTATAATGTTAACTTGAGTAAAGGAGACGAATGATATGACTTTGTCTGATCAAGAGGTTCAAAGATTACAGTTTGGTCTTAAGAAAGACGTAAAGAATGAAAGCAAAGTTATTTATAGGATTTGAAATAAAACTTTTTTATGTAAAAGACTCCAGATATTATAAACAGATAATTGAGAGCGCTTTTATAAAAAATGAATGAGACCAGAAATAATGGTATGACTAGAAATATTATGATATACTATAATTAAAAAATAAAAGCGTTTTCATAAAGGTGTGAGGTAGGTAAACAATGAAGAAAAATAAATTTGCGATCATTGCAGTTCTTGTAGTTTTAATTTCAGGAGGAGTATATTGTATGACAAAATGGATTGAACACAAAAATTCTCCATATAATGTTAGTGATGTTTTAGACGATAAAGGAGTGAAACTTTACAAACGCGGATTTCGTTTGTTGGAAGAACAACTGGCGACTTACATTAAAGAACACTATTCAGGAGTTAGTAAAATTGAGTTTTCGCCAATTTTTGTTCAAGGTGGGGATGGGCAGAGCATGTTTCGTGCAAATATTGTTCCTGTGATTTATGATTTACAAGGCAATAAAGCCTACTTGGGAAAAAAAATTGGTGAGAAATCCTACAGTCATTATGGTAGTTTTTGGGATGTTAGGCTTGATTTTAATGGCTGGGATGAAGAAATCATAGAATTAAAGGTTGGTGACGATTTTATTGATATTTCCGAGAGTAAAAAATTACCTGTGGAAGCCAAATTATCAACTAAACCAAAAATTGATGAGAATATAGAAGCTTTAGTTCAAGAACATCAGCTCGTAGATGTTAAAAAAAGCGAGAACGGTAGTCCTGATGCAGAAGTTGTCTATAATACAGAAATTAGGAAAGGAGACTTTTTAGAATGGCCTTAACAGACGAGAGCATACAGGAATTACAAGTTGAAGTTCTTAATATAATAAAAGAAGAAAAAAATGGGAATGAGTTCTCACTTGATGAGAGCGGAAAGAAATATAAACTGATTAACGAAGTCAACGAAACAACCCAAGCCATTGCTGTTGCGCCTCTTGATAAGGAAGGTAAGCCAGATTACACTCAAACTACTATTGTTGTTGCTGGTACTCAATCACCTAATAACGAAAATAATAACCATGTTACAGAATCAGTATTCAATGCGGTAATAGCAAGAAATCAATTAACAGAACAGACAAAGGACGTTCGAGAATTTTATAATCAATCATTAGCTAGTGCTAAAAAAATGGCTGGAACAGGACAGGAAGTTGATATTAGTAATATGTCGGGATTCAGTCAAGCTGGACCAGCAGTTGCTAAAGTAGCTGCGGAAATGAAAGTCCAGAAGATTACAAATTTCATGGACTGGGGTGCGTGGAATTCGTTGACAAAAAATACAGCCGATTATAGAGGTATTAGTGATGAAGAATTAGCATATATTAATAAACACTTACATTCATACAGTGATCAAGGGAAAGATTTAACAAGTTGGGATGGTCATGGAGGAATCATTCCGTATGGAAAAGTATTTACTGTAGAGGGAAAAAATCATAATGCTGGATTACCAAAGATTAAAGGTAATAGGCTAGATTTTGAGTGGTATGAAAAAAATGGTCTTTTCTGCACTGGTATGACCGAAAAGCAAGTCAGAAAGATTGCAAAACATAAAGCAAAAATGTATGAAATAAATGTAGCAACCGCAAATTTTGGATTAGACTATGCCAAAAAGAATCCTGAAAATTATGTTCTTGAGTATTTAAGGGACTACGGAGACTTCGCTCCTGAGCCTTCTAAGCATGATTTAATCGCCATAAATAGGAAATACATTGATGAATTGCATGCTTCTTTAAGAATTAGTTCTGGCGAAATAACAATTAGTTTAAGAGAGGAACTCGTTCGCACAAGCGCTCAAACCGCTCAGCTTCAAGCTGAGGTCTACGAGCAAGAGATTAAAGATAAGTTAGCAAGTGCAAAATCGAAAGTTGAAGCACACATCTCAGAACTGAGCAATGCAGCCTATACTCTAGCCCATAATCTTTCAGCTGATGAGGTAGAGGGCTTATTATCTGAGTTGAGCATGTCAACTGCTTGGAATGATGGAAAAGAAGCAAGTACCCTTGCCTCAGCAAACTCTTATATGACTACAATGACTGGTATTGCAGGGAATTTAAACAAAGCAGCAGATAGGATAGTAGAAATCGATCAACAAGGTGCCCAGATTTTTGAAAAAAGCTAGGAGGTAGAGTATGATTGAACCAAATACAGAAGATCGAGTTGAAGCCGAACGTATAAAAAAAGAATATTTAAAGATTCAGGAACGCATAGCTATTCGTGGCTTGATTTCAGCTAAAAGAGCCATTCTTCTTGAGGAGAGTCAAGCTTTACAAAGCTGGCTGGATAATCAAGCTGAGACTATGAAATCTTTTGCGTCTTCTCAAGTGCCTGCCGACTTATCTGGGGCTTTCTCTGGAGGAGCGGCAGATTCAATCAAGGAGGTGCTTGGTGCTGTTCCAAAGCCTGAATTGGCCAGCCCTATCCTATAGGAGGCCGTATGGATATTCAGAAAAAAATTAAGCGCCTTGATGACGAGCATATAGCTTTTAGAAAGAAAGTCAGCGAGTATGAATGGGATTATCAGGACATGAGACGAGAGGCTAAAAATGTTTCAGAGCAAATGAGCGAATGGATATTATCTTTTTGTCGCAATAGTCCTGATACCGTCCCCTCATATGAATTAAATCAAATAGAGGAAAACAGGGAAATTTTTGAGAGAAAAATTCAGCGTTATGAAAAACGGCTAAACAAAATTTATCACGAAGAAAATCGAATCTATAACAAAAAATTAGAGGAACTTGAGAAAGAAAAGAAGAACTCTTGACCTTTCTTCTATTATCATAAACCAAATGGACAGGTTTTCCTGTCTTTTTGTTTACATTTATTCTGCACTGAAATCATTTAAATATGATACAATAATAACAGATTATAAGCGGACAAGTATGGCGGAGTAATCTTGCTGCATTGTTCGTTAGATGAGGAGAAGCAGATGCAAGCAGTTAAACATTTTATTGAAACTTTTGTTCCTGAGCACTATGATCTTTTTTTGGATTTGAATCGTGCTGATAAGACTTTTTCAGGCAAGGTGTCCATTACTGGGGAAGCTAAGTCAAGCAAGATTTCCCTACACCAAAAAGATTTGACAGTTGAAGCTGTAGAAGTGGCTGGTCAAGCTCGTCCTTTCACTCTTGATAAGGACAATGAAGCTCTTTATATTGAGCTGGAAGCAGCTGGGCATGTAGTGGTGACAATAACTTATACTGGTAAGATTACGGACAATATGACGGGGATTTACCCATCTTACTACACGGTTGATGGTGTGAAAAAAGAGATTATTTCTACGCAGTTTGAGAGCCATTTTGCCCGCGAAGCCTTTCCGAGTGTGGATGAGCCAGAAGCTAAGGCAACTTTTGATTTGGCTTTGAAATTTGACCAAGCAGAGGGTGAGTTGGCTCTGTCTAATATGCCGGAAATTGATGTTGAAAACCGCAAAGCGACTGGCGTTTGGAAGTTTGAAACGACTCCACGTATGTCTTCCTATCTCTTGGCTTTTGCTGCAGGTGATATGCAAGGAATTACTGCTAAAACCAAGAATGGAACCTTAGTAGGAGTTTATGCGACCAAGGCCCACCCAGCCAGCAATCTAGAGTTTGCTTTGGACATTGCGGTTCGCTGTATTGAATTTTACGAAGAATATTATGGAGTCAAGTATCCTATTCCTCAGTCACTTCATGTGGCTCTGCCAGACTTTTCTGCTGGTGCTATGGAAAACTGGGGCTTGGTAACCTATCGGGAAATCTATTTGCTGGTGGATGAAAATTCAACAGCTCTGAGTCGTCAGACAGTTGCCTTGGTTGTTGCACACGAACTAGCTCACCAATGGTTCGGAAATCTAGTGACCATGAAGTGGTGGGATGATCTTTGGCTCAATGAAAGCTTTGCCAATATGATGGAGTATGTCTCAGTTGATGCGATTGAGCCTAGCTGGAAAATTTTTGAAGATTTCCAGACCAGCGGAGCTCCTTATGCCCTCAAGCGTGACGCGACAGATGGCGTTCAGTCGGTCCATGTAGAGGTCAAGCATCCTGATGAAATTAATACACTTTTTGATGGAGCAATTGTCTATGCGAAGGGCAGCCGTCTCATGCACATGCTGCGCCGTTGGCTGGGAGATGATGCTTTCCGTAAGGGGCTAGGCGCCTACTTTGAGAAGCATCAGTATGGTAATACTATCGGTCGTGATCTTTGGGATGCTCTTTCTCAAGCTTCTGGCCGTGATGTAGCTGCCTTTATGGATGCTTGGCTGGAGCAGCCGGGTTATCCAGTTGTAACTGCCAAGGTCGAAAATGACTCCTTGATTTTGAGCCAGAAGCAGTTCTTCATTGGGGAGCACGAGGATAAGGGCCGTCTCTGGCCAGTACCGCTTAACAGCAACTGGCAAGGACTTCCTGATACTCTGACGACAGAAAGACTGGAAATTCCTAATTATGCAGCCTTGGCAGCGCAAAATGAAGGAGCCCTGCGTCTCAATACAGAAAATACAGCCCACTATATTACAGATTATCAAGGTGAGTTGCTGGATGCTCTTCTGAATAATCTCAGCTCTTTGGACAATATCAGCAAACTGCAAATCGTGCAGGAGCGTCGACTTCTGGCAGAGTCTGGTAAGATTTCCTATGCGGACCTGCTGCCAGTCATCAGTAAGCTGGCAAACGAAACTTCTTATATGGTGGTTTCAGCTGTTTCCCAAGTTCTAGAAGGGTTGAATCGCTTTGTGGATGAAGGCAGTCAGACAGAAGAAGATTACAAAGCTCTGTTGAAAGTTCTCAGTCAAAGTAATTTCGACCGTCTTGGTTTTGAAAAACAGGAAGGCGAAAGTGATGAGGATGAGATGGTTCGCCAGCTGATTGTGGGTAATATGATTAAGGCGGACGATGAGACAGCTAGAGCTCAAGCTAGCCAGATTTTTGAAAGATATCGTGATAATTTGGAAAAACTCCCTGCCGCTATTCGTTTGCAGGTATTGGTCAACCAAATCAAACATCATGAAAGCAAGGAGCTGACTAAGCTTTATCTGGACCTATATGTCGCTTCAAATGATGGAAGCTTCAAGAATGCTCTTTCTACAGCCCTTTCTTATACGAAGAACAAGGAAACCTTGGATGAACTGTTAGCGACTTGGAAGGATAAATTTACTGTGAAACCGCAGGATTTGTCAGCTTGGTATGCCCGCTTCCTCAGCCGTGATTTTACTCAAGAAGCAGTGTGGACTTGGGCGCGTGAGAATTGGGACTGGATCAAGGCAGCGCTAGGTGGCGATATGAGCTTTGATAGCTTTGTCATTAGCCCAGCAGTGGTCTTCAAGACAGAAGAGAGATTGGCAGAGTACAAAGCCTTCTTTGAGCCACAGTTGGATGATATGGCGATTAGCCGAAACATCAGCATGGGAATCAAGGAAATCGCTGCGCGTGTTGAACTGGTGAAGCGCGAGAAAGAAGCAGTGGAAAAAGCGATTCGAGCTGCGATTTAATGGATTTAATTATAATGACTAGAACAGTCTGAGATAGTAGTCTACCTCAGGCTTTTTCTTTATTATTTTTAGTATTTAAACATTGCTTATTTGCCTTTGCTCTGATAAAATAGAATAATATGGACAATAAACAGGTAACTGTTTAAAGGAGAAATGGAGATTATAATGGAAAAGAAAATAGTCTATGGCTTCCGCAAGAGCCGCCTTTCTAAGGGCTTGTGCGGAGCTGTTTTGGGTGCGGCTTTGTTGCTAGCTGCTGGGTCGGTTCAGGCTGAGGAAAAGTCAGCTGAAGCAGCAGATCAGTCTTCCCTTTCTGAAGCTGCACTTTCACCAACCGAAGCACATCAGCCAACTGTTGCGCCAACTCAGTCAGAGCCTGTAAGTCAAGACAAGCTTCCTTTGGAAGTTTCTCATGCGGACTTGGACCAAACCTTAGCTGAGGCTGAGAAAGCGGGCATCGAACTAAAGCAGGAGCCGACTGTTGATTTAGGAACAGCTAGAAATCCAGAAGAAGCTGCGAGTAAACGGGAGACTGCACTAGCAGATTATGTGACACAAGTAAAGGAAATACGTGAAACCACAGCAGCTTATCAAGAGCAACTGAAGACCTATGAGAAAGATCTCAGTCAGAAAGAGTCTGCCAATCAAGCCTTGAAAGACCAATATGACAAGACTCTGGCTTCCTATGCACAAGAGTCCAACCGTATTCAAGCTGAAAATGCTCAGCTACAGGCGGACTATGAACAGAAACGTGCTGCTTATCAAGCAGAATTGAGCCGTATTGTAAAAATCAATCAAGAGAAAGAAGCCTCCTATCAAGCAGCTTTAGCAGCCTATCAAGAGGAGAGTTCACGAATTTTACAAGAAAATGCTCAAGCGAAAGCAGACTACAAAACTGCTATGGAGAGCTATGCTACAGAGCTTAAAGCTACCCAGGAGAAGAATGCAGAAGCAAAGCGTCGCTATGAAGAAAAGCTTGCTCAGGTCTCAGCTCACAATAAAGCTGCTCAAGCTGAAAATGCAGCCATTGCAGAACGAAATCAGGCAGCTGAAAAGACCTATCAGGAAGCAGTCAAGCAGTATGAAGCTGAAGTTTCCAGACTGATTCAGGTTAAGGCAGAAAAAGAAGCTGTTTATCAAGCTGCCTTGGCTGACTATGAGAAAGAATTGGCTCGAATTCAGAAAGAAAATGCTGAGCTAGAGCAGCAGTATCAGTCAGATTTAAGGGCTTATCAGCAGGAAGTAGAACGTATTCAAACAGCCAATCAAGAAGCTAAACAATCTTATGAGACAGCCTTGGCTAAAATCCAAGAGCAGAATAAAGAGATTGAGACCCAAAATCTAGCCGTTCGGAAGAAAAATGCAGCTTTAAAGGAGCAGTATCAGGCTGATTTAGCTGCTTATCAAGAGCGATTGGCTGAGATTCGACAAAAAAATCAAGCGGCTGAGAAAGACTATGAGAGCAAATTAGCTGCTTATCAAAAGAATCGCTCTGAAATCGAGGCGTCCAATGAGGCCAGAGAAAGAGATTATCAAGCGGCTTTAACTGCCTATCAATCTGAACTTGAGCGTGTCCAAGCTGAAAATAAGAAGCGCCAAACTGCCTATGAGACAGAAAAAGCAGAAGTAACAGCCCGTAATGCTGCCATTGAAGCTGAAAATGCACAGATTCGTCAGCAAAATCAGGAAAAACAAGAGCTTTATAAAAATCAATTAGCCCAATATGAGCAGGATGTAGCTCGAATCACTGAAAGCAACCAGAAAAGTCGAGAAGCATACGAGAAAGCCTTGCTTACCTATCAGGAGGCGACTGCTCGGATTGAGACGGAAAACAAGAATAAATTAACTGCTTATCAGGCAGACTTAGCGACCTATAAAGCAGATCTTGCAAGAATTGAAGCAGAAAACCAAAGACTAAAAGAAGATTATGAGGCAAACCTTGCAGCTGTTTCAGCGCAGAACGCAGTGATTGAGCAAGAAAATGCAAGCATTAAAGAAAAAAATGCCCGCTTGAAAGCTGACTATGATAAGCTCTTAGAAGAATATAAGAAGGCAAAAGCTGCCTATGATACTGCCAAAACTAAGTATGATGCAGCTCTTGTAACTTTTGAGAGAGAGTTGCAGGAAGCGGAGGCTAAGAAAAATGAAGAAGGCTATCTCAGCAAAGTTGAAAGCCAGCCTTTTGTTTTCAAATCTGAGCCCCAGGCCGTCTTGACACTTGATCCCTCTATTAGAACATATACCAATGATGAGCTGACTGATGAGGTTCGTTCTTGGAGAATGGATGAATCAGGAATGAGAGCTTTGACCAGTGTTTTAAAAGGGAAAGAGCATCAGACTAAAGTCGTTTTGCAAAAAGATGTGCCTCTGGTAGCTACTTATACCAATATCAAAAATTCCAGTATTCAAGGCAAGAAAATCGCTAAAGTTGTCTATACTTATACTCTGAAAGAATCAACGAAGAGTCAGGATAAGCTGCCGGTTTTCTTAGTTAAGGATCCGACCTTGACTGTGTGGACCTTGGATTTTCATGGCCAATCTCGAGTCAATGTCCAAGCGGAATTTTTCGATGAGGCTGGAGAAAGGCTTGATATGACAGGTTCGCTTGTCAGCTTCTCATCTTTAAATACTAATAAAGCTGCGATTGAGTACATCAAGAATTTTAATGGTGAATATGTTCCTATCACAGGTTCTGCTATTAACATTCACCCAGATACCAGTGTCCATGCCGATATTTCTATTAACTTTGAGAGAGAAGGTTCTCGCTTTGAGTATAATAAGTGGGATACACCTACTAGTCCTTATAACTGGTATGGCGCTATTGTCGGTAAGGCACAGGGCGATGTCATTTCCTTTGATATTGGTTCACGAAATCGGGGTTCTGCTTGGTTTGTATTTAACTCAGATATTAAAGCTAAAGGTGTCCCAATGAAGCCTGTCGCTCCGACTGAGATCGCTCAACCACAAGAGCCAACCTATGAAGAGCTCAAGGCACTGCAGCCTCTTCCAATTCAGCCCGTTTATCAATCTTTGCCAGAAGAGCCAGCTCAGCCAGCCTATCAAGAACTTCCTAGCCAGCCGACAGAAACTCAGCCTCTTGCTCTTCCAAGTCGGCCTGAGGAACTAGTAGCTCTACCGGAAAGAGATTTGGAAGTTTTACCGCAAGAGCCGACTTATAAGGCTGAGCCGCTTCAACCGCAGGCGCCAGCTTATCAGGAGTTGCCAGACGAACCTAGCGCCCCTTCTTTATTGAAAGAGCTGGATGCAATTGAAGAGCCGACCTATGAGAAGGAGCAGTCCTTGCTGAGTCTTCCGCAAGCTCCGGTTGAAGAAGCGCTGCCACAGGAACCACAGCTCCCATCTTATTTGAAGGAACCAGAGAAACCTCAAAAAGATCCTGAAGTAAGCACGGGTGAGGCTCCGAAACCGCCTGTTTATGAAGAAGAAATTGCTTTAGAGGAGCTGTCTCAGGAGCCAAGCTATCTGCAGGAACCACAGCTTCCTCAAGAACCAGTTCTTCAGCCTGAACCCCAGTCACCTATCAGAGAAAGTGACTTGCCTTTGATTGCTGAGCCTGACAAGCCGAACTATAAAGAGCTTCCTCAAAAGCCGGCTGAACCTAGCTATCAAGCTTTGCCAAGCCGTCCGCAAGCGCCGACTCAAACTTATCACTATAACCAGCTTTTTATCCAGTTAAAAGTCAGAGAAGAGTTGGAGGATGAGTCCAAGAAGAATATTCATCAACAAGAGGTTAGCCAGGGAAGTTTTGCTGTCCTTAATCTGGTAACGGATGCTTTGCCTGCTTATCGCCTGCCAATTCATTCTTTCGTATTGGAAGATCGCCTGCCGGAAGGTTTTGAATTGGATCTAGAAGCGACTAGAGCGAAAAGTCCTGGTTATGAGGTTTCTTATGAGCCGAGCACCAGAGTCTTGACTTTTGTTGCTGCACCAGGTCTGCTTGAACGCTACAATGCTGATTTGAATATTGCGACTGAGACTATAGCTCCAGCAGCAGTCGGCCGACTCTTGTATCCAGGCAGAACCTATACCAATCATTTCAGCTTGCTGATTAATAATCAATACCGGATTGAATCCAATCAGGTTAGTGTTTCAACACCTCCTGCAGAAATTACTGTTCAAACAGCGCAGAAATTTGAGCCTCTTTCAAACCGAACTTGGCAGCATCCAAGATCTGCAAGTAAGCAAGCAAGTAGCTTGCAGCTATCTGTCAGCTACCAAACCACACAAGGTCAATTGCCTAAAACTGGAAGCAGTTCGAGTGCTCTTCTTACTTATCTTGGCTTTGCGGCCTTGCTAGCTGCAGCAGGTTTCCGCTCATCTAAGAAAGAGTCGTAAAAATATAAGCAGCTCCTGCATCAAGAGCTTTTGAACGCGATAAATTTAGACTGAGACAATTTTGTCCCAGTCTTTTTTACTGCGAATTTTTTGAGGAAATGGTTGATATCATCCAGTTTAGAAAGAGAATTGGAAAAATTCCTTTTCATGCTCCATTTTCCCTATCTTTTCAGCCTTTTTTAAGAAAAAATTCAGTCCTGTTTAAGTAAAAAAATATATGATAATGCTATTCTAGTGAAAGGATGTGTATTGGATGACTTGTAAGCTGCATTAGCTTCTTGCTTGATAGAATGA